>JBKBRA010000023.1:10351-43635 GCA_046292305.1 Dietzia sp. | reverse complement strand
ATGCCGTCGTGGTGGTTGCACACCAGCACCACCGCGCGGCGCTCCAGGCCCTTGAAGCCCAAGACGTGGCCGTAGAAGATGTCCTCTCCGCTCCAGAAGGTCTCCCAGTAGGCGTCGTTGCCGCCGTCTTGAAGCTCGACCTGCATCGGGTGTCGCGACCCCGTTGTCAGTAGCGCGACGTCACCCGGTTCCCAGCCCTCGTCCAGAAGTCGCATGGCCTCGTCGTCGCCGATCGCCACGGGGTCCGCTCCCTCCGGCACCTCGAAGTAACGGACCGCGGGCCCCGAGCCGCCGCGCAGCACCATCCGCTGTCCGACCAGGGGCAGGAAGGCACTGGCGATCTGGCGCGTATTGCGCAGGTTGTGATCGAGCACCAGCGGCACCAGGTCGACGGGCGGCCGACCGGTCCGCTGGAACACGCTCTGCCCGGCGTCGCCGACGATCATCAGTCGGCCGTGCTCGCGGTCGCGCAGCGCCCCGATCACCGGACGCCACCAGCTGTCGGCGAAGTCCTGGGCCTCGTCCACGATCACGGCATCGAACCTCTTGCCGTCGGGCAACTCGTCGGCGAGGTCCGCCATCAGGCGGGGTAGCTCCTCCTCCCACCAGCGCACCGTCTCCTCGGACCGGACCCGTTCATCCGGTCCGACGGGTGCACCCCACTCGACGCCCAGCGCGTGGAACTCCCCCACATACGCAGGCTGCTCTCGTCTCCTCCATCCGCTCGTCACACGCTTGAGGTAGCCCGCGAGGCCGTGCGAGTAGCAGATCAACGCCACGCGCTGCCCGGCCCTCGACAGGCGCCGCGCCTGCTCCAGAGCGAGGTAGGTCTTGCCACTGCCCGCGCCACCCCGGATCTCCACCCGCGGCAGGGCGTCGACTGCCCTGAGCAGCACCGATTGCTCTCGGGTAAGCGCGTCGGCGATGTCGGCGTTCTCGGCGGCGCGGGCCACCACGTCACGCTGCGGGAGCCCCCGGCCTCCGAGGACCTCGGCCAGTCGGTCGACGGTGTCGACGGACAGGAACGGCCGGTCCGTCGGACCGGAGTTCTGCGCGAGACGATAGGCCAGGGTGGCGATCTGGTCGAGCTGGTCCCGGTCGACGATGCGGTTGCGGGCGATGTCGGGCAGCGCGAAGTCCTCAGGGATCGAGGCGTGCGGGAAAACCAGCATGTGGGTCCAGCGCTGGTACTGCCGTGGCCAGCGTGGGTCCACGTTGACATACCCACGCAGCGCGTAGAGGGCGCCTCGACACTGGCTGACCGGATCGATCGTGTGCTGCTTGCCGCCGGTCCCCTGCCGCCACCGGCCGTCCTCGATAGTGATCGAGCCCGCCTTGACCTCGATCGCCACGATCCCCGCCCCGGGCATGGCCACGAGGATGTCCACCTCGTGCTCCTTCTCCTCGGTGGAGACGCGCTGGCCCACCACGATCAGGCTCTCGTCGGAGAGCTGGTCGCAGAGCAACTCGACGATCCTTGCCTCGGAGGGGTGGCCGTAAACGGGATTGTCGGGAATCACACGGGGCATGTACCAGGAGTACCTGTCCACACCCGCAGCTCGGGGCCGATCGGGCGTCCTAGGTGAGGTGACGGAGTCAGCGACCGGCGCCGGGCACGCGGGAGCGCCTCAGGCCGGCCCCACCGCCCACCCCGACGTCATCAGCCCGACGAACACCGGCAGCCGCACGAGGATGCGATTCTGCTCGGCCCGTGGCCGAAAGCCCACGTCCAGGTAACTGGGCGCCTCGTCGGGCCGGTCGCGCACGAGCGACCGGAACGCGGGCACGAGGTCCTGCTCGATGTACTCCCAGCGCGGCTCCCGGTCGGCCCAGTTGAATGCGGGCAGCGGAGTGTGGAGCACTGTCGGCTGGCCGTTGACGTCGGCGCGCACCGACAGCGGCCGGAACTCGCCAAGGGTGGAGGCGCCGGGGATGTCGGGGGCACCGCCGACCGTGGTGATGTAGGTGAGCACTCGACCGAAGTCCCCTCGGCCGGCGGCCGTGACGTCCCATTGGTCGGCGATGATCTGGTTCTGCTCACGCGACGCCATCCGCAGCAGCGCCTCGGATCTGCCGGTCGGCGAGCCTTCGTCGAGCCTCCGCCAGGCCTCGAGCGCGTAGTCGTCGTAGGCCCCGCCCGCCGCGAGTTCCCTGACCGCCGGCAGCCCCCCGGCCAGGTAGGCCTCGTGAATCGGCACCATGTCCATGAAGATGTTGCGCTGCATGATCAGCAGCCTGTGCAGGTACCAGTCCACGTCGGGTCGCGTGAGCGTCGGCCCCGCGGTCGCCAGCAGCCGCACATCGCGCGGCATCCCGACGGCCAGTTCCCACGGCACGCCGCTCAGCGCCCCACCGACGCCGGTCCCCACCTCGTGCACCCCGGGCACGCTGAGCAACCCGCCCACCTCGTCGAGGTCCCAGAACCCGGCGGCGAAGGACATCCCCGCCAACCCGGCCATCCCGGTCCACCAGAACCCGTCGTGGGAGTTGTACAGCCGCAGGTAGTTCACGTACACCTTGTCGACAGTGTCGAGGTTCGCGTCCAGCCCCCGCGCCGGTTCCCACTCCGCCAGGTCGATTCCCGCATTCTCCGCGCCGACGACGAGCCAGTACTGGCGAGCCAGGGTCCCGTATCGCTCCGGCGCCACGCCCGCCGCCCTGACCACGTCGAGCGCCGCGGCCAGCACCTCGCGATCGGTGGTCATGGTGGTGGAGAACCCACCCGCCATTTCACCGTCCTGGTTGTCGGCCGGGACGTCCAGGTAGATGGCGTATGGCTGCGCGCCGGCGACCGCCGGCATGTGGGCCACGGCCATGAACGCCACGAGGAATGCCGCGAAGACCTCGCCGAGGATGCGCTGGGATCGAGCCGCCACTGGTCCCCCGAACCGCTGGATGTGATTCAGGTCACTCTAAGCTAGTGCGCGGGGACATGCGACCAGACACGCGGAACCGCCCACCCCGATGTCGCTGTTCGGCGTGTCAGGGGCAACAATGAACGCCGTACATCGTCGATCAGCTTTACCGGTGACAAGGAAGTCCACGTGAGCACCTCCATCGATCGGGCCCCGGCCCGGAGCGCAACCCGAGATCTCGCCCAGATCGCGGTGTTCGCCGCCCTCATCGTCGTCCTCGGTCTCCCCGGGCAGATCAGCATCGGCTCCGCGGGGGTGCCGATCACACTGCAGACGCTCGGCGTCATGCTCGCCGGCGCACTTCTGGGTTGGCGAAAGGGTCTGCTGTCGGTGCTCGCGGTGATCGTCATCGGTCTCGCACTGCCCGTGCTCGCCGGCGGCCGCACGACCCTCACCGCGCTGGCCAGCCCCACCGCGGGCTTCCTCATCGGCTGGCTTCCGGCGGTCGTCGTGATCGGCCTACTCACCGCCCTGCTGATGCCCCGCTACCGACTGATCCCCGGACTGCTCATCAACATCCTCGGCGGCATCGTGGTGATCTACGCTTTCGGCGTGGTGGGCATGCTGATCCGCACCGAACTGACCCTGACGGCCGCGATCGCGGCGAACGGCGTGTTCGTCCCCGGTGACCTCGTCAAGGCGGTCATCACCGCGGTCGTCGCGGTTCAGGTCCACAAGGCGCGGCCCGGTCTGATCGCCCCGCTGCGTGGGCAGCGCCCGACCCGAGCGTGACCGACCCCCGCGCGAACGACCCCCGTGTGACCGACCCCCAGGGCGTCGAGATCCGGTTCGACGGCGTCGATCACGCATACGGCGACCGGACCGTCCTCGCCGACATCGACCTGGTGCTGTCCGAGCGGCGGATCGGGATCGTCGGCGTCAACGGCGGCGGCAAGTCGACGCTCGCGCGCATGATCAACGGCCTGGTCATCCCCTCGTCGGGCTCGGTGACCGTCGACGGCCTCGACACCCGCCGCAAGGGCGCGCAGATCCGCCGCCGGGTGGGCTTCTGCTTCACCGATCCCGATACCCAGATCGTCATGCCCACCGTGGCGGAGGACGTGGACTTCTCCCTCCGCCGTTCGGGCCTGAACCGCGAGGACCGACGACGACGAGTCGACCAGGTGCTCGCCAGATACAACCTCTCCGATCACGCCGATCACCCCTGCCACCTGCTCTCCGGCGGACAGAAGCAGCTGCTCGCACTGGCGGCGGTCCTGGTGATCGAGCCGTCGGTGATCGTGGCGGACGAACCCACCACCCTGCTCGACCTGCGTAACCGTGCGCTGGTGGCCGAGACCTTCGCCGGGCTGCCCCAACAACTCGTGGTGGTGACCCACGATCTGGACCTGGTGGCCGACTTCGACCGCGTGCTCGTGGTGGACGGCGGTCGGGTGGTGATCGACGACGCCCCCGCGGCCGCGCTGTCGGGGTACCGGCGGATCGCGCTCGATTCGGATTCGGGCTCGGCGCCGGGTTCGGATTCGGGCTCGGCGCCGGGCTCTGGCTCGGGTGCGGGGGTCTAGGTGTTCGCCACCTACCAACCCGGCGACTCGCTGCTGCACCGCCTGCCCGCGGGGTTGAAGATCCTGCTGGTCTGCGCGCTCATCCTCGCGGTGTCGCTGTCGGTGCGGGAGGCCTGGCACGTGGTGCCCGCGCTCGGGCTCGCCGCCGTGCTCTACGCGATCGGGCGGATCCGGCCGCGCGCCGCCTGGGACCAGGTGCGCCCTGTCCTGCCGATGCTGATCGCGATCCTGGTGCTGCAGTGGATCGTCGCCGACCTCGACACCGCGCTGCGCGTGAGCGGATCACTGCTGGTGGCGGTGGCGGTGGCGGGCTTGGTCGCACTGACCACCAAAGTGTCCGACATGCTCGACGCTGTCACCCGCGCGGCCCAGCCGCTGCGCCATGTCGGGGTCTCACCGGATCGCGTGGCGCTGGTGCTGGTCCTGACCATTCGTGCGATCCCGCTGCTCGCCCGTCAGCTGCGGCAGGTGACCGAGGCCCGCAAGGCCCGCGGGCTGGGCATGTCGATCCGAGCGCTGGTCGTACCCACCGTGCTAGGGGCCCTGACCACCGCCGACCAGCTCGGTGACGCTCTGGCGGCCCGAGGCGTCGACGACTGAATCACCCGGCGCGACGTGGCTCGCCCGACCACCGCGCCGCCGAGCTGGTCACCCGTCACCCGTAACCCGTAACCCGTCACCCGTCACCCGAAACCCGTCACCCAGCCGGCTCACCCACGGCTCATCCACGGCTCATCCACGGCTCATCCCCGGCGAGTGGTAACAAAAGCGCCGACAACCTGAGCCCGCCCCACGGAGAACGTGAACGGAATCGCCCACGCGACGGCGTCACCTCGATCGGCGCCGCGGGCCTCACCCCACCCGAGCCGCCGGCGCCGCGAACTCCAGCGGCGCCTCGCGATGCTTGGGCGCGTACGGCGTCGCCGCAGACCCGACCCGGCGGGCAGCCAGCTGGTCCGCGTACTGCTCGAGCGGAGTCCGGGGGTCTCCGAACTTCTTCCGGGCCTGCTCCGGCGAGTAGACGCTCGAGGTCTCGGCGGGGATTCCCCGCAGATGGTCGGTGAGCACCGGGCCGCCGCGGGGAGCCACCCGCTCGAGGAACCACAGCTGCGCCCGGGGACTGCGTGCCAGCGCCGCCATGCCCGGCCGGATCGCCGCGCGCGCCGCCGAGTCGACCACCCGCGACTGGCTCACTCCCATCAGCGGACGCATCCACCGTGGGTAGGTGGCTATCACCCCGGCCCTGATCACCGGCCCCATGACCGCACGCATCGGCGCGGGCAGCGCGGGGAAGATGGTGTTCATGCTGCGGAGGATGAAGTCGATGTTGTGCACGGCCGCCTCGGACGCGGCGAGCCGGTCGCGCCAGGCGTCGAAGTACTTCTGCACCTCGCCCCGGGTCCTGGGCACGTCCTCGACGTGGATCGGCTGGCAGTGTGCGGCGACGGCGCATTCGCGCCAGTACTCGTTCTCCTCGGACCGACTCAGCTGACCGGGCCCGTAGCGCTCGTACACGTAGAGGATCGAATGCCAGGCGGTCATGTGGATCCACAACTGCGAGCCCGGGTCGTTGGAGTCGTACTCGCCGCCGGTGACGGGGTTGGGGCCGTACGCGCGCGAGTGCACCTTCATGAGCACATCGGATGACTTGATCACCGACTCGGCGTCCCCGAAGAGCACGGTCGCGAAGTACTGCACGGTCCGGTCGTACCTGAGGGCGGGCCGTTGCACCACCTGGCCGCTGTGGTCGACCGCGGCGGTCAGATCGGGGTCGAGGTGCTCGACGGTCACCGCCCGGATGAAGCCCAACAGAGCGGAGGTCGGGTAGGACCACACCCGCCGGGCGACTGAGTCCGCCGCGAAGAGTCCCTCGTCCTGTCGCATGTACGCACTGCCCATGGTTGACACCGTTCGTTGTTTTGTCCAGTAGTGCGCTGACCGTAGCACCGCGGTGTGAGGGGCGCCACTGAGTATCGTTGAGACCATGTCCCGCACCCCTCGGAGAACCATCCGCGACTCCTCCGCCCACGTTCCCGACCGCCGACGCCCGGAACCTTCCGCGGAGGTGGCCGTGCGCTCGTCACCCGTCGCGGGTCTGTTCGGTTCCGCTTTCGGTGTCGCGGCGGCGGTGACGCGTCTGGCCAGGCCGAAGGCTCTGCACCCCAAGGGCGTCGTCGCCCACGCGACCCTGAGCGTGACCGGGATCGGTCGAACCGGTTCGCCCCTCCTGGACATCACGGGCCGGTGGCCTGCGACCGTGCGTTTCTCGCGGGCCGTGGGTCTGCCGGATGTCGTCCCGGACATCGGCGGGATGGCCATCCGCATCCACGCCGATCGCCCCGTGGACATCCTGCTGGCCAGCACCGGTCTGGGTCCGGTCACCCGCTATGTCCTGACGACCGGATGGCGCACGACCGGCCGCACCATGACGTCGATGTTCCCCGTCCGGATCGCCGGCCGCCAGCTGCTGTTGGCCGCGATCCCCACCGGCGACGGCGGCACGTGGACCCTCCAACACGCCACCCCACTGGGCAAGTGGGAGACCCTCGGCCGACTGACCGTGGACACGTGGGAGGACGACGACGAGGACCTGCACTTCGACCCCATCGGGAACCGGCTGCCCGGATCGCGGTATCCGCGCCTGCTCAGCGCACTGCGTGACCCGTCCTATCCGGCGCCCGACGAGAGCTCCGACCAGACCTGATCCCGTCGACCGCTCACGATTCTGCGGCACCCCGGCGCCAGTAGCCCATGAACGACACGGCCCCCTTGGGTATCCCGGCCCCGTCCACGGCGAGCCGGCGCATCGCGCGGACCAGTCCCGCCTCCCCCGCCAGGAACACGTACGGGTCCCCCGCGGAGACGGTGGTGGCCGTCTGCCACTCCCGCTCGGCGGGGCGGCGTCCGTCGAGGACCGTCTCGACGCACCCCTGACCCACCTCCAACAGGCCCGCCAGATGGTGCACGAGCGCGTGGCCCCGCTCCCCCGACCTCGGCAGCAGCGTCACCGAATCGGGGGCCTCGGCCGACAGTGCGAGGACGTCGGCCGGAGTCGGCACCTCCAGGACGATCCGGACGTTCCTCGTGCCCTGCGGCTCCGCGGCGAGCTCCTCGGCGATCGACAGCAGGGCGGGCGCCGCGGTCTCGTCGCCCGCACACATCACCCGGCCGGCCCCACCCGGAGCCCACGCCGCCCATGGTGCGTGCCCACGGCCGGGGCCGGCGATGCGCACGGTGTCTCCGGGCCGTACCGCCCGCGCCCACCCCGAACCCGGTCCCTCGTCCGCACCGGGATGGACCACCATGTCCACGGTCAGTGCGGGGACCCGCTCGCCGTCGAGTTCGACCGAGTCGGCCCTGCGCACGGTGTAGGTCCGCATCCAGCCCCTGTCGTCCTCCGGCAGGGTCAGCCACTCCCGGATCGCGGCCGGGTCCGGGACGATCCCCCGCCCACCCGGCGGGGGTACGAACACCTTGATGTAGGCGTCGCGCACCGTCCCGGGGTCCACCACGTCCTCTGACCACCTCAGCAGATCCGGGCCGGCCAACACCAGGCGGAGGTAGGACTCGCCCAGTTCACGGACCCGCACCACCCGCGTCTGCGCGACGAGGATCGGAGCCTCTACGGCGATAGTGGTCATGATGTCCCCTTCCGTCGTCCCCGCGGCAACACCACGGGGTGGCCGGTCAGCGGGTCGCTGATGATGTCGGCCTCCAGATCGAACACCCGGCGCAGCGTCTCGGAGTTGATCACCTGCCCGGGCGGCCCCGCGGCCACCACGCCACCCTCGGCCACGGCCACCAGGTGGTCGGCCACGCGCGCGGCCAGGGTGAGTTCGTGCAGGACGGCCACCACCGTCCGGCGGCCCGCCCCGGGGTCATCCGGATCCATGGCGTGCCAGGCGGGCAGCGGCAGATCGCGGACCAGGTCCAGCACGTCCAGCTGGTGGGCCAGGTCGAGAAACGAGCACGGCTCGTCGAGCAGCAGCGTGGGCGTGGCCTGGGCCAGCACCAAGGCCACCCACACGCGCTGGCGCTGGCCCCCGGAGAGTTCGTCGACCCTGCGATGGGCGAAGTCCGCGGTGCCGGTGAGGGTCAGCGCCTCGGCGACGGCGGGCTCGTCGTCGTCGCCCGATCCCCACCACCGACGGTGGGGATGCCGACCTCGGGCCACCAGCTCGGCCACCGTGAGTCCCTCCGGGACGAGCGGCGACTGCGGGAGGAACGCCACGGACCGGGCGTGCTCGCGCGACTTCACGGTGGCCAGGTCCCGCCCCGCCACCTCGATCGACCCGGCCAGCGGCGCGAGTTGGCGGCCCAGGGCCCGCAGGATGGTGGACTTCCCGCAGCCGTTGGCGCCGATGAGCACCGTGGTGCGGCCGCTGGGGATGTCCAGGTCGAGGTCGCGGATGACGGGGTCGGCCCCGTATCCCAGGGTCAGCCCCCGCAGGCGGAAGGCGGGAGCCGGGGCGGGCGCGGCGTCCATGGGTAACGCTGCCGCGACGGGGGTGGTGATACTCATCAGGCGACCTTTCGGGAGCGCAGGAGGATCCAGAGCATGGCGGGGGCGCCGAGGGCGCCGGTCACCACTCCGGTGGGGAGGTCGACGGTGTTCAGCGCCTCGGATGCCACGATGTCGGCGACCACCACGATCACCGCGCCGGTGAGCGCGGCGGCCACGATGTGGGGACGTCCGCGGCCGAGGGCGGTGGCGATCGGGGTGGCCAGCAGTGCCACGAAGGCGAGTGGGCCGGCCACGGCGGTCGCGGCGGCCGCGAGTACGGTGCCCACTCCGAGTGCGGCCGCGCGGGTGGGGACGGGCCGGGAACCCAGGCCCACGGCGAGCTCGGGGCCCAGCTCCGCGGGTCGGAGGGCGTCGTGGAGCCAGATGCCCAGGGGCAGGAGCAGCACCAGGGCCGCTGCGAGCCATCCGATGCGCTGGACCGAGGCCCCGGAGAGCGAACCGACGGTCCAGACGGCGGCCTCCTGCGCCCCGGCCAGCGGCAGACGCGCGATGAGCTGGGTCACCACGGCGGCGCCCAGCGCGGCCACGGCCACGCCGCCGAGCAGGAACCGCTGGCCCACGATCCCGGTGTGGCGCCCTGCCGACGCGCTCAGGACGATGGCCAGCGCGACCGCGGACCCGAGGAGCGCTGCCGGGATGATCGCGACCCCGCGCAACCCCCAGAACGCCATCCCGACGACGGCCCCCGCGGAGGCGCCGTGGGAGATGCCCAGGATATCGGGGCTGGCGAGCGGGTTGCCCAGGACCCGGCGGAACAGTGCCCCGGAGGCGCCGAACGCCAACCCCGCCAGCGCGCCGAGCACCGCGCGGGGGAGCTTGTCCTCCATCACCACGAAGGTCGCGCCGGGGATGGCGGCGCCGCCGAGGATGGCGAGGAAATCGGGGATGGTCACCGTGTACCGGCCCAGCAGGACCCGGACGGCCATCGCCGCGACGAGGGCCACGACGAGTGCGATCACCAGGAGCAGGGTGTGCCTACGGCGACGGGCGGCGAGCCGGCGGACCACCTGCTCGGTCTCCACCCGGTCTGCGGGCCGGTCGAGGACGGAGGTGCTCACGAGGGGCTCACCCCCCGGTTCATCCGGAGCAGGGCGATCAGGAACGGCACGCCCATCGCCACGGTCATCACCCCTACGGCGATCTCCCCCGGCGGGGCGAGGACGCGCCCGACGGTGTCTGCGAGCAGCAGGACGACGGGGCCCACGATCACTGACAACCCCAGGACGACCCTGTTCCCGACCCCGACGAGTCGACGCAGCAGGTGGGGAACGAGAAGCCCCAGGAACGCGATCGGGCCCGCCAGTGCGGTGGCGACCCCGGACAGGATCACCACACCACCCAGGACGACCGCCCGACCGGCCACCGGCCCGACCCCGAGCCCGCGCGCCAGGTCGTCGCCCAGGGCGAGCGCGTCGAGTGACGCGGCGCCGGCGAGGACCAGGGCGAGACCCAGGAGGATGAACGGAAGCGCGGCGGCGATCTCCGGAGCCCCGGAGCGGGCCACCGATCCCAGTCCCCAGAAGCGGAACCGGTCGAGTACGCCCGGGAGCGCGATGACCAGCGATGAGGTGACCGCGGTGCAGCCGGCCGTCACGGCGGCTCCGGCGAGGACCAGGCCTGTACCGGAATCGGCGCCGAGCCGCCCGGCACCCACGACCACGATCCCGGCGGCGAGAGACCCGACCACCGCGAAGAGCGCGACCGCTGTCGGGCCCGCGGTGGGTGCCAGGGCCAACCCGAGGACCACGCCGAGGGCGGCGCCCGCGGTCAGTCCGAGCAATCCCGGGTCACCGAGCGGGTTCCGGGTGGCACCCTGCAACCCGGCGCCCGCGACGGCCAGTGCGGCGCCCACGACGATCGCGGTGATCGTGCGGGGGACGCGGGCGCTCACCACGGCCTCGTCCATCCCCGCACCGGACCCCGGGGCCAGCGCGGCGGCGAGGTCTCCGGACATCAACTGGGAGGGCAGTCCGGACAGGACCGAGAAGACGACGGCAGGGTCGACCGGCCGGGATCCGAGGAAGAGGGACGCCCCCACCGACAGGACGAGCAGCACCGACGCGGTCACGGTTCCCAGCACCACGCGCAGGCGCCCCGGGGCTGAGGACCGCACCGGGGCTGCCGGGGGCCACGTCGTGGCGGGGTCGATCCGGCTCGTCGCGGTCGCCTGCATCGGCGTCAGTTCTGCTCCGCGGCGGCGATGATGTCCGGGACCACGTTGTCGAGCGCCCAGGGCAGACTGAGCGGCGACGCGGCCGAGATCGACAGCACCTGTTGCTCGTCGGTCTGCACGACCATCCGGCCCGCCTCGATCGCGGGGATGCGGCCCAGCAACGGGTCGGATTCGATCGCGGCGCGCACGTCCGGAGAAGCCGCGTAGGTGACCAGGATGTCCGAGACGAGCTCATCGGCCCGCTCGGGCGACCAGGTCACGGCGAACTGGTCGGAGGCCCCGGTCGAGGCCTCGGCGACCGCCGGGGCCTGCACCATCCCCAACTGCTCGAGGAAGCGCGGCCGGTTGTCCACATCGGTGAAGGCGTAGATCTTCTCGGCCGCATCGGGGTCCACGGTCCCGTAGATGAAGGTCGTTCCCCGGATGCCCGCGTGGTCATCGGCGACCTGTGCGATCCGTCCCTCAACCTCGTCGATGAGTTCCTCGGCCCGCTCCGACCGGCCGAGTGCCTCGCCGATGAGGCGGGTGGAATCCTGCCAGGCGGTGCCGAATGCCACGTCTCCCTCGGGCATCGCGACGGTCGGGGCGATCTTGGACAGGGTCTCGTACTCCTCGGCGGTCATGCCGGAGTAGGCACCGAGGATGATGTCGGGCTGCAACGCGGCGATCGCCTCGGTGTTGATGCCGTCCGTCTCGGAGTACACCTCGGGCATCTCGCCGCCGACCGCCTCCAGCTCGGCGTCGAACCAGTCGGTGGATCCGCCGGCGTTTCCACCGAACGCGTTCCGCGGAACACCCACGGGCACCACACCCAGAGCCAGGGAGACATCGGCGTTGACCCAGGAGATCGTGGCCACCCGCTGGGGCGGCTCGGTGATCTCCGTCTGGCCGTAGGCGTGCGAGATGGTGCGCGGGAAGTCTCCGTCGCGCTCGACGTCGGTCGACGCGGCGGAATCCTCGGTGCCACCCACGGAACCCGTCGTGCACCCGGCCAACACCGCGAGAAGCGCGATGAGCGCGGCCAGGACCAGCACCAGGCGCGAACGCCCTGGGGTGTCGACCGGACGGACACGGGATCGGACGGCTGATGAACTCATTGGGTCTCCGAGTGGGATAGAAGCCGCTTAGGCTTGGCTTACCTTATCGGCGCAACACTAGGACCGGACAGCGCGACAACGCAAGACCGGATTTCTTCATTCCCACTTCAGCTCGGCCACAACGTGATTCATGTCACCCTGCTGTTGTTTAGGCTAGCCTAGCCTCATAACGTTCGCCGGTACCGAAGTCCCCGAGCAGTTCGGAGCACCCGTGAACGAACACCTGTTGAGCCACCGGAGCCGAAAGGACCACGCCGCCGCCCTGGCCGCGGCGACCGCCGAGGTCGGTCGATACCTCGACGGTCGTACCACCCCGCGCTCGTCCGCCTCACCCGCACATCTCGCGGCCCAGACCGCGGCGGTGGACCTGTCGACCCCGCTGGGCACGCTCGACAAGGCTCTGGCGGAGGTGCGTGGCCTCTACCTCGACCACGCCGTGGGCTACCACCACCCCCGCTACCTCGCCCACCTCAACTGTCCGGTCCTCATCCCCGCGCTGGCCGCCGAAACGCTCGCCACCTCCGTCAACACGGCGGTAGAGACCTGGGACCAGGGCACCTCGGCGTGTCTCATCGAGCAGAAGCTCGTCGACTGGGTCGCGGATCTGATCGACTTCGACCGGCCAGAGGAACTCACGCCCGACGGTGTGTTCACCACCGGCGGCACGCAGTCCAACCTGCAGGGGCTGTTCACCGCGCGGGAGGATCGACTCTCCCGGCCCGGCCCCGGGGGGACCACCCCGTCGGATCGCTGCGCGCGACTGTCCCGACTGCGGATCCTCACCGGCGAGCACGCGCATCTGAGCGTGGTCAAGGCGTCGAGACTTCTCGGCCTGGCCCCGGACGCCGTGATCGTCCTGCCCGGGGACGGCGACCGGATGGACCCCGCCACCCTCGACCGGGCTCTGGCCTCCGTCGCCGACGCGGGTGATGAGGTCGCGGCGGTCGTGGCCCTGGCCGGTACCACGGACCACGGCGCGATCGACCCGCTGCGCGAGATCGGCGAGGTGTGCCGCGAGCGCGACGTGTGGTTGCACGTGGACGGCGCCTACGGCGGTGGTCTGCTGGTCTCCCCCACCCGCCGCGGCCTGCTCGACGGCATCGGGCTGGCCGACTCGGTGACCGTGGACTTCCACAAGACGTTCTTCCTGCCGGTGGCCGCGTCCGCGCTGCTCCTGCGGGACGGTTCGGGATTCCGCCACTCCACCGTCAGTGCCGACTACCTCAACCCCGCCGACGGCGACGACCACGCGGTGGACAAGTCCCTGCAGACCACCCGCCGCTTCGACGCCCTGAAGCTCTGGATGACGCTGCGCGTGCTCGGCGCGGACGGGATCGGCCGCATGCTCGACGACGCGATCGACGTGGCCCAGCGGATCGGCCGGGTCGTCGACGACGAACCCGACCTCGAGTTGGTCCGCCGGCCGGCGCTGTCGACGGTCCTGTTCCGGCCCCGACCCGAGGGGTGTGATTCCGACGAGTCCGACGCCCTGGTCCGTCCCGTTCGGGACGCGCTGTTCGCCGAGGGGCGCTCGGTGGTGGCGGCGACGGTGGTGGACGGCAGACCCTGCCTCAAGCTCACCGTCCTGGACCCCGGACTGTCCGACGAGGACGTGGCGGCCGTGCTCACCGACGTCCGGGAGGCGGCCCGATACCTGGCCGACGGGATACGCCAGGCCACCACCGCGGGGGTGTTCCTGTGAGCGGGAAGATCCACGACCTACTGGGGGTGGGCATCGGTCCGTTCAACCTCGGGTTGGCGTGCCTGGCCGAGCCGCTGGAGATCGACGCGGTCTTCCTCGACGCCCGCGAGGGCTTCGCGTGGCACCACGGTCTCATGTTCGACGACGCGACGATCCAGGTGCCGTTCCTCGCCGACCTGGTCACACTCGCCGATCCCACCTCGCCGTACTCGTTCCTGGCCTACCTCAAGCAGGTCGGCCGTCTGTACCCGTTCTACATCCGTGAGAGCTTCCAGCCGCTGCGCTCGGAGTACGACGCGTACTGCCGCTGGGCCTCCGAGCGGGTGGGCGGACTCCGGTGGGGCCGCCAGGTGGTCGACGTCCGGCGCGAGTCCGCGCCGGGCCCCGGGAGCGGGCGCGCCGACGGGACCGACGACGACGAGGATGGGCCCGTCTATCGGGTCACCGCGATCACCTCCGGCGGCACCGAGACCTACCGTGCCCGGCACCTGGTCTTGGGGATCGGCACCACCCCGTGGTCGCCGGTCGACACGGACCCGCTCGACCAGGGCCCGCTCGACTCGGACCTGCTGAGCTCCTCCCCACGGGTGGCGTTGCACGCCGCCGACTACCTGCACCGGCGCGATGAGCTGCTCGGGCTGGACTCGGTGACCGTGGTGGGCAGCGGCCAGTCGGCCGCCGAGGTCTATCACGACCTGCTCGCGGCGTCCGCGGACGACGGTCCCCGCGTGGACTGGATCACCCGGTCCCCCAGGTTCTTCCCGATGGAGTACACCAAACTCACCCTGGAGATGACCTCCCCGGAGTACATCGACCACTTCCACGGGCTCGACGCCGACACGCGGGACCGGATGCTGCGCGAACAACGCTCGCTGTACAAGGGCATCAACGCCGACCTGATCAACGAGATCCACGATCTGCTCTACCGACGCTCCGCGAGAGGGCTCGACAACGGGTTGCTCGTGGCCGCGACCGCCCTGGACGACGCCACGGTCGCCGACGCCGGGATCCGGCTGGCCCTGCGCTGCAACGACACCGGGCGGGCCTGGGAACACCACACGGACGGTCTGGTGATGGCCACCGGCTACTCACCCACCGCGCCGGGGTTCCTCGACGGGATCGCCTCCGAGATCGACTGGGAGGAGCCCGGGCCCGGGCAGTCCCGCGCGGGCCGGCCCCGCCGCTACCGCGTGGCGCGGGACCACACCGTCGACCTCGCCCACCGGCATATCCACGTGCAGAACGCCGAGGAGCACACCCACGGGCTCAGCGCCCCAGACCTGGGGATGGGGGCCATGCGCAACAGCGTCATCCTGCGCGGGGTCACCGGCCGTGAGCACTACCCCGTCGAGTCGGCCATCGCGTTCCAGCGGTTCGGCGCCCCGACCCACCGCCCGTCGACCACGCCCACACCCGCGCCCGCGCCCCGGACGTCACCCAGCACAACGCAGGCCCAGGAGGCCAGATGACCCACATCGTCAGCACACCAGCGGGACTGGTCTCGCTCGCCCCCCTGTCCCTGGATCCCGGCACCGTCCGGAACATGCATGCCTGGCTCTGCCACCCCGGGTCGGAGTACTGGGGCATGCGGGGCCTGACTCCCGACCAGGTCCGGACGTTCTTCGCCGACTGGCTGGACTGTCCCCACCGGCAGGTCCACCTGGTGCGCATCGACGGGCTGCGTGTGGGCCTGGCGGTGTTCTACGACCCCGCCGAGATCGAGCTCGACGGCAGATACCCCCACCAGGACGGGGATCTCGGCATGCACCTGTTGGTGGCTCCTTCGCGGACCCCGGTGCCGGGGACCACCGCGGCCGTGATGGGGGCGATCTGCGGGACCGCCTTCGACTCACTGGGCGCGCGGCGCATGGTGGTCGAACCCGACGCCCGGAACACCGCCGTGCACCGGCTCAACGCGCGTGCGGGCTTCCGTGAGGACGGGCCGCTCGAGCTCGCCGACAAGACCGCACTGCTCTCGTTCTGCAGCGCCGAGGACTTCCGCTCCTCCGAGATCGGCCGGAGCGCGCAGATGGTCTCGTCACCGTCGTCCTCGGTATCGACCCCGCCGTCGACCCCGCCGTCGGAAGGCTCCCGCGCCCACGGGCACCTCACCGGTCACGCGATGCGGCGCGCCCATCGCCACCTGTGCGCCAAGGCACTGGCCGAGTTCTCACACGAGCGGCTCATCGCCCCCCGGCCGGGCACCGGACCGGGGTGCTACGAGGTCCGAGCCGGGGACGAGCTGTGGACGTTCCGAGCTCGCGTGTTGCCGCTCGAGCACTGGGTGGTGGACGAGGGCTCGCTCCGCCGCGAGGTCGGCGGCAAGCCGGTCGAACCCGACGCGCAGGCCCTCATCACCGCGCTGGCCCCGGTGCTCGGGATCCCGGAATCGCTCGTGGGCATCTACCTGGAGGAGATCGCGGCGACCCTCGGTTCGGCCGCGTTCTGCCTGCACCACCGCGACCGGCCGGCGCAGGAGCTCGCCGAAGCCGACCTTCAGGAGGTCGAGGCCGCCATGACCGAGGGGCACCCCGGTTTCGTGGCCAACAACGGCCGCATCGGGTTGGGACTCACCGACCGGCACCACTACACCCCGGAGGCATCCGCCACGGTGCGCCTGGTGTGGCTGGCGGTACGCCGGGAGTTGAGCCACCTCGCCACCGTGTCCGGGCTCGACGAGGGCGACCTGTACCTCCGCGAGTTCGGCCTCCGGGACCTCGAGGAATGCGACGAGACACTCCGCGCGCTGGGCCTGGACCCCGGCGGGTACCGCCTCCTACCCGTTCACCCGTGGCAGTGGGAGCACAAGATCGCCGTGGCGTTCGGCCCCGACCTGGCCCGCCGCGACCTCGTCTACCTGGGCGAGTCCCGCAGTGAGTACCGTCCCCAACAGTCAGTGCGCACGTTCTTCGACGTGACCCGTCCCGAGCGCGGCTACGTCAAGACGGCGCTGGCGGTGCAGAACATGGGCTTCACCCGCGGGCTGTCGCCGAAGTACATGCGTGACACCCCGGCGGTCAACGACTGGGTGGCCGGACTGGTGGCCGGGGATCCCGTGCTCCGGGCCCTCGACTTCGGGATCCTGCGCGAGGTCGCGGCGGTGGGGTACACCGGCGACGCCTACCATCGGGCGGCGGAGACCGGCGTCTCGGACGAGGGGCCGCACACCAAGATGATCGCCGCCCTGTGGCGCGAGAGCCCGGTGCCGCTACTGGCGGAGGGCGAGCGGGCCTTCACGCTGGCCTCGCTACTGCACGTGGACCTGCACGGGCGCCCCCTCGTCGTCGAGCATCTGGAGCGATCCGGGTCGGACGCCCGCACGTGGCTCCGCGCGCTACTCGACGCCTACCTGCTGCCGGTGGCCCGGTGTCTGCTCACTCACGGGCTGGTGTTCATGCCGCACGGGGAGAACGTGATCGTGGTGATCGGGCCGGACCACCTGCCGCGCCGGGTGCTGTTCAAGGACATCGGGGAGGAGGTGGCCGTGGTGACCGGCCGCCCGTTGCCCGAGGGGATCGAACGGATCCGGCACATCGTGGATGCCGAGACGGCGGCGTTGAGCATCCACACCGACGTCATGGACGGGGTACTGCGTCATCTGGCCGCGATCTGCGACGAGGCCGGAGTCCTGCCGGCGTCGGAGTTCTGGGACGAGACCCGCCTGTGCCTGCAGACCATGGCCGGTAGCGGTGGCGACCCGGGAGAGATCGACGAGGCGATGTGGCAGGCGCTGTTCGCGCCGCGGTTCCAGCACTCGTGCCTCAACCGTCTGCAGTTGCGTGACACCCGGCAGATGGTCGATCTGACGGATCAGGCGGGCTCGCTGCAGTTCGCGGGCACCCTGGTCAATCCCCTCGCGCCGAGCCCGACCGGTCCCGCACGCCGCGAGCAGCGTGTCGTAACGTCAGGGGAATGAACGGGCGGGAACTCCAGAGGTGTGCGGCGATGCGGGCGCGCGAACTACCGGCGACGACTCTGGAGTTCCCGTTCGGGCCTGACGTCGATGTCTACAAGGTCCGGGGCAAGGTGTTCATGCTCCACAGTGAGGTGGAGGATGAGCGGCGTGTGGTGCTCAAGGCATCGCCCTCGGACGGCCTCGCGCTCCGCGATGCGCACGAGGACATCACGCCCGGCTACCACATGGACAAGCGCCACTGGATCTCACTGCACCCCGGGGGGAGCCTGAGCCCCGACATGGTCGAGGAGCTGGTCACCGAGTCCTACCGGCTCGTGGTGGCCGGGCTCCCGATCGCGCAGCGACCGGTGGAGCCCCACGCCTTCGGTCGCGGTCAGCGCTGAACCGGGTCAGTTCTCCGGAGAAAGGTCCGGGGAGATCTCCGGGGTCACGGAGGACCCGGTGATCGAGCCGAGCCGCTCCTCACCCAGCGAACCCTCCACGGCTTCGGTGGCCGAGTCCGTGTTGACGACGTCGCCCAGCGACTGGCCCACCACCGGGACCCCGCCGATGACGGCGCCGACCGAACCCGCGACGTCACCGCGCATCAGGTAGTCGACGGACTCCGCGACGGGCTTGACGACCATGCACAGGACCCCGATGGGCGGCAGCGGTATGCCCGCGAGGTTGGCGGCCGTGCCGGCCACGGTGCCGATGCCACAGACGGCGCTGGCGACCGACCCGACCGGCCCGGAGGTGTACCCGGGCAGAGAGCCGGTGACGGAGGCCGGCAACAGGTCACCGGCGGAACCGAGTGCGCCGTCGGTCTCCTCACCGGTGTCCGTTCCGGCGGAACCGGTGAGCGACGACGAGTCGAGGGCGCCCGAGGAGAGGCCGTCCGCGCTCTGGGCTGCGGCGGCGCCGGTCGAGAAGACGAGGAGCGCGGTGGCCAGCGCTCCGGCATAGGCGATGGATCTGGTCACAGTGAACTCCGAGCAGGTCGGGGGCGCGAGCCCCTCGGCGGATTAATGATTCTTGAGTCCATCACATATCCGTCTCGTGCGGGTCAGTGTTACGCCACGACGATCCCGCCCGGGTGGCGCGGGTCCACTCCCGCCGGTCGGCGCCGCAGGCGGGCGGGATGAGGGAGAGTGGAGACATGAACGGGATCCCGACCAGACCCGCCGACCATTCGCTGGCCGACGTCATGCCGTCGATCGCCGCCTCGCTGGGTGTGGACGTGCGCAACCCACTGGCGCTTCCGCCCACGCGGGACACGGTGCTCGTCCTGGTCGACGGCCTCGGCGCCGAACTCATCCGGCAGCACGCCGACGCCGCCCCCACCCTCGCGTCGACGAGCACGCGCATGATCTCCGCAGGATTCCCCGCCACCACGGCCACGAGCCTGACCAGCCTGGCGGTGGGAGCGCCGTGTTCCCGCCACGGGATCGTCGGTTACAGCTTCGCGCTCCCGGACGATGGTGCCGATACACCCACCGTCTTCAACTCGTTGCGCTGGACCACGGGCTCCGCCGAGGGGCCCTCCGCGCTGGACCGGTTCCCTCCGCGCGAGGTTCAGGTGCTGCCGAGTCTGCTCGAGCTGCTCGCCGAGGAGGGGGTCGAGATCACCTACGTCATGCGGGAGGACTTCCGGGCGTCCGGACTCACCCGCGCCGCCTTCCGCGCGGATGGCGACTACAGGCCGGCGATCTCGCTGCAGGAGATCCGCGAAGCGGTCCTCGACGCCGTCGCGGGCCCGTCACGCTCCCGGCGGTTCGTCTACTCCTACTTCGGGGACCTCGACCTCATCGGACACATCCACGGACCGGGCTCCCCGGAGTGGGTTCAGTCTCTGCGCGAGGTGGACGCCTTCGTCGCCGACCTCGCGACGGATCTGCCCCTCGACTGCGGGATGCTCGTGACCGCCGATCACGGGATGGTCGCCGCGGAGACCGTCGTCGACATCGATGCCACCCCGTCGCTTCTCGCGGACCTCGAGGCCGTCGCCGGCGAGGCCCGGGTGCGGCACGTTTACGCGCGGGCCGGGTCGGAGGCGGCGGTGTTGGCCGCGTGGTGTGCCGAGCTGTCGGGCGACGCCAGGGTGCTGAGCCGGGAACAGGCACTCGACGAGCAACTGTTCGGACCGGGCCGCGAGCACGCTGACCGCCTCGGTGACGTCATCGCTATCGCCACCGGCGGCGTCATCCTCGCCCGCACCCGCCACGAGCAGATGGAGTCGACCCTCCTCGGCCACCACGGCGCCAACACCGCGGCAGAGCAGCACATCCCACTCATACTTCGGTGAGCCGCCGGCGCCTGCTCAGCAGGTGACCAGCGCCGACGGATCGCTGGTGGTGTCCAGCCAGCGGCCGTAGGCAGGCGGCCCCACGGCTCGCACGTCTGCGCACAGCTCCTGCCGGGAGTACCCGGAGGGGCGGTAGACCGCGTAGATGACGTTGCCGTTCTCGTCCCGCGCGCGCAGCGAGGGGCACGCCATGTCGGTGCGCAGGTAGGACGCCCCGGGGTTCCGGGCCAGCGCCGTCGAGATCTCCTGCGCGTACGCCCCCGGGGTGACGGCGGAGTACAGGACCACGATCCCCCGGCCGTCACACGCGGGGCGGGACATGGGGACACCCAGTCCCAGATCGCCGGTCGACGCGGGCGGAGACGAGCAGTCGTCCAGGACCGCAGCGATTTCGGCGGGCATACCGTCGGCCTCCGCCTCTTGACGGCAGGTGGTCGACGGGACCCCGGTGTAGCGGGTCCAGCTCCCGCCGACACGGCTCACTATGTACTGCGTGTCGCCGACGGGTTCGCCCGGCGGCACGAACACGTGCGCCAGTGCCCACTCGCCCGCGCACCGATCCACGATGACGTTCCGGCGGGCGATCCCCGCCTCGCTCGCGATCTCGTCCGGGTCGCACTCGGAGGACAGGACTGGTGGCGCACCGGTATCCGCCGGTGTCGCAGCGAGACCGGGGGACCCCGTTACCGGCTCTGCCGAGGTGGTCGTGGGTGCTGGTGCCGCACTCGGCTCTCCGCTGTCCGACGCGAGGAGGTACCCGGCCACGCCGGCGAGGGCGACGAGCAACACCACGATGAACACACCCATCGCCCACACGAGGCCGTTGCGGGCGGAGGCTTGCGGAGCTGTTCCGTAGGCCGCCTGACCCCAGCGCTCGTCGTTCCGGCCGGAACCGTCCCAGCTGGACCCGTCCCAACCGGAACCACCTGACGGATTGCTCATGATCACCACCATCGACAGGGACGCCGAAGCGGCCTACGTCCGAAGAGTGACGATTACTTTATCCTCCTCGAGGTCGGCGGCGCACCGCAATCTCAGGAGCTGAGCAGGACCTCGTCGAAGTCCCGGGAATCGGGGTGGTCGAGCATCTCCTTCATCTGCGTCCGGTCGAAGGGCCACAGATCGATCTCACCGCCGGCGGTCTGGTACCAGGACGTACACCCGGTGTTCCACACCGTCGGCCCCATCGCCGCCCCCACCGCGCGGGCGAACTCCCGCGTCGCCCGCTCGGTCACCTCGACAGCGTCGAACTGACCGCGCCGCCACCGCTCGATCCACCGGGCGATGTACCGGGAGGTGAGCTCCGCCGAGAACTGCAGTGAGATCGACCCGGTCGGCGAGTTGGGCCCGAGGACGGTGAAGAGATTGGGGAACCCCGGGATCGCGGTCATCCGGTACGCGCGCGGACCGTCCGCCCAGGCCTCGTCCAGACTCCGACCGTCCCGACCGGTGATCCGCATGGGCCGCATGTACTCGTGTGTGCGGAAACCCGTGGCCAGCACGATCACGTCGACCTCGTGGTGGATGCCGTCGCCGGTACGGATCCCTGTGGGCGTCACCTCGGCCACAGGCCCCGTGACAAGCCGGGCGTTGGGGGCGGTGATGGCCCGGTAGTAGGTCCCCGAGACGACCTGCCGCTTGCACAGTGGCTCGTAGTCGGGGGTCAACTCCTCGCGGAGCCGACGGTCACGGACCTGTCGGCGAAGACTCGACCGGGCGTACGCCTGTACCGCGCGGCGCCGCCAGGTCGGCTCTAGCACGACGTCCGCCAGGATCCCCGAGGCCCACAGGGCGGTGGCGTACAGCCTCCGCTGCAATCCCGGCGACCGACGGAGCAGGGCGGTGAGCGGTGCGGGCTGCCGGACGCCCATCGGTGCCCAGAGGATCCACTGCGGGGAGCGGGCGAAGTGCAGTAGCCGCGACGCCTCCGGCTGCAGGGCGGACACGATCTGCACTCCCGTCGAACCGGAGCCGATCACCCCGACCCTCTTCCCTTTTGTGTCGAGCGCGGGATCCCAGCGGGCGGTGTGGACGACCGGGCCGGTGAAGGAGTCGAGTCCGTCCAAGTCGGGCACGTACGGGTGGTGCAACACCCCGGTGGCGCACACCACGAAGTCCGCGTGGAGGGTCTCCCCCGCTTCCGTGGACAGTGTCCAGGTGGCGGACTCGTCGTCGTACACGGCGTCTGTCACCTCGGTCCCGAGCCGCAACCACCCGTCCAGCCCGCAGCGCTCGACCACTTCCCGGTGGTATCGCTGGATCTCCTCCCCCGATGCCCAGACGCGTGACCAGTCGGCTTTGGGAGCGAACCCGAACTGGTAGAGCTGCGAGGGGACGTCGCAGGTCAGACCCGGGTAACGGTTCCAGTGCCACACCCCGCCGACGTCGGTGCCCTTCTCGCAGATCGTCACGTCGGTCAATCCGGCCTGCTTGAACGTGTGCGCGGCGGCTATCCCCGCGACCCCCGCGCCGATGATCACTATGCGGGGTTGGCGGAGGTCTGTCACCGCTCTAGGTCTACCGCCTCGGGCAGGTCGCCGCCCGGGAACGTGGTCCACCGGGCGCCGCCCCCAGACGCGACGAGTTCGCCGCGCGACCGGATGCGACTACTCCCGCGGCCTCGTAGCGTCGGTGATATGCGTGAGCGCGCATGACACGACCAGCGAGAGGAATCTGCCATGAAGGCGGTCACCTGGCACGGCAAGCGCGACGTCCGCGTGGAGGAGGTGCCCGATCCCAGGATCGAGGAGCCCACCGACGCGATCGTCAAGATCACCAGCACGAACATCTGCGGATCCGACCTGCACCTGTACGAGGTACTCGGGCCCTTCATGAACGAGGGCGACATCCTGGGCCATGAGCCCATGGGGATCGTTGAGGAGGTCGGGTCCGGCCTCACCGACCTCAAGGCCGGCGACCGGGTGGTGATGCCGTTCCAGATCTCGTGCGGCCACTGCTACATGTGCGACAAGGGCCTCAATACCCAGTGCGAGACCACCCAGGTCCGCGACCAGGGCATGGGCGCGGCGTTGTTCGGGTACTCCGAGTTGTACGGCAGCGTCTCCGGTGGGCAGGCCGAGTACCTTCGCGTCCCGCAGGCCCAGAACACCACCATCGCGGTGCCGCACGAGCACTCCGACGACCGCTACCTCTATCTGTCCGACGTACTGCCGACCGCCTGGCAGGCGGTCGAGTACGCGCAGATCCCCGACCGCGGGACGGTCGTCGTCCTGGGTCTGGGCCCCATCGGCGACATGGCCGCCCGGATCGCCGCTCACCGTGGGCACCGCGTCATCGGCGTGGACCCTGTCCGCGAGCGTCGGGCCCGGCAGGCGCACCGGGGTGTCGAGGTACTCGACCCCTCCGAGCTCCCCGGCGAACTGGGCGACGCGATCCGCGACTTGACCGACGGCCGCGGGCCGGACTCGGTGATCGACGCGGTGGGCATGGAGGCACACGGGTCCCCCGTCGCCACGGCGGCCCACGCGGCCGTGGGGATGCTGCCGAAGTTCCTGGGCAAGAAGATGATGGAACACTCGGGCGTGGACCGGCTCGCCGCGTTCTACTCCGCCATCGACATCGTGCGCCGAGGCGGGACCATCTCCCTGTCCGGCGTCTACGGCGGCACCGCCGACCCGTTGCCGATGCTGACGATGTTCGACAAGCAGCTCACGCTCAAGATGGGCCAGGCCAACGTCAAGCGCTGGGTGCCGGACATCATGCCGCTGCTCACCGACGACGACCCGCTGGGCGTGGACGACTTCGCCACCCACCGCCTCCCGCTGGCGGACGCCCCCCACGCCTACGAGATCTTCCAGAAGAAGCAGGACGGGGCCGTGAAGATCGTTCTCACGCCGTGAGGTCGGGGATGGGCGGGATCCGGATGGGTAGGTTCTGGGTATGACCGAACTCTCCCGACTCCTGCTCGTCCGTCACGGACAGAGCGTGGGGAACATCGCCGACGACGAGGCCCGCGCCGCCGGGGCCCACCGCCTCGACCTGGACTACCGGGACGCCGACACCCCCCTGTCGGACACCGGGTTCTCGCAGGCGGCGGCCGTCGGCGCGTGGCTCGGTGAGCTGCCTGACGAGCACCGACCCACGGTGTGGCTGACCTCCCCGTACCGGCGTGCGGCGGACACGGCCACCGCGGCGCTGGAGGCTGCCCGCGTCGACGCCACGCTCCTCACCGACGAGCGGCTCCGCGAGCGGGACCTGGGCATCCTCGATGGTTTCACCGGCCACGGTATCCGCGACCGTTTCCCGGAGGAGGCCGAGCGACGCGACCGGATCGGGAAGTTCTACTACCGGCCCCCCGGCGGTGAGAGTTGGACGGACGTGGTCCTGCGGGTGCGCTACCTGCTCACCGATCTCCGTCAGCAGTACGCCGGGGAGCGGTTGTGCGTGTTCAGCCACCAGGCGGTGATCATGGGGTTCCGTGTGGCGTTGGAGCAGATGGCCGAGCAGGACATCCTCCACGTGGATCGCGAGGACCCCCTGCCCAACTGCTCGGTCACCACGTACCGGTCCGGGGACGCGGCTCTCGAGCTGGAGCGGTACGCCGACACGACGGCCGTAGAGCGGGGCGAGGCGCCCACCACCCGCGAGGGTTCCGCCGCGGACGAGGACACCCGGTGAACCCCGACCCGATCAATACAGAGGAGGTCGTGTTGACCTCCCACCGCCTGCGCGGCTGGGCGCTGCCCACGCCGGGCGGCGCTAAGGAGGGCCGTGGCCGGGTCCTCGTGGTGGGAGGCGGTCGCACGACACCGGGAGGGGTGCTCCTCGCCGCCGAGGCCGCGCTCCGCGCAGGCGCCGGGAAGCTCCAGATCGCCACAGCGCACTCCGTCGCGCCGGGTCTGGCCCTCCGGATCCCCGAGTCGATGACGGTCGGACTCCCCGAGGACGACGAGGGAGAGCTGACCCCCGCCGGCGCGGAGACCATATGCGAGCTGGCCGAGGGATGCGGCGCCGTCGTCATCGGACCCGGACTCGGCCGCGTCGGGATCGCAGAGGAATTGCTCCGCCTCGTCGTCCCGGATCTCGATTCCACACTGGTGCTGGACGCACTGGGTCTGGCGTACCTGACCGCGTACCCGGACGGGGTCGCCCACCTCGACGGGCGCTGCGTCCTCACCCCGAACCCCCGGGAACTCGCGAGAACCCTCGGCGTGCCCGAGTCCGAGGTCGAGGCCGACACCCCCCGCCGGGTCACGGACCTCGCCCGGCGCACGGGGGCCGTGGTGGTGTCCGGGACGGCCACCTCGTGGATCGCGTCTCCCGACGGCAGCCTGTGGCGGGACGAGTCGGGCACACAGGGGCTCGGCGTGTCCGGGTCGGGAGACGTCAAGGCGGGGGTCATCGCCGGGCTGCTCGCCCGCGGCGCGGAACCCGCACAGGCCGCCGCCTGGGCCACCTACGCCCACGGTCGGGCCGGGGAACGACTCGCGGTGCGGGTCGGACCCACCGGCTTCCTCGCGCGGGAGCTGCTGTCAGAGGTACCGCGTGTCATGGCCGAGCTGTCGTCTTAGCGCCCAGTTGACCGCCACGCACACCGGGGGCGCCCGCGCGACCGGCTGCGTTCGGGCGCCGGGGCTGGCAGGCTCGGGTCATGAGTTCGTCCGAACAGACCCGTACCGAGAAGATCCGATCCGCCATCGACGCCGCCACCGTTCCCGGGCCCGACGCGCTGGAACGGGCCCGCATGATCGTCGTGGACAAGCTCGGCGAGTGGGACAGCCTGGGCGTGGACGAGATCGTCGAATCGGTCTGCGAGGCCTACGAGGCGCACTCGGGAGAGCCACTGCGCCTGTCCGATGTGGACCCCTCGGACCCCGAGACCGACACCCCCGCGCTGCGCAACCTGCGATACGCCCGGGCGGCCCGTACCGCGATCATCGATCTCCACCGCGAGGGGACGATCGTCGCGGTGGACGAACATCCCGGGGACGCCGAGGCAGGCGACCTGACAGGCGAGCGGAACGAGGACTGCGCCGACGATCGCGATGACGACCGGGACGACGAGGACGACGACGAGGTGACCGCCATCAAGGAGACCACCGGCCCGGCTGGCCGAGAGTCCGGTGCCGACGAGATGGTCCTCAGTACCGGCCCGCGACCGCAGGGTCGACGGTTCGCACTCGCCGCACGCTGAGATCCCCGCTCAGAGCGATTCCGTGGACTCCGGATGGTCGGACTCCCTGAGTGACTTCTGCGCTCCGCCGGAGAGCGTGGACTCGCCCAGCCGTACCTCCCGGTAGCGGTCGGCCTGGGCCTGGGTGATGGATTCGCGGGCGCCGTCCTTGGCGTAGCAGACAGGCAGCCAGGCACCCCTGGAGTCCAGGCGCGCCACTATCCGCTGACGAAGCCGGAACGGCTGGATGGAATCGGACCAGGCGACCAGCAGGTCGAGATCGCCCCCACGGGCGTCCGGGAGCGAATCGGTGGCGCAGAAGTGCTGCACGCTACGCCAGACGGCGAACTGGGCACCTGTCACCGACAGCGGGTCCACGGTGGCCGCCCTGGACGAGCGGGTAGAGCGGCCCCTCACGGGCTTGGCGGGAGCGGGCCGCGGGGGCGGAGGCGAGGTGTTCTCGCCCGACTCAACGCGTCGGCGGGCCTCCGCCATCCGCTGCTGTCGGCGTTCCGCCGGCGTACTCTTCTCGCTCGTATCCCAGAAGCCCGTCATGACATCAACTTTACGCGGCTTGCTTCGGTCCACACCTCACCCGAACGGCCGGGTGGGGTGGACCTCACATATCCAGACCGAGGTCCAGGACCGCAACCGAGTGGGTGAGCCCTCCGACGGCGAGGAAGTCGACACCACATCGGGCGTAGTCGGCGGCCACGTCCAGGCTGAGGCCGCCACTGGACTCCAGGCGGGTACGAGGTGAGATCTTGTCCCGTCTCTGCACGGCCATCTGCGTCTGCCACACCGGGAAGTTGTCCAGCAGGACCAGATCCACGCCCTCGTCCAGCATCTGGTCCAGTTGCTCGAGCGAGTCCACCTCGACCTCGCAGGGCAGCTCGGGGAACCGCTCACGGACGGCAGCCAGAGCCGGCACGACGCCACCGGCGGCCACGACATGATTGTCCTTGACCAGGACCGCGTCCCCCAGGCCGAGCCGGTGGTTGACCCCGCCGCCGCAGCGGACGGCGTACTTCTGCAGAAGTCTCATCCCGGGCAGGGTCTTCCGGGTGTCCCGGACCGCGCAGCCGGTGCCCTCGAGCTCATCCGCCCATGCCCGGGTCGCGCTGGCCACCCCGGACAGGTGGCAGACCAGGTTGAGCATGGTGCGCTCCGCGGTCAGCAGTCCGAGCGTGGGCGCGGAGATCTCGGCCACCACGTCACCGGCCCAGACCCGGTCCCCGTCGGCGGCCAGCAGCTCGACCGCGAAATCGTCCCCGAGGATCTCCGCCAGCACCATCGGGATCAGCGGCAGTCCGGCCACCACGCCGTCGGCACGCGTCGCCATACGGGCGGTGACGCGGGCGTCCGCCGGCACGGTGGCCAGCGAGGTGGCGTCCGGGCCGTATCGCAGGTCCTCCCGGAGGGCGCACTTGATCGCGACCAGGGCGTCGGCGCGGGTGTCGGGGTCGAACACGTCGTCGTCGATCCCGGCCCGCACTCCACTCACGCCCGCTCCACTCACGCCCGCGCCGGTCACTCCCCTGATCCCGGGTTCCCGATGGCGATCATCCGCTCCACCGATCCGCGCGCCGCCGCGGCGGTGGCGGGGTCCACGTGGACCTCGTCGGCACCCTCCACCAGGGCACGCAGCAGCGCGGCCGGGGTGATCATCTTCATGTACGGGCAGCTCGCATCCGCGTTGACCGGCATGAACTCGATCTCCGGCGCGGCCTTGCGGAGTTGGTGGATCATCCCGACCTCGGTGGCCACGAGGACCTGGCTGGCCCCGGACGCACGCGCCGCGTCGACCATCCCGCCGGTCGAGAGGATCTTGACGTGATCCGCCGGAACGGCGCCCGCATCGGCCAGGTACAGGGCACTGGTGGCGCAGCCGCACTCGGGATGGACGTAGAGGTCGGCACCGGGGTGGCGGCGCGCCTGGTCCTCGAGCTGGTCACCGTTGATCGCGGCGTGGACGTGGCACTCCCCTGCCCACACCAGCACGTTGTCCCGTCCGGTCTTGCGCCGGACGTGGGCACCGAGGAACTGGTCGGGGAGGAACAACACCTCGCGCGAGGGATCGATCGACTCCACGACGTCCACCGCGTTGGAGCTGGTGCAGCAGATGTCGGTCAGCTCCTTGACCGCCGCCGTGGTGTTGACGTAGGAGACCACCACGGCGTCGGGGTGTTCGGACTTCCATTCCGCAAGCTGCTCGGCCGTGATCGAGTCCGCCAGCGAACACCCCGCCGCCTCGTCGGGGATGAGGACGGTCTTGTCCGGCGAGAGGATCTTGGCCGTCTCGGCCATGAAGTGGACGCCGCAGAACACGATGGTGGACTGCTCGGCCCCGGCCGCTATCCGGGACAACGCGAGCGAATCCCCCACGTGGTGGGCGATGTCCTGGATCTCCGGGATCTGGTAGTTGTGCGCCAGGATCACCGCGTCCCGCAGGTCGGCGAGCCGCCGGATCTCATCGGCCCACTCGGACGTGGCCTCGACACCCGTATAACCGTGTTCGGTCCGTCGGATCCGCGAGGCGAGCGGAGAGTCCAGCCGCCCGATGGCGGTGCCCTGCCGCGGCGCGGTCGTGGTGTTGAGTCCAGTGGCAGTGCTCATCGCTGCCCCTCCCGGGTCGGTTCGGCGGGCCGATACGCCACCGGCCGCGTTTTCGACTTACAATCGAAAACATGCCACAGTCTAACACCGGGCACGAGGTACTCGTAGTCGTGGGCCAGGTCCGGCCGGTCCACCAGGCCGCCACTCCCGTGCTCCACGTACTGCTGTGGCAACACGCGCTCGGCCCCGCAGCAGGACGGTGGGCGCTCCCCGGCGGTGAGGTCAGGGACGACGAGGACCTGGCCGCCTCCGCCACCCGGCAACTCGCGGAGAAGGTCGACGTGCGCTCATTGAGCCACCTGGAGTCAGTCGCGGAGTTCTCCGACCCGTCACGCGTGCCCGGCCGCCGCGTGTTCGCCTCGGGTTTTCTCGGGGTGCTCCCCAGCGACGCCGACCCGGCCGTCCCCGAGGACACGGCGTGGTTCAGGGTGGACCGGCTCCCCGACACCGTCTTCGATCACGCCGAGATCGTCGCCCGCGCCCGGGCCCGGCTGGCCGCAAAGCTCTCCTACTCCACCCTGGGTTTCGCGCTCGCACCGGAGGAGTTCACCCTCTCCACCCTGGCCCAGCACTACGCCGCCGCCCTCGGCCACCCGGTGGACCCGACCAACCTCCAGCGGGTGCTCACCCGGCGGGGCGAACTGGTGCGCTGCGGGCGAAGCGCTCCGCCGGGCCCCTCGGGCGGCCGCCCCGCCGCCCTGTACCGGTTCTCCGAGCGCAGACTGCGGATCACCGACCAGTTCGCGACACTCCGGCCGCCGGTGCCGACGGCCGTCGCGAGCCGCGCGTAGAGCTCAGACTGTGCGATCCCGCTGAGACAACTCCGGCTCCGCGCCGTCAGGCTCCGCGCGGTCAAGCTCGTCGCGCAGATCCGGCGAATAGCTGAAGTGGGCCAGCGCGGCGACCGTGAACGCCGCGATCATCGCTCCGAACACCAGCCAACCGGCTCCGGGCGGGAACCAGTCCCACGACGGCCCTGAGGTCCCGTAGATCATCCGGTCGAAGAACAACGCCCCCGCCGCCGGCGACTGCGCCACCACCGCCCCGTAGGGCGCATCCTGCGCGGGCGGTGCCAGGAGAGCGGCGAGCGGCGAGGCCGCAGCCGCGGCGACGGCGCACGTCAGTCCCGGCAGCAGCACCAAGACCGGGACCCCGCCCGGCCGCCGGAGACCCGGGTTCCTGTGCCACAGGACCAGCACGGCGCACACCACCGCCGCACCCAGCAGGATGATCAGCATCAGCAGCTGACTGCCGCCGTCCGTCCCGGACTCCGGGAGCCGCAGCCCCCTCCCCCCGCCCACCGACAGCAACTCCGAGCGGGGTGCGGCCACGATCCACACGAGTAGTGCCGCGACCGCCGGACCGACCACACCCGACAGGGTGCCCACGGCGCGGAACGGCGGCGAGCTGAGCATGGGCGGGACTGTACCAACGCGGGCGGTGTCGACCGTCTGTGGTGTAATCGGACGCGACTCCGCCATGCTCCGGGTGCGCGAACTCGCAGAGTCGGGGTGCCTGCACAGACCGGACGAACCGTCAGGAAGTACTCGCCAGTGGCCACCGAAACCCCGGCCGCGCCCGCTCGCCGCCGGCGCGGGAAGATGGCCTACCGCCACGACATCGACGGGCTCCGCGGCCTGGCGATCGCCCTGGTCGTGGTGTTCCACATCTGGATGGGTCGCGTCTCCGGTGGCGTCGACGTGTTCCTCACCCTGTCCGGGTTCTTCTTCCTGGGATCGCTCCTGCGCGGGGCCTCGGACGGGCACACCCCGCTCAACCCGATCCCCCACCTCACGCGGCTGGTGCGCCGGCTGTATCCGGCACTCGTGGTCACGGTGGCCGCGACCGTGGTGGGGACGATCCTCATCAAACCCCCCACCCAGTGGTCGTCGATCTTCGAACAGACGATCGCATCACTGCTCTACTACCAGAACTGGGAACTCGCTCGCACCGCCCAGGACTACGCGGCCGCCGACGCCACCATCTCGCCGCTGCAGCACCTGTGGTCCATGTCGGTGCAGGGACAGTTCTATCTGGTGGCCCTCACCGTCATCCTGGGCCTGACCGCGCTGTGGCGGCTCGTCGTCCGACGCGGCACGCCCAAGACGTTCCTCCTGGTGGTCGTGACCGCGGGCACCGCCGCGTCGGTGTGGTGGTCCGCGCACGGCCAGGCCGTCAACCAGCCGTGGAACTACTACGACACCGGCGCCCGCATGTGGGAGCTGCTCGTCGGCGGCCTGGTGGCCATCCTGCTGGCCGGGATCGTGCTTCCGTGGCCGCTGCGCATGCTCAGCACGGTCGCCGGGCTGTTCCTCGTGGTGAGCACCGGCTTCCTGTTCGACGGCGCCGCCTACTTCCCCGGCCCCCTGGCCTGGTACCCCATCGGTGGTGCGCTGCTGATCATCCTCGGCGGCAACCTCCCCGAGGGGATGCGCGCGACGCCGCGCCGGGACCCGGTCACCTGGCTTCTGTCCGCCCGGGTGTTCCGCCGCCTGGGAGACATCTCGTACTCCCTGTACCTGTGGCACTGGCCGCTACTCATCCTCTGGCTCAGCTACGACCGGCAGGCCGAGATCACACTGGTGTCCGGGCTGGTGATCGTCGCGGTCTCGGTGGTGCTGGCACTGCTGACCGAGAAGTACGTCGAACGACCGCTGCGGATGGCCAGCCGGGCACGGAGCCGGACCACCCCCGCAGCCCAGCAGCGGGACTCGACCAGGAAAGGGCCGGGCCGGTCCGCCCGTGATCAGCGGCGCTTCGTGCAGGCGACCGCCCTCGTCGTCGTCGCCGCAGTGGCCAGCCTCGGCACCGTCGGATGGTGGAGCGCCACGTCCGCCTCCCGTTCGGCGGTGCCCTACGTCGACTCCCTCACCGACCCGGACCACCCCGGGGCCCGCGCCTTCTTCGACGGGGTCCCGGCCCCCGAGGACGCCGACTACGTGCCCTCCCTACTGCAGGTGGGCAACGACCTGCCCGTGAGCACCATGGACGGCTGCATCTCCAACTTCGAATCGTCCGAGGTGCAGATGTGTGTGTACGGCGACGTCACGGCGCCGCGCACCGTCGCACTGGTGGGCGGCTCGCACGCCGAGCACTGGATCAGCGGACTCGACGAGGTCGGGCGCCACTACGGCTTCCGCGTGGTGACGCTGCTCAAGATGGGCTGTCCCCTCACCCTGGACGCCTCGGTGTCCGACAGTGACGAGCTGCTGTACGAGAGCTGCGCCGAGTGGACCCCGGCCGCCCTGGCCGCCCTCGTGGGCCTGGCGCCCGAGTTCGTGTTCACCACCGCCACCCGGCCGGTGGGGGTCGTGGGCCCGGACGTCACCCCGCGCCAGTACGTGGACCTGTGGCGAGCACTCGACCAGCAGGGAATCGGCGTGATCGCCATCCGCGACACCCCGTGGCTCAACCAGGGACGCGGCCCGATCCGCGCCGGGGACTGCCTGGGAGACGGCGGCACCCCCGAGGAGTGCGGGATGCCCCGGGAGCGGTCCATCGCGCCGATCAACCCCGCCGGACTCGCCGGGGCGGGGATCGACTCGGTCCGGCTGATCGACCTCACCGACGGCCTGTGCGATGCCGAGAACTGCCCGGTCGTGGTGGGCAACGTGATCGTCTACCACGATTCCCACCACCTCTCGGGGTCCTGGGTCCGGTCCGCATCGGGCGAACTGGCCCGGCAGATGGGGCCCGCGACCGGCTGGTGGTGACCGCCGGGGGCCCGGCACACCGTCCCTCGCCCCGATAAGCACTACTGTTGGGCCTTGTGACCAACGACGACGCGCAGCAGTCCGCCCCAGAGCTCATCCGCGCCTGGCCTGGTACCGCCTTCCCCCTCGGGGCGACATACGACGGGACCGGTACCAACTTCTCACTGTTCTCCGAGGTCGCCGAGCGCGTCGAACTCTGCCTGATCGATCGCGAGGGCGCGGAGACGCGCGTCGAGCTCACCGAGGTCGACGGCAACATCTGGCACTGCTACCTGTTCGGCGTGACACCCGGCCAGCGATACGGCTTCCGTGTGCACGGACCGTACGAGCCCGAGAACGGGCTGCGCTGCGACCCCTCGAAGTTGCTGCTCGATCCGTACGGGAAGGCGTTCGACGGCGAGTTCGACGGAGACCCGAGCCTGCACAGTTACGACCTGGACGATCCGGACAGCCGCAACACCGACGACTCGCTCGGACACACCATGGTCACCGTCGTGATCAACCCGTACTTCGACTGGGGCAACGACCGTTCGCCCGGCCACGAGTACCACAACACGGTGATCTACGAGGCCCACGTCAAGGGCATGACCGCCACGCATCCGGACATCCCCGCCGAGATGCGCGGCACCTACGCCGGCATGACCCACCCGGCGATCATCGACTACCTGACCGACCTCGGCGTGA
>JBKBRA010000023.1:0-10254 GCA_046292305.1 Dietzia sp. | reverse complement strand
GCTGCGCAACTACTGGGGGTACAACAGCTTCGGGTTCCTGGCCCCGCACAACGAGTACGCCTTCGCCAACAAGCCGGGCGACGCGGTGAGCGAGTTCAAGGCCATGGTCAAGGCGTTCCACGACGCCGGCATCGAGGTGATCCTGGATGTGGTCTACAACCACACCGCGGAGGGTAACCACATGGGACCCACGATCGGGTTCCGCGGGATCGACAACCAGGCCTACTACCGGTTGGTCGAGGGTGACGAGCAGCACTACATGGACTACACGGGCACCGGGAACACGCTCAACGTCCGGCACCCGCACTCCCTGCAACTCATCATGGACTCGCTGCGATACTGGGTGCTCGACATGCACGTCGACGGCTTCCGGTTCGACCTCGCCTCCGCCCTGGCCCGGGGCCTGCACGACGTCGACAGGCTGTCCTCGTTCTTCGATCTGGTCCAACAGGACCCGGTGGTCAGCCAGGTCAAACTCATCGCCGAGCCGTGGGACGTGGGCGAGGGCGGTTACCAGGTGGGCAACTTCCCGCCGCTGTGGACCGAGTGGAACGGGCAGTTCCGCGACACCGTCCGCGACTTCTGGCGCGGCGAGCCCGCCACCCTCGGCGAGTTCGCCTCGCGCCTGACCGGCTCCTCTGACCTCTACGAGAACACCGGCCGCCGCCCCACCGCCTCCATCAACTTCGTCACCGCCCACGACGGCTTCACCCTCAACGACCTGGTCAGCTACAACGAGAAGCGAAACGAGGCCAACGGCGAGGACGGCAACGACGGAGAGAGCCACAACCGCTCCTGGAACTGCGGAGTCGAGGGACCCACCGACGACCCGGACGTGCTGAGCCTTCGTCACCGGCAGCGACGCAACATGCTCACCACCCTGATCCTGTCGCAGGGGACGCCGATGATCGCCCACGGTGACGAGGTCGCCCGCACGCAGAGCGGCAACAACAACGTCTACTGCCAGGACAACGAGATCGCCTGGATGAACTGGGAGCTCGACGAGGAGAAGGAGGATCTCCTCGCCTTCACCCGCAGGCTCGTCCGCTTGCGTAGAGACCACCCGGTGTTCCGCCGGCGCCGGTTCTTCGGCACGGTGCTCCGCGACGACGAGGATCCCCAGGACATCGCGTGGTTCAGCCCCGACGGCTCGGAGATGACCCGCAAGGACTGGGATTCCGGCTTCGGCAAGTCCCTGGCCGTCTATCTCAACGGCGAGGGCATCCACGAGCCGGACGCGCGCGGCCAGCGGATCATCGACGACTCGTTCCTCATGCTGTTCAACGCCCACCACGAGCCCATCGACTTCTCGCTACTGGGTTCCGAGTACGCCGAGAGCTGGGAGGTCGTCCTGGACACCGCCGACCACCTCGAGGAACGCGCGGGCGAGTTGAGCTCGGACGAGACGATCACCGTGGCCGACCGCGGCACGATCGTGCTGCGCAAGGTCAGCTGACCGTGGCCGCCGCGGAACTGCCCGGGGCCGGGCCGCTGCGCCGGGGCGCGGCACTGGCGAGCACCTACCGCGTTCAGCTGCGAACGCCCGCCTCCGACCCGGACGGCCGCGGGTTCGTCCTGGCCGACGTCGAGGACCTGGTCCCCTACCTCGCCGATCTCGGTGTGGGCTCGGTGTACCTGTCGCCCATGATGACCGCGACCCCCGGATCGACCCACGGGTACGACGTCGTGGACCCGACCACCGTGGCGGAGGAACTCGGTGGGATCGACGCGCTGCGGTCGCTGCGGCAGGCGTGCCGGGCCCACGGGCTGGGCGTCATCGTGGACATCGTGCCCAACCACCTGGGTGTCGACCAGCCGGTCGCGAACCGGTGGTGGTGGGACGCGCTGCGCCGGGGCCCGGACTCGCCGTACTTCACGTACTTCGACTTCGACACCGAGCCCGCCAACGGGGCGGACGGCCGGATCGCGATCCCCGTGTTGGGCTCACCAGACGACGTCGAGCAGCTCGTCGTCGTCACCCCCACCAGCTCAGCTGAGACCGAGCTCCACTTCTACGACCACCGCTTCCCGGTGGCCCCCGGCACCGGAGAGGGCACCGCGCAGCAGGTGCACGACCGCCAGCACTACCGGCTGGTCCACTGGCGCGAGCCGCTCCTGGGCTACCGGCGGTTCTTCACCGTCACCGGGCTCGCCGGCCTGCGGCAGGAGGACCCCGCGGTCTTCGACGCCACCCACTCCGAGGTGCGCCGCTGGTGCGAGGAGGACCTGGTCGATGGCATCCGGGTCGACCACCCCGACGGACTCGCCGACCCGGTGGGTTACGCCCGTCGGCTCCGCGAGCTGGCCGGCGACGACCGGTGGCTGCTGGTCGAGAAGATCCTCGCCCCCGCCGAGGTGCTCGAGCCCGCCATGCCCGTCGACGGGACCACCGGTTACGACGCCCTCCGGTTGATCGACCAGATGCTGGTGGACAACAGCGGTCGGGCCCGGTTGACCGAACTGGCCGAGCGGTACTCCGGCGGCCCCGGTGACGAGGAGCAGGTCCACGAGCAGTCCGCGCTACTCAAGCGGCAGATCGTGGCCGAGGACCTGGCCCCGGAGCTGGCTCGGTTGGCCCGGGCGGTACTGCGGGATGCCACCGGCGGGCAGGAGCCGAGTGGCGTGACGGGTGGTGACGACGAGGACGCCCTGCTCCGCGAGGCGCTCGTCTCGGTGATCGCACAGACGCCCGCCTACCGCGCTGATTATCCCGTCCTGCGAGGCACCCTCCCCTCCATCCTGGAGGACCTCCAGCGCCAGCGGCCCGAACTATCCCCCGCGCTCCGGCTCGTCGCCGGGGCTTTGGCTCACGGCGGCGAGGCCTCGATCCGGTTGGCGCAGGTCACCGGCGCCGCCACCGCCAAGGCCGAGGAGGACCGCCTGTTCTACCGACTCGGTCGGCTGGTCTCGCTCAACGAGGTCGGCGGTTCGCCGGGCCGCATGGGCCTGCCGGTGGATGCCTTCCACCTGGCGATGGCCGAACGCGCCCTCGCCACCCCACTGGCGATGACGGCGTTGAGCACCCACGACACCAAGCGGGGCGAGGACGTGCGTGCCCGGATCTCGGTGATCTCGCAGGTGCCCGAGGAGTGGGCGGATCTGGTCTCGGAGGTGTTCCGGGAATTCCCGCCGCCCGCCGAGGACACCGGATACTTCCTGCTCCAGGTGATCGTGGGCGTGTGGCCGGAGTCGGGCGAGCCCACCGGGGACCTGCGCTCCCGCCTGCACGACTACGCCGAGAAGGCACTGCGTGAGGCAGCCGTACACACCACGTGGACGGATCAGGACGGGGACTTCGAGTCCGCCGCCCACCGGTGGATCGACACCCTGCTCGACTCGGGTGGGGCGCTGCTCAACCCCTTCGTCGACCGCATCGCCCCCGCCGGACGGGACAACTCGTTGATCGCCAAGGCGACACAGCTGCTGTCCCCCGGGGTACCCGACGTCTACCAGGGCACGGAGGTGTGGGAGGACTCGCTGGTCGACCCGGACAACCGCCGGTTCGTGGACTACGAGCCCCTGCGGTCCGGCGCGGTGGCCCGCAGCGGGCACCCCAAGTTCGCGCTGGTCCGCGAGGCACTGCGGATCCGGCGTGCGCACCCGGCGGCGATGGCGGCCGGCGCGCACGTACCGCTGCCGGTGCAGGGCCCCGCCGCCGCCGACGTGGTGGCGTTCAGCAGGATCGTCGACGGTCGCGCGGCGGTCGGAATGATCGCCAGGCGGCGTACCGCGGTGATGGCGGCATCGGACTTCACCGGCACCGTGGTCCTGCTCCCAGAGGGCACCTGGGCGGTACGCCCGGACGGCTCGCCGATCTCCGGCCAGGTGGACATTGGCGACCTGCTGGACGGCTCGCCGGTCGTGCTGATCGTCCGCGAGGACGGCTGAGGGTTCTGCGCCCGTGCCGCCTCGCGGGTGCGGCCCTGCGGCCGGTCGGTCTACCCGCGTGCGGCCCCGCGGCCGATCTGCCTCACGCCGCTCGCGGCCCCGCAGCCTAGCTGCCTACCCTCGGCCCTGCAGCCGGTCGGTCTCGCGCCGCTCGCGCTTCGTGGGCCGCCCCGCGCCCCTGTCCCGCCTCGGCTGTGAGGCCAGGACCTCCTTGGGCGGGGGCGGGGGCGAGTGATCGATGTAGCAGGTCGCGGCCACCGGAGCACCCACCCGTTTGCTGACGGTCTGGACCACCTCGAGGATGCGGATTCGGCCGAGCGCGCCGGTCACCTGGACTCGATCACCCGGCACGACGCTCTTCGACGGTTGCACGGCGTCCCCATTGACTTTGACGTGCCCGCCACGGCAGGCGGCCGCCGCCTTGGTCCGCGAAGGGAACAGCCGCACCGACCACGTCCACGCGTCCACCCGCACTCCCATACGGCGAGGATAACCGTGGAACGGCAGGCTCCATCCCGCCCTGCCCCGCCGAGCACCAGCAATCCCGCAACCTCACCTATCGGATTGCGACTGACCTACGGCAGCCCAAAGGTCAGGAACAATCCGATAGGTCTGCCGTCGGGGCCGTTCAAGCTCCAACCGGAAGTTCACGCTGCAACCGGAAAGAGGACACGCCTGATCCGCTCGGCCAGCAGCCAAGGCTGTTCCAGATCAGCCCATCTCCAGTGGACGACCCGGTAGCCGAGAGCCATCAGTTCAGCGTCCCGGTCCTTCTCGCGGGAGAGCCGGCGCCTGGTTTCGGCGGAATCCGCCCCGTCGAAGTACTTGCCGAAGCCATCGCATTCGCCGATCACCCCGTATTCACGCCAGAAGAAGTCCACTCTGGCGATTCGGTTGCCATGGGTATCAAAGATGTTCGCCTGCGTTTCCGGGGTGGGCAGGCCGTAATCGCTGAACGTCAGTCGGCTCAGGGTCTCCGCGACGCTCTCGCTCCGGCCGTCGACCATCACCATCGCGGCCCGGGCCTTCTTGATCCCCATCCTGCCCACCGCCTGCTCCAGGGCGCACTCCAGAGCCGGCACGGAGACGAGCCCGCTGTTGACTGCGGCGTCCGCCACCGCAACGGCCGCGTCTCGCCTAGCCGAAGTCGCGAGGTCCACCACCGTCAGTGCTGGCTTCGTGACTCGAAGCCCATCGACACTGATGACGTCATCGCGTCGGAGCCGCAGGGTGCGGTGCGTGGTCAGATTGGTCGTGCGGGTTCGGCCCTTGGCGCCGTCTTCCGAGACGACGACCCGGCGTAGCTCAAGCCCCCACGACGGGAGTCCGAGGATGACGGCCGCGGACGAGTGGGAGAAGACCGGACAACCGAGTGCCGTGTCCGCGGCCAGAACCGACAGCAGATGACGCGCGTCGCGGGGGAGCTCACGCGCGTCGCCCTCGACGTAGAACCCGGGCCTGATACGGATCAACTCGCGTGCTTCGACGGAACGGCTGAGCGCCTGACTGCTCAGGCCCCGGCCGAGAAGTTGCTGTGTGGTGAGGAGGCGGGAGCGCAGGCCATTGATGTCGGTCACAGTCAGATCATCGCGACCGCGGGATGCGGGGCCCGGTTCTGAACCCTCGTTTCGGATGCAGCTGTGGAGACACCGGGGCCTGTGGAATGCGTGCAGCGGCCTGGTCCCACGGGGAACGGACCCATCGGAGTACGGCTGACCGCTGGGATCCCGTAGGTCAGTCGGATTCCGATAGGTCAGTTGCAGGGACTGAGGACCAGAGTCGGCCGGTCTTGGCGGGCGGTGGCGGGCGCGGGTCGCCACGGGCCCCGTGCGAGACTGGGATCACAGTTCCGCACGATCCCCTGGAGGGCCCATGACCGACGCCGCCGCCACTCTCGAGCAGATCCTCGACGACCGCTACAGCTGCCGAGGGTTCACCTCCGAGCCCGTCCCCGAGCAGACGATCGACCGGATCCTGCAGATGGCCCAGCGCACGGCGTCCTGGTGCAACTCGCAGGCCTGGGAGGTCGACCTGGTCACCGGGCAGGCGACCGCCGAGTTCGGCAAGCACCTCACCGAGTACGTGCTGAGCAACGGCATGCGCTCGGATCTGCCGGCGCCCGAACGCTACGAGGGTGTGTACGGCGAGCGGCGGCGGGCCAGCGGTTACGGCCTCTACACCGCGCTGGGCATCGAGCGCTCCGACAAGGACGCACGGCTGACCCAGATGCTGGAGAACTACCGGTTCTTCGGGGCCCCGCACGTCGCGGTGATCACCTCGGACGCGGGCCTGGGCACCTACGGCGCGGTGGACTGCGGTGGCTACGTGGCGACGTTCCTGGCGGCGGCGTCCTCGCTGGGCGTGGCCACCTGCGCCCAGGCCGCGCTCGCGCTCTATTCAGACGGTGTCCGCGAGCACTTGGGAATCGGCGAGGACCGTCTGATCGTGTGCGGGATCGCCTTCGGCTACGCCGACCCGGAGCACCCGGCCAACACGTTCCGGGCCGATCGCGCGGACCTCACGGACGTGGTCCGCCGCCACGGCTGATTGGGGGCCCCCGCCTGAGTGGGGGCACCGCACCGCGGACCGGTCGATCCGTGTCCGTCAGTACAACTCGCGCTTCTTCGGCTTCCCCGAGATGGCCTGGCGCACCTGGTTGCCTTTGTAGATCGTCACGATCCCCGCGAGGATCGCCACCACGGTGAAGAACGAGCTGGCGAACAACGCGATCGGCAGCGCCACCACGGTCACACCCAGCGCGATCGCCGTGGTGCGCGCATCTTTGCGCACCTGCTGCTTCTGGACCTCGATCGAGTTCGATTGGTAGGGCTGCATGCTCATACCTTCAGGATTCCACATCTCGGCGCCGCGCCGCGTTCTCGGTGGTCGCCACCCCTGCCGCCTGCCATTCGACACCGCCAGAGCTCCGGGCGGCCAGGATCGGCCCCAGCTGCTCGAGGTCCCCGGCCACGGTCAACGCCACCCGTCGGCCGTAGTCCGCTCCGAGGACCTGCGCCCCCGCGGCGCGAACGGCCCCCTCGAGCCCGCCTGCCAGCGTGTGGTCGACCTCCGCGCGCCACGCCGGGGTCCGCGTGACCTCTACGACCCGGCCCGCCCTCCACGCCTCGTCCACGGCCGCCGACACCGCGGAACCGTACGCCCGCACCAACCCGCCGGTGCCCAGCTTGGTGCCGCCGAACCACCGCACGACCACCGCGCTCACCCCGGTCAGGCCACTGCCGCGCAGCACCTCCAGCATGGGGGTCCCGGCGGTGCCGGAGGGTTCGCCGTCGTCGTTGCTGCGCTCGATCCGACTGGACCCGGGGACGTCCACCAGGAAGGCACTGCAGTGGTGGCGCGCCGCGGGATGGGCACGGCGGAGGTCGGCGACCAGGGCGCGGGCGCCCTCCTCGTCGTCGCACCTCCTCAGTACGGCGAGGAACCTCGAGCGCTTCTCCTCGTACTCACCGGTGACGTCCGGGCCGGCGGACAGCCTGAGCACGCGCGTCCCGGGGTCGGCCATGGGACCAGTATCGTCGCCCCGCCTCCGGGGGCATTCCCTACCCTGGGGTGGTGACCTTCCCGAGCAGTGACACGTTCTCCGTCTGGGCGCCGACAGCCGATGCCGTCGGCCTCGTCCTGGACTCCCCCGACTCCGATCCGATCGCCATGCACCGCGCCACCGACGGCTGGTGGACGTCGACCGTCGTGCGGGAGGTGGGCAGGGACTACGGGTTCGTGGTGACGGGCGACGACGGCGAGGTGAGCGATCCGCGACCCGACCCGCGGTCCACGCGTCAGCCCCATGGCGTGCACGGGCTCTCGCGGGTGCACCGGGTGGACCCCGCCCGCTGGACCGACTCAGCATGGACCGGTCGGCAGCTGGCCGGGTTGATACTGTACGAGCTGCACGTGGGCACCTTCTCCCCCGGCGGCACACTGTCCAGCGCGATCGATCACCTCGACGAACTGGTCGAACTGGGCGTGGACATGGTCGAGGTGATGCCGCTCAACGCCTTCAACGGCGAGTACGGCTGGGGTTACGACGGGGTGGCGTGGTTCGCCGTGCACGAGCCCTACGGCGGGCCGGACTCCTTCCAGGACTTCGTGGACGCCTGCCACGCACGCGGACTGGGCGTGTGCCTGGACGTGGTCTACAACCATCTGGGACCGTCGGGGAACTACCTGCCGGAGTTCGGCCCGTACCTGTCGGCCGCCGACGGCCCGTGGGGGTCCGGACTCAATCTCGACGGCCCGCACTCGGGCGAGGTGCGCCGCTACATCATCGACAACGCGCTGCGCTGGTTCGACGAGTTCCACGTGGACGCCCTGCGGCTGGACGCGGTTCACGCTCTGCACGACGCGTCGGCCGTGCACCTGCTCGAACAGTTGGCCGTCGAGGTCGAGTCGTTGTCCACGCACGTCGGCCGGCCGCTGTCGCTGGTGGCGGAGTCGGACCAGAACGACCCACGGCTGGTCACCGCGCGTGAGGGCGGCGGGTACGGGCTCCAGGGGCAGTGGGACGACGACGTGCACCACGCGGTCCACGCCGCAGTCTCCGGCGAGCGCCAGGGGTACTACTCGGACTTCGGGTCCCTCAAGTCGCTGCGGCAGGTGCTCACCGGGGCGTTCCTGCACGCCGGGACGTGGTCGGAGTTCCGCGGGCGGGTGCACGGCCGCCCGGTGGACGTCGGCCGGGTGCCGGGCAGCCGGTTCGTGGCGTACACCCTGACCCACGACCAGGTGGGGAACCGCGCGGCGGGCGACCGGCCGTCCGTGAATCTGACCCCGGCCCAGCAGTTGGCCAAGGCCGCGATCGTCCTGTGCTCGCCCTTCACGCCCATGCTGTTCCAGGGCGAGGAATGGGGCGCGCGGACCCCGTTCTGCTTCTTCACCTCGCACCCCGAGCCCGAGCTGGCCGACGCCGTGCGCCAGGGCCGGACCCGTGAGTTCGCCGAGATGGGGTGGGACCCGGCCACCGTCGCCGATCCGCAGGATCCGGCGACGTTCCGGCGCTCCGTGCTGGACCGGTCGGAACAGGCGGAGGACGAGCACGCCGAGATCCTGCGGGGGTACCGCGCGCTCATCGCACTCCGGCGGGCCGAGCCCGAACTCAGCGATCCGTGGCTGGGGTCGGTGCGGGTGGACTGCGGGGTCGAAGCCGATGACGGCCGCTGGCTCGTGGTCCACCGCGGCTCGCTGGCGCTGGCGGTGAATCTGGGCACCGAGCCGTGCCGGGTCCCGCTGGCCGGCGAGGCGGTGCTGGCCTCGGGGGCGGTGGCCGACGACGACTCGGTGTTCTGCCAGGCGTTCGGGTTCGCCGTGGTGCGGACCCGTCAGGAGGCCCGGTAGGGCCGGGCCGGGTCAGCTCACGTCAGGTCGGCTTGGGCAAGGTCGACTCGGGCCAGGTCGACTTGGGTCAGGCCGGGTCAGGTCAGGTACTCGTACGCCGCGGTGCCCGGTTCGAGCTGCTCGCAGTCGATGCGGGAGGCGTCCATCCGCTCGAGCAGCGAGTGCAGCCCCGTGGCGGAGCCGAGCTCGATGCCCACGAGGGCGGCCCCGTACTCGCGGTTGTTGCGCTTGAGGTACTCGAACTGGGTGATGTCGTCCTCCGGGCCCAGCACCTCGTCGAGGAAGCGACGCAGCTGGCCGGGTTCCTGCGGGAACTTGACCAGGAAGTAGTGCTTGAGCCCCTGGTGCACCAGTGAGCGTTCGATGATCTCGCTGTACCGGGAGACGTCGTTGTTGCCGCCCGAGACGATGCAGACGACCGTCGCGCCCTCGTCGATGTCGAGCTGGTCCAGCGCCGTGACCGCCAGTGCGCCGGCGGGCTCGGCGATGATCCCCTCGTTCTGGTACAGCTCCAGCATCGCGGTACACACCGCGCCCTCGTCCACCGTGAGGACCTGGATCCGCTCGGTCATCGAGGAGATCACGCCGAACGGGAAGTCGCCCAGCCGGGCCACAGACGCACCGTCGACAAAGGTGTCGACCGTGTCGAGGGTGACCGGTTCCCCTGCCTCCAGGGCCCTGGTCAGCGAGGGCGCGCCCGCGGGTTCCACCGCGATGATCTTGCAGTCGGGCGCGTACTCCGCCAGGTAGGTGGCGAGCCCGCCGACCAGTCCGCCGCCGCCGACAGGCACCACCACGGCGTCGGGGACCTGGTCGAGCTGCGCCAGGATCTCCGCGGCGATCGTTCCCTGGCCCGCCATGGTGTCCGGGTGGTCGAACGGCGGGACCATCGTGGCACCGGTCCGCTCGGCATCGGCGCGGGCGGCGGTCTGGGCCGCGTCGAAGTTGACGCCGGTGACCACCAACTCCACCCAGTTGCGTCCGTGGGCGAGGATCCGGTCGCGCTTCTGCTTG
>JBKBRA010000022.1:0-44357 GCA_046292305.1 Dietzia sp. | reverse complement strand
TGACCTTGACGTGCACGTCGAGCGTGTCGCCCGGACGGAACGCGGGGATGTCGTCGCGGAGTGACTTGTTGTCGATGAAGTCGAGAGTGTTCATTGTGTTCCTCGGATGTCAGGAATTGAGGACAGAGGACCCTGGCGCCCGCCGTCAGGCGGGTCGACCGGTTCGTGCCCCGGATCAGCGCGACCGTCCGCGGGCGCACGGATGCGCCCGGATGATCAACCTCGCTAGTGTGCCATTCCTGGCCTGTCCGCCCCAAATCAGTGGGCGCGCGGCGTCCACCCGGCGGAGTCGAGGGTCTCGAGGTCCGCCGGACGGAGATCCGCACCGTCGAGCAGATCGGGACGGCGGCGCGCCGTGCGACGTAGTGACTCGTCCCGCCGCCACCGCGCGATCCTCGCGTGGTCCCCGCTCTTGAGCACCTCGGGGACCTGCCGATCCCGCCACACCTCGGGCCGGGTGTAACTGGGTCCCTCGAGCAGCCCGTCCGAGAAGGAGTCCTCCTCATGACTGCGCTGGTTACCCAGGACTCCCGGTAGGAGCCTGACGACGGCCTCCGCCATCACCAGGACAGCCACCTCTCCCCCGATGAGCACGTAGTCGCCGATGCTCACCTCCTCCACATCCATCCGCGTAGAGGCCTCCTCGATCACCCGCTGATCGATGCCCTCGTAGCGGCCGCACGCGAAGAGGAGGTGACCACGTCGGGCGTAACGGTGGGCGTCGGCCTGGGTGAAGGGCCGGCCCGCGGGGGTGGGCACGATGAGCAGGGGCCGTTCCCCCGACTCGTCCACGGGCGGCGGCACCAGTTCGTCGAGGGCATCACCCCAGACCGTCGGCCGCATGACCATCCCGGGACCGCCACCGAAGGGTGTGTCGTCGACGGATTTGTGCACGTCGTGGGCCCACGTCCGGAGGTCGTGGACCGCCAGATCCAGGATTCCGCGATCGATCGCCCGACCGGGCAGGGCCAGCCGGAGCGGGGCGAGATAGTCGGGGAAGACGGTGACGACGTCGAGCCGCATCCGCGGGGCGGTGGCCGCACCGACGGGGTCCGTCACGAGGTCCCCAGATCGAGCAGTCCCTCCGGTGGGTCGATGACACACGTACCGGAACCGAGGTCCACCTCCGGCACGATCCGGGTGACGAAGGGCACCAGGGCGTCGGCTCCATCCGAGAGCCGCACGGCGAGTAGTTCCCCACCCGGTGTGTGGACGACCTCGGTGACCGAACCGAGCTCCGTCCCCCCGGTGTCAAGGACCCGCAGGCCCACCAGTTGGTGGTCGTGGAACTCATCCGGGTCGTCCGTCTCCGGCAGGGCATCGGAGTCTACGAGCAGGAGCATCCCACGCAACGCGTCGGCCGTGTCCCGATCGGCGACGCCGGCCAGGCGCACGAGAAGCCGCCCGGAATGGTCCCGGGCGGCTTCTATGGTGACCTCACGGTCCGTGACGTTGTTCCCCTTGCCGGTGCGGCCGAGCAGGCGCCTGCCCACGGCGAAACGATCACGCGGGGAGTCGGTCCGCACGTCCACCACGAGTTCACCACCGACCCCGTGGGACTTGACGACGCGGCCCACGACGAGCTCCATGATGTCCTTCCGGTGCGGGTGAGATCCGAGTGGGTCTAGCGGTCGGTGTCGACCACGTCGACCCGGACGTCCGGCCCGCCGACGGCGGCGACGATCGTCCGGATCGCGGAGGCGGTACGACCGCCGCGGCCGATGACGCGTCCGAGATCATCGGGCGACACGGTCACGCGGATCACCGTGCCGCGCCGACCTCCACTCGACCGGACGGTCACCGCGTCGGGGTCCGACACGATGCCGCGGACGAGATGGTCGACGGCGTCGACGACCATGTCACTCATCTGTCTCAGGCCTCGGTGGTCTCGGCGTCGGCCGAATCGGCCTCGGCGGAGTCGCCCTCGGCGCCCTCGGCGCCCTCGGCTGCTGCGGCCTTCTTGGCGTCCTCTTCAGCCTTCTTGGCCTCTTCGGCCTTCTTGGCCTTCTCGGCCTTGCGCTTGGTGGTGATGGCCTCGGCGGACGGCTCGCCCTGGGCATCCTCGAGCGCCTTGTTGAACAGCTCCAGCTTGCTGGGCTTCGGCTCGGCGACCCTGAGGGTGCCCTCGGCGCCCTCGAGGCCCTTGAACTTCTGCCAGTCGCCGGTGATCTTGAGCAGGTTCTCGACGGCCTCGGTGGGCAGCGCGCCGACGCCGAGCCAGTACTGCGCACGCTCGGAGTCGATCTGGATGAAGCTCGGCTCCTCCTTGGGGCGGTAGAGGCCGATCGTCTCGATGGAGCGTCCGTCGCGACGGGTGCGGGCGTCAGCCACGACCACGCGGTACTGCGGGTTACGGATCTTGCCGAGGCGGGTGAGCTTGATCTTGACGGCCATGTGGCGTCTCGCTTTCTGTTACGGGTCACGTGGCGATTCAGCGACTCCCGCACCTGTTGCGGGGCCCGGTTTCGCCTTCCGGGTGACCGCCGCTCGGCGCGGGCCCCCGTCCGCGACGAGCGCGGCGGGACCCACCGGTGACGGCGTCCAGCGCACCAGTCTAAACGGCCCGCCGCCCCCGGTACCAATCGGCGTGTCCCCGACCCGTCCGGTCAGCGCTTGGGGAACTTCAGGTCGTTCAGGTCGATCCCCTCGAGCCCCGGTGGCAACTTGTCGAGCCCGGGCGGCATCTGGGACAGATCCGGCATCCCACCCGGGGGCAGCCCCGGCATCCCCGGGGGCATTCCCGGCATCCCACCGGGCATCATGCCCCTGTTCTTGGGCTGGGTCGGTCCGCGGCCCTTACCCTTGCCCTTCTTGCCCTTGCGCTGGTTCTTCCGGCCGGCTCCGGGCATCCCCATCTGACCCGCCATGCGACTCATCATCTTGCGGGCCTCGAAGAACCGGTCCACCAACTGGTTGACGTCGGTGACGGTGACGCCGGAGCCCTTGGCGATGCGCTGGCGGCGGGATCCGTTGATGATCTTGGGATCGGCACGCTCGGCCGGCGTCATCCCCCGGATGATCGCCTGGATGCGGTCCAGGTACTTCTCGTCGATGTCGCCGACGGCCGCCTTCATGTCCTTGCCACCGGGCAGCATCCCGAGGAGGTTCCCGATGGGGCCCATCTTCCGGATCATGAGCATCTGGTCGAGGAAGTCCTCGAGCGTGAGCTCCCCCGAGCCGATCTTGGCGGCGGTCTTCTCCGCGTCCTTGGCGTCGAAGACGGTCTCGGCCTGCTCGATGAGCGAGAGCACGTCGCCCATGCCGAGGATCCGGCTCGACATTCGATCGGGGTGGAAGACGTCGAAGTCCTCGAGCTTCTCACCGTTGGAGGCGAACATGATCGGCGTGCCGGTGAGCTCGCGGACGCTCAGCGCCGCGCCACCACGGGCATCGCCGTCGAGCTTGGTCAGAACGACGCCCGTGAAGCCGACGCCCTCACGGAATGCCTCCGCGGTCATCACGGCATCCTGACCGATCATCGCGTCGAGGACGAAGAAGGTCTCGTCCGGCTGGACCGCGTCGCGGATACCCCTGGCCTGGGCCATGAGCTCGTCGTCGATGCCCAACCGGCCGGCGGTGTCGACGATCACGACGTCGTACATCTTGGCCCTGGCGTGCGCAAGTCCCCGCTGGGCCACGGCCACCGGTTCCTGCACGCCGACGACCTCGCCGTCACCGCCCACCGACGTGCCCGGGTGGGGTGCGAAGACCTGGACGCCGGCGCGCTCACCGACGATCTGGAGCTGGTCGACCGCACCCGGCCGCTGGAGGTCACACGCCACGAGGAGCGGGGTGTGCCCCTGCCCCTTGAGCCAGTGTGCGAGCTTGCCGGCGAGCGTGGTCTTACCCGCACCCTGCAGGCCCGCGAGCATGATCACCGTGGGCGGCTGCTTGGCGAACTCGATGCGCCGCGCCTCCCCACCCAGGATCGCGGTGAGCTCCGCGTCGACGATCTTGACGACCTGCTGCGCAGGGTTGAGGGCCTCGGACACCTCCGATCCCTTGGCACGCTCCTTGACGCGGGAGATGAAGGTACGCACGACGGGAAGTGCGACGTCCGCCTCGAGCAACGCCAGGCGGATCTCGCGCGCCGTCGCATCGATGTCGGCGTCGCTGAGCCGCCCCTTCCCGCGCAGGTCCTTGAGCGCACCTGCCAGGCGGTCGGACAAGGAATCGAACACGGCTACAGCTCCCTGGGTCGCGGGCCGGGAGCGTGGGGGCCCCGGCGTCGTCGACGACGACTGCTCACAGGGTATCGGCACGCCCGACGCCGGGCGTCGCGGGATCGCGCCGGGGAAGCAGGGACTCCACCTCCGTGGCCGTGCTGAGCACTGCTCCGGGGCCGGACAACGCGAACACGTCCTCAACCGCGGCGCCGCGTGTCCGCACCACCACCCAGTCGATTCTCGCCCCCCTGCCGAGGATCGACGCGATGACCTTTGCGAACAGGCCCGGCCTGTCCTCCGCCCGCACCTCGAGCAGGATGCCCTCGGCATCCGTTCGTCGATTGACCAGCACCGACGACCTGGCCTGAGGAGGGCCGATCAGGCGTGAGGCGTTGCGCGCGACCGCGGCCCTCAGCGAGGCCGACACCCCGGAGTCGACCGCCCGACGCAGATCCTGGCGGAGCACCCGCGGGTCGACGGGGTCACCGAAACGTGTCGACACCGTCATCCTCGCGCGCACCCCACCGGGTGGGCGCAGGTCGATCTCGGCGTCGACGATCTCCAGCCGGTGCGCGGCGAGGACCTCCGCGGTCACCGCGAGCGACTTCCCGGAGCCGGGGACGACGAGGGTGACCTCGTGATTCGTCCCGGTCCCGGCGGGGCGCAGGTCGACCACGACATCGGGCGGGCCGTGCGGTCGCGTGGCGTCGACCACCGGGGCCTCCACCGCGCCGGGCTGCGAGCCCACCCGGTCCCGGCACGTGTCGACCAGGGTGGCGTGTGCCCTGGCCCGCCCCTGGGTCCAGACCGTCGGCCCGGTGGCCAACGAATCGGCCTCGGTGAGCGTGGCGAGCACGTCGAACGCGGTCGCGTCCTGCTCGAGGGTGGTCAGAACCGAATCGGCCGTCTCCGGATCCGACGGATCACGTCTGGTCGCTGTCGCCGCGAGCAGCAGGTGGTGCCGGACGATCCGGACGAGGGTGTCGACATCGGTGGGGCCGAGTCCCATGCGTTGCACGATCGGCCTGACCATCTCGGCGCCCGTCTCACTGTGGTCACCCTCTCGGCTCTTGCCCAGGTCGTGCAGCAGTGCCGACAACAGGAGCAGGTCCGCCCTGGCGACCGAGGTGGTCAACCGGGATGCCTCGACCGCAGTCTGGACCAGGTGGCGGTCGACGGTGTAGACGTGCGAACGGTCCCGGGCCGGCAGGTCCCTGACCCCCGACCACTCGGGCAGGATCCGCTCCCACAACCCGCTCCGGTCGAACGCTTCGAGAACCTCCACCTGGGCCTCGCCCGACCCGAGCAGGACGAGCAGGTCCGAGAGCGCCTCCGCGGGCCACCGCCCCTCCGGGATCGGCGACCGTTCCACCAGCACCCCGAGCGTCGAACTGGCCAGGGGCAGTGTGAAGCGGGCTGCTGCCGCCGCCACCCGAAGAGGAAGCCAGGGGTCCTCGGTGACCCGTGCGCTCCTGGCGAGCGCCACCTCTCCCGCATGCTCCACCACACCGTCGTCAAGGGGTCGGCGCACCGGGGACCTGCGCAACAACCCTGTCAGGCCACGGGAGGACAGTGTCGCGACGGATCCGCGGATGGCCTGATCCGCGGTGAACGCGATGGTCCGGGAGGCGTCACTGAGCGCACGGGCGAGGTCGAAGCGATCCCCCAGCCCGAGCGCCAGTCCGACCTCGTCCCCGTACTCGGCGTGCAGCACCTCCCGGGGCCGCCCGCTCACCCGGTGGAGCTCGGTCCGCGCGTCGAGTACCAGCCGGTGCGCGGTCCTCAGCCCTCCGGGGACGACCGGTCGTCCGTCGCTGAGGTGTGCGACAGCGAGCGCGGTGACCAACTGCGAATCCCGCAGTCCGCCCACGCCGTTCTTGAGATCGGGTTCGCTCCGGTGCGCGATCACGCCAGACCGATGACGCCGGGCCACCGCGGAGGCCACGAGGTCGTCGAACCGGGAGGCGATCTGATCCCGCCACTGGCGCCGAGCACCGTCGACGACGAGCGCTCCCAGGTCCGCGTCTCCGGCGATCACCCGGGCGTCCAGCAGGCTCAACCCCACCGAGACGTCTGCGGCCGCCACCGCGAGGCACTGGTCCACGGTCCGCACACTGTGGTCCAGGCCCACCCCCGAGTCCCACAATGGGTACCACATGGCGTCCGCGAGCTCACCGACGTCACGATCGGGACGTCTCTCGTGGACCAACACCAGGTCGAGGTCCGAGTACGGGAGCACCTCTCGCCGGCCGAGCCCGCCGAAGGCCACCAGGGCGAACCCGGACCCCGGGCCGATCCCGGCCTCCTCGGCCAGGCGTCCGAGCTCCATCTCGTACAGCTCGCACAACGCGTCCCGCAGGTCCGCCGCGGGGAGGTCCGCCGAGGTGGCGGAGAGGATCTGCCCGCGTCCGTCCCGCAGCGCCATGGCACGCTCACCGTCCGCTGTCAGGCTCACGTCGTCCCTCTTTTCCCATCATAAGTATGTCTCTAGACTGTCGGCCCCGTGTCAACTCGCAGCGGCCACGGTGTTTCGCTTCTGTGAACGACCCCGCACTCGCACCGAGAAGTGCGGAGAGGCACGGGGAATCACGGAGAAGCGCGGCCGACCCCGGGTTCGGGGTCGACCGCGCATCGTGGTGTCGTCGATCAGATAGCGGCGTCGCCCGCCTCGCCGGTGCGGACCCTGACGATGCTCTCGACGGGGGTCACCCACACCTTTCCGTCGCCGATCTTCCCGGTTCGTGCGGCATCGACGACCAGCTGGACCACGGTGTCGGCGGTCTCGTCGTCGACGACCACCTCCACCCGGATCTTGGGCACGAAGTCCACGGCGTACTCCGCACCGCGGTAGACCTCGGTGTGACCCTTCTGGCGACCGTAGCCCTGGACCTCACTGATGGTGAGTCCGTGGATTCCGGCCTGTTCGAGTGCTGCCTTGACGTCGTCGATCGTGAACGGCTTGACGATCGCGGTGACGAGCTTCATGTCTGGTGTTCCTTTCGCAGATGTCGGCTCAACGGATGAGCGCGTTGGTGGAGGCCTCGTACGCGGACTCCGCGTGCTCGGCGCCGTCGATACCGGACTGCTCGTCCGTCTCGCTGATGCGCCAGCCCAGTGGGCGGCAGATCACGTACGCGATCGCGGTCATGATGGCGGTGAAGACGAGCGCCACCACTGCGATCACGATCTGGACGACGAGCAGCTTCCAACCGTCCGCCGAGTAGAACACACCGGCATCGGTGTCGAAGGTGCCGGTGGCCAGGAGGCCGATGGCGATGGTGCCCCAGAGGCCGGCCACGAGGTGGACGCCCACGACGTCGAGCGAGTCGTCGTAGCCGAAGCGGTGCTTGAGTCCCACGGCGAGGGCACACAGGGCGCCGGACACGGCACCGAGGGCGATCGCGCCGAGGGGGTGTACGGACCCGGCGGCCGGGGTAATGGCGACCAGACCGGCGACGACGCCCGAGGCGGCACCGAGGCTGGTCGGGTGACCGTCCCGGATGCGCTCGGTGAGGAGCCAGCCGAGCATCGCGGCGGCCGCCGCGACGGTGGTGTTGATCCAGGCCAGACCGGCCATCCCGTTGGCACCGAACGCCGAACCGGCGTTGAACCCGAACCAACCGAACCACAGGAGGCCGGCTCCGAGCATGACGAGAGGAAGGCTGTGGGGACGGAACGCGGTGCGCCCGAAGTCGTAGCGCTTACCGATCAGGAGCACGAGGACCAGCGCCGCCATACCGGCGTTGATGTGGACCACGGTGCCGCCGGCGAAGTCGACCGGCGCGACGGCAGCGGTGAGACCGCCCTCACCGTCGTCGACCGTGCCGAAGATCATCGCGGCGAGGCTGTTCTCCGAGTGCGAGAGGAGACCGCCACCCCACACCATGTGGGCGAGCGGGAAGAACGCCAGCGTGACCCACACGCCCACGAACGTCAGCCAGGTGCCGAACTTCACGCGCTCGGCGATCGCGCCCGAGATGAGTGCGACGGTGATGATCGCGAAGGTCACCTGGAAGGCCACATCCACGACCTGCGGGTAGTCACCCGATCCGGACATCACCCAGTTCTCGGCGTCGCCGATCACACCGGCGAGGCCGAACATCTCGAAGGGATTGGCGAACAGTCCCAGGACTCCTTGCTCGCCGTAGGACATCGACCAACCCCAGAGCACGTAGACGACGCCGACGACGCCCATCGCGCTGAAGGACATCATCATCATGTTGAGCACTGACTTCTGGCGGGTCATCCCGCCGTAGAACAACGCCAGTGCGGGCGTCATGAGCAGGACCAGGGATGCCGCCATGAGCATCCAGGCCGTGTCTCCCGCGTTGATCTCCGTCGTCGCCTCCTGGGCGAGCAACAAGACACTGTCACCTCTCACGGTGAGGTCCTCCTCGTCTCCATGGTGAGCGTTTGTCACTCACTCTCAGACGAGAAGAATTCCTTTCCGCTGTTTCGGTGGATGCGCGGCCGTGTTTCCGATCTGTAACGCGACCGGCCCTGTGGTTCCGATCGTGTGTCCTAGGTTCCGAGCAGCGCGTCGACGAAGGCCTCCGGGGTGAACGGCGCCAGGTCGTCGGCGCCCTCCCCCAGCCCCACGAGCTTCACCGGGACTCCGAGTTCGTGTTGGACCTGGAAGACGATCCCGCCCTTGGCGGTGCCGTCGAGTTTGGTGAGGACCACCCCGGTGATGTCCACGACCTCCTTGAACACCCGGGCCTGCATGAGCCCGTTCTGCCCGGTGGTCGCGTCGATGACGAGCAGGACCTCGTCGACGGGGGTCTTCTTCTCGATGACCCGCTTGACCTTTCCGAGCTCGTCCATGAGACCGGTCTTGGTGTGGAGGCGGCCGGCGGTGTCTACCAGGACGGCGTCGACCCCGGTCTCGACCCCCCGGGCGACGGCGTCGAACGCCACTGACGCGGGATCCGCGCCCTCCTTGCCGCGGACGACCTCCGCGCCCACGCGCTCGGCCCAGGTCTGGAGTTGGTCAGCGGCCGCGGCGCGGAAGGTGTCCGCGGCGCCGAGGAGGATGTGGCGCCCGTCGGCCACCAGGACGCGGGCGAGTTTGCCGGTCGTCGTGGTCTTGCCGGTGCCGTTGACCCCCACGACCAGGAGCACGGCGGGCTTGCCGTCATTCGGGAGTGCACGCAACGAGCGGTCGTACTCGGGGTGGAGGTTGTCCACGAGTGCCTGTCGCAGCAGGCCCCGCACCTCGGCCTCCGTACGGATATGCCTGGTCGCGATGTCCTCCCGCAGGCGATCGACGACACGCTGCGTGACCGTGGAGCCGAGGTCCGCCATGATCAGCGTGTCCTCGATCTCCTCCCAGGCGTACTCGTCGAGATCACCCGCACCCAGGAGTCCGAGCAACCCCTGTCCCACCGCGCCCTGTGAGCGCGCCAGCCGGCCGCGGAGGCGGTCGAGGCGTCCTTCCGACGGGTCGATCCGCTCGACCGGGGCCACCGGGGTGGGGGCCCCGGTGATCAGCTCGGTCGTGGGGACCGGAACCTCCTCGTCGGGGACCTCGGGCGGTACCACCACCGGTTCGACCGGCGCGGGTTCCACGACCACCGTGTCGTCGCTCGGACCGGGTCGGGTGTCCGGCTCGGGCGCGACCGGCGTCTCGATCGGGGTCTGCTGCTCTGCCGGGGCCAGTGACTCCGCAGGGACCTGCCGCCCCGCCGGGGGCGCGGGCTCGGCCACCGGCTCGGCGCCGGGCGGCCGCGGCGCGGGTGCCTCGGGCGGCAGGGGCGCCTCTCGCGGCAGGGGTTCCCTCGGGGGTGCTGCGGTGGCGGTCCCGCCTGCCTCGGTGAACGAGAAGCCCGTCCCCGCCTGGTAGTTCCCGGAGCGTTCCTCCCGGGTGAGTTCCTTGCGCTCGTCGGGCTTGCTCAGCGAGATCTGTCGCCTCTTGCGCAATTGCAGCCCCACGACCAGCGCGAGGACGGCGAGCAGCAGGACGGCGACAACGGCCACGATGATCCAGGTGGTGTTCACGGTGCCCAGTATGGACGACGGCCCCCGTCCTCATCTCGGTCCCGGGTGTCGTGGGCGGACCTAGACTGGCGCCCGTTCCCGGAAGGAGGTGTCCGCGCGTGGCCGAGGTCGACACCCTGCACGTCCCGGTCCGGGTTCGGAGGCCACCGGTCCGGCGCGCCCCTGCGTGTCCCACCTGGGCCGCCAAGACCGTCATGGCCGTGACGGGTCTGTTCTTCACCACGTTCGTCGTGGTGCACATGATCGGCAACCTCAAGGTGTTCGGCGGTGCGGCCGATTTCGACGGCTACGCCGAGTGGTTGCGGACCCTTCTCTACCCCCTGCTGCCGCACGAGGGCGTGCTGTGGGCCCTGCGGGTGATGCTCGTGCTGAGCCTGGTGGCTCACATCGGGTGCTCGGTGCTGCTCGCGCGACGCTCCCGGGCCTCGGCGGGCCCCCATCGTCGGCGCACGGGTCTGACCGCCGGTTCCTTCGGCGCACGATCCATGATGCTGACCGGCGTGGTGATGCTTCTGTTCATCGTCTTCCATGTCCTGGACATGACCACCGGCACCACCCCGGTCGCCACCGACTCCTTCGTCCCCGGTTCGGCGTACGGGAACCTCGTGGCCAGCTTCGCCAGGCCGTGGGTGGCCGCGTTCTACGGGGTCACCATGATCCTTCTGGCGGTGCACGTGGCGCACGGCGTCCGGACGGCGGCGGGCGATCTCGGGGTGACGGGGGTCCGTGGCCGTGCCGCGGCGACGGTCGTGGGCGGGGTCGCCGCGGTCGCCGTGTTGGTGGGCAACGCCATGATCCCGATCGCGGTACAGGCCGGGTGGCTGGCATGACGGGCCCGGGCGTCCCGGGCGGAGCAGCCCCCTTCGTCCCGCCACCCGTCACGGTCCCCGGCGCCCGGGCCGGTGACGTCCTGTCCTCGGGTACTCCCGCCGGCGATCCCGTCACCGCCTGGGCGCGGCGACGAGACACCTACCCCCTGGTCGCCCCCGGCAACCGACGACGCTTCCACGTGGTCGTGGTGGGCACGGGCCTGGCCGGCGCCGGGGCGGCGGCCGCGCTCGGAGAGCTCGGCTACCGGGTCACCGCCTTCACTTATCACGATGCGCCGCGGCGAGCGCACTCCGTGGCGGCCCAGGGCGGGATCAACGCCGCCCGCGCGAGGCGGGTCGACGGCGACTCGCTGCACCGCTTCGTCTCCGACACGGTCAAGGGCGGAGACTTCCGGGGCCGGGAGGCCGAGGCGTTCAGGCTGGGCGAGGAGTCGGTTCGCGTCATCGACCACTTCTCGGCGATAGGCACGCCTTTCGCCCGCGAATACGGTGGCGTCCTGTCCACGCGGTCGTTCGGCGGAGTGCAGGTCTCGCGCACCTACTACTCCCGCGGGCAGACCGGCCAGCAGCTCCAGATCGCCGTGACCCAGGCCCTCCAGCGGCAGATCCGGGCGGGGACGGTGCGGTTGCACACCCGCCACGAGATGCTCGATCTGATCGTCGACGACGCCGGATGCCACGGGGTCGTGGTCCGTGACCTCGTCTCCGGTCACATCCGCGCCGAGACCGCCCACGCCGTGGTGCTGGCGACGGGCGGCTACGGGAACGTCTTCCACGACTCCACGCTGGCGGTGAACTCCAACGCCTCGGCCGTGTGGCGGGCCCATCAGCGGGGGGCGCTGTTCGCCTCGCCGTCCTTCGTGCAGTTCCACCCCACCGCCCTGCCCAAGGACACGAACTGGCAGGCCAAGACCATCCTCATGAGCGAGTCGCTCCGCAACGACGGCCGCATCTGGGTGCCGCTGCGTGAGGACGACGACCGGCCGCCCGGCGACATCCCCGATTCCGAGCGCGACTTCTTCCTCGAGCGCCGCTACCCGGCCTTCGGCAACCTGGTCCCCCGCGACGTGGCCTCGCGGGCGATCACTGCGGAGATCCGCGACGGCCGCGGGGTGGGTCCCCGCCACAACTCGGTGTACCTGGACTTCCGGGACGCTCTCGCCCGCGACGGCCGCCGGATGATCACCGAACGCTACGGCAACCTCTTCGACATGTACTCCCACGCCACCGGAGAGGACCCGTACACCGTCCCGATGCGCATCGCTCCCACCTGCCACTTCACCATGGGAGGTCTGTGGAGCGACTACGACCAACAGACCTCCATCCCCGGACTGTTCGTCGGGGGCGAGTGTGGCTGGGCCTACCACGGCGCCAACCGGCTCGGCGCCAACTCGCTGCTCAGCGCCAGCGTGGACGGGTGGTTCACCCTGCCGCACTCGGTGCCGGCGCTTCTGGCCGCGCGCCTCGGCGACGAACCACCGGACGACGACGAGGTGGTCACCACAGCCGTGGGCCGCGCCCGGGCCCGCGTCGACGCGCTCCTGTCGGTGGGTGGCTCGACCGGGCCCGCGCACTTCCACCGCGAGCTGGGCGACATCCTCTACACCGGTTGCGGGGTCACCCGGAGCTCCGAGGGCCTCTCCTCGGCGATCGAGGGCATCCGCGACCTGCGGGCCCGGTTCTGGTCCGACCTCCGGGTGACCGGCACCGGTGAGCACCTCAACCAGGTGCTCGAACTGGCCGGCAGGGTGGCCGACTACCTTGAGCTCGCCGAACTGATGTGCGTCGACGCCCTGGACCGCGACGAGTCCTGCGGAGCGCACTTCCGAGACGAGCACCAGACTGCGGGCGGCGAGGCACTACGCCGTGACGACCACTGGCGCTTCGCCTCGGCGTGGGGATCCGACGGCGACGACCGAGGCGGCCCACGCACCTTCACCCGTCATGCCGAACCGCTCGACTTCTCCGCCGTCGGGCTCACCACGAGGGACTACCGATGAGACTCACACTGCGGGTGTGGAGACAGTCCGGCCCCGGGGACAGCGGCCGATACGTGGAGTACCTCGTCCCTGACGCCGAACCGGAGATGAGTGTGCTCGAGCTACTCGACTCCCTCAACGGCCGACTGGTCGACGACGGAGTGGAGCCGGTGGCCTTCGATTCCGACTGTCGCGAGGGAATCTGCGGTTCGTGCGGGGTCACCGTCGACGGGCGCCCGCACGGCCCGGCCGAGAACACCCCCGCGTGCCACCAGCGCCTGGACACCTACTCCGACGGTGACACCCTGCGCATCGAACCGATGCGTGCCGCCGTGTTCCCCGTGATCCGTGATCTCGTGGTGGACCGTTCCGCTCTGGACGGGATCGTCGAGTCCGGAGCCCATGTGTCGCTGCCCGCCGGGACGGCCCCCGATGCGGACGCCACCGCACAGGGGCACGACCAGGCGGAGACGGCACTGGATCTGGCGGCCTGCATCGGGTGCGGTGCGTGCGTGGCGGCCTGCCCGAACGGTTCGGCCAACCTCTTCGTGGGTGCGAAGCTGGGGCATCTGGCCCTGATGCCGGTGGCGAGCCGCGAACGCGGTTCCCGGGCCCGCGAGATGGTCCGCGCGGCGGATCAGGAGTTCGGCTCCTGCTCCCTCTACGGCGAGTGCTCCCGGGTGTGCCCGGCGGGGATTCCGCTGCGCGCGATCGGCGTGGTCAACCGGGAACGTCTGCGCGCGGTGTTCCGGCGGTCCTGATCGGGGTCAGTCCCACGGGAAGTGGGGCGGTGACGGGCTCGGTGAGGTCGCGGCCTGCGGGCCGTCGGAGGGAGTGGTCTAGAGCGTCGCCGACCAGCGCGACCGCCGGCCTCTAGACGTCGTCCTCCCCGACCGGTCCGCCCTCGCTCTCCCACCGGTCGATCATCTTGACCTTCGTCCGGGTGAACTTTCGCCGCACGCCCACCCCCCCCCGTACTCGTCCTCCGGGATGAAACGGGCGCCGTAATACGTGAGGGCGTCAGTGAGTGCCTGCACTTCCGCGTCGTCGAGGTCGCCCACCCCGCGTTCGTAGTCCCGGATCTTCTGCTGTTCGAGCCCCGACCGTGCGGCGATGACGCCGGTGGAGACCAGACACAGGATTCGGGCCGACCGCGCCAGGCTCGCGTCCATGTGCAGTTCTTGATCAGTCATGGCCCCATAGTGCCTGATCAGCACTGTGGTGGCGCGCGATCACCGCATGCGCTGGGAGATCACCTTGGAGATGCCGTCGCCCTGCATGGACACTCCGTAGAGGACGTCGGCGACGTCCATCGTGGGCTTCTGGTGGGTGATCACGATGAGCTGGCTGGTCTCACGGAGCTGCTCGAACAGTCCGATGAGGCGGCGCAGGTTGGTGTCGTCGAGCGCGGCCTCGACCTCGTCCATCACGTAGAACGGGCTGGGTCTGGCCTTGAAGATCGCCACCAGCATCGCCACGGCCGTCAGCGACTTCTCGCCACCGGACAGCAACGACAGGCGCTTGACCTTCTTCCCCGGCGGCCGGGCCTCGACCTCGATCCCCGTGGCCAGCATGTCCGTGGGGTCGGTGAGGATCAGTCGGCCCTCGCCACCGGGGAACAGTACGGAGAACACCCCGCGGAACTCTCGTTCGACGTCCACCCAGGCCTCGGTGAAGATCTGCTCGATCCTCTCGTCCACATCGTCGATTACGCCCTCGAGGTCAGCGCGGGCCTTCCTGACGTCGTCGAGTTGGGTGGACAGGAACGCGTAACGCTCCTCCAGAGCGGCGAACTCCTCCAGCGCCAGGGGGTTGACCTTGCCCAGGGTCGCCAGATCCTTCTGGGCCAGCTTGAGCCGACGTTCCTGCTCGGCACGCAGATAAGGCATCGGCGGGGGCGGGGTGACGTCCTCGCCGCGCTCCCGGGCGGCCTCGTACTCCTCCATCTCGAGCGCGGAGGGCGGCAGAGCAACCTCCGGTCCGTACTCCGCCACCAGGGCCTCGGGCTCGATACCGTGCCGTTCCAGTACCGCGGTCTCGAGCTCGGAGACCTTGACCTCGAGCTGGGCGCGGACGATCTCGTCCCGGTGTGCGGCATCCCCCAGCCTGGTGACCTCCGATTCCGCTCCCGCGAGCTCGGCCCGGAGCGAGGCCACCCGTGCGGTGGCCTCCGACCGCGCGGACGACAGCCGGTCACGCTCGGTGCCGGCCGAGGCGATCAGCTCGTCGAGCCGGGCCAGCAGACGCACACTCAACTCGTCCACCACCCCGGCGACCTCGGCCCCCCGGCGGCGTGCCGCGGCGGCCCGGGCGGCCCGAGCTCTCGACTCGCGCTCGGCCTGGGCCGCCCTGCGCAGCGACGCCGACTTCCCGCGGACCCCGGTTGCCCGCTCCTCGGCCGACCGGTGCGCCAGCCGGGCCTCGAGCTCGGCCCCCCGGGAGGCTGCGACGACCGCCTGTGCGGCGACCCGGCCATCGTCTGCGGGCAGCTCGGCCTCGTCGTCGTCGTCACCGGCGCGGGCGAGCCGGTCGGTGAGCTCGGCGTGCTCGGTACGGGAGGCGTCGAGCTTGTCGACGGCCATCCGACGGGACTGCTCGAGGCGCCGCACCTCCGCCTCCGCGCGACGCCGGCGCGTGCCGATCCTCGCGAGTTCGGCGTAGATCTCCTCGATCGACGCGTCGGACTCGGTGATCGCGGCCAGGGACTCGGAGAACCGGTCCGCCCGCTCGACGTCCTCCGCCTCGGCTCCGGCGAGTTCCGCGCGGGTGGTCTCGATCTCGGCGCGCACGGCGTCCCGCGCGAGGACCGCCGAGTCGATGGCGGACTGGATCTCGAGCCCCGTCCGCCCGGCGGCCGAGCCCCCGACGGTCCATCCCGCCCCGGCGAGCTCCCCGTCCCGGGTCACCGCGCGCACGCGCCTATCGGCCTCGACCTGTGTATGGGCGCCGGCGAGGTCCTCGACGAGCACCACATCCACCAGCAGGGCCGTGACCGCGGCCACGAGGTCGCCGGGCACCTCGACCACGTCCAGCGCCCATCGGGCGCCGGGGACCAGGTCCGCCTCGAGGCGGTAGTCCTCGCCCGAGATGCCGCTGCCCACCAGCCCGGCCCGGCCGGCGTCGGCCTCGCGGAGCGCGGCCAGGACCGCCCGGCGGTCCACCCCGGCGTCGACGACGACGGCGTCGACGGCCGGCCCGAGCGCCACGCCCACCGCGCGCTCCCAGCCGGGCTCGACCCCGAGCATCTCCCCGACGGTACCGGCGACCTCGTCCCGTCCCAGGTGCCGGAGCACCCATTCGGCCCCGTCCCCGGCTCCCTTGTTCTGTTCGAGCGTCTCGATCCGGGCGGCCAGACTGGCGATCCGCTGATCCGCCTCCCTCTCGATGCCCCGCAGTTCGGACAGCCGCGCGCGGGCCGCGAGGTGAGCGCGCTCAGCCCGACCCAGGTGGTCGTCGAGGGTCCGTTCCCCTTGCGTGTGCAGGTCCACCCGGGCGTGGACGGCGTCGAACTCGGCCTCGGCGTCCGCGACCGTGTTGCGGGCGTTCTCCGACTCCGCGTCGAGTCGCGCGATCTCCGCCTCCGTCGATTCCACCCGTGCGGCGAGTGTCTCCACCTTGCCCGCGAGCCGGACCACCCCCTCGCGGCGGTCGGCGATGGCCCGCACGGCCTTGAGGTGTTCGGCCTCCAACCCGGCCAGGGTGGCCTCGGCTGATTTCAGCGCCTCCGTGGCCCGGCGTGCCCCGTCCGCGGCGCGCTCGACCTCCGCCGCGAGGTCCTGCTCGTGTGCTTCTGCACGGTCGGCCTGACGGTCCAGCTCATCGGGATCGGTTCCGTGGTGGACGGCCGTCTCCGCCGCGAGGGACCGGGCGCGGTCCGAGGCGATGCGGGCGGTCGCGCGGGCACGCTCGGCCAGCGTCGACAGCGCGAACCACCGCTGCTGGGCGGCGTCGGCCTCGGGCGTGAGCCGGTCGAGCCGGGCCTGCGTCTGCGCAACCGCCTCGGCGAGCTCGTCGCGCCGGTCGACGGCCGCGGCCACCTGGTCGGCGAGCCGCGAACGAACGTTCTGCGCGTCCGCGAGCTCTGCGCGTCGGGTCACCAGGTCGTCGGCGGCCAGCCGGAAGGTCGCGTCACGGAGATCGGCCTGGACGGACTGGGCGCGGCGCGCCACCTCGGCCTGTCTCCCCAGTGGCTTGAGCTGACGGCGAAGCTCGCCGGTCAGGTCACTCAACCGGTCGAGGTTGCCCTGCATGCCGGCCAGTTTGCGCTGCGCCTTCTCCTTACGGCGGCGGTGCTTGAGGATCCCCGCGGCCTCCTCGATGAAGGCGCGCCGATCCTCGGGCTTGGACTCGAGGATCTCGGCGAGCTTGCCCTGGCCCACGATCACGTGCATCTCGCGCCCGATCCCCGAGTCCGAGAGGAGTTCCTGCACGTCCATCAGGCGGGCGCGGTCACCGTTGATCTCGTACTCCGCCGCACCGTCACGGAACATCCGCCGGGTCAGCGAGACCTCGGCGTAGTCGATCGGCAGCGTGCCGTCCGAGTTGTCGAGGGTGAGCGTGACCTCGGCCCGGCCGAGCGGCGCCTTGCCGGCGGTCCCGGCGAAGATCACGTCCTGCATCTTGCCGCCGCGCAGCGTCTTGGCGCTGTGCTCACCCATCACCCAGGTGAGCGCGTCGACGACGTTGGACTTGCCGGAGCCGTTGGGCCCGACCACACAACAGATGCCGGGCTCGAACCTCAGGGTCGTGGGCGCCGCGAAGGACTTGAAGCCCTTGAGCGTCAGCGACTTGAGGTACACGGGTGTCGATCCTAGGTCAGCGTTCGACGAATCCCGTCAGTCCGCCCCGGGCCGGCTCCCATGTGTCTACGACGAGGTCCACGTGGCCGGGGGTCCCGCGGCCGCGGAGGAGTTCCACCAGGGCCCGACACGCGGGCTCCGGTCCCTCCGCAACCACGTGTACGCGGCCGTCGGTCTTGTTGGCGGCGTACCCGACGAGCCCCAGTTCGAGTGCTCTGGACCGGGTCCACCACCGGAAACCCACGCCCTGGACCTGCCCGTGGACCCAGGCCACCAGCCGGACCTCGTCCGGATCCCGCCCGCTCATCGCGGGGCGTCCACTGCTGCCGCGCCCGACCCTCGTCCGGTCTCGAAGCCCAACTCGATCTCCGCCCCCGCCGCCAGCGTCCGGCCGACGGTGCACGCGGAGTCCACCGAGCGCCGGATCATGTCCAGCAGCCTGTCCCGCATGGCCGGGTCGAGCCCGGAGAGGTCCAACTCAAAGGTCTCCTCCAGCCGCGGGTACCGCTCGGCCTCGCGGTCCGGGTCACCGGAGACGTGCACGGTCGCCTCGTAGTCCTCGCCGAGCCTCCGCGAGACGGTGAAGTCCGAGGCCATCGCGGTGCACGACGCCAGGGCGATCTTGAGCAGTTCGCCCGGGGTGAACACGCCCTCGACGTCCGCCGACCCGATCTCGACCCTCGCGCCCCGCGTCGAGTGCCCCACGTAGCTCCGGGTCCCGGCCCGCTCGACCCACAACTCGGTGGCGGCCGGTGAATTCTGGGGGGTGTCGTCCTTGCCGGTCATCGTCATGCCGGTCATCGTACGGAGCGACTCCGTCGCGCCCCACCACGGCGGGGCGACGCCTGGCAGCAGGGGCAGAAGTGCGAGCCCCGGTTCATGAAGTCCTCGCGGACCACCGGGGTACCACACCGGGCACAGGGTTGCCCCGCCCGCCCGTAGACGTCGAGAGACCTGTCGAAGTATCCCGAGGCCCCGTTGACGTTGACGTACAGCGCGTCGAACGAGGTGCCCCCGGCCTCCAACGCGTCGGACATCACGTCCCGGGCATGGCCGAGCACCCCACGGACGGTGCCCAGCGTCAAGGCACCCGCGCGCCGGCGGCCGTGGACACCGGAACGCCACAGCGCCTCGTCCGCGTAGATGTTGCCGATGCCGGACACCACGGTCTGGTCCAGCAGGAGCCGTTTGATCTCGGTGTCCCGGCGGCGGATCGTCCGCGCGGTGGCCACCTCGTCGAATCCGGGCTCGAACGGGTCGGCGGCCACGTGGGCGGCCGGCGCGGGCAGGAGCACACGGGTGCCGTCTGCGGCCTCGGCCAGCGGGACGACGGTCCACCCACCGAACGTCCTCTGGTCCACGAACCGCAGCTCCCTGCCGTCGTCGAGCAGGGCCCGGGCGTGCAGGTGTCGTACCGGCGGTGCGTCGGTGGTCGTGACCAGCATCTGGCCGCTCATCCCGAGATGGACCAAGAGGCAGTCGGCGCCCGCGGTGTGCTCTCCGTCCAGGGTCAACCACAGGTACTTGCCACGTCGGCCGGCCCCGCTCACCACCCGGTCGCGCAACCGGGCGACGATCTCCTCCGGCCCGCCTGGCTGACGGCGGGCAGTCCGGGCGCCGGTCACCGAGACGTCGAGGATCCGTCGCCCCACCACGTAGGACTCGAGGCCGCGGCGGACGACCTCGACCTCGGGCAGCTCCGGCATGTCAGTGCGCGGTCCGGTCCAGGGCGGCCCAGGCCTGCTCGGCGGCCTTCTGCTCGGCCTCCTTCTTGGTCCGGCCGACACCCTCACCCAGTGGCTCGTCCCCGACGAGAGCCACGGCGGAGAAGGTCTTGTCGTGGTCCGGTCCGGTGGAGGTGATGTCGTACCGGGCTTTGGGCCGGCCGAGCGCCGAGCACTTCTCCTGGAGACTGGTCTTCCAGTCCAGCGCCGCACCCAGGGTGGGCACCACGCGGAGGCGCTCACCGATGATCCCCTCGACGATCCCCCGTGCCACCTCGAGCCCGTGGGTCAGGTACACGGCGCCGAACACCGCCTCCAGGGTGTCCGCCAGGATCGAGTGCTTGTCCCGCCCGCCGGTGAGTTCCTCTCCCCTGCCGAGCCTCAGGAGCGCACCGAGCCCGTCGGGGCCCAGCTCGCGGGCGATGTCGGCCAGGACATAGGTGTTGACAAGACTGGCGCGGATCTTGGCGAGGTCGCCCTCCGGCCGGTCCGGGTACGCGGCGTAGAGGTGCTCGGTGACGACCAGTTCCAGGACTGCGTCGCCGAGGAATTCCAGACGCTCGTTGTGCGGGAGCCCCCCGTGCTCGTAGGCGTAAGACCGATGGGTCAGCGCCTGCGCGGCCAGCTCGCCGGGCAGCTCCACCCCCAGGACCACGCCGAGCTCCGGGGAGGGGTCCGTCACTCGGCCCCCTCGTCTGTCGCGGGCGCTCCGAACTTCTCCGCCAGGCCGGCCCAGCGCGGATCGATACGTCCCTCGGTACTGCCCGAGACCCCGTCCGGTGCGGGGGTGTCGGGGTTGACGCAGTCGCTGTGACCGTAGTCCGTACACGAGGGGGACATCGGGAACTCGAGCCCGAAGGCGTCGACCAGAGCGGGCTCCAGGTCCAGCAGGTCACCGTCGAGCAGCCGCACCTCGTCTTGCTCCGCGCCGTCCGCTGCGGCCGTGCCCTCGGTGGCGAACATCTCCGTGAGGGTGACCTCCACGTCGGCCGTGAACTCACCGAGACACCGCGCGCACTCCACCGCGGCCCGCCCGGCGACGGTACCGGTGACCAGCACTCCCTCGTCGACGAAGGTCAGGGCGAGGTCGAGGTCGACATCGGAACCCTCGGGGATCCGCATCAGCTCGACCCCGGTGTCCGACGGCAGCACGGCGGCGCGCTGGACCTGCGTCATCGCGCCCGGGGACCGGGCGATGCTGCGGGTGTCGAGGACGAGGGAATCGGCGGCCGGGCGGCCTTGGCGACGCTTGCGGGAGGTGGTGGACACGCCCAGCAGACTACCCGTCGTCGATCAGTAGTCCCCGTACCCGTCGCCGTGGCGCTCGCCCTCGCGGGCGCCCCGACGACCGTGGGCCTCGCGTCGCCCGGCCGGCGTGACCCCGTGGAGCTCCTCGCGACCGCGTGTCACCGTCCGGATGGTGGAACCCAGGAACTCCTCGAACCGCGCCATCTTGTCGTCGATGTAGGCGTCGCACTCCTCGCGGCGACGATCGCTCTCGGCGTGGGCGGCGTCCCGGATCCGGCTGGCCTCCTCGTCGGCGATCCGGACCACCTCGGACTCCGAGAGCATGCGCTGCTGCTCCTGGCGCGCCTCGGTGATCGTGCGGTCGTAGATGATGTTGGCCTGCTCCACCAGCCGGTCGGACTCGCCGCGGGCGCGGACGGTGGTCGATTCGGCCTCGCGGCGGGACCGGTCGAGCAGCTCGGCGGATTCCGCGCGGGCGTCGCCCACCAGTCCGTCGGCGTGTGCCGTGGCCTCCGCGACCATCCGGTCGGCGCGCGCCTTCGCATCGGCGAGCATCGCGTCCGCGTCCGCGCGCGCTTCGCGGAGCGTGCGGTCCGCTTCGGCGTCCGCGGCGGCCACCGTGTCCCGAGCAGTGGTGTCGGCCTCCGCGAGCACGCTGTCTCGCTGGTCCAACACGTCCTGGGCGTCATCGAGCTCACCGGGGAAGGAGTCACGGATGTCGTCGAGCAACAGCAGGGACTCGTGCCTGGGCACCACGCAGTTCGCGGTCATGGGCAGACTGCGGGCGTCCTCGATCATCGCGTTCAGCTCGTCGAGGGCCTGGAACACTCGGTACACGCTCGTCCCTTCACCGGTTCGTCACTCTTGCCACACCAGTGTGCCCGCAAGCCGGGCCCCGGTGCCGGTGCGGCGGCGGTGTGTCCGGCGGTCCGGGGTTCCGGCCCTGCCCTGCGCAGCGCCCCGGGACTCAGCCCAGCCTGTCCCTGAGGGCCAGTGCGACGGGATCGGGCAGGAGATGGGAGACGTCACCGCCGAGGCGCGTGACCTCGCGGCACAGCGAGGAGGACACGAACGCCAGATCCGCCCGGGTGGGCAGGAACACAGTGTCCACACCCGCGATCGACCTGTTCATGTGGGCCATCGGCAGCTCGTAGTCGTAGTCGGTCGAGTCCCGCAGGCCCTTGATCATCGCGGTGGCCCCCTGGTCGCGGCAGTAGTCCACGAGCAGTCCGTAGAAGCTGTCGACCCGCACCCCGGGGACGCCGGCGCAGACCTCCTCGATCAACGCCTTGCGCTCGTCGATCGTGAACGTCCCCTGCTTGTTGGGGTTGGCCACCACGCACACGATCACGTCGTCGAACAGCTCAGCAGACCTGCGGATGATGTCGAGGTGCCCGAGGGTCACCGGATCGAAGGAGCCTGGGCACACGACGGTGGTCATCAGGCGACCGTATCAACCGGGCGCGCGATCTCGACGGCTGTCTCCCCGTAGGTCCGTTCGAACTCCACTTCGTACCCCTCGGGCCATCGCACCGCCGGGTCCCGCCTGGACCTCTCCCACACCACCAGTGCGTCCGCGGCCAGCCAGCCCCCTTCCGACAACGCCCGCAGGACCGGGGCGTCGAGTTCCCCGGACCTCTCGTACGGCGGATCGGCCAGGACGAGGTGGAAGCCCCCGGCCACGGGGCACGGTCCGGAGACGGCGGCGGGAAGGGCCGCCCGCCTGACGGTCGGGCGGACGGATGGGAACGACGACGACAATCCCGCCGTGTTCGCGCGGATGGTCGCGACGGCACGGGGGTTCTCCTCCACGAACCACACCACGTCGGCGCCCCGGGAGACCGCCTCCAGTCCGAGAGCGCCGGATCCGGCGAACAGGTCCAGCACCGCCAACCCGTCGAGGTCCACCCGGCTGACGATCGCGCTGAACAGCGCCTCGCGGACCCGGTCGGTGGTGGGCCGCGTCCCCGAGGGCGGCACGGTGATCGACCGGCCGCGAAGGCGGCCCGAGATGATGCGGGTCATGGCTCCCCTGATAGTCGATCTGCTGGTGGTCAGTACTTGAACAAGTAGTTCGACTCGTCCGAGCCGGACAGGCGACGGACCCGCTCGGCCAACGCCGGATGGTGCTCGAGCCCGGGGTCGGTGTCGAGGATCTCCTCGGCGTGGCGTCGCGCGATCTCGATGACCTCACCGTCGTCGACGACCGACAGCAGTCGGAGTGATGCCAACGCACCTGACTGGGCGTCGCCCAGAACATCGCCTTCGCGGCGCTGGACCAGGTCGAGCTGTGCCAGCAGGAACCCGTCGGTGGTGGCGGCGACGGACGCGAGACGCTCCATCGCCTTTCCCCCCTCACGGGAGTTGGTCACGAGGAGGCAGAGCCCGGGCAGACCGCCCCGACCCACCCGGCCGCGGAGCTGGTGCAGTTGGCTCACCCCGAACCGCTCGGCGTCCATCACCACCATCACGGTGGCCTCCGGCACGTCCACCCCGACCTCGATCACTGTCGTCGACACCAGCACGTCGAGATCGCCGGTGGCGAACGCGGTCATGGTCGCGTCCTTCTCCTCCGGCGGCAGCCGTCCGTGCATGAGTCCGATCCGGAGTCCCGCGAGCGGCCCCGTGGACAGGTAACCGTGGAGGTCCACGGCTGCGACCAGCGGTGGCCTGTCATCCCCCTTGTCGCCGTCACCTCTCGTCGTGTCACCGTCCGGGGCGTCCGTGGTGTCGGCGTCGATCCGTGCACACACGACATACGCGCGGTGGCCCGCCCCGACCTCCTCCCGCACCCGCTCCCAGGTCCGCTCCACCCATCTCGGTTTGTCGCGGGCCGGCACGACCGAGGTCGAGATCGGTCGGCGCCCGCCGGGTAGCTCCCCCAGCTCGGAGACCTCCAGGTCACCGAACACCGTCATCGCGATGGTCCGCGGTATCGGTGTCGCCGTCATCACCAGGAGGTGAGGGACCATCCCGTCCCGCCCCTTGGCGCGGAGTCGGTCGCGCTGACGGACCCCGAAGCGGTGCTGCTCGTCGACCACGACCAGCCCCAGGTCGAAGAAGTCCACCGAGTCCTGGATGAGCGCGTGCGTGCCCACGACGATCCCGGCCTCACCGGTGACGATGTCGAGTAGTACCGCCCGGCGCTCCGCGGTGGACATCGACCCCGTCAGCAACACCACCCGGGTGGCCTGGTCGGCGGCGCCGAGCCGGCCCCGCTCGCCCAGATCCCCGAGCATGGCCGACAGCGACCGGTGATGCTGAGTCGCCAGGACCTCGGTGGGGGCCAGCATCACGCACTGGCGCCCGGCATCGACCACCTGGAGCATCGCCAGCAGCGCGACGACCGTCTTCCCGGAGCCGACCTCACCCTGGAGCAGGCGGTTCATCGGCTCGTCTACCGTCAGATCCGCCGAGATCTCCTCCAATACGGCCTCCTGCCCGGCGGTGAGCTCGAACGGCAGGCGTGCCTCCATCGCGGCCCGGACGCCGTCCCCGCGCACCGGGCTGGCCGGCGCCGGGTCACGGGCGACGAACCGGCGCCGCGCGCCGAGCAGCAACTGCAGTGCGATGGCCTCGTCGAACCGGAGCCGGTAGCCCGCCCTGTCCGCATCCTCGACGGTCTCCGGCAGGTGGGCCTTGCGCAGTGCCTCGTCGAGGTCCATGAGCCCCGCGGCCGCCCGGACCGTGTCGTCGAGGGGGTCCACCACCGGGACCAGGGCGCGGATCGCGGTCACCACAGCGCCGAGCAGGTCCCACGAGGTCACGCTCTCCCTGGCCGAGTAGATGGGCAGGAGCGGGCGGTCGAACAGACTCGGACCGCCCTCGGCGTCGATCTCCGCCGACAGTCGGGCGAGGGCCGCGAGGTCTCCCGATCCCTTGAGCTGGCCGCCGGGTCCGGAGACCGACCGGAGGACCAGGAACTCGGGGTGTTTGAGGTCCAGGGACTGGCGGAAGCGGGACACAGTGCCGTCGAACATCGCGACCGTGCCCACCGGGAGCATGAACTTGATCTTGCGGCCGGCGAAGTAGACGACCTTGAACGTGGTGTCCTCGTCCTTCACGGTGAGCGTGAGCATCTCCCGCGGCTGGCCCTGCTTCGTGGTGTAGGTGCGGGTCGCGGCGGTGGCGACCGTCCCGATGATCGTCACCCGCTCACCGTCGACGAGTTCCCGCCTGTCGTAGCGCTGTCCGTGCTGACGGTAGCGGCGGGGAAGGGTGTGGAGCAGGGCCCCGACGGTCCGGTGGCCGAAGACCGTGGCGATCCGCTCCGCCAGTTCAGCGTCGAGGACCTCTTCCAGCGGCGTGTCGGTGGTGGCCAGCGGGGTCATTCGACCCCGACGTGCGCGAGCACCCGGCCTGGTCCGGCCGCGTACCCGGCGACCTCCACGTCGGGGTGACCGCTGCGGATCCTGTTCAACGCCGTCTCGGTCGCGGCGTCGTCGTATTCGGCCCCGAGCAGCAGGGTCACGAGTTCGCCGCCGGAGGACAGCAACCGGTCCGCGAGCGCGCACACCGCGTCCACCGGGTCCGTCTGGATGAGGGCGACGTCGTGGCCGACCATGCCCAGGAGGTCGCCCGCGGCGCAGCGACCCACGAGCGTGAGCGCGTCGTGTTCGGCCCTGACGAGATGCGCGTGTCGGGTGGCCGCGGCCGCGTCCGCCATTCCGAAGCCGTCCAGCGACAAGGTGGTCGAGGGATCGTGGACGGCGAGTGCCGACAAGCCCTGGACGACGGACCCCGTCGGGAGGATTAGGGCGTTCCCGTCGACATCGCGCAGCGCGGCGTCGAGTGCTCCGATCTCCGCCCTGGACAGCTCGCCGTTGGGCAGCACCAGCAACTCGTCCGCGGACAGCGCCAAGACCGCGTCGATGACCCCGCCCTCGTCCGGATCGACCGTCCGCGCGCCCGCTCCGGAGAACAGTTCCGCCAGCGGCCCGTCCGGGACGATCGCCACCACCGTCCGCTCCGGCTCGCGCACGGGCCGGTCCTCACCTCCCCCCGGCTCACTCCGTCGCCGGTGTCCGGTCGATTCGCTCCCGCCCACCGGGTCCAGCATGTCCGTCACCCGGATCTCGGTGATCCGGCCGAGCGATAGTGCGACCTCGACCGCCGTCCCGATGTCGTCGGTGTGGACGTGCACGGCCCAGCGCGCGTTGTCCCCGGTTCCGCCGTCGCCCACGACCACCACGCTGTCGCCGAGCGTCCGGAGTGCCGACCTGAGCTCGTCGGCGCGGGCGTCGTCCGAATGGGTCAGGGAGTACATGACCTCGTACCGGGTGTCCGCGGAGGCGTGGTCCGCTCCACCGTCTGCGCCGTCGCACTGTTCGGACGATTCGGTGAACGGGTCCTCGGGGATGAAGTACTCCGGCCGCTCCGGCGCCTGCCCCCCGAGGACCTCGACCATGGTGTCCAGCAGCACCAGCAGGCCTCTGCCACCCGCGTCCACGACCCCGGCCCGGGTCAGCGCGGGCAGCTGGGACGTCGTGCGGTCGAGGGCCTCCGCCCCGGAGTCCGCTGCCGCTCTCGCCACCTCGACCAGGGAGGTGGCCGATGACCGGCCGGCTCCGGCCGCGGCCTCCCGGAGCACGGTCACGATCGTGCCCTCGACCGGATCACTGATCGCGTGGTCGACGAGTGTGACCGCCGTCCGGAGCGCACGACGGTAGGTCGAGGCGTCGACGACGGTGAAGGTCGCCGCCTCGCCGACCGCCCTGAGGACCTGGGACAGGATGACTCCGGAGTTGCCCCGGGCACCGTGGACGGCCCCGTGGCCGAGCGCCACGGCGATCTCGCGGGCACCGGCGCTCCCCCCGCCCTCGGAGATCCACGCCTCCTCGCCCTCGGCCCTGTCGACCGCGGCTCTCATCGTGTAGAGCAGGTTGGTCCCGGTGTCGGAGTCCGGCACCGGGAACACGTTGAGGGCGTTGATCTCCTCACGATGGGTCGCGAGGTGCTCCACGCACCGTCGTGCCCAGCCCAGCAGGCCGTGGGCGTCCAGTGATGACGGACGGTCCTCGACACTCGTCGACTCCTGTGCCATCACCCCTCCTCGGCGTCCGCTCACCCCAACGGTCCGACTCAGTCGGTCGGCGCGGCCAAGCCTAGTACCCTCACCATGCGACAGCCGTCGAACAGGCGGAGACGACGTGTACCACTCGATGGAGACCCGATGACCTCTGACCTGACCGCCACACCACTCGTCACCCTCGAGGACGGGGTGCTGACCATCCCCGTCTCCCTCGAGGGCAGGGGGAACTCGCTGGACTCCGACGCCGTCACCCAGGCCGGCACCGCGCTGTCCGCGTTGCTCGCGGGGGAGATCGACGCCGGTGCGATCCTCCTGGTGGGACTGGGCAAGAACTTCTGCGCGGGCGGCAACGTGCCCGGATTCGCCGCTGCCGAGGACCGCTCGGAGCACGTCCGCGAGCTGGCCGACCGGTTGCACGGGGTGGTCCGGGATCTGGACCTCGCGCCCGTACCGGTGGTCGCGGCGGTGGCCGGGTGGGCCGCGGGGGCCGGACTCTCCCTGGCGCTGGCCGCCGACTTCTCCGTCGGGGGCCCGGACACCCGCCTGCTCGCGGCCTACCCCGGGATCGGCCTGTCCCCCGACGGCGGCATGTCCTGGCGCCTGCCCCGGGCGATCGGACACTCCGCTGCCCGGGCGTTCATCCTGGGCAACGAGCCCATCGACGGGGAGCGGGCCTACGGCATCGGGATGATCACCACGTTCACCGAGGGCGACGTCTCCACCACGGCACGTGAACTGGCGGTCCGCCTCGCGGCGGGCCCACGCGCCTCCTACGCCGCCACCAAGGAGTTGCTGCGACGGTCCGAGGAGAGGACCCTCGCGCAGCAACTCGACGCGGAACGTGACGCCATCGCGGCGCTGGCCGTATCCCCCGACGGGATCGAGGGCGTGGACGCGTTCGTCGCCAAGCGAGCCCCGCGGTTCGGCGGCGCCTGAGCGGGGCGCGTTAAGTCTGTTCCGGCAGGTCAGGCAGGCGCCAGTCCACGCGCTCCGCACCCAGCCGGTGCAGCTCGTCGTTCGCGCGGCTGAACGGCCGGGAGCCGAAGAACCCGCGTGAGGCCGACAGCGGCGAGGGGTGTGCGGAGGCGATGACCGGGGTCTGTCCGAGCATCGGCGCCAGCGACTGCGCCTGGCGTCCCCAGAGGATCGCCACCAGCGGCCGGTCGCGCTCCACCAGCGCCTCGATCGCCCGCCCGGTGACAGCCTCCCAGCCCTTCCGGCGGTGGGAGGCCGGTTGACCCGGCGCCACCGTGAGCACCCGGTTGAGCAGGAGCACCCCGCTGCGGGTCCAGGCACTCAGGTCGCCGTGGCGCGGTGCCGGAAGTCCGAGGTCGTCGGAGTATTCACGGTAGATGTTCACCAGGCTCCGTGGCAGGGGCCGGACGTGTCCGTCGACGGCGAAGCTCAGGCCGACGGGGTGGCCGGGTGTCGGGTAGGGGTCCTGCCCCACGATCAGCACGCGGACCTCGTCGAACGGCTGGGTGAAGGCGCGCAGGATTAGGTCACCCGCAGGGAGGTAGGCACGGCCGGCGGCGTCCTCCTCGCGGAGGAAGTCGCCCATCCGCCGGATGCGGTCCTCCACCGGCGCCAACGCGCGCGCCCATCCCGGTTCGACGACCTCACGCAGTGCAGGCCGACCCGAGAGCGCTTGCCGACCCGACTCGTTCCCCGCCACCGGTCAGTCGATCCGTCGGAGTTCGGAGCGGTAGCGCATCGCGTTGTCGTGATACTTCTGCGTGTTCCCGGCCAGCATCGCCGGGTCCACCTCGTACCCCTCGCGGATCTTCGCGGGGGATCCCATCGCCATGCGCGCGGCGGGTAGCTGGAACCGGGGCGGGATGAGGCACCCGGCGGCGACGACCGCCCCGGCACCGATCACGGCGCCGTTGAGCACGATCGACCCGGAGGAGATCAGCGCACCGTCCCCGATGGTCGCTCCCTCGATGTGCGCGTTGTGCCCCACGATGCAGTGCTCCCCGAACACCGTCGGTTCCGACTCCGTGCAGTGGACGATCGTGCCGTCCTGGATGTTGGTCATGGCGCCGACCTCGATGCGCCCGTAGTCGCCGCGGAGGACGGCGGTCGGCCACACCGAGACGCCGGGTCCCAGGCGGACCCGCCCGATCACCACGGCGTCGGGGTGCACCCAGGCGTCGGGGGCGATGTCGGGTTCGAGGTCTCCGAGAGCGTAGACAGCCATGTGGGGCAGCCTAGTTCGCCCCTCGCGCGGAGTCCCAGCCCCCGGGGGTCCGTGGGTGACCGTCCAGGCAGACCTCACCGGGGTCTCCGTCGCGGATCGTCCCGATCACGGTGAACCCCGCGGGGACGACCGTGCCCGGCGGGAAGGTGCCCAGCAGGCCGTGGTCCTCTCCGCCGTCGAGGATCCAGTCCATGACCTGCGCACCGGGGTCGGGGTGGCCCAGGGCCGCGGCGGCCTCACCCAGGCAGGGGTCGACGGGGAGGGCGTCGACGACGAGGTCCGCCGCGACCCCCGAGGCCCGCGTCATCCCCGCCAGGTCGCGCATCAGCCCGTCACTGACGTCGGTGAGCGCGCTGGCCCCGGCGAGTCTGGCCGCTCTGCCGGAGCCGATCGGGGGTACGGGGACCCTGTGGGCCTGTTGTAGCGGCCCGTCGGTGTGGCCCGCCAGCAGAAGTGCCAACCCGGCCGCCGAACGCCCGGGTTCACCGGTGAGCGCGATCCTGTCACCGGGGGCGGCGCCGTTGATCCGCAGGGGGCGGGCGCCGTCCGGGAGGGTGCCGATCGCGGTGACGCTGACGACGACGAGGTGCGCGCTGGTGAGATCGCCGCCCACCACCACGGCACCCGATCGCGCGGCCTCACCGTGGATCCCGGCGGCCAGTTCACCGATCTGGACCATGGTCGTCTCACCGGGGACAGCGAGGGCCACGAGGACGCGGGAGCAGTCAGCACCCATCGCCAGGACGTCGGAGACGTTCTGTGCGACGGCGCGGCGGCCGATGTCCCTCCAGGTGGTCAGGTCCAACCGGAAGTGGGTTCCCTCCACGAGCATGTCGGTCGTCACCACGGTCGCCGCGGCCGCGCCGAGGACCGCCGCGTCGTCCCCGTTCCCCACCGGGTCGCCGCAGTGGGCGTCCCCCGGACCGCTCAACACCGCGAGGACCCCGGCCTCCCCCACCTCGGCGACGGTGGCGGGCCGTTCGGTCGCAGGGTTCATCTGTGTCCTCGGTGGTCAGGCGCCGGGCGGGGCGGCGGGGGTCTGTAGCGTTGCCGACAGGCTAGCGGCCGCCACTTCGAACGGCCGACCGGAGGAGAGAGGACTACTCGGCGTGAGCTCCACTGACTCGGTCTCGGGCGACGGTCACGACACGGGCCCCTCCGGCCCCCGGACCTCGGACGCTGGCACCCGACCACCGGTCTCGACGGTCGTGGTGGTCGCCGCGGTGCTCATCCCACTGGTGATGCTCGCCGTGGTGCTGGTCCTGGTGCGGGACGTCAGCGACGAGGCGGCCGAGGCCGCCGCGAGCGAACCCGTGACCGCCGTGACCATCCCGGCGCCCGGAGCCGGGTCCGAGGAGTGCCGGTCTCTTGTCGAGTCCCTTCCGGACACGCTCGGGGACGCCACCCGGGTCGCGTTCGTCGAACCCGCCCCGCCGGGCGCCGCGGCGTACCGGATGCCCGATGCCGAGACCGTCGTGGTCCGCTGCGGTCTCCCCGCCCCCCCGACCTTCACCGTCGGGGTGTCGCTCCAGGAGGTCAACGGCGTCCAGTGGTTCAACGAGCCGGACCCGGACCCGGCGGTGACCTCGTCCACCTGGGTCGCCGTCGACCGACCGGAGTACGTCGCGATCACGCTGCCCGCGACCGGCGGTACCGGTCCGATCCAGGATCTCTCGAACGCCCTCTCCGCCGGCCTGGACGCCGTCGAACCACGGCCCGCGCCGATCGGCTGACCCCGCCGGGGGTCAGTCCCCGGCGAGCGCGGTCCGAACCAGGGTGTCGAGCAGGGTCGGGTAGTCGACACCCGTCGCCGCCCACATCTGCGGGTACATCGAGATCGGGGTGAATCCCGGCATGGTGTTGACCTCGTTGATCACCGGACCGTGCTCGGTGACGAAGAAGTCGACCCGGCTCAGTCCGCGGGCGTCGAGCGCATGGAAGGCCTCGACGGCGAGGGCCCGTAGGCGGTCGGTGTCCGCCGCGGGGAGCTGCGCGGGCAGATCGAACGTGCAGACGTCGTCGAGGTACTTGGTGTTGAAGTCGTAGAAGGACTCACCCTCCGTTTCGCCCTCGCGACCGGTGGGCTCACCGGGGATGTGCAGTTCGGCGGGCAGACTCGCCTCCACCCGTCCGTCCGGGTACTGGAGGACACCGCATTCGACCTCGCGGCCGACGATGGCGGCCTCGATGATCACCTTGGGGTCGAAGCGGCGTGCCTCGGCTATCGCCGCGTCGAGGTCTCCCGCGCGAGAGACCTTGGTGATGCCGATGGACGAACCTCCGCGGGCGGGCTTGACGAACAACGGGAGGCCTAGCCGCTCTCGCTCCTCCTCCCCGAGCGACTCGGTACCCGGGCGCAGCACCACCTGCTCCCCGATCGGCAGACCAGCCGCACCCAACACGACCTTGGTGAACTCCTTGTCCATGCCGGCCGCGCTCGCGAACACCCCCGGCCCGACGTAGGGGACACCCGAGAGCTCCAGGAGCCCCTGGATGGTGCCGTCCTCCGCGTGGGTGCCGTGCATGGCGGGGAAGACCACGTCCACGCGGGCGACCTCCTCGCCGGCGCGTTCACCGTCCACGTAGCGCAGGACCCCGCGGTCGTCGGACGACAGACCGAGCGCCACCTCTGGCCGCTCCGGGTCGACCTCCGGCAGGACCCTGTCGACTATCCGCAGGTCCGACACGTCGTCGGGGCCGAGGGTCCACCTCCCGGATCCGGTGATCCCGACGGGGACCACCTCGTAGGCGGATCGGTCGAGATGGGCCATGACGGCGCCGGCGGACACGCAGCTCACGGAGTGCTCCGTGCTGCGGCCGCCGTAGAGGACGGCAACGGTGATGCGATTCACCGGGCCGAGGCTACTCGGGCTTGGTGCTCCGTCTCATGAGGCGCACCGCCACCTCGACGGCGTCGCCCCCCTCGTGACAGATCTCGTGCACGGCCTCGGTCAGCGGCATCTCGACCCCCACCTGCCGGGCGAGTGCGCGGATCGACGTGCAGGACTTGACCCCCTCCGCGACCTGACCGTTGGTGGCCTCCTGGGCCTGCTCCAGGGTCTCCCCCTTGCCCAGCCGCTCACCGAAGGTCCGGTTCCGGGACAGTGGCGAGGTGCAGGTGGCGACCAGATCGCCGAGCCCGGCGAGTCCGGCGAAGGTCATCTGGTTGGCGCCGAGCGCCACTCCCAACCTCGTCGACTCCGCCAGTCCACGCGTGACCAGGGTGGCCATCGTGTTGTCGCCCAGGCCCATGCCGGTGGCGATGCCGCACACCAGCGCGATGACGTTCTTGGTGGAGCCGCCTATCTCGCAGCCCACCACATCGGTGTTGGTGTACGGACGGAAGTACGGGGTGGAGAACGCGTCCTGCAGGCGGGCCGCACGGTCGACGTCCGTGCAGGCGATGACCGTCGCCGCGGGCTGACCTTCGGCGATCTCCCGCGCGAGGTTGGGCCCGGACAACGCGGCGATCTTGTCCCCGGTCAACCCGGTGACCTCGGCGACGACCTCACTGATTCGCATCAGGGACCCGGTCTCGATGCCCTTCGCCAGGGAGATCACCCCGGCGTCCGGCTCCAGGAGGTCGACCCACTTCTCGAGGTTCCCCCGCAGGCTCTGGGACGGAACCGCCAGGACGACCTCGTGGGACCCGGAGAGGACCTCGGCCGGGTCCGTCGAGGCGGTGACCGTCGCCGGCAGGACGATCCCCGGCAGGTACTTCTCGTTGCAGTGCCGCTCGTTGATCCCGAGGGCCACCTCGTCGCGGCGGGCCCACAGGACGACCTCCGACCCCGCGTCAGCGAGCACCTTGCCGACGGCGGTCCCCCACGACCCCGCACCCATCACCGCGACCCGCGCCATTTCGCCTCCCGGCTCATCGTCCCCACCCCAGCCATCGCAGGTGGATCGTGAGCAAACGCTACCCGGCCCGGGGCGCTCGTGAGGGTCTGCTGGCAGGATGGCGGGCGATGACGACGGTGACGGGGCACGGGACGACGGACGGCGGGTGGACGATAATCGTCCCCGTCAAGGCCCTCGACCGCGCCAAGAGCCGCCTCGCCCGCGCCCTGCCCGCGTCCGGTAGGCGGGCACTCGTCCTCGCGATGGCCACGGACGTGCTCCGGACCTGCGCGGCGACGCCCGGTGTCTCCCGGGTGCGGGTGGTCACCTCGGATCCCGACGTGGCCGCGCTCGCGCGTCGGCTCCGGGTCGAGATCGTCCCGGAACCGGTCGGCGCCTCGGAGCTGTCGGACGGGGACCCGCTCAACGCGGCGCTCACAGAGGCGATCGCGGGCGTGCCCGGCCCGGTGGGCGTGGTGACCGCGGACCTGCCCGAGCTCCGGGCCCCCCAGCTCGCCCGCGTGCTCGCAGCCGCTGCCGTACACCCGCACTCGATGGTCCCCGATCATCGTGGTGCCGGGACGACCATGGCGTTCTGGACCGGGCCCGCCGTCGCACGCATCCCCCGGTTCGGGCCCGACTCCGCCGCCCGGCACCTGTCCGAGGGAGGTGCCGTCCCGCTCGGTGAGGCCGATCCCTCGGGCGCGGCCGGGCGCGACGTCGACACCCCCGAGGACGTCCTGGCACTGACCGAACGGGACGTGGGTGAGGCCACGGCCGCCGTTCTGAGGACCCCCTCTGTGGCACAGGGTGTCCACGCCGCCGGGGTATCGGCCACAATGGTCCGGTGACCGCAGACGACCCTGTACTCGAGCAACTCCCCCGACCCCGTGACCGCTATCTCAACCGAGAACTCAGCTGGCTCGATTTCAACGCCCGGGTGCTCGCCCTGGCGGGCGAGAAGGACCTCCCGCTACTGGAGAGGGCCAAGTTCCTGGCGATCTTCGGGTCGAATCTGGACGAGTTCTACATGGTGCGGGTGGCCGGCCTCAAGCGACGCGACAAGACGGGGTTGTCGGTCAGATCCGCCGACGGTCAGACGCCCGCCGAGCAGCTCGGCAGGATCAGTGTCCGGACCCGTGAGCTGTGCGACGAACAGACCCGGTTGTTCCACGACGAGATCAGACCCGAACTCGAGCTGAACGGGATCCGGATCCTGCCCTGGGGCGAGCTCACGGCCGACGAGAGGTTCTCGCTGGCGGAATTGTTCAGGAACTCGATCTTCCCGGTCCTGACCCCGCTCGCCGTCGACCCGGCGCACCCCTTCCCTTACATCTCCGGTCTCAGCCTCAACCTGGCGGTGATCATCCGCGACATCGGGTCGGGACAAGAACACTTCGCCCGGGTCAAGATCCCCCACAACGTGCCCCGCTTCGTCCGGGTCGACCGGGGGGCGGAGGACGAGTACTCGTTCGTGCCGGCGGAGGAGATCATCGCGGCCCACCTCGGCGACCTGTTCCAGGGGATGGAGGTGGTCGAGCACCACGTCTTCCGGGTGACCCGCAACGCGGACATGGAGGTCGAGGAGGACCGCGACGAGGACCTGTTGCAGGCGCTCGAGCGCGAGCTCGCCCGCCGCCGCTTCGGTTCCGCCGTCCGTCTGGAGATCGCCGAGGACATGACACCGCGGATGCTGCGGATCCTGCAACACGAACTCGATGTGGACTCGGCCGACGTGATCCGGTTCTCGGGCCTTCTCGATCTGACGGGGCTCTGGCAGATCTACGGTTTGGACATGCCCGACCTCAAGGACCCGGCCATGGTCCCGGCCACACCCCCGGCCTTCGGCGAGCGTGAGACGGCCCGGAACATCTTCGCCTCCCTTCAGGAGGGCGATGTGCTGGTCGAGCACCCCTACGACTCGTTCGCCACCACGGTCCAGCGGTTCATCGAACAGGCCGCCGCGGACGAGAACGTGCTGGCGATCAAGCAGACGCTCTACCGGACCTCTGGCGACTCCCCCATCGTCAACGCCCTCGTGGACGCCGCGGCGGCCGGCAAGCAGGTGGTCGCGCTCGTGGAGATCAAGGCGCGTTTCGACGAGCAGAACAACATCCGCTGGGCCCGCGAGCTCGAGAAGGCGGGGGTCCACGTGGTGTACGGCCTACTGGGACTCAAGACGCACTGCAAGACCTGCCTGGTGGTGCGGAAGGAAGGCGATCGGCTCCAGCGCTACGCCCACATTGGCACCGGCAACTACAACCCCAAGACGGCCCGCCTGTACGAGGACGTGGGGCTGTTCACCGCGGACGAGGACGTCGTGTCCGATCTGACGGATCTGTTCAACCACCTCACCGGGTTCTCCAACGTCTCCAAGTACCGGCGGCTGCTGGTGGCCCCCGAGGGCATCCGCTCGGGGATCATCGAGAGGATCGACCGCGAGATCGGCTTCGCGGCCGAGGGTCGTGAGGCGGGGATCCGGCTCAAGGCCAACGCACTGGTCGACGAGCAGATCATCGACGCCCTCTACCGCGCCTCCCAGGCGGGAGTGTCGGTGGATGTCGTCGTCCGCGGTATCTGTGCCCTGCGGGCCGGGGTCCCCGGGCTCAGCGAGAACATCCACGTCCGCTCGATCCTCGGTCGCTTTCTCGAGCACTCGCGGATCCTGAACTTCCGCGGCGCGGACGAGGTGCTCATCGGCAGCGCCGACATGATGCACCGGAATCTCGACCGCCGCGTCGAGGTGATGACGACGGTCACCGACCCCCGGCTCAAGGGACAGATCCACCGCGTCTTCGACTCGGCCCTCGATCCGGCCACGCGTAGCTTCCATCTGCAACCAGACGCCTCGTGGACACGAATGCCCGCCCCGGAGGACTGGGTCGACTCGGTCGATCACCAGGAGCGAATGGCCTCCGTCCACGCGGGGTTCCGGGACCGATGAGCAGGAAGTCGAACAGCGGTAAGGCCCGCGTTCGTGTGGTCCTCGCGGCAGGAGCCGTCCTGTACCGCATGGACGGGGGAGCCCCCCGCTGCGCGGTGGTCCACCGCCCCCGCTACGACGACTGGTCACTACCCAAGGGCAAGGTCGACGCCGGGGAGTCGCTGCCGGTCACCGCGGTACGCGAGATCGCCGAGGAGACCGGGTTCACCGCGGCGCTCGAGTCGAGGATCGGGACCACCGCGTATCCCCTCAAGGAGAACACCCGCAAGGAGGTCACCTACTGGTCCGCTCTCGCGTATGGAGGTGGCTTCGAGCCGAACTCCGAGGTCGACGAGATCCGGTGGCTACCCGTCGAGGAGGCCAAGAACCTGGTCTCCTACGCGCTGGACCGCAAGATCCTCACCCGCTTCGCCGGGGCCCGACCGGTGAGCTCGGTTCTCCTGCTGGTCCGGCACGCCAAGGCGGGAAGCCGCTCGGAGTGGAGCGGGGACGACTCGGCACGCCCACTCGACAAGGCCGGGCGGACCCAGGCCGAACTCCTCGTACCGATGCTCAGGGCGTTCGGCGTCCGCAGGCTGTACAGCGCGCCCCGGGTGCGTTGCGAGCAGACCCTCGGTCCGCTGGCCGATGAACTCGGGGTCGAGGTCGCCCTCGAGTCGGATCTGAGCGACGAGGCGTACCTCGACGATCCCGTGGCTGCTCGCGAACGTTTGATCGAGCTCACCGGCGGCGAGGGGGTAGCGGCGGTGAGCTCCCAGGGGACCGCCATTCCCGCGCTGGTCGGAAACCTCGCGGAGCTGGCCGGGATCGACGTCGGAGACACCTCCACCAAGAAGGCCGGGACCTGGGGGCTGGGTTTCGACGGCGAGACGCTGGTCTTCGCCGACTACTACCCGAGCCCGCTCCCAGTGTTGTGAGGCCGACGCTCAGCTGACCATGTCGCGATGGCTCACACCGTTCTTGCCGACATCACCGAAGGACTGGTGGGAACTGGAGCGCTTGGCGGCGAGGCGCCCTTCCGGGAGCGTCTCGGTGCCCTGCACCACGGATTTGAAGTACTGCCCCGGCCGGAAGGCCGGTGAATACGTGGGCGGCACCGGGATGGACTCACCGGTGTGCGGATTGCGCGCGACCCTGGCCGCGCGTGCCCGCTTCTCGAAGATGCCGAATCCCATGATGGTGATGGACTCTCCCGCCGCCACCGTCCGCACGATGATGTCGAGGGTGTTCTCCAGCGCCTCGGTGGCGAGCTGATGATCTCCGTCCATTCGTTCCGCCAGCTCGGCGATCAGATCGGCCTTGTTCACGAGGGGTCCCCCTTAGGGTGAGTACGCCGGCGCGACAGTGGACCGCGCCATACGAAATATAAGCATACTCACACGTTGCCGTCGAGCGGGGGCTAATGCGGAGGTGACTCCGCGAACAGTGGGTCAGTGGCGATCGGGCAGGGTGGTCACCGGCTTGAACGCGGGTCGTCGCTCCTCGAAACCCGTGATCGCATCGGCTTGCCGGAGGGTGAGCCCGATGTCGTCGAGTCCCTCCATGAGTCGCCAGCGGGTGTAGTCGTCGATGTCGAACGGGACGGTCACATCGCCCGCGGTCACGGTCCGGGTCCCCAGGTCAACGGTCAGCTCGATTCCCGGTCGCTCGTCCATTATCTTCCACAGCAGTTCGACGTCCTGCTGCTCGACCTGCGCGGCCACCAGACCGGACTTGCCCGAGTTGCCCCGGAAGATGTCGGCGAAGCGTGACGAGATGACGACGCGGAAACCGAAGTCCTTGAGCGCCCAGACCGCGTGCTCACGGGATGAACCGGTGCCGAAGTCCGGTCCCGCCACCAGCACGGAGGCGCGGTCGTACGGAGCACGGTTGAGGACGAAGTCGGGCTCGTTCGCGCGCCAGGACGAGAACAGCCCGTCCTCGAACCCGGTACGCGTGACCCGCTTGAGGTACTCGGCGGGGATGATCTGGTCGGTGTCCACGTTCGACCGGTGCAGCGGGGCCCCGGTGCCGGTGTGGGTGGTGATCGGCTCCATGGTGGTTCAGGCCCCCTTCGCGGGCTCGAGATCGGCGGGCGAGGCGAGCCGACCGATGACGGCGGTGGCCGCGGCGACCGCCGGGCTGACGAGATGCGTGCGGGCGCCCTTGCCCTGACGGCCCTCGAAGTTGCGGTTGGAGGTCGAGGCGCAGCGTTGGCCCGGCTCGAGCGAGTCCGGGTTCATCCCGAGGCACATCGAACACCCGGGTTGACGCCACTCCGCCCCGAAGGCGGTGAACACCTTGTCCAGACCCTCCTCCTCGGCCAGCTCGCGGACCTTCATAGACCCGGGGACGACCAACATCCGGACTCCGTCGGCGACCTCGCGGCCGTCGATGATCTCGGCCACGGTCCGCAGGTCCTCTATCCGACCGTTGGTGCACGAGCCCACGAACACCACGTCCACGGGGACCTCCCGCAGCGGGGTGCCGGCCTCGAGGTCCATGTAGTCGAGAGCGCCCTCGGCGGCGACACGGTCGCTGTCGTTCCCGAAGGACTCCGGGTGCGGGACCACGGAGCCCAGCGGCGCGCCCTGACCGGGGTTCGTGCCCCAGGTGACGAACGGGGTGAGCGCGGAGCCGTCGATCACGACCTCCGTGTCGAAGACGGCGTCGTCGTCGGTCCTCAGGCCGTTCCAGTACTCGACGGCCGCGTCCCACTCCTCGCCGGCGGGCGCGTGCGGTCGACCCTTCAGGTAGTCGTAGGTGGTCTGGTCCGGGGCGATCATCCCGGCCCGGGCACCGGCCTCGATGCTCATGTTGCAGATGGTCATCCGGGCCTCCATCGAGAGCTTCTCGACGGCCTCGCCGCGGTACTCGATGATGTGGCCCTGTCCCCCGCCGGTCCCGATCTGGGTGATGACGGCCAGGATGAGGTCCTTGGCGGAGACGCCAGGCTGCAACTCCCCGGTGACCGTGACTGCCATGGTCTTGAACGGCCGCAGGGACAGAGTCTGCGTGGCCATGACGTGCTCGACCTCGGACGTGCCGATGCCCATCGCGATGGAGCCGAACGCCCCGTGGGTGGAAGTGTGCGAGTCGCCGCAGACGATGGTCATGCCGGGCTGGGTGAGGCCGAGCTGGGGCCCGATGATGTGGACGATGCCCTGCTCGGGGTCGCCCATGGGGTAGGCCCGGACGCCGAACTCCGCGCAGTTGTTACGCAGTGTCTCGATCTGGGTCCGCGAGACACGATCGGCGATGAGGTTGATCGCACCGCCGACGATGTCGGTCGGGACGTTGTGGTCCTCGGTCGCCAGGGTGAGATCCGGGCGTCGCAGGCCGCGGCCCGCCAGCCGGAGCCCGTCGAAGGCCTGCGGACTGGTGACCTCGTGGATGAGGTGGAGATCGATGAAGATGAGGTCGGGCTGACGGGACTCACCCTCGCCCTCGCCCCTGACCACCACGTGGTCGTCCCAGACCTTCTCCGCCAGGGTCCTGCCCCGAGCGCCTCCGGACGGTGTCACAGTCATCACGCCTCCAGTCCACGCCTCGGGTGATGAACCGATGGATTCTCACCATGTAGGACGCTATAGTCGAACTGTGAGACAGTATAGCGGGATCGGAGTCCTCGACAAAGCCATGACGGTGCTCCACGCCGTGGCCGAGCAGCCGTGTGTCCTGTCCGACCTCTGTGAGCGCACCGGCCTCCCCCGCGCCACCGCCCACCGGCTCGCGGTGGGGCTCGAGATCCACCAGCTCCTGTCCCGCGACGATGCCGGAGTGTGGAGCCTCGGCCCGGGCCTGGCCAAGCTCGCCGCCCACGCCGCCGACTCCCTGGCGGAGGCCGCCTCGTCCGTCCTGCCCCGCCTCCGCGAGGCCACCGAGGAGAGCGTCCAGGTCTATCGGCGCGACGGCGACCGCCGAATCTGCGTGGCCTCCGCCGAACCCCCCACCGGCCTGCGGGACACCGTTCCCGTGGGTGCGATCCTTCCCATGAGCAGAGGTTCCGGGGCCAAGGTACTGGCGGCGTGGGCCGATCCCGCCACCCAGCGCGCCCTCCTGGTGGACGCCGCGTACACCGAGCGCCAGCTCGCCGAGGTGCGGCGGCGCGGGTGGGCTCAATCGGTGGCCGAGCGCGAGGCGGGTGTCGCCTCCATCTCCGCCCCCATCAGGGACGCGACCGGCAGCGTCGTGGCCGCGATCTCCGTCTCGGGGCCGGTGGACCGCATCGGCCGACGCCCCGGAGTGCGCTGGGCGGCCGATCTACTCGCGGCCGCGGACGCGATCCACAAGAGACTTTAGGTCCCGGCACTCAGGCGGGCCGTCGCCCCTCGACCAGGCGATCGAGCGCCCACGGCAGGCTGCTGACGCTCGGCTGGCGCACCGCCGCCACGAGGTCGCCGTCGCGTGGATCCACCCGCACCACCTGGACTCCGGGGCGCCTCAGCTGCCGGTAGGGGGTGGGCTCCGGGTGGGACACCACGTCGAAACCCAGCTCGCGGATCTCGCCACCGAGCGGCGACCGTTCGTCGAGGGTGGCGACGGGGGTGTCGGGGCGGGCACCGGTGCCGACGACGACGACGAGGGCGTCGACCCCGAGCCCCCGCTGCCCCCGGGCCCACGCGTCGAGCGCCTCGTCGGCGGTGGCGGTGGCCCGGGCCGGGTCGCGACCGACGGCCTCGGCCACCAACCCGAGATGCTGCCGCCACCCCGGGCGGCCGTCGGGATCCACGATGACGGTGGCTAGTTGCTCGAGTCCGCGCAACTGCGCCTCGGAGACGTCGGCCGCGGCGAGCGAGAAGGCGTCGACCCCGAACGGAAGCAGCGAGCGCAGGCTGGGAAGCCCCGGGCCGTCCCAGTCCGGCTCTGGTGGGGAAGGCTGGTCCCGCCAGGGCCGGGGCCCCGTCCCGTCCGCCGCCCACGCGGCAGCCGGTTCCAGCCCCAGGGCGAGCACGACGTCCATGTCTGCGGACGAGAGAGGGAACACGCGCCGAACCGGCGGGTCGTCGGTCGGCGTCCGGATAGGACTCGGAGGGGCCAGGGGGTCACCGGTCGCGGAAGCCGAGCCCGTCGTCGTCTCATCGGTCGTCCCACACGCGGTCAGGCCCGCCAGGCCGAGGCCCGCCCCGAGCGCCAGGCGGAGGACGTCGCGGCGTGAGTTCACGCCACGAATCGTCTCATGCCCTCAAATGCGCGATGTCCCGGCTCCGCGCTCTCGCGACGAACCGGGACATGTCACTGAGTACCCCCGATGGGATTCGAACCCACGCTACCGCCGTGAGAGGGCGGCGTCCTAGGCCGCTAGACGACGGGGGCCTGGTACACATCGACTGTAGCGACACAACCGGCGCACCACAAAATCGACGGGCCCGCCGGAATTCACCGGGTACAAATATGCACTCGGTTTACTTTTTCTGTAGGCTCCCTTGGTGACCTCCCCGCCAGAACAGGACTCCCTCCGCGAGCGCAAGCGCCGCGCCACGATGGTGGCCATCGAGACCGCCGCGACCTCGCTCGTCCTCGAGCACGGATACGACTGCGTGACGGTCGAGCAGATCTGCGCTGAGGCCGAGGTGTCGAAGCGCACCTTCTTCAACTACGTGCCCTCCAAGGAAGCGGCCGTCATCGGATCGCCTCCCGTCACCGTTCCGGAGGGCGACCGGGCGGCGTTCCTCGACGCGGCGGACCCGGACGTCCCCGGGTCGCTCCTGCGACTGTTCCTCGCGGCGTTCGCAGCCGCGCGCACCGCGGACGACACCCAGACCGTGATCCTGGCCCAACGCCGCCGGGCGATCTTCCGGTCGAACCCGGACCTCGGGGTGGCCCGCATGACGGCGTCGTCCCGCTTCCAACTGCGGATGGTGGACCTGGTGACAGAGCACTTCGAGCGGCACCCGTCGCTCCGTCGACTGGAGGGCGTCCCCGCCGATGCGGAGGCGCGGGCCTACGTGGCACTGGTGGCCGCCTCGGCCAACCTCGGGGTGTCCACCTGGCTCACCCGGGAGTCGACGACCTTCGGCGACCTCGACGCCGAGTGCGCGACCGCACTCCGGCACCTCGCGCTCCTCGTCACCGCACCTTCTGAGACCGGACCATCCGAGGCCGCACCGTCTGAGTCCGCACCTTCTGAGACCACGGGAACCCCTTCATGAGCGACACCAGCATCCTCACCGCCGACAGCCGCAACCCCACCCCGCCGGCCCCGGCGACCCACAACGTCCCGCTGGTCTTCACGTCCCTGTTGCTCGGCATGCTCATCGTGTCCCTCGGGCAGATGATCTTCGCGACCGCGTTACCCACGATCGTCGCGGACCTGGGCGGGGTCGACAAGATGAGCTGGGTCATCACCGTCTACCTCCTCACCATGACCATCGGGTTGCCGGTCTACGGCAAGCTCGGTGACCAGATCGGACGCAAGCCGCTCTTCGTCACCGCGATCCTGCTCTTCCTCGGCGGCTCCGTGCTCGGCGCGCTCTCGTGGAGCATCGACGTGCTGATCGTCTCGCGCGCCATCCAGGGCCTCGGCGGTGGCGGTCTGATGGTGCTGTCCCAGGCCATCGTCGCCGACGTGGTCCCCGCCCGACAGAGGGGCCGGTACATGGGTGTCATGGGGGCCGTCTTCGGGCTGTCCTCGATCCTCGGACCGCTCCTCGGAGGATTCTTCACCGAGGGCCCGGGCTGGCGGTGGGCGCTGTGGTTCAACCTGCCGATCTGCCTGCTCACGCTCGCGGTCGCGGTCCTCTACCTGAAGTTGCCCACCCGCGGCACCGGTCGGAGCACCGACTGGCCGGGCACGGTCCTCATGGTCACGGGCACCACGGCGCTCATCCTCGTGTCCTCGTGGGCCGGCAACCGCTACTCGTGGGCGGATCCGATGATCATCGGCCTGGCCGCACTGTTCCTGGTCTGCGCAGTGGCGTTCGTCCTGGTCGAACTCCGGTCCCCGCATCCACTGATCCCCATGACCCTGTTCGCGGAGCGCAACTTCGCGCTCTCCACGGCCGCCGGGCTCATCATCGGTGTCGCGATGTTCGGGACCATCACCTACCTGCCGACCTACATCCAGATGGTCCACGGACTCGGCCCCACCGATGCCGGCCTGATGATGACCCCGATGATGGCCGGGATGATGGGGACATCGATCATCGTGGGCAACATCGTGAGCCGGACCGGCCGATACAAGTGGTACCCCGTGGTCGGCACGATCATCATGGCCGTGGGCCTGTGGCTCATCAGCTCGCTCGAGGCCGCGGACACCCTGCTCCACCTCGGGGCGGTGCTGTTCGTCTTCGGCTTCGGTCTGGGCCTGTGCATGCAGCTGCTGGTGCTGATCGTCCAGAACTCTTTCCCCGTGTCGATGGTCGGAACCGCCACCGCGTCCAACAACTTCTTCCGCCAGATCGGCGGAACGTTGGGGTCGGCGATCGTGGGATCGCTCTTCGTCTCTCGTCTGGCGGAATTCATGGGTGAGCGGATCCCGGCCGCGGCGGCCGCGATGGGACCCGAGGGGGCCGAGGTGGCCGGGTCGTTCGCGAACGGCTCCGGTGCGTCCAACTCGATGAGCCCCGAGATCCTCGCCGGCCTGCCCGGACCCCTGCACGACGCGATCGTGAGCTCGTACAACGACGCCCTGGTACCGATCTTCCTCGTCGTGGTGCCCCTCCTGCTCCTCGCCGCGGTGCTGCTGCTGTTCATCCGTGAGGACCCCCTCAAGGAGACCGTCGACTGACCGACGCACCTAGGGGTCCGGTGCGCGTGCTCACCGCGTCGCCGGGCCGGGGTGAGGACACCGACACGGAATCCACACTCACCGCAACCGCCCCGTTACGCGACGCCGCTAGCTTGCTCAACGTGAACATGCCCCGAGAGACCGTCCTGCGTTTCCTCGCCGCTCCGACCGACGTCGGCACCGGGAACCAGGTGCACACCGGCCGCATCCTGGAGTGGATCGACAAGGCCGCGTACGCCCAGGCGGCTGTGTGGTCCGGCGGCTACGCCGTCACGGCCTACGTGGGCAACGTCCGCTTCTCCCGACCGATCGAGGCGGGGGAACTCGTCGAGGTGTCCGCACGGCTCGTCCACACGGGCTCGAGCTCCATGCACATCCAGTGCGATGTCCGGGCCTGCGATCCCGTGACCCTCGACTACCGGCACTGCGCCGAGTGCCTCGTGGTGTTCATCGCCGTCCGTGCGGGAACGCCGACCCCGGTGCCGTCATGGCTGCCCGCCTCCCGGCTGGAGGTCCACGAGTCCGACGAGGCGGTGATGCGCATCGCCCTGCGGAAGGACATCGAGGACGCCATGGCCGACCAGACCTACACGGAGGCGGGCACCGCACCCCGCTCGGCCCTACGGTTCCTTGCTGCGCCCGGCGACGTCAACTGGGGAGGAAACGTCCACGGCGGACGGATCATGTCGTGGATCGACGACGCCGCGAACCTGTGCGCGACGCACTGGTCGGGCACCCCCTGTACCTCCGTGTACGCCGGCGGCGTGCGCTTCTACCATCCGGTCAAGATCGGCCACGTCGTCGAGGTGGAGGCCCGGCTCCTGCACACCGGCCACGAGACGATGCACGTGTCCGTCCACGTCCGTTCCGGAGAGGCCACCTCTCCCGACC
>JBKBRA010000021.1:0-45581 GCA_046292305.1 Dietzia sp. | reverse complement strand
CTGCTCCGGGTCGACGGCGAAGCGGCTCATCACCTCCAGCGCCCCGGCCGCATTGTCCTCGCGCATCGACACCCGTCCCATGTACCGGGTCTCGATGACCCGGGGCCCGAGCACGTCGGTCAGCTTCAACGTCGCGGGATCCCGCTCGGGCGGCGCCGGGGGCCGGATCGGCTCGTAGTAGGTGTCCTGGGCGGGCACCGAGACGGTCTGGCGTTCCGGGTAGCGAAGCGCGGTCAGGGTCCCGCCGAACACACACCCGGTATCCAGGCACATGGTGTTGTTGACCCACTCCGTCTCGGTGACCGGGGTGTGCCCGTACAGCACCGTCGCTGACCCGCGGTAGTCCTCGGCCCACGGATAGCGGACGGGCAGGCCGAACTCGTCGGTCTCGCCACTGGTGTCCCCGTATAACGCGAACGCCCGCACACGCCCGGATGCGCGACCGTGATACTTCTCCTTCAGACCGGCGTGTGCCACAACCAGGTTGCCGTCGTCCAGAACGTAGTGCGCCACCAGACCGTCACAGAACGCACGAGTTCTGGCGACGAACGAACCGTCCTCGCCCGCCAACTGGTCCAGCGTCTGTTGCAGGCCGTGGGTGGCCTTGACCGTCCCCCGCCCCAGCGCCTTGGCGAGCTTGGCCTCGTGGTTGCCGGACACGCACAGGGCGTTGCCGGACTCGACCATGCCCATGGCCAACCGGAGAACCCCCGGCGAATCGGGGCCGCGGTCGACCAGGTCGCCCACGAACACCACGCGTCGCGACTCAGGGTGGCGGGCGTCGACCGCCCGGCCTGCCCGGTCCCTCTCGAGGATGTAGCCCAACTTTCCGAGCAGGTCCTCCAGCTCCAGGCGGCAGCCGTGGACATCGCCGATCACATCGAACGGCCCGAGGTCGTCGCGGCGATCGTTGAACAACCGCGTCCGTACGATCGAGGCCTCGGCCACCGCCTGCTCCGAATCCAGCACGTGGATGGAGCGGAACCCCTCCTTCTTGAGCCCGCGCATCGAGCGGCGCAGCTGGTCCTGTTGGCGCTTGATCACCCGGGCGCCGAAATCGCGGTCCGCGCGAGCGGCGTTGCGCTCCACAGCCACCGAGGTGGGTAGGTCGAGCACGATGGCCGCGGCTAACACGTCGTGCTCCTTGGCCAGGGCCAGAAGAGACCTGCGGGCCGCCGGCTGCACGTTGGTCGCGTCGATCACGGTCAGCAGCCCCCGCGACAGGCGCTTGCCGGCGATGAACTCCACCAGCGCGAACGCGTCTGCGGTGGCGTCTTGGGCGTTGGGGTCATCGCAGACCATCGCCCGGCAGTCGTCGCTGGAGATCACCTCTGTCGGGGTGAAATGGGTCGCCGCGAAGGTCGACTTGCCGGAACCACTGGCACCGATGAGCAGGACCAGGGAAAGCTCGGGGATGGACAGCTCACTCATGCGGACACCTCCACCGGGGCGGACAGACTGAACACGGCCATCTGCGTCGGCGGCCCGACCTGCGGGTCGGACTCGCCCACGGGGCGGAAATCCACCTGGTAACCGTGGGCGCCGGCCACCGAGTGGGCCCATGACCGGAACTGCTCGCGAGTCCACTCGAAGCGGTGATCCGGGTGCCGGAAGCCACCTGCGGCCAGCGCCGGGTAGTGCACGTTGTACTCACTGTTGGGCGTGGTGATCACGACGTGCCGGGGACGCATCGCGCCTAAGACGTTGCGCACCACCGCCGACAGCCGGCCGGGATCGACGTGCTCGATCACCTCCATCAGAATCGCCAAGTCCAGATCGGCCAACCGCTCGTCCTCGTACAGCAGCGAGGAGAGCAGCAATGTCAGACGGTCCGCCTGCCGCTCGGTCATCGCGTCCACGTGCAGTCGGCGGGCGGCCTTGGACAGCGCGACATCGGAGACCTCGGTGCCGACCACGCGCGCCACGCCCTGCACCTTGAGCAAGCTGTCCAGCAGGGCGCCGGAACCACACCCAAGGTCGGCGATCGACACCGGACACAGATCGCGGACCACCTCCAGAACGGCCTCGTGACGCAACCTGACCAGAGGGCGAGGGCTGACGGCATCGTCCGTGCCAGCGGCGACGTCACGGGCGTTCTCCGTGGTGCGGTCATCCAGTTCGGCGAGACGGGACAGTGCGTTCTCGCGGAGATCGCGCTGACCGGCCAGGGAACGATGCGCTATCAGCTCGCGCTCGGGGTGGGAGGGCAACCATCCCTCTCCGGCGCGCATCAATTTGTCGACCTCGTCCTGACCGACCCAGTAGTGCTTGGCCTCATCGAGAACGGGGAGCAGGACGTAGAGGTGGCTGAGAGCCTGCGCGAGCCGCACCGACCCCGTCAGCGTCAGTGACACGAGCGGCGCGTCACCCCACTCGGGCCTGGTGGAATCAAATGGGATCGGCTCGGCCTCCACCTCCCATCCCAGTGGATCGAACAACCTACGCACCAGGTCCGGCTCTCCGGGCACTGCCGGCAGGGTGATCGCTAGTTCCAGAGGTGCCTCGATCAGCTCCTCGTAGCCGACACACTGGCCGTTGAGTGCCGACCGGAAGACCTTTCCCATCGCCACCGCCAGCAGAGACGACGCCACATACGGGCGGTCGTTGACATAGTGCCCCAGCGCGAAGGAATCACTGCGCCCAGAGCGTCCCCGGACCAGAGCCACCGGGTCCACCTCCAGCAGTAACGCAGCAGTACACGCCTCCGTGCTGACCTCGGGATAGAACACATGCGCCGTGCCTGCGTACACGCTGAACGACTGGACCCTCTCGGGGTGCTTGTGCAGCAGGAAACCCAGATCACCTGGCGTGGTGAGCGGCTCCGAACGGCGGGCAGTGATCGTCAGTAACATGCGGGTCAGTGTGCCCCAGCTCGGTGGCCGGGGCGGCACTGTGGTCCGGACCCCGGACCCCGGACCCCGGACCCCAAGCCGTGGGCGGCGGAGGCCGGCAGCCCGAGGGCGCCGCGGTGGCACGCCGTCTGGGCCGGACGCGACCGGCGTCAGCGGTGGCGCGGTCCCCCGACGCGCATCATGATGGCGCTGTGTGTTCGATGCGTGCCCGTCCCTTTTTCGGCCGCGCGCGGCAGATGGTGAGACACCGTGTAGGGAAAAAGGGGGTGGGTGTGACTTCGGCGATCGATGGGGGCCAGGAAATACGATGGTCCCAGGTGGAAGACAATTTCTTCGTCGGCAATTTCCGCGGGAACTTTGTGGGCTATATCGACCAGAACCCTGACGGCAGTTTTGCCTGCTACGACAGGATGTCGAGGCCGCGAGGCGAGTCCGGATCGCTGGAAGAGGCGATCGCCAGCCTGAACGATCTGTACTTTTCCGATGCGAGCGATGGAGAGTTGAATGTCGCTGGACACTGATTCCCCCACCTCGCCTGGGATCGGCCAACTGAAGTACCTGGTGTATACGAGTGTGCCGGTGCGGAAGATGATGCCGGGCGACTTGGAGTCCATTCTGTTCACCTCCAGAGAGCGCAATCGTGCAGCCGGGATCACCGGCGTCCTTCTCTTCAGGAACAACTGCTTCATCCAGTTTCTCGAAGGTCCTCCGGCCGCGATAGACGAGTTGATGACGCGTATCGCAGCAGACGACAGGCACAGTCGTGTCCGCGTCCTTCTGACGGAATCCGCAGCCGAACGCAGTTTCGCCGACTGGAAGATGGGTTTCGGCATTCCCAAGGAGACCCGATCGACCGGTGTCGACGGCGTGCGGGACAGTTTCAACGATCTCACCGGCGGGTCGGGCTACGACGTCGTACGTCGGGCCGCCGAGGACTTCTCGATCTGGTTCAAGGTGAAGGAGCGCTCGATCTCGACCTCGAACTGAGCGTCGCCACCCCGCTCACCACGAGGTCCACCGGGCCCCGGCCGTCGACGCGGGTGACGCAGGGTCTCGGGTCACACAGGGGGTGTCGTGCGGCCCCGAGATCGGGGATCATATGTCGATGGAGACGCGAGACGAGCCGTGGCCGGCCCTGCCCCTGGAGTCGTGGATCGACACCAGGGACACACTTCACCTGTGGACTCAGATCGTCGGAAAAACGCGCATGGCCCTCGGGACGGAGGTCAACCACTGGTGGGGCGTCCCGTTGTACGTGGACGCGCGGGGGCTCACCACGTCCCTGATGGTCGCCGGACACCGCGGCCTGGAGATCCGCTTCGACTTTGTCAACCACGAACTCCTGTTGCTCGTCACCGACGGCAATACCCGTCGGATGGCGCTCGAACCGCGGACTGTCGCCGACTTCTACGCCGACTACGCCGGACACCTGGGTGATCTCGGGTTCGACGTGCCGATCGTCGGGACACCGGTGGAATTGCCGGAGGTGATCCCCTTCGCGGAAGACACCACGCACGCGTCGTATGACGCTGACGCCGTGGCCCGTTTCTGGAGGTCTCTGGTCAGCGCGCACGGCGTCCTGTCCACGTTCCGTGGTGGGTTCCGGGGAAAGTCCTCACCCGTCCACTTCTTCTGGGGTGCATTCGATCTGGCCGTCACACGGTTCTCCGGACGCCCCGCTCCCGAGCATCCCGGTGGCGTCCCGAACTGCCCGGACCGGGTCATGCACGAGGCCTACAGTGACGAGGTGTCGAGCGCGGGGTACTGGCCGGGCGGTGCGGAGGAGGGCATCTTCTACTCGTACGCCTATCCCCACCCCGAGGGCTACGACACCCATCCGGCGGTCGAGGCCCCCGCGTACTGGGACGCCGGGCTCGGTGAGTACGTGCTGCCGTACGACCTCGTGCGACAGGCACCGGATCCCGACGCCCTGGTTCTGAGGTTCCTCGAACAGACCCATCGTGCGGCGGAGGAGACGGCGGGCTGGGCCCGGGCTCCCCGGTAGGGCGACCGCGAGGGCGCGTCCGTCGCCACCGCGAGGTGCGTCGGCTCTGTCCCCGGCCCAAAATGCGTTGACTGACCGTTCAGTCAGGGTTAGGCTGACTGAACAGTCAGTCAACGACGAAAGGTGGTTGCCGTGCCCGACGACGACCCGGCCCGCAGCGGAGCCGATCGAAGCGCAGCCGACCGCATCCTGGACGCCGCGATCTCCGGGTTCGGCGAGCACGGCGTCAAGGGGACGAGCCTCAAGACCATCGCCGCCGAGGCGGGTGTCTCGCAGGCGCTGATCCTCCACCACTTCGGGAGCAAGGACCGGCTGCACCAGGCCTGCGACGAGCACGTGGTGCGACTGGTGCGGCAGGGCAAGGAGTCAGCGATGGGCCAGGGTCCGCAGCTGGACCCGCTCCTCGCGCTGCGGCAGATCGAGGACAGTCGCCCTCTGCTGCGCTACCTGGCCCGAACCCTCTCGGAGGGAGGCGATCACATCGCGCACCTCATCGACGAGATGGTCGCCGACGCGGAGGTCTACACCGGCGCCGCCGTCGAGGCCGGCCTCATCAAGCCCAGCGCGCACCCACGAGAACGCAACGTCGTATTGGTGCTCTGGTCGTTGGGATCGCTGGTCCTGCACGAGCACATGAACCGACTGCTCGGCGTGGACTTCCTCGACACCGAGGCTCCGCCGGAGAACCTCGCCCCCTACATGCTCCCGGTCGTGGAGCTGTTCACCCAGGGCCTGTTCGAACCCGGCACCATCGACCGGTTCGCGGATGCCTTCGACACCCTCGACGATTCCGAGAAGGAGTAGTGACCACCATGAACGACTTCGTGATCTCCGCGCGAGGACTGGTCAAGACCTTCGGCACCACGCGCGCCCTCGACGGCCTGGACCTCGACGTGACGCGGGGCGAGGTGCACGGCTTCCTCGGCCCGAACGGCGCCGGCAAGTCCACCACCATGCGCGTCCTGCTCGGCCTCCTCCGCGCCGACGGAGGAACCGTGCGACTGCTCGACGGTGACCCGTGGACGGACGCCGTCGAGCTCCACCGCAGACTCGCGTACGTGCCCGGGGACGTGGAACTGTGGCCCAACCTCACCGGCGGCGAGGCGATCGACCTGCTCGCCCGGCTGCGTGGGCCGCTCGACAGGCGCCGTCGCGACGACCTGTGCGAGCGCTTCGACCTGGACCCCACCAAGAAGGCCCGCACCTACTCCAAGGGCAACCGGCAGAAGGTGGCACTCATCTCCGCGTTGACCTCGGACGTGGAACTGCTCCTGCTCGACGAGCCCACCGCGGGTCTGGACCCCCTCATGGAGGTCGTGTTCCAGGACACGATCCACGAGGTCAAGGCAGACGGCCGCACCGTCCTGCTCTCGAGTCACATCCTCGCGCAGGTCGAGGCACTCGCCGACCGCATCTCCATCGTGCGGCAGGGCCGCACCGTCGAGACCGGGAGCCTGGAGGAGCTGCGCCACATGACCCGCACCACGATGGTCGCCCGTACCGACCGTGCTGCGGACGGCCTGCGTCGGGTCCCGGGTGTCCACGATGTGGAGATTGACGACGACGACGAGGTCCGCTTCCAGGTCGACGGGGACAGTGTCGACGAGGCCGTCCGTGCACTCGCCCCACTGGGCGTCCGCTCACTGGTCGCCCATCCCCCGACCCTCGAACAGCTGCTCATGCGCCACTACGGCGACACGGTTGAGGCCGGAGCAGCGGAGACCGGACCTGTGGAGCAGGGGGCAGGGCTATGACCGGCAGCGCGATTACCGGCAGCGCCACGACCACCACGCCCACCGCCTCCCGCGGGCGCCCACACACCACAGGGTCTGCTTCCGCTTTGGCCGGCACCGGCACCCTCGTGCGGTTCTACCTGCGCCGTGACCGGATCAAGCTGCCGGCCTGGGTCGGCGGCCTCGGACTGTTCGTGGTCTATATCGGCGCCGCCCTCCCGCAGCTGGCGCCGACCGAGGAGGACCTGGCCGCGGTCGTGCCCCTGTTCACCCAGCCGGTCGGCCGGATGTTCACCGGCCCGGCCTTCGGCATGGACGCCCCCACCTTCGAGCGGTTCTTCGCCGCCGGATACGCCCCGTACCTGTTCCTCCTCGCCGCGCTCATGAACATCTTGCTGGTCACCAGGCACACCCGGGTCGAGGAGCAGACCGGCCGCGCCGAGCTCATCCGCGCGAGCGTCACCGGCCGGCACTCCGCCCTCACCGCCACCCTGATCGTCACCGCGATCACCAACGCCCTCGCGTGTGTGGTGGTGGCAGGTCTGGCGATCGCCAACGGATTCGCCCCCCTCGGCTCCCTGCTCATCGGGCTGGGCACCGCGCTCACCGGTATGGCCTTCGCCGGGATCTCGGCGGTCACCGCGCAGCTCAGCGCGTACTCGCGTGCGGCAGCGGGGATGGCCGGGCTGGTGCTCGGGGTGTCCTTCATCCTCCGTGCGCTCGGCGACATGGCGGCCGTCGGCGGCACCGCCCTGTCCTGGGCCTCGCCCCTCGGGTGGGCCGCCCAGACGGCCCCCTACGTGTACGACCGCTGGTGGCCGCTGCTCCCGCTCGTCGTCGTCGCCGTCCTCGGTGCCGCCGCCGCGTACGTCCTCCAGTCGCGTCGCGATTTCGGCGCGAGCCTCCTCGCCCCCCGCCCCGGCCCCGCGCACGCCGGCCGGTTCCTCGGACAGCCGGTGGGCCTGGCCGCCCGACTCCAGCGCGGCGCCCTGCTCGGGTGGGGCGCGGCCATCGTCGTCCTGGGCACCGTCAACGGCGCGTTCACCGACGCCATGCTCAGCGCGAGCGAGGACATGCCGCAGGCGATGCAGGACATGTTCGGCGCCCAGGGCCTGGTCAACGGCTACGTGGCCTTCCTCGGGTCGTTCGTCGCCGTCCTCACCGCCGCCTATGTGGTCTACGCGCTGCAGTCCCTCTGGGACGAGGAGGGTCGGGGCCGCGCCGACCTCGTGTTGGCCACGCCCGTCAGCCGCGTCTCGTGGGCCGGCGCTCACCTGGCGGTCGTGGCCGCAGGTGCGGTGCTCGTACTCCTGGCCACAGGGGTCCTCACTGCGCTCGCCGCCCTGGGCGTCACCGGCGACGGATCACTCGTCGGCGGGGTGATCGGCGCGCACCTCGGCACCATCCCGGCGGTGCTGTTGGTGCTGGGTGTCTGCGCCGCGCTCTACGGCTGGGCGCCACGGTTGACGGCCCCCGTCGGCTGGGCGGTTGTCGCGCTGATGTTCCTGGTGACCAATTTCGCCGACCTGCTGGACCTCCCCGAGTGGCTCCGGTCGCTCTCGCCACTGCACCACCTCGCGGCGGTCCCGGTGGAGGAGTTCGCCGTGGTGCCGTTCCTGGCTGTCACCGTCCTGGCGGGGTTCCTCGTGGCCGTGGGCCTGGTCGGGTTCCGGCGCCGACAGGTGGCGGCAGGCTGACGGCAAGGCGCAGGGTGGTCGCGACACCGGCTACGAACCCTGAGGTCCCCAATCGGGTTCGACAGCAAGCACCACCGCGACGTCGTTCGACATTCTCCAACTATAGTTGTGCTACTCTAACTTTAGTTGGAGAAAGGGCGTGTGGACTGTGCAGCTGAATAAGCCGTTCGCCACGGTGACGCCGACCCTGGACGGCGACGTGCTGGCGGTCCTGGCGAGCGCGGACGTCACGTTCACGGTCAGCCAGGTCCAGCGAATCCTCTCCACTGCATCAGGGGAGGGCATCCGCAAGGTCCTCAACCGCCTCACTGCTCAGGGCGTGGTGCTGCACGACGAAGTGGGCCGGACGCACACCTACCGCCTCAACACCGAGCACCTCGCGACCGAGCCGATCATGGAGCTATCTCGGTTGAATTCCACGTTCCTGAGCCGCCTCACCCAGCACCTGGGCGAGTGGGGGACGACGCTGCGGTACGGCGCGGTGTTCGGGTCGGCGGCGACGGGGCGCATGACGCTGGGTAGCGACATCGACCTGTTCCTGGTGCGCGCGACCGACTACGAGAATGACGTCTGGGAGCAACGGGTGACTGAACTCGCCCGGCTGGTTACCGCGTGGACCGGCAACGAAGGCCGCATCGTCGATTTCGCCGAGGGCGAGTTCCGCGCCGCAGCCGCCGCCGGTGAGCCGCTGCTCCGCGACGTGGCGAAGCAAGGTCTAACCGTCGCGGGGACACGGGTCTGGTTCATCGCGCAGCTGCGCTCGGCAAGGAGGTCGTGATGGCGGGGCAGCGGAACTGCGATGCGGTGGTCACCGCGGGGCGCATGTCCAAGGCGTCCGAGTTCTTCGACGCCGCGGCTCTCCTCGGGGAGGAGATGCCCAACGCCGCCGGGGACCTGTACGTTGACGCAGGCATTGCTGCCTCGGATGTCATCTGCTGTGCGCGGCTCGGCGTGCACTCGAACACTGGTAACCACAGCGAGGCGGTTGCCCTGCTGAAGAAGGCCGACAGCGGATCCGAGCGGCATCTGAACACCCTGCTTAACTTGAAGAACAAGGCTGCGTACACGCATAAGGACCTGACCGTCGCGGAGTTGAAGAAGATGAACCGCGCGGCGGACTACCTAGTCGAGGCCGCCAAGCAAGCAGTGTCCGCCCGCGGGTAGTTCGCAGTTCGCGGTTCGGTTCCCGCTCGGCGCTGATGTTCCTGGTGACCAATTTCGCCGACCTGCTGGACCTCCCCGGGTGGCTACGGTCGCTCTCGCCACTGCACCACCTTGTGGCGGGCATGGTCGGGTTCCGGCGCCGGCAGGTGGCTGCGGTCTGAACCCGGCCGGAGCGACCTCTCGGTGACCGGCGGCGACCAGCGCGCTGCGCTCAACAGGGGATTGATAGCCTCGGCCAGGTGACCAAGACTCGTGGCCGGCCGCGCCGCAACCCCGGGTCGCCGACCGGGCTCGGCAGTGAGCAGGACATCCTGCACGCCGCGGGAGAGCTGTTCGTCACCAGAGGCTTCGGCCGGACCAGCACCCGGGCCATCGCTGAGGGCGCGGGGTTGCAGCAGGCCAGCGTCTACCACTGGTTCGGGTCCAAGGACGAGATACTGCTGCGGCTGGTGCTCGGTACCGTGCTTCCCTCCCACCGGATCGCTGATCGTCTGCTGACGAGCGACGCCCCTGGGCATGTCCTGCTGTGGGCGCTGGCGTACGCGGATGCGGGGTTGCTGCACGAGGACCCACAGAATCTGGGGGTCCTCTACTTCGATCCGGAACTCGACGGCGACCAGTTCAGCGAGTTCCACGAGGTCCGTGACTCACTGCACGAGGCCTACCGTGTCCTGTTGGAACGCACCACGGGTGAGTCCGCCACCGATGTCGACGTGGCGATGCTCGTCGGCATGGTGGAGAACGTCATCACCTACCGGCGTAGGACGCGGTCGCCGATCCCGGACGACACCCCGACCCGGGTCGCGGATGCGACGCTGACGCTGGCACGGGTCCCCGAACTCCTCACCGACGAGACGCGGGCCCGGGGAATCGAGATACTTGGTGCTCTCGACTCCCCGGGCCCGGGGTCTCCCGGTTGACGCCGCTCGCGCACGGCGCCTTCGGGGGAAACTAGGTCCTCGCGGGGACCTCGACCCCCCGGTCCGGTGCCGGTTCGTCGACGGCGGGTGTCGACCTGGTGTTCCGGGTGTCGGCGGCGGCCACGGCCACGTAGACCACGAGTGACACGGCCGCGGCGAGGAACGTGGTCCAGCCGTCGACGCTCGTGGTGACCATGTCGTTCGGGATGTACAGCAGAGTGTTCTCCACCCCGTAGATCGTCGGAGTGAGGACGAAGAACCCGAGACGCACACCCAGGCCCAGCACCGCGGAGATGACCAGCGCCCTCGTGCTGACGAGTCGTGTCCACAGGGAGAGCACGAACGGTACGACGAGACTCGCACACAGCAGGTCGAAGGTCAGGGTGAGGAGGATCCCGGTGTGGTTCACCCGGAGAGCCACCAGGATCCCGATGGCGGCCACTGGGACCATCGCCCACCGCGACGCCTGGAGCACGCTCAGCCGCAGTTTCTTCGTGTCGAGGATGGTGCCCACGACGATGGACGAGGTCGCGAGGAGGATCCCGCTGACCGTGGTGAGCGAGGCCGCGAGCAGGGCCGCGATCACCAGCATCGCGATCGGTGTCGGCACGTGGCCGGTGAGGAGCTGGAAGAGGATCGGCGAGTCGGAGGCGGTGTCCCCGAGCAGTCCCGCTCCGGCCACGGCGACCGCGGCCAACGGGACACACAGGACCACTGTTCCGACGGCGGCGATCAGGCTCGCGGTCCTGGCGCTCCGGGCGGTCCTGGCCGAGGACACGCGCTGGAACACGTCGATGGCCACCAGGTTGCCGAAGCCCAGAGCGAAGAGCGTCGCCCAGTTGATCGCCGCGCCCGCGGCCGGGGCGGTCAGCTGTTCGAGATCAGTGATGCCGAGACCTTCCGGCGCCGTGTAGCCGGGGCCGAGGAACATCCAGAGCGTCAGTCCCACGAACCCGACCGCCATGACCGCCATGAGGAACAGTCCGGTGTACACCGACGCGAACATCCCGCCGACCATCGTGTAGGCCAGGATCGCGAGGGTGACGAACACGATCGCCACCCAGTAGGGCACTCCGACGAAGTGGTCCATCATGTGCCCCAGGGCGACCAGATTGCCCGCCATGAGGATTCCGAAACTGGAGACCGTCAGGACAGCCGCCAGGACCTCACCGGTGCGTCCGAATGTCTGCCGGAAGTAACCGGGCAGAGAGTACAGCTCGCGCTCCCGGACCTTCTCGGCCACGAAGAGCCCCATCAGCAGGAATGACACGGCGATACCCAGGGGCATCGCGGCACCTGCCCAGAAGCCGAAGCCGCCCGCGAGATCTGCCGCACCCACGGTCGCGTTGGAGTCGATCACCTGCGACATCAGCAGGACGGCGACGAGGGGCACGGTCAGCGTCCGCCCCGCGACCGCGAAGTTGTAGTTCTGTCCCTTGACCCTCTTGGAGGACAACAAGCCCAGGACGACGAGCAGGGCGACGGTGCCTCCGATTGCGAGACTGATCATTGCGATTCACCTACCAGGGAGGTCTCGCGGCCGAGCGAGTACAGCGGACGAGCGCCCTCCGGGAGCGCGAGGTCACCCGCCGCGATCCGTCGCCTCAGGTAGGCGAAGCTCTGGGCGGTCTGGGCGAACAGGTGCTCGCCGGCGTGGAGCGGCTCGTACGTCGAGTCGTTCGAGCCGGGGAATGTCAGGGGAGCGACCACCGTGTCGTAGTCGACGGTGAAGAACAGCGGGTACGAGTAGCGCTCCCGCGAGACCTTCCTGACCCGGTGCGACGTGGCGACAAAGGCGCCGTTGGTCCAGACCTCCAGCAGGTCTCCGATATTGACGACGATCGCGTCCTCGCGGTACGGGACCTCGATCCACTCTCCCCGGCCGTTCATCACCTCCAACCCGGGAGCGGTGGGCTTCAGCAGCGTCAGCGCCTCGTAGTCGGTGTGCGCTCCGATCCCGGGGCGGTCCTCCGCGTCGGGGTCGTACGGGTAGTGGATGAGCCGCAACTGCGAGGGCGGCTGGGTTACCGACCCGAGGAACGTGGCCGGATCGATCTCGAGGTACCGGGCGAACGCCGAGAGAAGCCGCGACCCGAGTGTGAACACCTCGTCGTAGTAGTTCATGACCGCCTCCTCGAACCCTGGCAGTTCCGGCCACTGGTTCGGCCCGAGCAGCGGGTTGCCGGCCAGGTACTCCGGATGGTCCGCCGGCAGATCGATGGACAGGTCGTAGGCCTCCTTGAGGTCCGGGGTGGCGCCGGCGAAGACCTCCTCGCCGATCGGGACGTATCCGCGGTGGTTGGTGGAGTTGCCGATGTACACCTCCCGCTTGACGGAGTCCGGCTGGCTGAAGAACCGCTGCGAGGCCTCGTGCATCGCCCGGAACGTCTCGTCGGCCACGCCGTGGTTGACGATGAGGAGGAATCCGACGCCCTGGGCGGCCTTGCCGAGTTGGTCGACGCACTCGGCTCCGGGGCCACCGGGATCGGCGAGCGTAGACACATCGATGACCGGGATCGACTCGAAGTCGACGGCGGGACGGTGGGGGTCACTCATTCTTGGCTCCTTGCTGGATCGGGTGGAAGGACACGGGTGAACCTGAGTGCTCGCCGGCCTGCCAGGAGATGGCGAAACAGCCGTCGGGTTGAGGGGAGATGGAGAAGAGGGGATGCTCGGGCCCGGACCACGACGAGTACCGCGCCAGCCAGTTCTGACCGGCACGCGATCCGATATGGACCGACGACGGCCGACCCTCCGTGGGATCGGCGCCGAGTGCGAGGCCGAAGCGGTCGCCGACACAGACGACCAGTGCCTCGGTGCCCTGTTCGTCGACCCCCCTGGCCTCCCACACCGGTCCGGGTTCGTCGGTGCACTGCTGCCAGAGTTCGACGTAGTCGAGATCTCGGCCCACCTCCAGCAGTCCCCACCCCGGCACGTCGAAGAGTTGCCCGATGTCGGCGGACCCGAAGGCTTCTCCGGCGGCGATGGCGTGGATCCACTCGAACTCGCCGGTGGCGGCGTTCGTGCACTCGAGTTCGCCGGCGAAACCCATGTGGAAATCCCTCGTGCCCGAGGAGTTGGTGGAGAACCGGGCGTCGCAGAAATATCGGCTCCCCTGGACCCAGTAGACGTCGGAGCACAGGTCAGGGGCCGCGTCGCGGGAGTGGAACAGGTGGCGCCGGTAGGCCGCGGGGGCCGGGCGCAGGGCGGGTTCCATGTGACTCCTTCAAATCGATCATTCGATCGGAATTAGTCAAAGGGTCTTTCGTTGCGACGCTGTTACGTCAACGTCAAGGGATGCGAAATTGGTCGACTGCCGGGGTGAGGCAAGAGAGGGGGCAGCCTTCGGAGGATCACGCCGTAGGGCACCCGGTCACCCTCGTAGAGTGGCGCCATGAACCTGCTTCTGCTGTCCCTCGGCGTCGGCGCCGTGCCCGACTTCGTCGCCGAGCACGTCGCCCGTCCCGCGCCCGCGGTGCGCATCGGGTACCTGAACGACGCCGCCAGCCCCTACGCGGGCGCGGCCTTCGTGGCGGCAGAGCGCGCGCAGCTCTCGGACCTGGGTTACGTGTTGACCGACATCACCGCCGCCGACTTCGATGAGGCGGGTGCTTTCGCAGGCGTGCTCGACCGGGTCGACGTCCTCTATGTCGCAGGCGGCAACACCTTCGTACTCCTGGCGGCGCTGCGTCGTCATGGTGCGGATGCGGTCCTCGTCGAACGGGTGCGCGCGGGACTGCCCTACATCGGCTCGAGCGCCGGATCGGTCATCACCGGACCCAGCATCGAACCGATCAGCGTCATGGACGACCCCTCCGCCGCGCCCGATCTCGCCGACCGCAGCGGACTCGGTCTGGTCGAGACCGTCGTGATCCCCCACGCGGATGGCGCTTTGCCGCCCTACCCTCCCGCGCTCATCGCGCAACTCAAGGACACCTACGGGAGCGACTACCCGCTCACCTTTGTCAACGACGACCACGCCCTGCTCGTCGAGGGTGGGACACCTCGGCTGATCAGTTCGCCCTGAACTGCAGACGGCGTCAACGGCCGGCGACACATCGCGCTGGATACAGACCCCCATGATTCTTCCTCTCGCACGGACTGCTCACCCCGTTCCGGCTGTTGCGGTCACTGTGCTCACCCTGGTGCTCGCGGCGAGTATGGGCGTGAGCGCGTACACCGCGGTGATGCTCTTTCTCGCTGTCCTGAGTGGTCAGCTGGTCGTGGGATGGACCAACGATCTGTGGGACCGGGACCGCGATCGTCGGGTCGGTCGCTGCGACAAACCACTCGCGACCGGTCAGATCTCAGCGAAGGTGGTGCGCTTCGCAATCGGTGTGGCAGGTCTGGTGTGTGTTGTCGCGTCGCTGTTGTGCGGGCTCGGCGCCGGCCTTCTCCATCTCACGTGTGGGGTCGGTGCCGCTCTGGCGTACAACGTCAGGCTCAAGTCCACCGCGCTGTCGTGGCTCCCGTATTCGCTCGCCTTCGGCAGCTTGCCCGCCGTGGTGTCATTGGCTCGGGACCCGGCCGCTCTGCCGCCGCTGTGGATGGTCGCCGTCGGTGCAGTGCTCGGCTTTGCCGCGCACCTGCTCAATGCCATGCCCGACCTCGCCGACGATGCGGCGACCGGAGTCCGAGGATTCCCTCACCGGCTGGCGCCCACCACAGTCGCTCCTATGGCCGCGCTGACACTCGTCGTCGCAACGGTTGTCTCCGTCTTCGGCCGGGGCACTCCACCGTCGGCCGGTCAGTGGATCCTGCTGGCCGTAGTGCTCGTGGTGGCGGTGGCAGCGACCCGCACCACGGGGAAGGGACCGTTCTACGCGGCGATCGCCATCGCGGGAGTCAACGTGGTCATGCTGCTGATCGGGTGAGGAATGCGGGGTTGTTCTCAGGGCGGACACCGGCCACGCGTCCGGGAGTCGGCGGGTGGGCGCACTAGACGAGCTGTAGCCAGGGGCCGTGAGTCGGTGGGGCGCGGTCGCGACGATGCGGCAGCTACCGCGCCCCAGGCGTCACCCCCGCGCCGTGAGTACCCGGAGCGACTCGTCGAGGGCATCCGCGGCCCACGGGATGTCCGAGCGGGTGAAGGGCAACGGTGGGCGCAGCTTGAGTACGTTGCCGTAGGGACCCGCGACCGAGGTCAGGACCCCGCGGGCCTTGAGTTCCTCGAGCATGTCGAGTGCCAGGGCGTGGTCCGGCTCGCGCGTGGCGGGGTCGGTGACCAGTTCGAACCCGATGAACAGGCCTGCCCCCCGGACGTCGCCGACCTGGTGGTGGCGCTCGCCGACCTGCCGGAACGCGTCGAGCGCCTCGGCACCGACAGTCCTGGCGTGCTCCTGCAGCCCCTCACGCTCGATGACGTCGAGGACGGCCTGCGCTGCGGCCATGGAGACCGGATTTCCCCCGAACGTGTTGAAGTACGGCAGCGACCCGCTGAACGCCTCGAGTACGTCGGACCTCGCGAGGATCCCGGCGACCGGGATCCCGTTGCCCATCGGCTTGCCCGTGGTGATGATGTCCGGGGTGACCCCGTGGTTGGCGAATCCCCAGAAGTGATCCCCGGTCCGCGCGAACCCCGGCTGGACCTCGTCGGCGATGAAGATCCCGCCAGCACCGTGGACCACGTCGATCGCCTCGGTCAGATAATCGCCGGGCAGCACCCCGTCAGACGAGAAGATGGAGTCCGCGATGAACCCGGCGAATGTCACCCCGGCCTCGGCCATGTCGGCGATGGTCTCGCGGATGCGACGCGCGAACCACGCCCCGATATCGGCTTCCCCCGTGCGGTACGCGTCCGGGGCCTCGATGAGCCATACGTCGCTGCCGACCGGCTGGCCTGCACCGAGGGCGGGGGAGACCCCGGAGGAGAGTTCGGAATTACCGTGGTAGGCCTCGGTGGTGGCGATCAACCCGGTTCCGCCGGAGAACGACTTGGCGACCCTCAGGGCGAGGTCGTTGGCCTCCGACCCAGTGCACACGTACATCGCCTTGAAATCCATCGGATCCATGTAGTCCGGAAGCGTGTTCCGGAAGCTGTCGGTGTAGTCGAGGATCCGCTCGTGGATGTACCGCGTGTGTGTGTTGAGCTGCTTCATCTGGGCGTGGACGGCCTCCACCACCGCGGGGTGTGCGTGTCCGATACTGGCCACGTTGTTGTACATGTCCAGGTACTTCGTGCCGTTGGCGTCCCAGAGGTACTGGCCCTCGCCCCGGACCAGGTGGACGGGGTTGCGGTAGAAGAGTCGATAGGATCCCCCCAGTAGCTCATCGCGTCGATCGGTCAGCTTGCGCGTGTCCATATCGAGCCGATCGGCGTGTTCCGAGCGGAACGAGTTGGCGTCCATGATCGTCGACCGTGCTGCCATTGCAGGTGCCTCATCTCAAGTGGGGATGTCGTGTGTGATGGTTGCAGGACCACTCAGCGTTCTCTATCCGCCAACTGACGGATTCTCGCTGGTGACGGGTCTGAGATCCCCGATGGGGCGACGTGGTGGGCCGTCTTGCCGTCGAGCGAACTCCACCTCTCGTCGGTCAGCTCCGGAGCGATCTCCTCGTGGCACCGGACCCCGATGGTCCGGAGTCCCGCGGACCGGGCGGCTGTCAGACCCCGCCGTGAGTCCTCGACGCCCACCGCGTCGGAGGGGTCGACCCCCAGCAGACGGCAGGCCTCCAGATAGACGTCTGGCGCCGGCTTGCCGTTGTCCACCTCGTCGCCGCACACGGTGGCGTCGAAGACAGGCGCCCCGGGCGCCGCGCGGAGCTGCTCCACGGATTCGCGGAAGGCCATCGTGGCGAGCCCGACACGGTAGTCGGCAGCCCGCAACGACGAGATGAACTCCAGCGCCCCCGGGAGCCACGGCACGTCGGACCCGAGTCGCGCGGTCACCTCTGCTGCGATCCGGGCGGTGAGCGTGTGCGCCGGTACCCCGACACCGAGCCGCTGCAACAGCGACGCCTGATCGGTGAGGGACATCCCCACCGATGCGATGGCCTCGGCCTCGGTCCAGTCCAGCCCCGATTCCCCGGCGATGGTCCGACACGCGTCGTTGTAGTACGGCTCGGAGTCGATCAACGTCCCGTCGAGGTCAAAGACGACGGCGCGGACTGCGCCACTCGTGCTCATGAGGCGATCCCGCCGGTGCGGGGGGTGGTCGCTCCGTAGACCCCGGGCGATCGGCTTCCCCGGTAGAAGCCGGTGTCGAGCGGTCTGTCGGGGAAGGGGAAGGTCGGCCAGGGCATCTCGACGGGCCGGCGGAGCTCGAGCCACTGCGCCAGGGCGAGCACCCGCTCGTCGTCGAACCGGCGACCCCAGATCTGTACGCCGATCGGGTGACCGTCGGCGGACCCGAACGCCACGGTGGCACAGGGCTGTCCGGTCTGGTTGCCCCAACAGGTCCACGAGCAGTGTGCGAGTGGCCGGTCCTCGTCGAGACCGACCATCTCCGCGCTGTAACCCACACCGGGAAGGGTGGGCGAGACGACGATGTCGAATGCGGAGAGACGGTCGTACACCCGGGTCGCGCTGGACTGGACCAGGTGGAGGTCCCGGGAGTACTGCGTCGCGCCCAGTGAGCCGGCGTCGGCACACCAGTCGGCGATCGCGGGGAGCACCGCGTCCCGCAGATGCCCCGGTATCCCCTCCCATTCCGTGCGAGCGCGGACCTGGAAAATCCTGTCCAATGGCGCGTACGGATCCTCGTCGAACACCGGCGGGACCTCGGTCACCTCGGCCCCGGCGTCGCGGAGGACCTCGGCGGCGTCCAGCACTACCGCCGCGACGTCCGGATGGAGGGCCTCTCCGTAGCCGAGGTCGAGCAGGAGACCGACCCGCAGATCGCGGACATCGGTTGCGCCCGGTAGGGGAGGGACACCGACGGGCGGACCGGGAAGACTCGAGTTGTCGCGGGGGTCCGGCCTGGCGACCACGGTGTAGAGCTCCGCACCCTCCCCGGCCGAGCGGGCCATCGGACCGGGAGAGCGCACGGTGCTCGGGGCGAGGTGCGGGATCCGTCCCTGGGTCGGTTTCAGAGCGAACAGGCCGCAGTGACTCGCGGGAATTCTCACGGACCCGGCGATGTCGGTGCCGATCCCGGCCACTCCTATGCCGGCGGCGAGCGTGGCCCCGGCCCCCGAGCTGGAGCCCCCGGGGCTGGTCGAGAGGTTCCACGGGTTGCGGACGATCCCGTACAGCGAGCTCACGCCGGAGGCGGACATACCGAAATCGGGCATCGTCGTCTTGGCGAAGATCACCGCGCCGCCCTCCTTGAGCCGCGCTGCGGGCGGGGAGTCGGCGGCTGCGACCGGGACCTCGACGTGGCCTCGGGAACCGTGCCGCCACGGGGTGCCGACCGCGTTGATGCTGTCCTTGATCGAGATGGGAAGACCGTCGATCAGGCTCAGAGGGCGGCCCGCTCGCCAACGCTCGCCGGAGGCCGCGGCCTGCCTCTCGGCCTCCGCCCGGTTGAGGAAGGCGATTCCGTTGATGCTGTCGTTGACCTCGGCAATTCTCGCGAGGGTGTCTTCCAGGACATCCAATGGCGTGATCCCGCCGTCCAAGAATCCCTGGCGTAGTTCGGCGGACGGTCGTGCGGTCAGCGATTTCTCGTGTGTGAGCACTTCGTGCGACATCCGGTAGGTCCTGTCTTCGAGTGGGTCTGACACCTGCGCGGTGGGCTCAGCGGAGGTCGTGCTGGACGAGCCGGGAGAGGACCGCGGTCAGCGCGCGCAGGCCCTTGACCATGTCGGTGTCGCTGGAGAACTCCCGTTCGCAGTGCGAGGCGCCGTCCTTGGAGGGCAGGAACAGCATGACCGTGGGGTACCGCTGGTTCATCGCGACCGAGTCGTGGCCGATGAGGGTGTCCATGAGCATCACACTGAGGCCCTCGGATTCGGTCGCCTCGCGTGCCAACCGCACACCCGCCGCCGAGAACTCGCTGCGTGGGCGGAGCACGAACTCGTCGATCTCGATGTCGGCGGCATGCTCGGCGGACAGCTCCGTGAGCCGCCGGGAGATCTCCGCTCGTGCGTTCGCGACATCGGAGTGGTGTCTGCCGCGGATGTCGAGGATCAGATCCACCTGACTGGCAATGACGCTCGGGGTGTTGGGGGTCACGTCGAACTGGGCGACCGACGAGAGGAATTCCGCGGCCGGGTAGTCCTTGGCGAGGTCGTTGACCAGCGAGACGATCTTCGCGGCCGGCAGCAGCGCGTCCTTTCGGTAGGCCAGGAGAGTGCCGGCGTGGGACTGTTCGCCGATCACCCGGGCGCGCAGCTTCTGGGCGGTCCAGTTCCCGCAGACCACACCGACGTCGATCCCGGACTCCTCGAGCCGCCGGCCCTGTTCGATGTGGATCTCGCCGTAGGCCGCGACGTCCAGATCCAGGGCCTCGCCCAGGCGCCCGGTGGCCTCGAGGGCGTCGGCGACGCTGACCCCGTCCGGGTCCGTAGTCGACAGAGCTGTGTGGATGTCTATCGCACCGGTGAACACCGATGACCCCATGATCGACGGGCCGAACCGTGACCCCTCCTCGTTGAACCAGTCCACGACGGACAGGTTGAAGGAGGGGTGGAGCTCGCCCCGATCGACGGCGTGCTTCACGGCGATCGCGGCATGGAGTGCGGCGACGACCCCGTACGGGCCGTCGAACCGGCCCCCGCGGGGTTGGCTGTCGGTGTGCGATCCGACGAGCACGAAGGGAGCCCCCGGCACCAGTTCGAGCAGGGCGAAGATGTTGCCGATGTGGTCGGTGCGCACGGTGAATCCGGCGTTCTCGGCGAGCTCCTGGAACCAGTCGCGGACCCGACCGTGATCGGCAGTCCCGGCCTGGCGGTCGAGCCCCCCGCCGGGGGTCGCGCCGAAGACGGTGCTCGCGTGGAAGTCGGCGAGGAATCTGTCAGGGTCGAGGAATCGTGTCGTCGGGACACTCCGCGCCGCCAAGACGTTCGGCGCCGAGGTGGCCCCCCCTGCCGCGGCTCCGCGGTCCGACGCCATCACAGTGCCCCGAGCCATTGGGACCACCGGGGATCGTTCATCTGGCCCCGCGCCCGGAACAGCTTCAGCACCCCGTACTTGTGGTAATCGAAATCCCAGGTGCTGTTGAGCTGGTGGTTGACGCAGCCCCAGAGTCCCCACTTGAGGTCCGCGATGAACCGGCACACCTGGACGCGGGCGACCGTGCTCCACCCGGTGTGCCCGTAGGCTTCCTCGATGCATCTCAGTGACGTCGGTTCGTCGTAGAAGAACTCGGCGAGGATCAGCGCGAGATCGTAGGCGCGGTCGTTGTTCGAGGCGAACTCGAAGTCGACGAGTTTCATCGGCCCGCCCTCGGCGACGAGGAAGTTGCCGGGCATCGGATCGTTGTGGCAGGGCACGAGGTCCAACCCGGAGGCGTGGAGAGCGGCCCTGGCGCGCGCGTACTCGCGGACGAGTGTGTGGGCGAAGTCGGGGAGCCGCACCTGCAGGTTCCGGACCTGCTCGAGGTGCTCGTCGACGAGGTCGAACATCGTCTTGGTCAGCGGTAATGCCGGGATGGTGTGGAACCTGTCGTAGAGCCCCAGCACGTCCCTGGTGGTGTCCCAGCTCTTCATGTCCCCGTTCGTGCAGGCGCGATAGCCTTCGAGAAACTCCGAGATCTCGGTTCCGGTGCCGCTGTCGAAATGCGCGACCCGGGGGCTGATGCCCATCGCGCCGGCCCGCTCGGCGGCGATGTTCGCCACTTGCCGGTCGATGAAGGCGTCGGTGCCGTCGCCGGGCACCTTGAGGAAGTACCGGACGTCGTCGCCCTCGACGTGGACCAGCCAGTTGCTGTTCTGCAGGCCGCCCACCACCGGTTCGTAGGAGACGTCGCGCCCCGTCCACTCGTCCACGTGGCGGATGTGCCTCTCCGCTTCGTGTTCGGCGGGCGTACTGGCGGCTCCGAGGGTCGTCGTGGTCATCGCGCCATCCTCATGTGGTCGTCGGTCGTGCGGGCGGTCAGAGCAGCGCGGGCGCGCAGGAACATCCAGTCCGAGAACTTGGAGTACTCCTGGGTGCCCGGGTCGAGACTGTCGGCCAGTACTCCGACGAGCGCCGCGCGGTAGGCCTCGGCCGCGCTGTAGAGACGGGCCCGGGCGTAGAGGCCCTCGTCGAACGTCCCCCAGGCCTCCTCGAAGAGCTCCCGGCCGTCGTACTCGGAGTACGAGAACTCGAGGAGGACGGAGCCGATGTCCTGGAGCGGGTCGGCGAGCGCGGCCCAGTCGAAGTCGAGGAGAAGAGTGGGCTGACCGTCCGACCCGAGTGCGACGTTCGAACAGTTGGCGTCGCCGTGGACAGGCACGGCGTCGAACCCGAGAGCCGACACCCGGTCGCCGATCTCCTCGATCAGCGCGTGCATCCACCCGATGTCGCCCGGGAGCACTGCATCCAGGGGTGCGATCCGCTCGTGGAGATTCCGTATGTCGTCGAAGACGGTGGCCTGACGGAGGCCGGGGTCGTCGATCTCCCGGAAGCGACTGCGCGTCCTGAAGTAGTCGGCGCGTCGCCCCGGTTCCTGGAGATCGGCGAGGGTTGCCGTCTTGTGCGAATCGGTGAGGTCCTCCAGCGCCAATTGCCCGCTGTCCCGGTCGAAACCGAGGAGTACCGGACCCAGCCCGGCGTCGCCGGCGGCTCGGGTGGCTCGGACCGCCGACGGGACGTCGATGTAGCTCTGGGCGGAGGGCGTGTGACTCTTGACGAACACCGCGTGGCCCGAGGGGTTGGTCGCGCGGAAGCGGATCGAGTCCGCTCCCCACCAGTTCGGGCTGGCCATCGTCGGTGGAGGAGCGGCGAGCGTCGGGTCGGACTGCAGCGGTCCCGGGGGTGCGGTCTGAAGTGCGGTCATGACCGGATTCCTTCCTGGGTCTGGATGGGTGGGGCTAGAGCTTGCGTCGCAGGTACATTCGGAGCGCTTCGAGACCGGCGGCGATGATCAGCACGATCCCCGACACGATGTTGACCATCTCCGAGCCGACGTTCATCAGCGTGAGACCGTTTCTCAGCACGGAGATGAACCAGACGCCCAACAGGACTCGCCACAGGCTTCCGCGGCCGCCGGTGAACGGGATGCCACCGAGGAGCACCGCGGACAGGACCGTGACCTCGAAGCCTGCCCCCAGCGTCCCCGCCGGGGCGGAGTCGAGACGGGAGACCAGGACGAGTCCGGCTACACCGGCTGCTGCGCCCACGGCGACGTACAGCGAGAAGATCGTGGTCCTCACCTTGATCCCGGTGAGAAACGCGGCGCGGGTGTTCACGCCGATCGCCATGATGTGTTTGCCCAGAGCGGTGAAGCTCATGACGAGGATGCAGATCGCCGCCACCGCGATGGCGACCCAGGCTATGTAGGAGATGCCGAGGACACTTCCGGTGCCGAAGGCGCGGACGGTGTCGTTGAAACCGTAGAGGGGGTCGGGTGACAGGGTCATGGCGGCGCCGCGACCCACGGCCAACATGCCGAGGGTGACGACGATCGGTGAGATCGCCAGGTACCCGATGAGTCCGCCATTGACGGCACCGACCAGCGCGCCGACTCCGACTGCCACGGCGGCGCCGCCGAGGAAGCCGAGCGGACCGAAGGCCAGGGCGCCCGCCACGCCGGAGACCGCCATGGTCGAGCCGACGGAGAGGTCGACGTACCCGGACATGAGCAGCATCGCGAAGGCCATGCTGATGATGATCAGCGGGGCGTTCTGTGTGATGACGGTGAGCAGGTTGTTGACCGTGAGGAACGCGGTCGTGTTGACGGAGAAGTAGACCATCAGCAGGACCACCGCCACCGGCATCACGGCGCCGATAGCCTTGAGTAGGAGGTCGCGGGTGATGAGCGGGCTGGGGTCTTGACGACTGTCTTCCGGGCTCCCGTGGGGCGGGGCCGTCAGTGTGGCGACGCTCATGATGCGGGTACTCCCTCATGTGACTCGACGGCCGCCGACTGTGCGTGGGACAGGAGTGCGTCCTCACCGACGTCGGGGCCGAATACCTGACTGATCCGGCCCTCGTGGAGCACCACGATCCGATCCGCCAGGGCAACGGCCTCCTCGGGATCGGACGTCGTGAACATCACCGAGCGGCCGGGCTGGGACGCGAACTCGCGGACCAGCCGGTAGATCTGCTCGCGTGATCCGATGTCGACCCCCTGCGTGGGCTCGTCGAGGAGCAGGAAGCGGCAGTCGCCGAGGTCGGCCAGCCAGCGACCGACCATGATCTTCTGGGCGTTGCCACCGGAGAACGAGCCGCCGGTCGCCTCCGCGTCCGGCGGCAACAGCTGGACCATCTCGGCGACCCTGTCGAAGACCGGCTTCTCGCGGCGGGGGAGCCGTATCCCCAGCCGTGAACCGCGGAAGTGGGGCATCAAGAGATTGTCCAGGGCCGAGAGATCACCGAACAGGGACTGCGCCGGACGGTCGGAAGCCACCAGGGCGATGCCCTTGCGGGACGCCTGTCGGGGTGAACCGGCGGTGGCGTCGGCACCCCCGACGGTGAGCGTTCCACCGCGGGCGCGTCGAGCGCCCGCGATGGTCTCGAGGAGATTGGTCCGGCCGCCGCCCATCATGGCGTACAGGCCGACGATCTCCCCTTCACCGATCTCGAGGTCCAGCGGGCCGCAGTAGGAGGTCCGGAACCCCGAGAACTCGACGAACGTCGGTCCGGGGGCGCGCTCGGTGCGTTCGTCCGTGCCGGTGACTGCAGGGGAGATGCCGCTGACCATCGCGTCCATGGTCACGTCCCCCCGGTCCCGGGTCCACAACACGCGGCCGTCCCGCAGGACGGAGACCCGGTCGGCCACGGTCATGACCTCACCCAGCAGGTGGGTCACGAACACTACGGCGATGCGCCGCTCGTAGGCGAGCCTGCGGATGGTCTTCAGCAGTGACGCAGCCTCGGTCCGGCCGAGTGCCGCCGTGGGCTCGTCCAGGATGAGGACCGAGGGCTCGCGTCGTAGAGCGCGGGTGATCTCGACGATCTGCTGTTGGCCGATCGAGAGCTTCTCCACGGGCGTTCTCGGGTCGATGTCCACGCCCAGGCTGTCGAGCAGTTCGCGGGTGATCTGTTCCTGCTTCTGGCGACCGAGAACACCGCTCCTCGTGAGTTCGTCGCCGAGGAAGACGTTGTCCGCAACCGTGAGCGACCCGGCCAGCTGGAAGTGCTGGTAGATCACGGCGATGCCGGCGTCGAAAGCGGAGGTGGGGGTGAAGCCGTCGTACGACGTCCCACCCACCACGACCTCGCCGCTGCTCGGACGATGGGCCCCGCTCAAGCAGCTCAGCAGTGTCGACTTCCCCGCGCCGTTCGCACCGAGGAGAGCGTGGACCTCGCCTGTGCGGAATTCCAGGTCGACTCCCTTGAGGACGGTGGTCGATCCGAAGCGCTTGGTGAGATTGCGGACGTCGAGTCCGCTTCCTGTGCTCCGCTCCGGAGGGGCCGCCGGTCCGGTGCCGCGGTCCTGGCCGTCGCTCCGCGCGCCGGGATCCGCACCCGGGGGCCGTTCCGTGGTCTGGGACGCGCGGCTCATTGGAACTGCGCCTTCATCTCGGCGAGGACGTCGGGGTCCTCGAGCGTGACCATGTGGTAGGGCGATTCATTGTTCGGGTCGCCCTCTCCGGTGATGGCCGCGAGCGAGTTGTCGACGATCGAGCGGGCGAGGTGTTGGATATCGATGGCGGCGCTGGCCTTGTAGTGGGTGCCGTTCTCGATCGCCTCGAATGCCTCCGGCAGCCCGTCGTTGCCGACGATGTAGGTCTCCTCCGGCGGGATGTCCGACGCGAGGAACGCGCCCAGGGCGCCCAGCGCCGCGTCGTCGTTGGTGCCGATGAAGATCCGGAGGTCGTCGTTCTCCGCGATCGCGTCGTCCGCGACCTGACGGCCACAGGTGGTGTCGCCGCAGTCCTGGAGGGAGACGATCTCGATTCCGCGTCGTTCCAGCATCGCGGCTACCGGTTGCCACCGGCCGGCGAGCGGCGGCAGGGACGGGATCTCCGTGATCGCCGCGGTGATGCCGTCGGTGCCGTCCGGGTAGTTCTCGTCCAGCCAGCCGTCCAGGTGCTCGGCGACCATGTTGCCGGAGTATTCGTTGTCGAACCCGACGCTGCCGTCCTGGCCGTCCATGTTCGAGGAGTACGTGAGCCAGGCCGTCCCGTTGGCCTGGGCCTGTTGCTGTAGCCCGGCGAAGGCGCCGGGGTCGGTCGGCCAGATGACGATCGCGTCGATCTGCTGGTTGACCCAGCTCTCCACCGTCTCCCGTTGGGACTCGAGGTTTGACTCGATCGTGCTGTCGAGAAGGACCTCGACGCATTCGGAGGTGGCACCGTACTCCGCGGCGTAGTTCTTGAGGGTGTTGACGAAGTCGACCTCACCGATCGGGTGGCTGAAACCGATCGTCCGGACTTCCTCGCAGTCCGCGGAGACGGCCGTCCCGCTGCCGCTGTTCCCACCGCAGGCAGTGAGAGACAACAGTCCGATCGACGCGGTGGAAATGAGGGCCATTCGTGTGAGCGTGCGTGATCTGAACACTGATTCTCCCAGAATAAATGAGTGCGGGCTTGAGCTTCTCGTGTAGAAGTCGCCTCACCAGAATATGGAGGGAGAACGCGTGCCGGCCATCCGTCAGCTGACGGATCTTGCGAGGATAAATCCGGAGACTTTACGCGGATAACTCGCACGGTTTACGAGTTCGAAACAATATCGCTCATAATGAGAGCACGTACGCGTGGATCGGTGAACGATCCACTGCGGGGCCCGAGTCGACAGAGTTGAGTAGACACAGGGTGGTGAGGAAGATGAAGGCGACGATCGAGGCAATGGCGCAGTCCATCGCCGATGCCACGGACCAGCACCCCGTGCGCCGTGTGGACGGTGCCCTGCAGTTGTCGCAGTACGTGCTCAAGGTCGATGCAATCGCGCTGACGATCCTGTCGACCTCCGACAGGACACCTCAATTGGTGTCGAATATCGGTTATGAGCCGGGGGTCGCGGGTGTTTACGAGAAAGAATGGTTTGGCGCGACCCGGCGAAGAATTTCTCGGCATGTGAGCGATCCGGGCGGTATATATCCGTGGGAACGTTCGGAATTCATTGATACCGAGTACGTCAATGAAACCCTCAAGCCTGCGGGATATAGGAACGGGATAACCCGGCCGCTCATCGCGAGGGATGGATCAATTTTCGGATTCATTCACACGAATATCGCTCAACCGAGTTTCGACAGTCGCACACAGGAGATGTTCCGGGAAACGGTGGACCGTTTGGCACACACAGCCTGGGCCGTCCACGTGCGGATGACGTCGGGACTCACCGACCGTGAACGCGAGATCCTCGCCCTGATACGGGACGGGCTGAGCAATCCGGAGATCGCGGAGCGCCTGTACATCTCGCGGCGAACCGTGGCCACCCACGTCGATCATCTGATGCGCAAGACCGCGACCAGGAGCCGGGCGCAGACCGCGGCATGGGCGGTCAGGTACGGATTCTGAGCGACTCTACCCGGAAACGGGACCAGGATTCGGACGCGGGCCTAGACCCAGTCGACCGCCAGCGGTGAGCGGCGTCCCCACCCCACGGTCTGCAACAACGGTTCGTCCAGCTCGAGGGCGGGGTGGCCGAGGCACAGGTACGCCAGCGGTCGGGCCCCGTCCGGCAGGGGGACGCTGTCGGAGAGGTGGTCGGGGTAGACGAGGCTCACCCAGCCCATGCCCAGGCCCTCCGCTGTCACCGCCAGCCACAGCAGGGTGATCGCGGCGACCACGCTGTACTCGGTGGCCGCCGGGACACTCGTGGTGCCCAGCACCGGGCCGGTGGGCGGGACGTGGCTGACCACCAGACCCACGGGCGCCTGGAGGATGCCCTCGAGACGCAGCGAGTCATAGAGTTCGCGTCGCTGACCGTCGAAGCGCTCGGCCTCGGCGCGGCGAACGGCGCGGAAACCGGCGTGAACCGCCTCGCGCACGTCTCGGTCCTCGATCACGGTGACGTGCCAGGGCTGACTCAGCCCGACACTCGGGGCGACGGCGAACACATGGAGGAGCCGCTCGATGGTCTCGCGCGGCACAGGGGTGGGATGGAAGTGGCGGTGGTCGCGGCGCGTGGCGAGGATCCGCCACAGCGCATCGCGGTCGGGCGACTGTCCACTGTTGCTGTTGCTGTTGCTGTTGCCGTCGCCGTCGTCGCTCTTGTCGCGACCGTTACCCAGGGGATCCGGGGTCATGATCGTACGAACCGCGGACTCCACACCCGTCCCGACTCGGTGACGCGGGTCCCGGAGGCGCCCACGATGAGCAGGCATTTCATGTCCACCGAGTCGCAGTCGAGCTCGGCGAGGGTGGTAACGGTCAACGATTCCTCGGCGCGGCCCACGTCGCGGCCCACCACCACCGGGGTGGCCGGGTCGCGGTGCCGCAGGAGGACGTCGCGTGCATCGGCGACCTGGCGGGTGCGCGAGCGCGAGGCGGGGTTGTAGACCGCCAGGACCAGGTCCGCGGCGGCGATCGCGTCGAGGCGCCGGGAGATCACCTCCCACGGCTTGAGTCGGTCGGACAGGCTCATCACGGCGAAGTCCGCGCCGATGGGGGCCCCGGCCCGTGCGGCGACCGCCTGGACGGCGGACACCCCGGGCGCGACCCGCACGTCGATCCGGGAGTACTGCGGATCCTCGGCGGCCTCGAACACCGCCGCGGCCATGCCGAACACGCCCGCGTCGCCTCCGGAGACCACCGCCACGCGTTCGCCGGAGCGGGCCAGGTCCAGGGCGAGCCTGGCCCGGTCCACCTCGACGGTGTTGCCGGAGCAGTGCCTGGTCAGGCCCGCGCGCTGGGGTACCCGGTCGACGTAGGGCGCGTACCCGACCACGTGGTCGACCTCGGCCAACACCCGCCGGGCCTCGCCGGTGAGCCAGTCGTCGGGCCCGGGGCCCAGGCCCACCACGTGGAGCTCCCCGTCCGGCAACACGCCCCGCGCGGTCCCGCTGTCGAGCGGAGTGGGGCGCCGGCCGGTCGGGTCGACGTGGTGGGAGTCCCCCGGGACGACGATGAGCGAGAAGTACGGCACGGTCGCCGGATCGACGTCCCGCACCGGGTGGTGCACCTCGGCGGCTGTAGAGGCACGTTCGACGTACACGGCGCCGTCGAGCCGTCCAGCAGCCTCCAGCGCACGGCGCACCGCGAGGAAGTTGCGTCCCAGCTTCATGATGATCGCCCCGTCGGTGTCCGCGAGGCGGCGGGCCAGCTCGGGCTCCGGCAGGGTTCCGGGCAGCACGGTGAGCACGTCCGTCTGGCGGACCAGGGGTGTGGCCGCGGCGGCGGTCGCGGCGGCGAACGCGGGTATGCCTGGCACGATCTCGGTGTCGAACCGGCCCGAGAGCTTGTCGTGCATGTACATGAAGGACCCGTAGAACAGCGGGTCGCCCTCGGCGAGCAGCACCACGTCCCGCCCGGCCGCGAGGTGTTCGGCCAGTCGCTGGGCGCTGCGGTCGTAGAAGTCCGCGATCGCCCCCGCGTACCCGCCGGGGTGGTCGGTGAGGCCCGTGGTCACCGGGTACTCCAGGACCTCCTCGATCGCGCCGGCAGGGATGAGAGCTGCGGCGATACGCCTCGCATTGGACTGCTTGCCGCGGCCGGCGTGGTAGGCCACCACGTCGGCGGCGCCGATCAGACGGGCGGCCTTGAGGGTGATCAGCTCCGGGTCCCCGGGGCCCACGCCGACGCCGAACAGGCGGCCCGCGCCCGCCGGCACGGTGCTCATTCGGCCTCCTGGGCGAGGGCGTTGACCGCGGAGACCGTCATCGCGGACCCGCCGCGTCGGCCGTGCACGGTGACGAAGGGGATGTCGATCCCGTGGTCGTCCGCCAGGGAGGCCAGCGCCGTCTTGGACTCCGCGGCGCCGATGAAGCCCACCGGGCACCCGACGATCGCCGCCGGGCGGGGGGCGCCGTCCAGCAGCATCTCCAACAGGTGGAACAGGGCGGTGGGGGCGTTGCCGATCGCCACGACCGCGCCGTCGAGACGCTGACCCCACAGCGAGAGGGCGGCAGCGGAGCGCGTCGTGCCCATCTGCCGGGCCAGGTCGAGCACGCGGGGATCAGACAACAGGCACACGACGTCGTTGTTCCGGGGGAGTCTGGACCTGGTGATCCCGGAGGCGACCATGAGGGCGTCGCAGAGGATCGGCGCCCCGTCATCGAGCGCGGATCGCGCGGCCCTCACCAGCTCCGGGTGGACATGCAGGTCGTCGACGAGGTCGGTCTGCCCGGTGCCGTGCACCATCCGGACGGCGAGCCGTTCGGCGTCCTGTGGGACGCCGGTCAGGTCGGTCTCACGCCGGATCGTGGCAAAGGAGTCGAGGTAGATCGCAGGCCCGTCGTCGACGTAGTCGTAGCGACGCGGCGGCCTGGGGACAGCAGGCATGGGTCCTCCTCGGGGTTCTCGCCCCGGTCAGAAGTCTCAGGCGACGCGCCAGGGAGCGCGTCGATCCCTCGGCCAGTATCTGGCTTGGCGACCCGGTTGCAGGGCCTCACAGTGGCGGAACCGCCCCGGACTCGCACCGGGTTCCTCGCCGTGGGACAGCCGGAAGTCTACGTGCGCACGGTGAGCACGCCGCGCCACGGGGTGACGATCAGCTCGGTGACGTCCTCGCCGGTGAGGCGACCGATCAGCGCGCGATCGAGGACGCCGTCCGGGGCCTCGACGTGCGCGATCCGTCCCGACGAGTCGGTGACAGGGCCGTACGGCAGCGCGGGGGCCGTGGCGGGGAGCCGACCGTCGGCCGGACGGGGGGCGGTGAGCGGCACCGGGAGTTCGCGCACGTGCCAGGGGACGTCGGGTCCGGTGCCTCGGGCGACGGCGAAGTCGCGCGCCAGGTCGACCAGGCGATCGGCCGCCTCTTCGACAGGCACGACCGCCGACCAGTCCTCGCCCACCCGGAGTTGCACGGAGTCGGCGTCGAGCGCCACCAACCCCAGGTCGCCGGGGCGGTCCACGAGATCACCGCGCCCGTCGTCCAGCACGAACAGGAAGCGACCGGACAGCCCGGCCAGCCCGGGATCCGCCCGGAGACCGGCGTCGAGCCGGTCGGTCACCGGGCGCAGGTCGACCCTCCCGCCGACCAGGCCGGTGAGCGGGGAGACGAGCACGTTGCGGACGAGTTCGTGCGACGGCGCGGGCAGCAATCCGCTCGCGGCGATCGCCGCCACGACCTCGTCCGCGAGCTGTCCGCCCCGCCCGGTCGGCAGTGCCCGCAACTGCAGGTTCGCGCGGGTGGTGACGTGCACGTCGTCGTCGCCGTATCGCGCCGCGACCCCGTGCAGCGCGGCCAGGGACCCCGGTGACACGCGGCCGCCGGGCACGCGCAGTCGGACCAGGGCGCCGTCGTCGGCGGGCCACGGGCGCAGCACCCCGGGGCACATGTCGGTGCGGGTGCGTCGGGTCGGTCCGGAAACGCTCACGGGGCACAGTCTGGCACCCGGAGGTGGCATGGGGAGAGGGCGTCGCCGGCGGCCGGACACCTGGGGGAGTCCGGGGCCGGATAGGCTCGCCGGTGCCGTGGTGTTCGGGAAGCCGGAGGAAAAGCCGGCGCGGCCCTCGCCACTGTAGTCGCGGAGTCGCGCACCCTCGTCCGCCCCCGACCGGGGCGGAGACCACTGGATCCTGAGGATCCGGGAAGGTCGGTCGCACGGCGTCGATGCGAAAGCCAGGAGACCGGCCACGGCGACATGTTCCACGAGGGTTTGGAGAAGAACATGCGCCATGACCGGCGTTCGGCGTCCCCTGACGACGCCTCGGCACCTATGAATGACACGGCACCAACGAATGACACGGCACCATCGAACGACTCGGCACCATCACGAGACTCGGTGAACGCTCCGCGCATCACCTTGCTGTCCACCTCCGACACGGACCTGCTCTCCGCGCGGGCCTCCCGGGCGCACTGGACGCTCGGCAACCCGTCCCGGATCGACGTGGAGGCGGATCTGCCCGGCCTGCTCACAGGCGCCGACCTGGTGGTGGTCCGGATCCTCGGTTCGCGGCGGTCGTGGGAGCCAGGGTTCGCCGCGGTTCTGGCTGCCGGCCGGCCGGTGGTCGTCCTCGGCGGTGAGCAGACCCCGGACGCCGACCTGATGGAGCTGTCCACGGTCCCGATCGGCATCGCGGCCGAGGCGCACCGCTACCTGGCCGAGGGCGGCGAGCGGAACCTCGCCCAGCTCCACGCCTTCCTCTCCGACACCGTGCTGCTCACCGGCGCCGGGTTCGAGCCCCCGGAGATCGTCCCGGTGTGGGGGATGCCGCCCCGGCCGGCCGCCGCCGACTCCCCGGCGAGTGGTCACAAGCAACGCGCTTCCCGGAACGGGACCTGGGAGAACGTGATCGGAACTGACCAGTCGCCGGGCGCTCCCCGGGTCGGGGTGCTCTACTACCGGGCGCACGAGGTCAGCGGGAACTCCGAGTTCGCGCACGCGCTCGCCGACGCGATCGACGCCACCGGGCAGGCCGTGGGCGTGCCCGTGTTCGCCGGGTCCCTGCGCTCGGCCCCCGACGAGTTGTTCGACGCACTCGGCTCGCTCGACGCCCTGGTCGTCACCGTGTTGGCCGCCGGCGGCACCACGCCCGGGGCGGTGAGCGCCGGCGGCGAGGACGAGACCTGGGATGTCGAACGCATCGCGGCGCTCGACATCCCCGTCCTGCAGGGCCTGTGTCTGACGTGGAGCCGGGACGACTGGGAGGCCTCGGACGACGGCGTCAACCCGCTGGACTCGGCCAACCAGATCGCCATCCCGGAGTTCGACGGCCGGATCATCACCGTGCCGTTCTCCTTCAAGGAGATCGACGCCGACGGCCTCCCGCGCTACGTCGCCGATCCCGAACGGTGCGCCCGCGTCGCCGGCATCGCGGTCTCGCACGCCCGGCTCCGGCACGTGCCCGCTGCCGACCGCCGGATCGCCCTGGTGCTCTCGGCCTACCCGACCAAGCATTCGCGGATCGGCAACGCGGTCGGGCTCGACACCCCGGTGTCGACGATCCGGCTCCTGCGCCGGATGCGCGACGACGGGTACGACCTCGGGCCGGCAGACGGACCCATCGCCCGGTTCCTGGCGCGATCCGGTTCGGACACCTCCGACAGCGGCGAGGACGGCACCTTTGTCGACGACACCGCCGCCGGGGACGCGCTGATCCACGCGCTGATCGCCGCCGGCGGGCAGGACGAGGAGTGGCTCACGAACGCCCAGCTCACTGACAGCCACGTCAGGATCAGCACCTCCGACTACCTGCGGTGGACCGCGGACCTGCCCGAATCGCTGCGCGGCGAGATGGTCGAGGCCTGGGGGCAGGCGCCCGGTCAGCTCTTCGTCAACGACGCCGGCGAGATCGTCCTGGCCACCATCCAGGCCGGCAATGTCGTCTTGTTGATCCAGCCGCCCCGCGGGTTCGGTGAGAACCCGGTGGCGATCTACCACGATCCCGAGCTCGCCCCCTCTCACCACTACCTGGCCGCCTACCGGTGGCTGGCGCATGGCTTCGGTGCGCACGCCCTGGTGCACCTGGGTAAGCACGGGTCGCTGGAGTGGCTCCCGGGCAAGAACGCCGCGCTGTCGGCGGCGTGTGCGACCGACGCGGCGATCGCCGACCTGCCGCTGATCTACCCGTTCCTCGTCAACGACCCCGGGGAGGGCGCCCAGGCCAAGCGCCGTGCCCACGCCACGATCGTCGACCACCTGGTGCCGCCGATGGCCCGCGCGGAGTCCTATGGCGACATCGCCCGTCTCGAGCAACTGCTGGACGAGTACGGGAACATCGCCTCGATGGACCCGGCCAAGCTGCCGGCCATCCGCGCGCAGATCTGGACCCTGATGCGTTCCGCGCACATGCACGAGGACCTCGGCCTGGAGCAGCAGCCCGGGGACGAGGAGTTCGACGACTTCCTGCTGCACGTCGACGGCTGGCTATGCGAGATCAAGGACGTCCAGATCCGGGACGGACTGCACGTGCTCGGTCAGGCCCCGGCCGGCGAGGCGCGGGTGAACCTGGTGCTCGCCATCCTGCGGGCCTCGCAGGTGTGGGGCGGCGAGTTCGGCGCCGTCCCCGGCCTGCGTCGCGCCCTGGGGTTGGCGGATGACGCCCCGACCCAGGAGGTCGACCGCGTCGAGGCCGCGGCCCGGGCGCTGGTCGAGGGCATGGACGCCCGGGGTTGGGACGTCGCGGCGGTGCCGGACGTCCTCGCCGCCGCGGGTCTGGGTGGCGCGTCAGTGGGTGGCGCGTCAGTGGGCGGCGAGTCAGCGGGCGACGCGGTCGAGAACGACGACGACGAGGTGGGCCGCGTCCTGGAGTTCGCCGCCCGCGAGGTGGTGCCGCGCCTGGCCGCGACCGTCGACGAGCTCGACGCGATCATGCACGCGCTCGACGGCGGGTTCGTGCCCGCCGGGCCGTCCGGGTCCCCGCTGCGCGGCCTGGTCAACGTCCTGCCGACGGGCCGGAACTTCTACACCGTGGACCCTCGCGCGATCCCGTCCCGGCTGGCCTGGGAGACGGGACAGGCGATGGCCGACTCCCTGCTGGACCGCCATGTGGCGGAGACCGGCGAGTACCCGAGTTCGGTGGGTCTGTCGATCTGGGGCACCTCCGCGATGCGGACCTCGGGCGACGACGTTGCCGAGGTCCTGGCCCTGCTCGGCGTCCGGCCGGAGTGGGACGAGGCGTCCCGCCGGGTGAACGGTCTCGAGGTGATCCCGGCCGCCGAACTCGGACGCCCGCGGATCGACGTGACGGTTCGGATCTCGGGCTTCTTCCGGGACGCCTTCCCGCACGTGATCACCATGCTCGATGACGCCGTTCAGCTGGTGGCGGAGCTGGACGAGTCCGACGAGGCCAACCACGTCGCCGCCCACACCCGGGCGGACCTGGCCGAGCACCACGACCACCGCCGCGCGACCACCCGCATCTTCGGCTCCGCACCCGGGTCCTACGGTGCGGGGATCCTGCAGACCATCGAGGCCGGCAACTGGCGGGACGACCGAGACCTGGCCGAGGTCTACACCCGCTGGGGCGGCTTCGCCTACGGCCGCGACCTGGACGGCGTTCCGGCGGCGGACGACATGCGCACCAACTACCGGCGTATCGCGGTGGCCGCCAAGAACATCGACACCCGCGAACACGACATCGCCGACTCCGACGACTACTTCCAGTACCACGGCGGGATGATCGCGACCGTGCGTGCGCTCACCGGGGCCGAGCCCCGCGCCTACGTCGGGGACTCCACCACGCCGGACGCGATCCGCACCCGGTCGCTGGCGGAGGAGACAGTCCGGGTGTTCCGGGCCCGCGTGGTCAACCCCCGGTGGATCGCGGCCATGCAGCGGCACGGCTACAAGGGGGCCTTCGAGCTGGCGGCCACGGTGGACTACCTCTTCGGGTTCGATGCCACCGCCGGGGTCGTGCACGACTGGATGTACGACACTCTGGCCAGGGAGTACGTCCTCGACCAGACCAACCAGGAGTTCCTGCGCCGTTCCAACCCGTGGGCCCTGCGCGGGATGATCGAGCGGCTCTCCGAGGCCGCCGATCGTGGGCTGTGGGCCGAACCGGACCGGGAGATCATGGACCGGATGCGGCAGGTGTACCTGAACGTCGAGGGCGACCTCGAGGACACCCACGGTGACTGACCGAGCTCCTCTCGACCCGAGCAGCCCGGACGAGGCGCAGGAGCAGCCGCGTCGCCGCGTCCGGGTGGTCGGCATCGGATCCGGGGGGCCCGACCAGATCACCGTGGAGGCGATCACGGCCCTGCGGTCCTCGGACTATGCGGTCGCCGCAGTGAAGGGAACCGACGACCCACTGGTGGGACTGCGCAGGCAGCTGCTCGCCCGGCACGCGCCTGGCGTCGACCTGGTGGGCGTGACCGATCCGGAGCGGGACCGCTCGTCGTCGTCGACCTCATCCCACCTCGGATACCGCGGCGTGGTGCTCGACTGGCACGAGGCCCGGTCCCTGGCCTGGGAGCAGGTTTTGGCGGATCGCCCCGGCGACGTGGCTGTGCCGGTGTGGGGTGATCCCGCCTTCTACGACTCGACGCTGCGGATCGTCGACCGGATCCTCGCCCGTGGCCGGCTCGACTTCCACGTCGAGGTGGTCCCGGGGATCTCCGCGCTGCAGGTGCTGGCCGCGCGCCACCGCCTGGTACTGCACGAGATCGGCGGGACGGTCACCGTGACCACCGGCCGCCGCCTGGCGGAGGTCGTCGCCGGGGGCGCGGACAACGTGGTGGTGATGCTCAACGCGGACCTGCCGCTGGACGGCCTGCTCGACTGGCACGTCTGGTGGGGCGGAAACCTCGGTGATGAGGGCGAGTGCCTGGTCTCGGGCAGGGTCGGGGACGTCGTGGCGGAACTGCGGGCCCACCGCGAGCGGCTGCGCGCCGAGCACGGCTGGGTGATGGACGTGTACCTGCTGCGCCGCCCGGTCGCGGCGGGCTGATCCTGTGCCTACACTGGCGCTCCCCCGAGAACAGAGGTGCACGATGGCTTTCCTGAGAAACGCCCTGAGGACCGGTATCGCGCTCAAGGCCGCCGAGGTGGTCAAGCGTGAGGCGTCGAAGCCCGAGAACCAGCGCAAGGCCCGCGAGTTCGCGGACAAGGTGCGCAACCGCCGGCGCTGACCGCCGAGGGCCGTCGCTGACCCCTGAGGGCCGGCCGTCGGCCGGTCAGATCCAGTCGATGAGCTCCACCGGGTCGTCTGACCCGGCTCCTTCCGGGACCACGGCCAGCACGGGTGCGCCGGCGAGATCGGCCAGGTGGGCGGTGCGGACGCGGCCGGTGAGCGTCCACCCGCCGGCGCCGTCGGGGCGGGCCGGGAGGACCCGTGCTCGGCCCGGGGCGGCAACTCTGTCGAGTCCGGTCACCCGCGTCAGGACCGCTGGTCGCTCCCGGCCGGTGAGCGCGTCGACCAGAGCGCGGCCGGTGGTGGCGGCCGCGCAGACCGCCGCCAGCGGATTGCCCGGCAGTCCCAGCAGCACGCGACCGTCGGGCAGCACCGCCACGAGCTGCGAACCCCCGGGGCGGACCCGGACGCCATCCAGCACGATCGTCGCGCTCGCGCGCCGCAGGGCCGGCCGCAGGTGGTCGGCCACCCCGCGGCCGGTCGCCCCGACCAGGACGATGACGTCCACGGCCGGCACCCCGCCCCCGCCCACGACAACGGTCCCGACAACGGCCCCGGCATCGGACCCGCCCCCGCCGGCGACTGGGGAGCCGCTGATCAGCGCATCTATCGCATCGGCGGTGTCCGGGCAGTGCGAGGTCCACGCATCCCCGCGAATCGACCCGGCCCCGCTGGCCGACCCGGCCCCGCTGGCCGAGCCGGCCCCGCTGGCCGAGCCGGCCCCACTGATCGACCCGGCGCCCGTCGCGAACCCCGCCCGCGCGAGGACCCCACCGAGCAGTGGGCCCACGGTGTCGCGGATCCTGCCCGGCGGCAGCGGCGACGGACTGTCGGCGGGCAGCACCTCGTCGCCCGTCGTCACCACGACCGCGCGCACCGGCCCGCGGACGGTCACCGAGGTCAGGCCCGCCGACAGGGCCGCGGAGGCGAGCGCCGGATCCAGCGTGACCCCGGCCGTCGCGAGTTCGTGGCCGGCGGGCCAGTCCTCACCGGACGGGCGCAGGTCGTCGACTCCGGCGGCCGCGGGCAGGGCGGCCAGAACCTCGGTCCCGGAGCCGTCCCGCGACACCTCGACGAGCTCGTGGCGGAGCACCCGGTCGCTGCCCGATGGGACGAGCGCGCCGGTCGCGATGGGCGCGGCGGTGCCGGCGGCCAGGCCGCCGGGCGAGCCGTCCCCGGCGCGCAGCGGGGTCCCCGTCAGTCGCCACGGACCCGGCCCCGCTAGGGCGTAGCCGTCCATCGCCGACACCGGCGCCCGCGGCATGGGGTCGGCCGCGAGGAGAGGTCCGGCGACGACGGCCCCGACCGCGTCGAGGGGCGCGCGCCCGGCCGGCGGCAGCGGCGCGAGCCCCGCGCGCAGGACCGCCCCCACGTGGGCGAGCGCGACGGGTCCGGAGGCCGCCAACTCCGCCCAGGTGTCGACGTCCCGCGCGGGCCCGCCCACTCTCACGCGGGTGAGCACCTCGTCGTCGTACAGGGCCCGGACCGGTCGCCCGCCCTGGCCGCCGGACCGCGTCAGGGCGTCCAGCCGCGTGGCGAGGGCGCGGCGGTCCCACACGGCGAGCAGGTACTGGTCGCGGCCCGCGGCGTCCACGGCGAGTGCAGCGGAGGGCGGGCGGTCGCGGCCGGGGGCAGTGGGTCGGCGCAGCGCGGCGACGAGGGTGTGGAGGGTGTCGGCGTCGAGGTCCGGCAGGTCACAGGCGACGACGACGACGAGGTCGGCCGACCCCGGGAGCGCCGCCAGTCCCGCCGCGATCCCTGCGACGGGCCCGGAGAAGGGCGGATCCTCGCGGGTGTCGCCACCGGGGCCCACCGTGATGACCGGGTCCGCGACCGACGCGGCGGCGCCGACCACGGTCTCGAGCATCGGCCGGCCGGCGACCGCGATCCGCGACTTGTCGGCTCCCCCGAGTCGGCTCCCGCGGCCACCGGTAAGCACGATCGCGCCGACGGCATCGGTCACGAGTCGGCCACCGCTCCGTGCCGGGCTGCCTCCTCCGCTAGGCGGCTGCGCAGGAAGTCGTCGACGAGTACTTCGATGTCCGCGGCGGTGAACGGTCGCAGTCCGATCATCCGCGCGAGCACCACCGGCCCGGCGAGCTGGGCCACCGCCAGGTCGCGGTCGCCGGGGATCAGGGTGCCGTCGGACTCGGCGGCGGACAGGACCGCGTGCAGGGGTGCGGCGTAGGAGTCCACGACGCCGCGGCGCAGCTCGCCCACCTCGTCGTCGGTGCCGGCGCCCCGGCCCATAGCCAGCCAACCCCACATCGACTGCTGCATGGGCGCGTCCTGGAGCAGGCGCGTCATGGTCATACACAGCTCGAGGAGTTGCTCGCGCACCGGGGCATCGTCCGGGGGCGGTTCCGGTGTCGGCAGCAGGCGCCGGAACGCCGCGGCGATCAGGGCGTCGGTGGAGGGGAAGTTGCGGTACAGCGTGGTCCGGGCCACGCCGGACACGCGGGTGACCGCGTCCACCGTCACCGCCGCGGCGCCACCGGACAGGAGCAGGTCCACCGCGGCGTCCAGGAGTTTTCCCCGCGAGCGGGCGCGGCGCGGATCGGTCGGTGACTGCATGGGTCCATTGTGACGGCCCCCGGTGGGATACGGTGGGTTGACCCAAGCGATACCGACGGTATCGTTTCTTGAGATGCCGCCATCTCCGACCTCAGGGAGCCCACGTGTTGGAACTGACCGCCGGACGGCGCCGCTGGCTGCTGTTCGTCAACATCGTCGCGGTGTCGCTGGTCGTGGCCACGATGTCCGCCCTGTACACCTCGCTGCCGGACATCGCCGTGGCCACCGGCGCCACCCAGGCCGAGCTGACCTGGATCATCGACTCCTACACCCTCGCGCTGGCCGCCCTGGTGCTCACCGCAGGCGCACTGGGCGACCGCTTCGGCCGACGCGCGACCCTGATCGTGGGCCTTGCGCTATTCACCGTGGCCTCGGCGCTGCCGATCTGGCTGGACTCGCCGCTGTGGGTGATCGTGCTCCGCGCAGTAGCCGGCGTCGGCGCGGCGTTCGTCATGCCCTCCACCCTGTCCCTGCTCACCGCCAGCTTCCCGCCGGACCGCCGGGGGACCGCCGTCGGGATGTGGGCCGGGTTCGCGGGTATCGGCGGCATCATCGGCCTGCTCGGCTCGGGGATCATGCTGCAGGTGTGGTCCTGGAAGTCCATCTTCGTTGTCTATTCGGTGATCGGTCTGCTGGTGCTTCTGGCCGCCTTCACGATCGGTGAATCGGTGGCCTCCCGGCGCGGTCGGCCGGACGTGCTGGGGGCCGTGTTCTCGGCGCTGGCGGTGGGCGGCGTCGTCTTTGGGCTCATCGAGGGAGCGCATACGAGTTTCGGCGAACCGCTTGTCGTCGTCGCGCTGGTCGTGGCACTGGTGAGCCTGCCGGCCTTCGTGCTGGTGGAACTCCGCGCCGCGGACCCGTTGCTCGACGTGCGCTACTTCCGCCGCCGGGGCTTCACCACCGGATCCATCTCCGTGGGGATGCAGTTCCTGACGATCTTCGGGTTCTTCCTGCTGATCGTGCAGTACCTGCAGCTGGTCAAGGGTTACGACGCCATCTCCGCCTCCACGGCTCTCGCGCCGATGGTGTTGCCTGTGCTCGTGTTCTCGCTGATCTCCCCCCGCATCACCGCCGCCGTCGGGCTCCGCGTGGTCTCCGTGGTTGGGGTCGGTGCGATAGCGGTCGGCATGCTCCTGCTCTCCCGCCTGGACGCCGACTCCACTTACTGGGCCATCCTGTGGCCGATGCTCGTGGCCAGCGTGGGCCTGGGACTCTCGACCGCCCCTGCGACCTCGGCGATCGTCTCCGACGTACCCGCCGACGAGCAAGGCGTGGCCGCCGCCGTGAACGACGCGATGCGCGAGATCGGCGCCGCTATCGGGATCGCGCTGTCGGGCAGCATCCTGGCCGGCTACTACTCCTCGCAGATCGTCGAGGTCCTGCCCGCCGTCCCCGAGGCCGGGCGGCAGGCCGTGGAGAGCTCGTTCGCCGGAGCGGTGGAGTTCGGCGCCGTGGCCGGGCCGGCCGCCCAGGGAGTCGTCGACGCGGCCGCCGAGATCTTCGCCTCCGGCATCTCCGACGCCCTGTTCGCGCTGGGCCTGGTCGCCGTGGGGGCCACGATCGTGCTGCTCTTCGTGGCCCCCGGGCGCGGCTACATCGCGCAGGGCGACCCGCCTACCGCCGACACCGAGGAGACCGGTGAACCCGCAGGACTTCCCGCAGAATCCCGTTCCGGATAGGAGCAGCAGTGCGAGGGCCGTCAGTTGTAGACGGGATTGCGGCGCTGGATGCTCACACGGGCGATCGCCGGTTGAGTCACTCCGCGCAGCGTTTCCCCAGGGGCGAGCGGGGTTTTCGATGTCGGAGTGACTCCGCAGCGGACATGCTGACGGGAGCCCTGCATTTGTGCGCGTCCCGCTGCGCTCGCTATCGCTCGCTCCGCGGCTCGAACCGGACGGTCACCGCCTTGAATCCCGGCGTATTGGACTCCCGCGCGACGTTCTCACGGTGCACCAGATTGTTGGCTTCCGGGAAGTACGCTGCGCAGCAACCGCGGGCCGTCGGGTAGGACACCAGCCTGAACTCATCGGCCCGGCGCTCGGTGGTCATGCCGTTCGAGCCGGTGAACACACTCACCACGTCGACCAGCTGACGATCCTGAAGGCCCAGGTCGACCAGATCATCGGGGTTCACCAGGATCACCCGCCGTCCCCCGGAGATCCCCCGGTAGCGGTCGTCGAGTCCGTAGAAGGTGGTGTTGTACTGATCGTGCGACCGCACGGTCTGCAGGATCAGGTGCCCGGCCGGCGCCTCCAGCCACTCCAATGGCGCCACCGTGAAGTGCGCGCGCCCGGACTCGGTGGCGAAGGACCGGGTGTCGCGTGGCGGATTGGGCAGCACGAACCCGGACTTCTGCCGCACCCGCCGGTTGTAGTCGGTGAAACCGGGGATCACGCGGGCGATGTGGTCGCGGATCACGTCGTAGTCGTCGGCCATCGCGCGCCAGTCCACCTCGTGGTGGTGCCCGAGGATCGCCTCGGCCATGCCGGCGACGATCTGCGGCTCGCTGAGCAACTGGTCCGACACCGGCTCGAGTCGCCCGGTCGAGGACCGGATCACCGACATCGAGTCCTCCACCGAGACGAACTGTGCGCCCCCGGGATGACGGTCGTCGCGGTCCGTGCGACCGAGCGTCGGGAGAATGAGCGACGTCTGTCCGTGCACCACATGGGAGCGGTTCGGTTTGGTCGACACGTGCACCGTGAGCCCGGTGCGCTGCATCCCCGTCTCGAGGACGTCGGTGTCCGAACACGCCTTGGCGAAGTTGCCGCCCATGGAGACGAACACGTCCACGTCGCCGCGCTCGAACGCACTGAGCGTCTCCGTCGAGTCGTAGCCGTGCTCCCGCGGCGAGCTGATGCCGAACTCGTCGTCGAGCCCGTCCAACAACGCCGCACCCGGCTTCTCCCAGATCCCCATCGTGCGGTCGCCCTGCACGTTGGAGTGGCCACGGACCGGGCAGGCGCCGGCCCCGGGTTTGCCGAAGTTCCCCTGGACCAGCAGAACGTTGACGATCTCGCGCAGGGTGTCCACCGAATGCGGTTGCTGCGTGAGGCCCAGGGCCCAGCAGATGATCGTCCCCTCGGAGTGCACCAGCCGCGTGGCGAGGCGCTCGATCTGGTCGCGGCGCAGGCCCGTGGCGCGTTCCGTGGCCTCCCAGTCCAGGTCCGCGCGGGCGGCGGCATAGGACTCGAACCCCTCCGTACAGGTCTCGACGAACTCGCGGTCCACCACCGTCCCGGGCGCCGCCTCCTCCGCGCGGAGCAGCAAGTGTCCCAGGGCCTGGAACAGCGCCAGGTCGCCGCCGACCTTGATCTGCAGGAAGTCGTCGGCGATGGTCTCTCCCGTGCCCGAGACCAGGTCCTTGGCGAGCTCGGTCGGGGACTGGGGGTCGGCGAAGTTCAGCAGACCCGCCTCGGGCAACGGGTTGACGGCCACCACCCGTGCTCCGCGCTGCCGCGCGTCGGTGAGCGCGGAGAGCATCCGTGGGTGGTTGGTGCCGGGATTCTGTCCGACGACGAGGATGACGTCCGCGTGATGGAAGTCCTCGAGCGAGACGGTCCCCTTGCCGATGCCGATCGTGGGCGTCATGGCCGACCCGGAGGACTCGTGGCACATGTTGGAGCAATCGGGCAGGTTGTTGGTGCCGAGCGAGCGCGCGAGCAGCTGGTACATGAACGCGGTCTCGTTGGCTGTGCGGCCCGAGGTGTAGAATACGCAGCGGTCCGGCGAGGTGGCGTTGACGTGTTCGGCCATCAGCGCGAACGCCTCACGCCAGGTGATCGGTGAGTAGTGCTCGTCGCCCGGCCTCAGGACCACCGGCTCGGTGATCCGGCCCTGGTTGCCCAGCCAGTACTCGGTCTTGTCCCGCAGTTCGCGGATCGGGTGGGCGGCCCACCATTCGGGCGTCACGGTTCGGGTGGTGGACTCCTCCGCCACGGCCTTCGCGCCGTTCTCGCAGAACTCCGCCGGCTTGCGTGGCCCGGTGATGGACTCGGGCCAGGCGCAGCCGGGGCAGTCAGTGCCGCCACGGTGGTTGAGGCTGGCCATCGCCCGGACCGTGCGGGTCACACCGGCCTGCGAGATCCCCCGCTCGAGCGCCACCGAGACGGCCTTGAGTCCCGCCGCGCTGGTCTCCGGTTCGCTGACCCGCAGGTCGTCCTCGTCGATGTCGGCGACGGGCGCGGACCGACGGATGCGGGGGATCAGGCTCATGGTCCCATTGTGCGCCGGAACACACCGCGCCGCAGCCGCGGCCCCGGTGCCCACGCAGCCCGGCGTGCAGGCGGCCCGGTGTCCACGCCGCGGCCTGTCAGTTTCCGATGCGCTCCGGGTGGGTGTAGACGGTCGCGCGGTCGCCGCGACTGAACCCGACCAGCGTCACCCCGGTCTCGGCGGCCAGGTCCACGGCCAGCGACGAGGGTGCGCTGACGGCCGAGATCACCGGGATCCCCGCCATCGACGTCTTCTGCACGAGTTCGAACGAGGCCCGGCCGGAGACCTGCAGGATCGTCTCCCGCAGCGGGAGTCGGCCCTCGCGCAGGGCCCAGCCCACCACCTTGTCGACCGCGTTGTGCCTGCCCACGTCCTCGCGCAGGCAGAGCAACCCGCCGTCGGGGGAGAACAGGGCCGCCGCGTGGACGCCGCCGGTTCTGCCGAAGACGACCTGGCCCTCGCGGAGTCGGTCGGGAAGGGAGAGCAGGACCGTCGCCTCGACCAGGGGTGCGGCCGGGTCGGCGGGGAAGTGGGTGGCCTTGTGGACCTCCGCGATCGAGTCGACGCCGCACACCCCGCAGGCGCTGCTCATGGTGGTCGCGCGCACGGATCGCGGTTCCGGCACATCGGGGGAGAGGGTCACGGTGAGGGTGTTGTAGTCCTGCTCGGTGCGTCCGCTCACGGTGGTGCAGTAGCAGATCTCCGGCAGGTGGTCGCGGTGCCAGATGGCGCCCTCCGACACCAGGTAGCCGGCTGCCAGGTCCATGTCGTCGCCCGGGGTGCGCATCGTCACGAGGTACGGACGCCCGCCGAGACGGACCTCCAGTGGTTCCTCCACCGCGAGGGTCGCCACCTCACGTCTGGCGTCACTGCCGGCGATGATCCTCCGCGCGGGGTGACGACTGGTCCGTCGTCCCATGGTGCAGAGGTTAGCCGGTGCCACGATCAGCCGCCGCCGCGGACAGCCGGAGGCACGGTGCGGCCCCCGGCCCTGCTGCCCGCATCGAGACGAGCGTTCCGAACACGTCGCTCTCGGGCGATGCGTTCGGAACGCTCTTGTCGACGACGCGGCGGGGCGACGCCGAGGGCCGCGGCCCGGACGTCGCCGACCAGGTCAGATGTAGATGGCGGGGTCGATGTAGAACTGCGCGTCGCGCAGCTCCTCCTTCGACTCCTTGGCGGGTTTGGCGACGCCCGGGATGCCCACGACGATCGAGTTCGCGGGCGCGTCCTTGACCACCACGGCGTTGGCGCCGACCGAGGAGTCGGAACCGATCTCGACGGGGCCGAGGATCTTGGCCCCGGCGCCGACGGTCACGCGGTCGCCCAGTGTGGGGTGGCGTTTGACGTGCTTGAGCGAGACGCCGCCCAGGGTGACCCCGTGGTACAGCATGCAGTCGTCACCGATCTCTGCGGTCTCGCCGATGACCACGCCCATGCCGTGGTCGACGAAGAACCGTCGACCGATGGTGGCGCCGGGGTGGATCTCGATCCCCGTGAGGAACCGGGTGAACTGGCTCAGGACGCGGGCCGCGAACCGGCCGGCCCCGCCGGCGACCCACAGCCGGTGGGAGAGCCGGTGGGACCAGATCGCGTGCAGGCCGGAGTAGACGATCGCGTTCTCGACATCTCCCCGGGCCGCCGGGTCGTGGGCACGCGCCGCGGCGAGATCCTCGCGCAGGGTGCGCAGGATTCCCCCCGCGGGCGCGTCCGCGTTCGACGGAGTCGGGTCGGTCATCAGTCGCGGTAGTCCTCGAACAGCATGGTGGACACGTAGCGCTCGCCGTAGTCGCACACGATCACGACGATGGTCTTGCCGGCGTTCTCGGGGCGCTTGGCCACCTCGAGCGCGGCCCACACGTTGGCGCCGGAGGAGATGCCGGCGAGGATGCCCTCCTCGGTGCCGAGACGCTTGGCGATCCGCAGCGAGTCCTCGAGGGTGACGTCGATGACCTCGTCGTAGATGTCCCGGTTCAGGATCTCGGGGACGAAGTTGGCGCCCAGCCCCTGGATCTTGTGCGGCCCGGCCTTGCCCTCGGTGAGCAGCGGCGAGTCCTTGGGCTCGACGGCCACGATCTGGATGTCCGACTTCTGCTCGCGCAGGTAACCGCCGGCGCCGGTGATGGTGCCGCCGGTGCCGATGCCGGCCACGAAGATGTCGACCTCGCCGTCGGTGTCCTCCCAGACCTCGGGGCCGCTGGTCCGGCGGTGGACGTCCGGGTTGGCCGGGTTGGCGAACTGCCGGGCGAGGACCGCGTTCTCGCGGGTGGAGGCGACCTCCTCGGCCTTGGCCACGGCGCCCTTCATTCCCTCGGAGCCCGGGGTGAGGATGAGCTCGGCTCCGTAGGCGCGCATGACGGCGCGGCGCTCGACCGACATGGTGTCGGGCATGACGAGGACGGACTTGAAGCCGCGCGCGGAGGCGACCATGGCCAGCGCGATGCCGGTGTTGCCGGAGGTGCCCTCGACGATGGTGCCACCGGGCTTGAGGGCGCCGGAGGCGACCGCGTCATCGATGATCGCGGCACCGATGCGGTCCTTGACGCTGGCGGCCGGGTTGGAGGACTCCAACTTGGCCACCACGGTGGCCTGGAGGCCGTCGGTCAGGGAGTTGAGGCGGACCAGGGGCGTGTGGCCGATGGTCTCGGTGATGTCTGAATAGATCTTCGCCATTTGTGAGTTCCGTTCTGAAGAATGAACCGATCTGTCTATCGGCAAGTGTACGTGATCGTGCCCCTGTCCGGACCGCGCCCGCGTGAATTGGCGAG
>JBKBRA010000020.1:44363-46888 GCA_046292305.1 Dietzia sp. | reverse complement strand
GGGATCACCCCGGGCGGGGCCGCAGGGGGGCCGCAGGGGGGGCCTGGCGCCCCCTACTCCGGGTCGGTCACGAGGATCGGGCCCTCGGGCTGCCACCATCCCCAACGGGTCTCGGTCCCCGTGGTCACCTCGGCCGGTGCCGGCGGGGCGTCCTGGAAGGTCCCGAGCGGGGTGTAGGCCTCGATCGAACCCCAGTCCCGGTTCCAGTCGTGCCGCAGGTACGAGGGGATCGTGCGGGCGCGCTGGGCGACCTCGATCCACCCGAGCGGACCTCCCGACTCGTACGACTGCCACGTGCTGGTGGCGCTCACCGCGAGTGGGCGGTCCGGCAGGATCCGGTACTCCGGGAGCTCGGCGACGCCCGCGTAGTGCGAGAACGGCCGCTGGCACGGGAACTGCAGGCTCACCGCCCAGTCCAGCAGGACGGGTGAATCCGACCCGACCATCTCCTGAACCGTGACGAGTTCGGGCGCGCGCGGCGGGGTGATCGCCGCCCACTGGTCGGGGGTCAGGTCGTCGTCGTCGACCCGGATCCGCATCACGTCCGCCTCCGCGGGAACCTCCTGCATGTCGACCCGCAGGTTCCGCCAGGCGGGGGCGGGGCCGATGTCGAACGGCACCACGGGCTCACCGACCAGGTCGGCGCCGTCCCCGGAGGCGCGGCCGAACTCCACCACGACCTCTTGACCGTACTGGTAGATGCCGTCGGCGTCGTAGCGGCCGATCCGACCGGCGGCCGAGATCACAAGGAGCGGATGCGTCTCGCGGTTCTCCGGGAGCCGGTACCAGCCCGTCTCGAGGTTCGCCTCGCGCTGCGGACCCACCAGGTGCGACCCGAGCACCGGGGTGGTGGCCGGGTCGAGACCGAAGGGTAGGGCCACGGTCGACTCGTTGACGCCCTCGGCCCCCAGGCCGCCCTCGGTGCCCGCGCTCTGCCCGGTGGTCACCGCCGGGCCGGCTCCGGGCTCCTGGGTGGTGTTGGCGGCACCGGGATCGGCCACCACTGCGTCCGCGGACAGGTCGGGTGCGACGCCGTCCGGGGTGAACCCGGAATTGTCACCGGCGTCGATGGCCGCCGCGCGGTCCGCCGGATCGATCGACCCGTCCGGCAGAGGCGTCGCCGCGAGCGGGGCGAGCATGCCGTTGTTGGCGTCGGGCTCCACCAGGACGCGGTCGGCGAGCATGCACGGATTTCCGGCGAGCGCGGAGAAGTTGCCGGCCGCGATCGTGTACGCCGGGAACTGCTTGTGGACGCCCTTGGCGAACGAGGCGACGGAGAACACGACGAGCAGACCCGCGACCACCGCGATGGGCGCGGCGGCGATGGTCCGGATCCGTCGCCGGCCCTCGCGGGTTTTGGGCACCTGCGTGCCGATGTAGTCCTGCCGCAGGTGCTGCCAACCGGCGAAGGCGAATGTCAACACCGCCAGGCCCAGCAGCACGGTGGCGGCGTCGATGCCCTGGATGCTGGGCGCCTTGTCCCACCAGGGGATGCCGTAGCTCGAGACGTACCACCAGCCGTTGGGGCCGGCGAAGGCCAGCGCGAGCACCACCAGGATGATCCCGAGGAACACCGTGCGGTTGCGCGAGGTCCGGACCGCGGACGCCGAGATGGCGAGCGCGCCGAGCGCCGCGATCGCGGCGCCGATCCCCGCGTAGACGCCGAAGTGGTGGGTCCACTTGGTGGGGGAGAACATCATGAAGAACGCGGTGCCCACCACCACGCCGACCAGGCGCCAGACGGGGCCGGAGGCCGCGCCCGGGATCTTGCCGCGGCGCAGGAGGGTGCCGATCACCATGATCAGACACAGCAGGACCAGCAGGACCGGGAGTCGACGCGACAGCGAGCCGTCGACCGTCGGGATCATCAGGTAGTAGTAGCGGACGAACTCCTCGAACCAGTTCAGGTTGGGCCCGACCGCGCCGCGCACTCGGATCGCCTCGAGCACCGAGGCCAGGGACTGGATGCCGAAGACGCTGATGAGGACCATGGTCCCGGCGGCGAGCACCGGGGCGACCAGCGCGAGATGTGAACCGACTTCGCGACCGCGCACCACGACGGTGCGGATGACCGCGCGCAACCCCATGACGAGCGCGGCGACGGCCATCAGCCCGGTGGGCCCGGTGGCCAGCGAGAACGAGGCCAGGATGACCGCGACCGCGTACGGCAACATCCGTCGGGTGGCGATGGCGCGTTCGACCGATGTCCAGGTGAGCAGCGCGCCCAGGGCGATGACGGGCTCGGGCCGCAGCCCGTTGTTGAAGGCCATCCAGAAGGCGAGGAACACCGCGGCGGCGCTCCACACGACCACCGGGGTGGTGCGCGCGGCGCGGCCGAGGCGCGGTAGGACCTCGCGGCTGATGACCAGCCAGCACAGGATCGCGGCGATGAGGGCGGGGAGACGCATCCACGGGCTCGCGGTGGACACGTGCGCGAGCATCGTGAGCAGGTCGTAGTAGGGGGAGCCGAACGGCGACTCGGGGACCCCGTACCAGCGGTAGTAGTTGGCCATGTAGCCGGCGGG
>JBKBRA010000020.1:0-44353 GCA_046292305.1 Dietzia sp. | reverse complement strand
AGGTCGTAGTAGGGGGAGCCGAACGGCGACTCGGGGACCCCGTACCAGCGGTAGTAGTTGGCCATGTAGCCGGCGGGCTCGGCGGCCCGGGCCATCGACAGGATGTACCCGTCATCAGATGTGTTGCCGCCCACGAAGTGCCACACACCGAGCGTGCCGATCACGGCCACGTCCGGTGCCCGGATCTTGAACCACCCGCGGGGCAGGAACCGGCGGGAACGGCGACCGTCGGTCTGGTCGAGTCCGTGCAGGGCCCACAGGGCCACCGCGGTGGCGATCAGCCCGATCACGATCGCGGCCCACTTCAGGGCGGTCGGGTCGGTGGTGAAGCGGGAATCGACCTCTACGACCACCTCGAGGCCGTCGGGGACCGCGGTGTCGGAGGGCAGGTCGGTGTAGACGCCCACGACCATCGGCCGGAGGTCGTCAGCCTCGACGCGTCGGGCCGCGTCGGGGTCGTCGATACCCTCGAATCCCGCCTCGACGTAGGTCGGCGCCGCCACCACGCTGAGTTGCGTGCAGTCCCCGCCGGCCACCTGGTCGCGCGGTGCGGAGACGATGACCCGGTTGCGCGAGACCACGTCGACCGTGTCCTCGGAGGCGCGGACGAACAGCGCCCGGTCGCCGGCGTCCTCGCCACCCGCCGGGGCGGTGGACAGCAGGATCCCGCCGTCGGCGGGCAGGTCCGCGACCAGGGTGCAGGGCACGGTGGCGGTGAACCGCTGCGGCGAATGCGCCATCAGCGGCGCGGTGACCGAGTCGACCGATCCGTTCTGCGGCCACTGCACGGTTGAGGTGGTCTGGGTGACCGGCAGGAACGGCAGGGAGAGGAAGCACAGGGTGCCCAGGAGGCCGCTGACGATGGCGACGAGGCGGAGCCTCGCGACACGGGCGTCGGCGGCGACCGGGCCGGAAGCAGCGGTGGAGTCTGACACGACGTCCGATTCTAGGCGACGGTCAGTTCATGGCACCCGGCGTGGTCCAGCCCCATTGGACGGAACTGCTGCGCACGAGGTCCGCGGGCGTCGCCTCGGGGTCGAGGGGCTCGAAGCGCTGGAGAGAACCCCAGTCCCGCGACCAGTCGTGGTCGAGGTAGGTGGGGACGGTGACGGCTTCCACCGTCTGGGTGGTCCACAGCAGTGGTCCGCCGCCGCCGGCGCTCTGCCACCAGTTCGCGGCGGCCGAGGACTCGCGATCGGCGAGGATCCGGTAGCGCGGGATCTCGGCGACCCCTCCGTTGTGGATGAACGGGCGCTGACACGGGAATGCCAGGGCGACCACCCAGTCGACGAGCACCGGGGCGGTGTGGCCGACGACCTCGTCGAGGGTCCGCAGCCGAGGGTTCCGTGGTGGGGTCACGGCGAGCCACCAGTCGGGGTCGAGGTTGCCGTCGGTCGCCACCACACGGACGACCTCGGCGTCGGAGGGGATCGACTCCAGCGGGATCCGGAGGTTGCGCCAGGCGGGGGCCGGACCGACGTCGACCGGAGTCGTGGATCCCATGACCTCGAAATCGGTGGGACCTGCCGCCCCGACTCTGCCCGGCCGACCGTATTCGATCGTCAGATCACCTGAAGCGATGCGGCCCGCCGCGGCCATCACCAGGAGGGGGCTGTTGGGGCGGCGGGCGGGTAGCTCGTACCAGGCCGAGGTGAGTTCGGCGGCGACCTGGGGGCCGCGGCGGTAGGAGCCCAGGACCGGTGTGGTGTCGGGGTCCAGGCCGAAGGGCAGTGCGACGGTGGAGCCGTTGACGGTGACCTCACCCCGGCCGCCGGTGGTGCCGGCGTCGATGCCGTCCCCCGGCTCGCGCTCGCCGGTTTCGGACAGGGCCAGCGAACCGGTGGACTCCGTGCTGTCGACCGTGATGGTGTCGGGCAGACCGTTGGGCGCGAATCCGTTGACCACGCCCGCGCCCAGCGAGATCTCCGGCCCGGCGCCCACGGCTCTGAGCAGGCCGTCGTTGGAGTCCTCCTCGACCAGTACGGAGTCGGCGAGCGAACACGGTTCGCCGCTGAGGGCGCGCAGGTTGGCGCGTCCGACCGTGTAGGCCGGTGTCTGGACGAACACGGCGGTCACCGCGGAGGCGAGTTCGAAGATCACGACGGAGAACGCCACGATCGTCAGCGGGGCGCCGTCGATGCCCGGGCCCCGTCCGGCCCCGACCCGGCGGTCTCGGGTCCGGGCGGCGGGGGTGTCGGGACCCGACCGACCGAAGGGCAGAGCGCGGGAGAACCTGCGGGCGACCGCCCCGTCGGGCGAGTCGGGGAGGATCCCGGCGTGGATGAGCCCGGCCACCAGCAGGCACACCAGGCCGGCGACGAACGCGACGTAGTTGATCTGGACCCCCAGCACGTCGGGGAAGTTGTCGGAGAACGGGATGCCGTAGTCGGAGACGTACCACCAGGTGTTGTTGGTCGCGGTGGACAGTCCGACGACCAGGCACAGCGCCGCTCCGACGAGCCAACGACTGCGGCGCAGCGAGACGGTGGAGGACCGCAGGGCGATCACCGCGAGGACGGCCAGCGCCCCGGCGAGCCCGGCGAAGACGCCGAAGTGGTGGGTCCACTTGGTGGGGGTGAACACCAGGAACAGCAGGGAGCCGGCGATCACGCCGATGAGCCGGCGTGAGGGGCCCGCGGCGGCCCCGGGGATCCGGCCCCGGCGCAGCATCACGGCGGCGACGAGCGCCAGGCACATCAGCATGAGCAGGACGGGGAAGCGCCGGGCCACACCTCCGTCGGCGGACACCCCGAACAACGACTCCCAGCGGTCCTTCTCCCCGTACCAGGGCAGGCTGGGGCCCAGCTCGGTGCGGATGCGCGTGGCCTCGAGGACCGCGGCGATGGTCTGGTCGGCGAACACGGTGTAGAGCAGGGCCAGCCCCACCGCCAGGACCGGGCCGAGGATGGGTGCCCAGCCGACCACCAGGGCGCGTCGGCGGACCATGCGGACGAATTCGCGTGCCCCTGCGGCCAGCGCCGCCACGCACACGAGCCCGGTGGGTCCGGCCCCGAGGGAGAAGGCGGCCACGCCGATCGCGGCGACGCCCGGTACGAGTCGGCGTGTGGCGATGGACCGCTCCACCAGAGACCAGGTGAGTAGAGCGCCCAGCGCGATCACGGGCTCGGGCCGCAGCCCGTTGTTGAACGCCATCCAGAAGGCGAGGAACAGTGCGGCACCCGTCCACCGGGGCCGGTGCCAGGTGCGCGCGAGCCTGCCCAGACGCGGGACCACCTCCCGGCTGATGATCAGCCAGGCCAGGATGCCGCACGCCAGGGTGGGCAGTCGCATCCAGGGACTCGCGGTGGACACCTCGGCGAACAACCGCAGGATCTCGTAGTACCACCCCACGGGCGACTCGGGGGAGCCGAGCCAGCGGTAGTAGTTGGCCATGTAGCCACTGGGCCCGGCCGACCGGGCCATGGTGAGCAGATATCCGTCGTCGGAGGTGTTGGCGCCCACGAGGTGCCAGAAACCAAGGACGCCCACCACCACGCCGTCGACAGCCGACAACCGTGTCCACGACCGGGGGACGAACCTCCGGTCGGACCGCCCGTCGATCCCGTCGAGGCGGTGCAGGAACACCACCGAGGCGATGGTGGCCAGGATGCCCAGCACCATCAACGCCAGCTTGAGCATCGTGGGGCTGGACGAGTAGCGGGAGTCGACGGTGATCTCCACCGTCGACTCGCCCAGGCCCTCGGGGGCGGTGGTGGGCGTCAGGTCCGTGAACACCCCGGTGACCTGCGGGCGCATGGTGCCCGGGACGGCCGCGCGGGTCGGGTCGTCCGCGTCGTCGCCGTTCTCGTCTGGGTTTCCGGCCTCCGACAGGCCGGTGAACTCGGCCACCAGCACCCCGACCTCGGCCCGGACGCTCAGCGACTCGCAGTCCGGGTCCCGGAGGGTGGACAGGGGGACCGAGAGCAGGGTGGTGTTCCGGACCGCCACCTCGATCACCGGGTCCCCCGCGGCGTCGGCGGAACGCTGCACCACCAGGCCGTCGGAGATCCGTCCCGGCGCGTCCTCGGGCAGGGTCGAGAACACGATGGTGTCGGCGGGCACCTGTGCCAGCGGGCCACAGGGTGCGGTGATGGTCAGGTCCAGCGGTCTGCCGGAGACGAGTGGGGCCGTGACGGAGGCGTAGTCGGGCCCGGCGGTCCATCGCACCTCGGTGGTGTCCTGGTGGACCGGCAGGAACCCGGCCAGGATCGCCAGAAACGCGCCGAGGAACCCGGTGATCACGGCCAGCCGTCGGTCCCGGTCCATGCCCGGGTACGGGTGCAACCCGAGGGGCCGCTCACCGTTCGTCGTCACAGTGTGGTCACCTCATCGCACCACGATCACGGCGAACGGCCCGACCTCGTGGACCTCGAAGTGGGGTCCGGTGACGGCCTCGGCGGGGATGGTGATGCCGAACCGACGCACGTTCGGGTTGTTGGGGTAGGTGTCTTCGGCCAGGCGCAGTGCGTACCCGGAGCCCGAGGGTCGGGCGAGGACGGCGTCCGGACGTCGCCACGGGGTGTCGTTCATCATGGCGTACAGTTCGTCGCCGCTGGTGGCGTCCTCCCAGCCGACCATCGCCTCGTTGCGTTCGGCGTACCGCCCGAGCGGGTTGGCGTAGTGGGAGGTGACGGCCTGGTAGGCCAGGTACGGGTGGTAGGCCAGGAAGGCGTCGGCGGTGCTGACGACGACGAGGTCGGTCTTCTCGCGGCCGGGGAACGCCTCGAGGATGACCCTGTCGACCTCGGCGTAGTGGGACTCCGGCCCGGGGGGGTAGCGGTCGGCCCGCTGGCCGTCGCCGTCGGTGTCCGTGTAGGCCAGCCTGATCTCCTCGTGCAGGTGATCGGGGATGCCCTGCGCGTGGGCGAGTCCGGCGAGGGTGGCCAGGACTCCCACGACGGCGGTGGCCCGGCGACGCCGGTCGGCGGCCTCGGCCGTGGGCCGGTCGGCGCCGCCCTGGCGTCCGGCGGCGCGCACCGCGAGTCCGGCCAGGTCGGCGATCGCGAACACCCCGGCCACCACCAGCAGCAGGATGAGTACGGGTTCGAGACGGAAGCCCAACATCGTGGTGCCCAGGACGGTGACCGCCATTGAGGCCAGGCTCCACAGGTAGACGGCCACCACGCCCAGGCCCAGTGCCTGCGCGCGACGCGAGGTCCACGCCCGCGCGACGATCCACACCAGTCCGGCCAGGCAGACCCAGCCGGTGAGGCCGCCGGCGGTCATGGGCAGCGGCAGGCGGGCTCCCTCGTCGGGCAGGTAGTGCAGGGCCGTGCCGGAGTCTGCAGGGGCGCCGCCCAGCGCGGCCACCAGGTAAGGCGCCCACACCACGAGTGCGATCGCGAGGGAGCCGAAGCCGATCACCGCGAGTCGTGCCGCCGGAAGCCACAGTGGGAATGGACGCGGTGGGGATGGACGCGGTGGGAATGGACGCTGTGTGAGCGGACGTCCCGGAGCGCGGCCGACATTCCGGTGCGCGAGTGCGGCCATGGCGGTGGCCACCACGGCCATGAGGACGACCGTCCCCGCTGCGAGACCGGTGTACAGCGTGTAGGTGCTGGCGGAGGCGCCCAGGTACAGGGTCGTGGCCAGAGTCGCGCCACGCCCGCCACGACGCGAGGTGGGTGCCACGGCGTGCCAGGCGAGGATGAGGACGGGCGGGAGGAACAGCGCCACCACGGCCCCGTAGGGCTCCGGGCTTCCGTAGGCCAACATCACCGCTGTCGAGGCCACTCCGACCACCGCGCCGAGGCCGGTGCGCAGCAGGCGGGTCCAGAGCACGGTGACCAGCGCCGCGGCGACCGCGAGCGACAGGATCGACCACGGCTTGTACGCGGCCCAGCCTTCGAGGCCGGTGAGGTCGGCGAACCGCCCACCCAGCCAGAACCAGCCCGACGGGTAGAACGACGGCAGGTCGGCATAGGCCATGTCGGGTAGCCCGAGCGAGGTGGCCGAGCGGCCGAGGAACTGGGTCCGGAACTCCTGGTCCACGCTCACCCCGTGCAGGTAAAGCCGGGACGCGGCGAGCGGGATGCCGAGTGTCGCGGCCACGAGCAGCGCCGACCCGGTGGGGGCCGCGAGCTTTCCGATCCGCACCAGCGCGGGCCTCCCGCCCGGACGCTCGCCGGCGCGCGCACACAGCACACCCACCACCACGAGGGTGAACGCCGCGGTCTGGCCCACCACGGTCAGCGCCCTCAGGACGTTGGAGTTGCCGTAGGCGGGAAAGGAGACGAGGGAGAAGCCGGCCAGGACGACGGCGGTGACGGCCGCGGCGAGCAGCGTCGCCGCGCCCGCCAGGCCCGGCCCCCGAAGCGCCACCGGCATGGTCAGAAGGGGAGCTTGCGGAAGATCGGGCGCGGCACGTGGGTCAGCACGGCCATTACCCCGCCGAAGGCGGCGGGGGCGAAGACCGCGCCCTTGCCCGCCCCGGAGTTCTTCACCGCGATGCGGGCCACGTCGTCCTTGTTGATGGTCAGCGGCGCCTCCTTGACGTGCGCCGACATGCGCGTCCGCACCTGTCCGGGACGGATCACCAGGACGTCCACCCCGTGCTCGTCGAGCGCGTATCCCAGGCCGGTGTAGAACGAGTCGAGGCCAGCCTTGGTCGAACCGTAGACGAAGTTGGAGCGACGGGCGCGGAGTCCGGCGGCCGAACTCATCGCGATGATCCGGCCGTAACCCTGCGCCTTCATCCGCTCGGCGAGCAACACGCCCACCGAGACGGCGCCCGTGTAGTTAACCTGGGCGATCTGCACGGCCTTGCGCTGGTCGGACCAGAGTTCCTCGTTCTCCCCGAGAAGGCCGAACGCCACGATCGCCACATCGACGTCACCCCCGGCGAAGATCTGCTCGAAGGCGGCCGGGTGGGAGTCGGTGGCGGCGGCGTCGAAGTCCACGACGTCGACTGCCGTGGCCCCGGCGGCCGTCATCTCGGCCCGCGCGTCCTCGATCCCCGGGTCTCCGGGAAGACAGGCCAGCACCACGCGCATCGGTCCCTGCTGGAGGTACTCCCCGCAGATGGCCAGGCCGATTTCGGAGGTGCCTCCGAGTAGGAGCAGGGTCTGGGGGACGCCGACGGCATTGATCATGCGCAGGAGTCTACCGAGGCGCCCCCGTCAGATCGGGAAAGGTGGCCGGGACGGGCCGGTCGGGCGCGGACCGCGGGGTGCTGGCCGGCCCGCAGGTGACGGCGGGGTCGGACCTCGCGGCGCCCGTTTCCACACGGTCGACGGCGGGGAGACTGCGACGAGTACGACTGCGGCGGCGACGGTGCGGAGGATCATGGCGGACTCCCGGTTCGGCCTCCGGTCGACCCTCGTCGTCCGGGGTCACCTCATTGTGGGCCCGCCGACCACGGCTTGTACAGCCCCCGTCCGGACGCCCCCGCCGGGGGCGACTGGCGGCTGGCGGTGGGGGCAGGGAGGTGGAGGCAGGGAGGTGGAGGCGCGGCCCCGCGGTTCAGAGCAACTCGAGGCGGCGTCCCATGTCGGAGACGAAGACCCCGTTGGGGTCGATCTCCCGACGGGTGGCGATCCAGGAGTCGATCTGCGGATACATCGCGTGGAAGCGTTCCGCCGGCACCCTGGAGTCCTTGGCCGTGTAGAGCCTGCCGCCCATCGACATGACCTTTGCGTCGAGTTCGTTGACGAACGCGTTCAGTCTGTCGTTGATCGGGAAGTCCACGCACACGTTCCAGCCCTCCATGGGGAACGAGAGCGGGGCCTGGTTCCCGGGTCCGAAGAGCTTGAACACGTTGAGGAACGAGTAGTGGCCCGAGCGCTGGATGTCGCCGATGATCTCCTTGAAGCCGTCGACCGCCCCGGGCGGGACGATGAACTGGTACTGCAGGAAACCGTCGGACCCGTAGGCCCGGTTCCACTCTCCGAAGAGATCGAGCATGTGATAAAAGGCCGGGAGGGTCTTGATCTTGTTCCGCGAGGTGCCGCCCAGGCGGTAGTAGACCTCGCCGATGGGGCCGAAGGTGAACTTGTTGGCCAGGCCGTTGGGGAACACGTCCGGGAACGTGACCAGCGGCTTGGCGTTCATGGCCAGCGGGTCCCTGGCGAGCGTGGGCGCGTACTCCTCGAGCTGGGCGAGCGTGGCCAGGGACCCGCGGGAGACCGCCGCGCGGCCGAGCTTCGGCGGCGCGCTGATCGCGTCGAACCACGCGGAGGAGTAGGTGTACTTGGCCTCGGAGCCGTCGGTGTGCAGGGCGATGGTCTCGTCGAGCGAGGCGGTCTGGTCCGAGTCCGCGAGGAAGAAGGCCGTCTCGGTGCGGGTCATGGCGATCCACACCTTGAGGACCACGCCGGTGAGGCCGTTACCGCCGACCGTGGCCCAGAACAGCGTGCCCCCCGGGTCGTCGGACGTCCCGCCCGGCTCGAGCGTGAGGACGCGGCCGTCCGCGACGAGCAACTCCATCCGTGTCACGTGGTTGCCGAACGACCCCGCCGAGTGGTGGTTCTTGCCGTGGATGTCGTGCCCGATCGCCCCACCGACGGTGACCAGCCGCGTGCCCGGCAGCACCGGTACCCACAGGCCGAACGGCAGGGCGGCGCGCATGAGCTGGTCCAGGTTGACACCGGCGTCGACCACCGCGAGCGCCTTCTCGGCGTTGAGCTCGTGGATGCGGTTGAAGCGGCTCATGTCCAGCACCAGGCCGCCGGAGTTCTGCGCACTGTCCCCGTACGAGCGGCCGAGTCCCCGGGCCACCACTCCGCGTTGCAGGTGTGCGGGGCCGGCGGCGTTGGCGTCGTTGACCGCCGCGACGGCCGACGAGACCTCCTCCACCGAGCGCGGGGTGAGCACGTGGCTCATGGCCGGCGAGGTGCGTCCCCAGCCGGTGAGGCGCTTGAGTTCGGTGTCCAGGGAGGACTGGGCCGGGGTGGGGTTCTGCGCGTTGCTCACACCGAGGAGGCTACCGCCCCGCTCCTCCCGGGGACGACGCCCGGCAGCGGGCGAAGGTGACCCCGGGGGACATCGGTGGCCTATTCTCTCCCCCGTGGCGGGTCCTTTCGGTAAGTCGGTTGTTCTCATCGTGACGGTGGCGCTCGCCCTGGCGACGCTCGCCGCCCCGTCGGCGGGGGCGCAATCGGGGCCCTCCCTGCCCCCCGTGGACCTCCCGGGTGTGGACCCTTCGATCCTGGCGGCCCTCGAGGATCCCACAGCGCCGTTGGACGAGGTCGATCCCGAGCGCTACCTGCCGAGTCCGTCACCCGATCCCTGGTACTCGGACCCGCCGGAGCTGGTCGAGTCCACGCCCAACGGCACGATCCTCGACACGCGGCCGGCGACGATCCCGTGGTTCAACGCCATCGGGGTGGGCCCGACGTGGCAGCTGCTCGTGCAGACCCGCGATTCGAGGGATCGCCCCGTCGCGGTGCCGTCGACCGTGATCATCCCCGCCCAACCCTGGCGCGGCCCCGGACCGCGGCCCATCCTGTCATTCGCGGTGGCGATCGACGGGCTGGGGAACAAGTGTCAGCCCTCTTGGGCGATGACCCAGGGCGTGAACATCCAGTTCCCGCCGATTCTGCAGGTGCTCATCGCCCGGGGGTACGGGGTCGTGGTGACCGACCATCACGGGCCCAGGGGCGCCTACGGCGCGAGTCGGATGAACGGCCACGCCCTCCTCGACGGCATCCGCGCCGCCCGCGCCTTCGAGCCGGCCGGACTCGGAGACAGTCCGGCCGCGATCTTCGGCTACAGCGGCGGGGGGATCGCCGCGGGTGGCGCAGCCCAGATGCAGGCCGTCTACGCGCCGGAGATGAGCGAATATCTGGTCGGTTCCGCAGTGGGCGGGGTGCCCGTCGACCTCGGTGAGGCACTGGAGTTCACCGACGGAACCATCGGCGCCGGCCTCATGCGGAGCGCGATACTCGGGATCGCGAGGGAGTACCCCGCGATGTACGAGCTGCTCAACCGCACCGGCGACGCCGTCGCCTTCACCCACAGGGACACCTGTGCGGAGTTCGGCACCGCCGCCGGGATCGTCACCGCACCGATCAACTCGCTCACCACGATGCCGGACCCGGTGAACGATCCCCGGGTCCGCGAGATGATCGAGGACACCCGCCTCGGGACCCGGTCGAACCGGCCGGGGGAGATTCCGGGCGCCCCGGTGCTCCTCTTCAGTGCCGACGCCGCCTACGGCATCGGGCCCCTGCCCGGACCGGGCGACCAGTTCTTCCCCGAGAGCCGGCTCAGGGACCTGCAGGCGGAGTGGTGCGCGGCCGGTGCCGACGTCGACTACATCGGCGTTCCCGGCGAACACGTGACGGGGATGTTCACCGCGCCCAGGCCGGTCCTCGACTGGATCGACCGGAGATACGATCTGTACGAGGCGGGACTGGCGGCACCCCGGACCTGCGGCATCTGATCGAGCTCCCGACGCTCGCCCCTGCCCGATCCGGCTCGCTCAGGCGGAGCCGCGCGTGGTCGGTGTGGAGAGGACCACCCGGCCGGTGGGGGTGCACGACGGCGCCGCGGGGCGACGGGTGGGCGCGCGCAGCGGCGACGACGGCGGGATGGCTCGGCCGGTCGGCGTGTACGAGAAGACCGTCGGCGCGTTGTTCAGGGCGGGATTGCGGTACTGGGACATGGTGATTCCTCCTGGTCGTCGGAGAGCAGGAACATCGACAGGCCGCCCGGGGCGGCGCTGACGTGTTCTGCTGGCGATGCGTTGCGGAGGCGACGACGACTCACCCGGGGAGTGGCGCGAACCTTGTGGTGTGGACGCCGTGCGGAGATGGGGTGGCCGGAACAGATCGCTCCCGCGGAATCGAACGCACTCGGCGGATACGCCGTTGTCTGTTCGACCAGAAACGCGCTGGTATGCGCGCGATGCAAGAACAATGGCACGTCCACGGGCGGAGCACAAGCCGATGTGTCGGTGTCCACTCTGCGTTGTCCAACCGGTGAGGCCGGGACCTACGCTGTCCTGGTGAGCACATCTACCGGCGGCGCGGACGACCAGGACACCAGCGGCGCGGACATCCCGGAGGATTCCGTCCTCGACTCCCTACGCGGAGCGGTCGACCCGCTCGAGGCCCGGCACGAGTCCGATCCGGCACGACCGACGGACTTCAGGACCCAGGTCACCCGCTTCTTCCTCACTGGCGTCCTCTCGGCTGTGGTCGACTACGGCCTGCTGCAGCTGTTCATGCTGTTCGGACTGGGCTACGGCCCGGCCAAGGCGCTGTCCTTCGTGGCCGGCACACTCACCGCGTACTCCCTCAATCGCCGGTGGACCTTCCAGGCCGAGCCCTCTCGCGCCCGCTTCGTCGCCACGATGGGCCTGTACGCGCTGATGTTCGGCGTGCAGTGGGGCCTGTTCATGCTGCTGGTGCCGTGGTTCCACGGCCTGGGCTGGAGTACCTTCTGGGCCACGACGGTCGGCTACGTCATCGCACAGGGTGTGGCCACGGTGACCAACTTCATCGTGCAGCGGACCGTGATCTTCCGGGTGCGCTGAGGACGTGCCGGCACCCATGATCGGCGTTCCGACGCACTAGCCTGTACGCATGCCTCGCGCCGATCGAGGCCGTAGCTGAGATGCCTCCGCGAAACAACACTGAAGGATTCTGATGGCCCTGAATGTGACTGTTGCACCATCCGGACACAGCACACCGGACTCTGACCAGTTGCGAGAGATGGTCCTGCAGCGGACGTTGTTCTCGGGGCCGCAGAAGTGGGTGAACGACGATCTGTACAGCCGCATCGAACGGGGACTCGCTCGTCGCACGAGAAACAGGCTCCATCTGGAGCCCGGCACAGTCGTGCACACGAACACCTACTTCGGCCGCTTCGAAGCGAGCTATTGGCAGCGATGGACGGACGTCAAAACCGTCAGGGTGCGGGTGGAGATCGAGTCGGAGGGGCAAGTCGATGTCCTCGTTCGCGCCTCCGACATCGGATCGCACGAGCGGACTGTAGATCTGGTCCACCATTTCGGCGACGGAATGGCCGTTCTCGACGTTCCGGTGGACACCTTCGCTGACGGCGGCGGGATGTGGCTGGAGTTCGTCGCTGTCGATGCGCAGGCGATCGTGTCACACGTCCAGTGGTCCACCAACACTTCGCGCCCGGGTCGGCGAGCCACCATTGCGATCTGCACCTTCAACCGCGCCGACGACTGCGTGGCAACCGTATCGGCGCTTGCGGCGGACCCGGAGGTCTTCGAGCTGATAGACGACCTCTACGTCACCGACCAGGGCACGGACACCGTGGCCTCGCGGCCGGAATTCGACGACGTCGCCGCCGAGTTCGGCGACCGCATGCACTACATACGCCAGCCAAATCTCGGTGGCTCTGGCGGTTTCAGTCGGGGAATGTACGAGGCGACCGCCGACGGCGGCGAGCAGGTCGACGTCCTCCTCATGGACGATGACGTCCGGGTAGAGCCGGAGGCGGTGCTCCGGCTCTTCGCCTTTGCAACGGTCACTCTCGCGCCCACTCTGGTCGGGGCCCAGATGCTGTATCTGTTCAACCCCGATTACCTGCACATCTCTGCCGAGACGGTAAATCTCGACGACTTGGTGCGCGGCGTCAGCGCCGACGAGTTCATCCTGCGCAACGAGTCAGTGGTCGAGAACCTCGACGATCGACGCCACGACGCCGGATACGTCGCCTGGTGGACCTGTCTCATCCCGGGGGAGGTGATCGATGAGGTCGGCTTGTCGTTGCCACTGTTCGTCCAGTGGGACGATATCGAGTTCAGCCTCAGGGCGAGGGCCGCCGGGTTCCCGACCGTGACGTTGCAGGGCGTGGCCGTGTGGCACGCCGACTTCTACTGGAAGGACGTCGACGAGTTCAGCGAAGTGTTCACGACGCGCAACGGTCTCGTCACTGCAGCCGTGGCGCAGGGCTTTAATCGGGGGACGCTTGCCCGTGAACTAGGCAGGCAGGTCCTGCGTGCGATCACGGCGATGCAATACGGCCTCGCAGCAACCAGGCTGCGGGGGATCGAGGCGTTCCTGGACGGGCCCAGCGGCCGATTCGGCGTCTCGGACGGTAGTCAGGGATTGTTGGCCGGTGTCCGCGAGGAACGTACCGCCTACCCGGATACTGCCCGACACTCGGTCAACGAGTTGCCTGCGAGGGTCGGCATCGCAAAGAAGGGGCCGAAGCCGGAATCGTCACGGGTCGATCTGGTGCTGGGCAAGCGACTCCTCTGGCAGGAGCTCGGGCGTACCCGCCGCGGACCCGTGGCCGTACCCTTCGAGGACAGCGACTGGTGGCACGTGTCGCTCTTCGACGAAGCATATGTGACCGATGCCTCCCAGTCGGGCTTCCGGCACCGTCGATTCGACAAGGCGGCCGCCCGCGAGCTGAGCTCTCGCCTCGCGATGCTGCTCAAGCGTTTCCACGCCGAGGCCGATACCGCCCAGCAGGCTTGGCGCGAGGCCGCGTCCGGGCTCACCTCACGGGAAAACTGGGCCCGGCTCTACGGTCTGTAGTGCCAGCCTGTGTCATCCACGAGCGCCTACCTCGCTACAGGCGGCTACAGTCCGGAGAGATCCCGGTGGACGACGTAGTTCCGGTGGTCGGTGGTGCCGAGTACGTACTCGGCCTCGAAACCGTAGGCGCCCCACCGCGACCGCGAGGCCCACTCGATGGCGTGCTCGTCGGCGGTCCGGTGGAAGTTGACCATGTAGCCACCGTCGAACAGCGTCAACAGTGTGTAACCGCCCGGGTAGGCCTTTGCCGCACCGGTCTCGACGAAGTCGACGCCCGGCGCCCGGTCCGGGGCGGTCCGGCGCGCACGGTGGGTGTGCCCGGCGCCCATGAAGAACGCCCCCGGCGCGTCGGCGAGGTGGGTCTGCAGGGTGAGCGAGTCCGACTGGTTGAGGATGAACCCGCGCTGGCTGAAGTTCGTCCTGGCCGCTTCTTCGGTGACCGGGTGATGCGCGAAAATGATGGTCGGCCGGTCGGGGTCGGAGCGGAGGGTGGAGGCGATCTGATCCATCTGCCCGGGCAGGATCTCGCCTCCCGAAGCGTCGAGCATGCAGCTGTCGACGCCGAGGATCCGCAGGTTGCCGACCTCGGTCGTCCACAGTTCCTGACGCGGGACGAACTCGGCTCCCCACACGTCGCGGTGATCGGCGGTACCTTCGAGCACCGGGAAGTTCTCGTACCCGGCGTCCGGGTCCTGCGCAGGCCGGTGCGGCCGGTCGTGATTGCCGCGCGTGACGTGCCAGTCGACGCCGAGCCGGCCGTAGCCGTCCATGATCCGGCGGAAGGTCTGCACCTCCGCGGGGCGTGCCTCGGCGGTGCAGTCGCCGTTGATGATGAGGGTGTCGGGACGTCGCGCGCGCAGTTCGGTGAGTGCTCCGGTGAGCATGACCTCCGCGTACGGAGGCAGACTCGGCCGCTGCATGATCGGCGTCGGCATGCCGTTGACGATGATGCCGTGGCGCGTCTCGCCGACATGGGTGTCGTTGAGAATCGCGATCGTGGAGATACGGCGGCCCGGCGGCGGAGTGAGAGTGGTGACCCTTCCTGTTCGCTCCGGCGACCATGCCTGGTTGGTGCCGACGAGCGACGCCTGCGCCCGGATACCGTGAGAACGGCACTCGAACGCGTACTCGCGGCCGGGTTCGAGTCCGTCGATCGTGACGAGGTGGATGCCGCGCGGTGCGGCGTCGTAGTGCACCACCGGTAGAGGGCCACGGGCATCGGCCGGGCCGAGCAGGACCTCGGAGTCGGCGGGAACGGGCTGCTGTTCGGGTCCGTACGGCAGCCGAGGGCCGTGGAACGTCGCCCAGTAGAAGGTGACCGACGTGTCGGTCACCGTCACTACCTCGAGATCCGACGCGACCATTCCGCCGCGCAACCCCGAGGAGGCTCCGGAGGTGGAACCCGGGCTGGAGCCCCAGTAGCCGAGCGGGTCGGCTGCCGACCCGGACGACCCGGGTGACTGCGCACCGGCCGCGCCGCCACCGAGGAGGATGGACCCGGTCGCCCCGAGCCCGGCGGCGAGGGCCTGGCGGCGGGTCATCGGATGCCGGGGAGTCATGAGGCATGAGCCTAACGGCACAAGAATCTTTAGTTACGTCATCTGATAGACGTCGTGCAACGCCGACCTGAATTCCTGGGGACAGCATTCCTGGGGACAGCCGCCGCTACGGCTCGGTGGCACCGACCGGGGTGTGGAGGAGAATCGACAGCGCATCGTCGATCGCCTGCCTCAGATGGCGACCGTCATCGGCGACGACACGGAGGCTGATCCCGGGACACTGTCGAAGAGGCGATACCGCGCCGTAGCTCGTCGGTGCACCGTGCCGTCTCAGCCATGGCTTCCAGTCGATCCCGGTCACGAACTCACCGACCGCGAGAATGAGCACCGTCGCCCCGAACTGGTGCTCCGCGATGTTCTCGAATCCCATCCGTTCGACCGCGACGATCTCGCCTTCGAACTCCAGCCGGGTCTCCGAGAGATAGGAGACCGGCCCCGGATCGGGGTGCCTCACGACCGCGTCCACCAGGACCACCCGGGAAGAGGAATCCACGGACAGCTTCGTGACCTGGCTGAACGACGAGTTCGGGAACAACAGTCGTGGTTCGGACACGAACTCCAGGTGTGAGCCCCCCGTCACCTCCAGACTCAGGTCCTCGGCGGATCCCTCCTGAGACCTCGCCCGCTGTACGGGCATGGCTCCCTGCCCCACGAGCCGTACCCGGCCACCGTCCCGGACCACGACCTTCTGCCGGAGTCGCTCACCCGCGATGAGGCCACTGGTCGCGGACTGCACGATGAGTGTGGCCGTGTCGTCGGCCGGGCCCCTGGTGTGACCGTGCGTCAGGATCCCGATCTCGTAAGGCCAGCGGAAGTATCTCCGAGACAGGAAACTGCGGCCCCCTTGGCGGGAGATCTCCAGGTCGAGCGAGTACGGCGGCGCGCTCAGAAGAGCACCTCATCGGCGATGAGCCGAGCGAACTCCTCCACACCGTCACCGGTGAAGCAGTTCGTGACGAGCACAGGCCGCCCCTGCCGCACGTCGCGGGCCTCGGCGATCATGAGGTCGAGGTCCACGCCGACGTGCGGGGCCAGGTCGGCCTTGTTGATGATGAGGACGTCCGCCCGGAGCACGCCGGGTCCGCGTTTCCGCGGGATGTCACCGCCACCAGAGACGTCGATCACGAACACCCAGAAGTCGACGAGGTCGTCGGAGAACGTCGAGGCCAGATTGTCGCCGCCGCTCTCCAACAGGATCACATCGGTGTCGGGGAAATCCAGATCGAGTTGCTCGGCGGCCTCCATGTTCATGGTCGGGTCCTCGCGGATCACCGTGTGCGGGCACGCGCCGGCCTCGACCGCGAGAACCCGGGCCGCGTCGATGAGCCCCGAGCGCCGCAGCCGTTCCGCGTCTTCCGCCGTCACCAGGTCGTTGGTGATGACAGCGACGGACTTCCCGAGCCTCTCCAGCTCCGGAATCAGTCTCTCCACCAAAGCGGTCTTGCCCGACCCCACCGGACCCCCGATGCCCACGCGCGCGGCGGGAGTCGGTTGTGCCTCCGGGTCGCGCGGCGCTGCCCCGCTCCGGGTAGCCGTCTGTGTCATGGACCCTGTTTCCTGCTCGCTCATCTCAGCATGTACTTCCTGGTCAGGGGGCGCTCGTCGAACGAGTGCACCTCGAGCTTCTCCCCGTCCACGGACACGTCGAACGTGCGCGGGTCGACCCGCACATCGGGCAGTGCGTCGTTGAAGACCATGTCGCTCTTGCGCAGATGGCGTGTCGAGGTGATGGGGTGGACGGCCTTGGTGAGCCCGAACGGTTCGAGCGATCCCGACCGGGTCACGATGTCGGATACGAACACTGCGCTGACGTGCTTCTTCGCTGAACCCCGGCCGCCCCACATGGAGCGTTGAACCTGCGGTTCGGTCATCATGAGGCTGCCCGCGGCGTCGCCCATCTTGGCCCAGACGATCATCCCTGCCTTGATGACCTGCGAGGGCTTCACTCCGAACGACTCGAACGGCCAGAGGACGAGGTCGGCCATCCGCCCCGGCTGGATCGAGCCGACGTGCTGGTCGATCCCCACCGCGATCGCCGGGTTGATGGTGGTCTTGGCGATGTAGCGCTTGATCCGTTCGTTGTCCGCGCGCCCGGTGGTCTCCTCGGGAAGACGGCCGCGGTACTCCCTCATGACACTGGCCAGTTGCCACGAGTTCGCCACGTTCTCTGCGAGGCGGCCCATGCCCTGGGTGTCCGAGCCGAAGATCGAGATCGCGCCGATGTCGTGCAGCAGGTCCTCGGCGGACATGGTCTGCGGTCGGATCCGGCCTTCGGCAAAGGCGACGTCGGCTTCTGATCGCGGATCCATCTGGTGCCCGATGAGGGTCATCGGCACGCCTTCCTCTAGTGCCGACCACGCGAACGGATTCGTCGGGTTGGTCGAACCCGGGATCACGTTCGGGTACGAGACCACGCTCAGGATGTCCGGGGCGTGCCCGCCTCCCGCGCCTTCCACGTGATACATGTGGATCGTCCGGTCGCCGACCGCGGCCATCGTGTCCTCGGCGAACCCGAACTCGTTTATCGAATCGGTGTGAAGATGCACGGCGAAGTCGTGCCGGTCGGCGGCGATGAGCGAACCGTTAATGGCCTCGGGCGACGCCCCGAAATCCTCGTGGACCTTCACCGCGATCGCCCCGGCCTTCACTGCGTGGGCGACCGCGGCGGGGTCGGAACCGCCGCGGGCGAGCAGCCCGAAGTTGACCGGCGAACTCTCTGTGCCCTGCAGGTATCGGCCCATGACGTGGGCGGTGCCGGAGCCGACATCGAACACCGGTCCGGGCGAACTGCCTATCAGCGTGGTCGTTCCACCGGCCAGCGCGTGCTCGGATTGCTCGGCGGAGAACATGTGGCCATGTGATTCGATCGCCCCGGCGGTGACGATGCAGCCCTGCGCCGAGATCGCAGTGGTGTTCTGACCGCATACGAGGTTCGGATCGACGCCCGGCATCGTCGCCGGGTTGCCGGCCTTGCCGACCCCGACGATCCGACCGTCTCGGATACCGATATCCGCCTTGACGATTCCCTGGACGGCGTCGATGATCAGCGCGTTCTGGATGACGATGTCCAGCCCGCCGTCGTCGGTCGTGACGGTCGCGGACAGGGCCTCGCCGTCGCGCATGTTCTTCCCCGCGCCGACGGTGAGCTCGTACCCGTGGTGGGTGTAGTCCTTCTCGACCTCCGCGAGCAGCGACGTGTCGCCGAGTCGCACCAGATCACCGGCGGTCGGTCCGTACAGCTGCGCGCGAGCCGCCGGCGTCATCGGGGTGACCCTCGCTGTCATGATTCCTCCTGCAGGTAGCCGCGCTGGCGGGCGTTCTCGAACGCACGGGCGCGGGTGTCGGGGTCGTCGAGATGGCCGTTGACGAGCCCGGCCTGACCGTGGATGAGGCGGTCGCCGGCGAACGGTGTCAGGACGACGACCTTGGGGATGCCCGGTTCGAAACGCGTACCGCCACCGGCGTTGATCGCGAGTTTGTACCCGTAGGCCGCGGTCCGGTCGAACGTCAGGGCCTTGTTGACCTCGAAGAAGTGGGTCATGCTGCGGACCTGGATGTCACGGTCTCCGGAGTTGACCACCTCGAGCTCGACGAGCTCCGACGGTTCGAACACCATCTCCGCCTCGGTCAGCGCGATGACTTCCCCCGGCACCGGGCCGTCGGCCGTCTCCGCGATCGGCGAATAGATGGTCAACAGTTTGCTTCCGGCGGGGGTCGGCAGCTCGGCCATGATGTACGGGATCATGCTCGGTACGCCCGGCTCCACCTGCGCCGGTGTGAGCAGTTGCCCGGCCCGTTCCCGGACCTCCGGGAACGGGACATCGGACCGTGCCATGAGCATCGCCTCGTCGGTGATGTACGCGACGGCCTCGGGGTGGCTCAAGGGGATTCCCTCGCGGAGGTTGCGCCGCGCGAACTCGGCGGCACTGAACACGATGAGCCTCTCGGACTCGGTGGGTGTCAGATTCATGTGGCAGTCCTCGGTGTGGTCAGGAGGCGAACAGTCGGAGAGGGGAGTTCTGGTGCCGCTCGGCGGCGATGTCGTGCTTCGGTGTCCACGCCGTCGGTCGTGCGCCGTCGGGAACCGGGAGCGCGAGGAGCTCGTCGAGCCGCTCCGACGCCCGCGTCATGAGGTGTTGGATACTCCGGTGTCCGACGGCACCGAGCCGCACCGCGCTGCTGGCGTACGACGAGACGACCTGCCATCCGGACAGGGCCTCGATGTCGGCCAGAGGTAGTCCCCGCGCCTGTGCCACGGTCGCCTGCGCCACAGGCAGGTGGGCACCTGCGGGGATCGCCCGCCGGAGGTGCGCCGACCGTGTGTCACCCAACCGGGTCCACACCCCGAGCAGCGCGTGTCCCGCCCGGCGCGAGGCCTTCCGGGCGGCTTCCCCGATGAGGTGGACATCCACCTCGGTGTCCAGGGTGAGCAACTCGCCCTCCTCTCCGCACCGGTAGGCGCGGGTGAGGAACACCCGGTCGAAGGAGTTCCACCGGTGGACCAACGCCTCGTCGAGCAGCACGGCGAGTTCGGCGGGAGACGTGACCCACCCGTCTTCCACGAGCGTTTCCAGTCCGGAGGAGAAGGACCCCGCGCCTGCGGCGAACGCCGGGTCGGCGCCCAGCAGGAGCTCCGTACGCGACGGGGCCGTCATCGTCGGGCGCCCGTCGCTGCCGTGGCCGCCCCGTGGGAGTGCGCACCGGCACCGTGAGTACCTCCGCCGCCGATCCCTTCCCCGTGAGTGTGGGAGTGCTCTCCGTCGCCGTGGGTGTGCGGTTCGTGGACGGAGACCGCGGCCCCGTCCGTCCGGGCACCGGAGTCGACGACCTCGATCAGCCCGGAGTCGAGGAACTGCTCGATACGCACGAGATAGTCTTCTCGCGGCCCGTCCAGCAGGACCGTCACGTACTCACCCGCCATGCGAACCTTCCAGTGCAGGTGCCCTGCGTGCCAGCCCAGCTGGATGCCGCCTTCGGCATTTCGGGCCCGCAGATGCAGCTGCTCGGTCTCCCGAGCTTCGATCACGACCGCGCGGTCGGTCGTCAGATCCAACACGGAACCGTCCTGGAGTGTCACGTTCCTCGGAAGCGCGATGCCGTATTCGATTCCGTCCTGGTCCACGGCCTTGAACCTTTTCCGGCCCAATTCGGCCTGCGGCACCGTCAACCTGACTATTCGGCCGGCATCCTCGTGCGGCGATAGTGCTTTCTGGATCTCTGCGTCGAAGCGATGCCCGATGAGGGTGCGAAACGTCTCCATATTCCGACCCTATGCCCATCTCCGGACACTATGAATACGTCATTTGACGCATTTCTCTGAGGGAATCAGGTGGGGGTCGAGAATGCCGGGTGCCCGAGCAGGTACAAGCCGTCGATCATCGCCAAACGGGTCACCGAACTCCGATTCGGCACCCCGAGCTTCACGAGGATGTGCTCGACGTGCTTGGAGACCGTCCGCGGGCTCATGAAGAGCCTTTCCCCGATCTCTGTGTTGGGCAGTCCTTCCACGATCCCGGTCACGACCTCCACCTGTCGACGTGACAACCCGGCCGGCATCGGCCCGTTCCGCCACGACACGTAGAAGCCTCCGGCACCTCGTCGCGCCCGTTCGACCCGGACGCGGAGGGGCGTCTCGGACGCATCGGGCCAGATCGCGAATCGGGACACCTGGCCCCGGGTGGGCCATGTCCGCAGGAGGACGGTACGGATGAGTTCCGCGGTGACCTGACTGTGCTCGGGCTCGAAACTCGCGAGGTGGAGATCGGCGTCGAGGAGAAACGCGCCGTCCGCCTCCTTGCGGGCACGGCGCTCGCGGGTCCGGAAGAGGAACTCGCCCAGGGCAGGAGCGACCGCGGTCAGGGCCGCCTTCTCGGCTTCCCCGGGCGGCAGGGCCGCGTCAGTGTTCCCGGTGACCATGCCGACATAGCGCTCCTTGTGGAAGAGCGGCAGGTAGATCCCCTCTCGGTAGCCCAGTGGGAGGATGAACTCCTGGTACAGGCTCGAGTCGCCCCGGTCGATGAACGCGTCGGTGTCCTGCCACCCCTTCGGTCGCTTGTCCCGGTGGAGTGCAGGCCAGCACAGGTCGTCGAGAAAGACCTGTCCGTTGAGCGCGTCCAGCAGCTTCCGGGGGAACCGTTCGGAGTGCAGCGGCTGGTGCACGCCCTCCGTCGGGTCCCACTCGGCGATCTCCAGTGAGGGGTACCCGACGAACCTGTTGAGCTCCGTCAGCGCCTCGTGTGCGGCGGTGGAGACAGGTACCACGTCGGCTTGTGTCACGCGGATGGCCTTGACAGTCGCGTCGAGAATCGTTGCCGTCTTCATAATTCTCCCCTGAGGTTTCCGTCCACCTTCGCCGGTCCGTGCCCCGAGTGAGGGGGGTCATCGTGGGTAATTGTGACGACTTAATACTTCCGGCCGTGTCCCCGCCGAGTTAACGATGCGTTACGCCGTGTAAGCGTCTGTTAAATCGCGCGACGGTGCCGATTTCGGCCCTTTTTCTCGCCGAGTTCCGCCCCGTGGATATGCCGCACATCACACATGACGCCGCATTTCTGAGAATACGCAGGATGACGTATATCCAGAATCCGGGGTGCCTTTCTACTGTTCTTTCCACAGTGGTTTACGTGGTGGCCTCCGACCCCTCGGCGGTCAGTGGCTCAAGGAAAGGGCGCGCATCTCATGCAGAATCTCTCTACATCCCTTGGGTGGAAGCGGCGGGCCAAAGTGGTCGCCGCGGGTCTGGCGGTCTCCCTCGCACTCGCGGCGTGTGGCGGCGCAGGCGCCGGCAACGGAGACGACCAGACGCTCATCATCGGAATCGAATCCGAGGCAGACGTCCTCGACCCACAGGCCGCCGGTGGCTGGGTCACGTGGCGGATCAACTCACAGATGTACGAGCCACTCGTCATGCACGACCTGCAGACCCCGTCCGAGGACGCGGCGGTACCGGAACTCCGCCCCGGACTGGCCGAGTCGTGGGAGGTCTCCGACGACGGTCTCGAGTACACCTTCGACATCCGCCAGGGCGTCACATTCCACGACGGCACCGACCTGAACGCCGAGGCGGTGGAGTACAACATCCGCCGCATGTGGGACGAGTCGTCCCCGCAGTACGACGCGACCGCGGCCGGTCAGACGGTCTACGTCTGGCAGTTCGTCGACGAAGTCGAGACCGTCGACGACCACACGCTCGTCGTCCGGATGAGCCAGCCGTTCTCCCCCTTCCTCCGCATGCTCGCCCAGGGCGGAAACGGGTCCACCGGCATCATCAGCCCGGCCGCACTCGAGGAGCACGGCGAGGACATCGCCGAGCACCCGTCCGGCACCGGTCCGTTCGTGTTCTCGGAACGCGTCCGGGGCGAGCGCATCGCCCTGACGCGCAACGACGACTACTGGGGAGAGGTCCCTGAGCTGGACGGCGTCATCTTCGTTCCGATCCCGGACCCCGCCGGTCGCTCGGCGGCGATCCGCAGCGGCGAGGTCGACGTCATCGCCGTGCCGTCACCGGACTCGGTCGAGCAGCTCGTCGCCGAGGGCTTCCAGCTCTCCGACGGTCAGCCGCCGCACGTCTGGTACCTCTCCTTCAACATGGAGGACGAGTACATGTCCATCCCGGAGGTCAGGCAGGCCATCAACCTCGCCATCGACCGGGAGGGGATGGCCACCAACCTCCTGCGGGGCACGGCCGAGCCCGCGTACGACATCCAGGCCCCGGCGAACGACGCCTATGTCGAACGCACCGACGCCTACGGCCGCGACCTCGACCGAGCTCGTGAACTCCTCGCGGAGGCCGGGCTCGAGGACGGCTTCTCCACCAGTATCGCCACGTCGGTCGACGGCTCCGGCCAGATCGTCCCGGCGCCGATGGCCGAGTTCATCCAGCAGAACCTCGCCGAGATCAACATCGATGTCGAAATTGAGACCATGGAGTGGATCTCCTACCTCGGCCGCTGGGGCGAGGGCGCAGGCGACGTCGGGATGATGCAGATGTCCTGGGGCATGGACACCCCGTACTGGCTCTACATCGTCACCTCGGAAGCGATGAGGGCACCCAACGGCCCGAACACCGGCTACTACACCAACCCGGAGCTCGACGCCGTGATGCAGCAGGCGATCACCGCGCCGTCCGAAGAGGAAGCGGTCGAATTCTGGCAGCAGGCCAACGAGATCGCCACCGCTGACGCGGCGCTCGCGCCGATCGTCAACGACCGTGCACCGTACATACTCTCGCCCGAGGTCGAAGGATGGGTCTCGGCAAGCCAGGAGTGGTACGACCTGACCGGCGTGAGCCTGAACTTCGAGGACTAGGCCATGGCTCTCATGATTGGTAAACGCCTCGGGTCGACGGTGTTCGTGCTCTTCGGTGTGGTCCTGATCGTCTTTCTCCTACTGCAGTTGGTACCCGGCGATCCCGCCCGGACGATCCTGGGCGCCGGCGCGACGGAGGATGCGGTCCAGGCCGTGCGTCGGGAACTGGGCCTCGACCAATCGATTCCCATCCAGTTCCTGACCTACCTGGGCGGGCTGCTGACCGGCGACTTCGGTCGCTCGATGACCATCAACCAACCGGTCCTCGACATCATCCTGCCGAGATTCCAGAACACGATGGTGCTGTCGTCCGCGGCACTGTTCCTGTGCATCGTGATCGGAGTCCCGCTCGGGATCATCGCCGCCCGCAAGCAGTACGGCGTCTTCGACCGGGTCTCGATGTTCGTCTCCCTGGCGGGGGCGAGTGTCCCGGTCTACTGGTTGGGCCTCATGTTGATCGGGATCTTCTCGCTCCAGCTCGGACTGTTCCCGACATCGGGCATGACCAATCCCCGAAATTCCGGCGGAGGCATCAGCGACAACCTCGTCTACCTTGTCCTCCCGGCCGTCGCGGCGGCGTCCGTTCCCCTGGCCGTCATCGCCCGCATGACGCGGAGCGTCATGGTCGACACGATGGAGCAGGACTACATCCGCACGCTGCGGGCATCCGGGATCCCGGAGCGGTCGATCCTGTGGAGACACTGCCTCAGGAACGCGCTCCCGCCGATCGTCACCGTCGTCGGACTACAGATCGGCTACCTCCTCGGCGGAGTCATCTTCGTCGAAGTGGTGTTCTCCTGGCCCGGACTCGGATACCAGCTCTACACCTCGATCACGCAGAACGACATGCCGCTCGTCCAGGCGGGAGTCCTCTTCATCGCGCTGGTCTTCGTCATCGTCAATCTCCTGACCGACACGGCCGTCGGGCTGCTCGATCCACGTACCCGCAGAAAGGTCACGGCATGAGTTCGGTTATCGGCACCCCGCCGGCTGTGCACTCCTCCAGCGATCCCGATCCGGCGACCCCGTCGCAGGTGGCCCGCCCCCGACCAGACCACCCCGTCACGCGTCCGTCCAGGGCCCTGCTCGCGTTCCGGGCGTTCATGCGGGACAGGATGGCCGCCGTCGCCGCAGTCATCCTCCTCCTCACCATCGCGGTGGCGATCCTCGCGCCGGTCCTGAGTCCCTATGACCCGATCGTCGGCGACTCCGAGCGACGGCTCGAAGGGATCGGCACGGACGGTCACCTCCTCGGCCTGGACGGTCAGGGGCGCGACATCCTGTCGCGTCTGATCTGGGGTGCCCGCTACTCGCTGTCGGTCGCGGTGTTCCCGGTCCTGCTCGTCCTTCCCATCGCGTTGGTGATCGGGCTGGTCGCCGGTTACGCGAAGGGCCGGATCGGGGCGACGCTGATGCGACTGCTCGACGTCCTGTTCGCGTTCCCGCTGGTGCTCCTGGCCATCGCGCTCGCCGCGGTGCTCGGCGCCGGGCTCGGCAACGTGATGCTCGCGATCAGCATCAGTCTCATCCCCTATCTGGCTCGGGTGGCGTACACGGCCACGGTCCAGGAATCGTCCCGGGAGTACGTCGAAGCCGCCCGCGCGGGTGGCGCACGGACCCCGGAGATCCTCTTCAAGGAGCTCCTTCCCAACGTCGTCTCGCCCCTGTTGGTCTACGCGACCACGCTGTGCGGCCTCATGGTTGTCCTCGCCGCCGGCCTGAGCTTCCTGGGCGTCGGGATCATTCCGCCGACTCCGGACTGGGGAATCATGACCGCCGACGGCGCCAGTGTCCTCCTCGAGGGTCACGCCCACGTCGCCACCATCCCCGGCTTCGCGATCCTCGTCGTCGCTCTGTCCTTCAACCTGCTGGGCGACGGCGTCCGTGACGCCCTCGATCCCCGCAAACAGACCACCTGATCCACGCACGCAGGCCACGAAGGGATGCACAACCATGCTTGAGATCAACAACCTCAGCGTCGACTTCCACACCGACGGAGGCATCGTCCACGCGGTGAAGAACGCCACCATCACCGTCGGAGAGGGGGAGATCCGGGGACTCGTCGGGGAGTCGGGGTCGGGCAAGTCAGTGACGTCGATGACGATCCTGGGTCTGCTGGGAACCCGGCGGGCGAAGGTCTCCTCCGGAGAGATCCTGCTCAACGGCGTGAACCTGCTCGAGCTGTCGCAGAAGGAGCTCGTGAAGATCCGCGGTCGGGAGATCGGCCTGGTGTCACAGAACGCGCTCAGTGCTCTGGATCCGTCGTTCACCGTCGGCGCGCAGCTGATCGAGGTCATCCGTCTGCACCACAAGGTGTCCAAATCCGAGGCCTACGACGAGGCCGTCCGGGCGCTGAACCGAGTGGCGATGCCGGATCCCGAGCAGAAGATGCGGGCGTATCAACACCAGCTCTCGGGTGGTCAGCGGCAGCGCGTGGTGATCGCGATGGCACTCGCGGCCCGACCGAAACTCCTCCTCGCCGACGAACCCACGACGGCGCTCGACGCGACCGTGCAGAAGCAGATCCTCGACCTCTTGCTCGAGATCAACCGAGACCTCGGCACCGCGATCCTCATGGTGACGCACGACTTCGGTGTGGTCTCCCACATGTGCGACTCGGTCACCGTGATGCGCAAGGGCAGCATCGTCGAACAGGGTTCCGCAGACCAGGTGCTCAGGGCGCCGGAGCACCCGTATACGAGATCTCTGATCAGTTCCGTCCCGAAACTACACCTCGACGACTCGGTCCGGACCGTGCCCCGAGCGGAGCGTCGTCTCCACGTCTTCCAGGAGGCCTGACCATGCCGAGCGACAAATTCCTCGAGGTGATCGACCTACGCAAGGTCTTCTCGGTCTCCGGAGGGTTCCGCAAGAAGACCCCCGACGTCGTGGCGGTCGACGACATCTCGTTCACGATCCGAAGGGGTGAGACGTGGGGGTTGATCGGCGAATCCGGATCCGGGAAGACCACCACCGGTCGGATGATCCTGGGGCTCGAGCACGTCACCTCGGGACACGTCGTGGTGGACGGGCACGAGACCACCAATCTCACCGGTGAGCGCATTCGCAAGATGCGGCAGAAGGTCCAGGTCGTGTTCCAGGACTCCGGTTCGGCCTTCAACCCGCGACTCCCGGTCGGACCCCAGGTCGGCGCGCCACTGCGCCGCTTCGGCATCTGCGACGCGAAGGAAGCCACCCGTCGGGTCCTCGAGCTCCTCGACAAGGTGGGCCTCGACGAGAGCCACTACGACCGGTACATCCACGAGTTCTCCGGCGGGCAGCGGCAGCGCCTCGGCATCGCCCGGGCACTCACCACTGATCCCGAGTTCCTCGTCCTGGATGAACCCACGGCGGCTCTCGACGTCTCCGTCCAGGCGCAGGTGCTCAACCTCCTCAAGGATCTCCAGGAGGAGCGCGGCCTGACGATGCTCCTCATCACCCATCACCTCGCACTGGTCGAGCACATGTGTTCTTCCGCCGGGGTGCTCTACAACGGCAGTTTCGCCGAACAGGGCCCCGTCGACCAGTTGCTCCACAACCCGCAGAGCGAGGTCACGCGGAAGCTCCTCGATGCGGTTCTCGAACCGAGGGCGGCGCGATGACACTCACTCCAGAACATCCGGCCGAGCATGCCGCCGGCGACCGACGAGCCACGGTCGACGGCACCACCGATCCGATACCGGCCACCCAGGCGGTCGACGACGCACTGACCCGGTACGCGGAGGTCGAGCCCGAGATCAGGGCATTCGTGGAGATCTTCGGTTCCGAAGCGCGCGCTGATGCCGCCTCGGTGCACTCCCGCGGGATCGCCGGCCCGCTCGCTGGCGTTCCCGTCGCGGTCAAGGACCTCTACGACGTCGCCGGCCACGCCACACTCAGCGGGTCACGGGCTGCGGATCACACCCCGGCTGTGTCCGACTGCACGGTGGTGGGCCGGCTCCGGGACGCCGGGGCCGTCATCGTGGGCAAGACGGTCACGCACGAGTACGCCTTCGGTGCCATGTCGCCCCCCACCCGGAATCCGTGGAACCTCGACCGGGTCCCCGCGGGCTCCAGCGGTGGATCGGGGGCGGCCGTCGCCGCAGGGGTGGTCCCGGTCGCGATGGGCACTGACACCGGAGGCTCGATCCGCATGCCCGCCGCGGTGTGCGGAGTGGTCGGGTTCAAGCCGAGCTACGGACTCATCGGCCGGACCGGCATCACCCCGTGCAGTTCCACCCTCGATCATGCCGGCCCTCTGGCCGCGAACGTCTCGTTGGCCGCGGCTGTCGTCGACGCACTCGCCGGTGTCGATCCCGCCGACCCGGGGAGCAGGTCGTTTCCCGCTCCCGACGCCGTGGCCTCGCTGGACCGGGGCGTCGACGGTCTGACGCTCGGCATCCCCGAGAACTTCTTCTTCGAGACGGCCGACACCGACATCGCGGAAGCCGTGCACGCGGCGGCCCGCGAACTCGAGGCGGCGGGTGCGCGGCTCGTTCCCGTCGCCTTCCCGACCCCGGAGGAGTGCAGCGATGCCGTGGTCGCCATCGCCGCGGCCGAGGCCGCGCTGTACCACCGGGACCGCTTCGCCGCGCGTCGAGACCTGTTCGAGCCGGATGTCGCCGCGGCCCTCGATCTGGGTCTGGGCCTGAGTGCCGTGGATCTCGTCGAGGCGCTCGCCTTCCAGTCGGCGCTCATGCGCGCGGGCAGCGAGATGTTCGCGGGGGTCGACGCCGTCATCACGCCCACCATCGGCACCGAACCCCCACCACTCGGGGCGACAGCGATGATGCTCGGCGGGCGGGAGGTGTCCACGTTGTCGGGACTCAACGCGTTCACGGTCCAGGCCAACCTCCTCGGGGCGCCGGGTCTCGCCGTGCCCGCCGGGCTCAACACCAACGGTATGCCGGTGAGCATGCACATCATGACCGCACCGGGCCACGACGCGCTCGCGCTCGCCATCGGTCGGGCCTACGAGAGGCGAACCGACTGGGGTCGGCTCGTCCCGCCGCTCACGGCGCACTAGCCACCGGGAGCGGGCAGACACCCACTCCCGGCCCCTCACCGGGCCCGTCGACCGGGCCCGTCACACACCCCCCGGTGACCCGGGCGACGCCGGGTTCCCCGGTCTGCTCCATCACCCACGTCCGATAGGAGAAAACCCATGTCAGAAAAACCCAAGGTGTTCACCGAAGAGGCGATCAGAGCGCTGTTCGACTACGCCGACAGCAAGGTGACCGACGAGCGCCTCGCCGCCAAACTCGCCGACTACACGCCGTTGCTGGAGATCGCCAACAGCGAGCCCTTCCAGCCCCTGGGCGAGACCCCTCCGGCCACCGCCTTCAACGCAGATTGGAACTGAGAGCCATGGAACCGTACGAACTCAGCTTCACCGAGGCCTCGGACAAGATCGCCTCGCGAGAACTCTCACCGGTCGAACTCGCGGAGTCGTCGCTCAAGCGGATCCGCGAGGTGGAACCCGACATCCACGCCTATGCGACGATCACCGAGGACCTGGCGCTCGCGCAGGCCAGGGTCGCCGAGAAGGAGATCGCCGCCGGGAAGTACAAGGGACCGCTTCACGGGATCCCCCTCGGCGTGAAGGACCTGTACGACACCCGAGGGATCCTCACCACCTCCAGTTCGGACGTCCGCGCCGACTACGTCCCCGATGCCGACAGTGCGAGCGTGCAGAAGCTCACCGCAGCCGGAATGGTGATCGTCGGCAAGACCAACACCCACGAGTTCGCGTTCGGCGCGACCACCCCCACCACCCGGAACCCGTGGGACACCTCCACGGTCCCCGGCGGATCCAGCGGGGGCTCCGGGGCCTCGATCGCCTCCGGAGGCGTCACGGTCGCGCTCGGCTCCGACACCGGTGGTTCGATCCGCATCCCGGCCTCGGTCTGCGGCACGGTCGGCATCAAGCCGACCTACGGCCGTGCCCCTCGTGTGGGGGTCGCGTCGCTGTCGTGGTCCCTCGACCACGTCGGACCGCTCACCCGCAACGTCCGGGAGGCCGCGCTCGTCATGGCGGCGATGTCCGGCTACGACCGGCGCGATCCCGCGAGCGTCAACAGGCCGGTTCCCGACTGGACCCCCGATCTCGGCGGATCGGTCGAGGGCACTCGCATCGGCATCCCGACGAACTTCTACAACGAGCGGGTACAGACCGAGATCTGGGAGGCGTCGATGGCCGCCGCACACGTGCTGGAGGGCCTCGGCGCGGAGCTGGTCGAAGTCGAGATCCCGCTCGCGGACAAGGTGCTGTCCACCGCGTGGACCATCATGCTCGCCGAGGCGGGCGCCTACCACCAGGAGGCACTGCGCGAGACCCCGGACCTGTTCACCGACGAGGTCCGGACCCTCCTCGAGGTCGGCGAGGGTGTGTTGGCCACGAGCTACATCAACGCGCTGCGTACGCGGACTCTCATGCAGCAGGGTTGGCGCGAGATGTACGCCGACATCGACGTCCTGCTGGCACCCACCCTCCCCGGGCCCGCGGTGAGCGCGGACGATCCGGTCTTCGAGTGGGCCCCGGACGACATCGAGGGAGCGACGACGGCGTACAGCCGGGTGTGTGCGCCGGGCAACCTCACCGGCCTCCCGGCCATCTCGATGCCCGTCGGATACTCGGCGGACGGTGGTCTGCCGCTCGGTGCGCAGGTGATCGGGAAGCCGTTCCGTGAGGGCGACGTACTTCGCGTGGCGTCGGTCTACGAGACCGCGACCGACCACATCGGCACCCTTGCACCGCTGAAGAGGGCGTCATGAGCGCCGGTGGAGAGCTGGCGCTCCTCGAGCTCACCGAGGTCGCGGAGCTCATCCGCGGTCGACAGGTCAGCTCCGTCGAGGTGACCGAGGGAATCCTCGAGCGCATCGAGGCCCATGACGGCCGCCTCCAGAGCTACGCGATCGTCAGCGGCGACGCCGCCCTGGAGGCCGCGCGTGCGGCCGACGCCGAGATCGCGGCGGGGAACTATCGCGGTCCGTTGCACGGGGTCCCGGTCGCGGTCAAGGACCTCTGCTACACGGCGGGAACCCCCACCGCGGCCGGCGGAACCATCCACACCGATTTCGTTCCCCGGTGGGACGCCACCGTGGTGCGCCGGCTCAAGGAGGCCGGCGCCGTCATCACCGGGAAGCTACGGATGACCGAGGGCGCATACGCAGAGCACCATCCGGCTCTCCCGACCCCGGTCAACCCATGGGATGCCGAGACGTGGACGGGATCGAGCTCGAGCGGTTCGGGGGTCGCCACCGCGGCCGGACTCTGTTACGCGTCGCTCGGTTCGGACACCGGCGGGTCCATACGGCTGCCCTCCGCGCAGAACGGGGTGACGGGCATCAAGCCGACCTGGGGGCGGGTGAGCCGGTACGGCGTCTTCGAGCTGGCCGAGAGCCTGGACCACATCGGGCCGATGACGCGCAGTGCCCGGGACGCGGGCGTCGTGCTGTCCGCGATCGCCGGCGAGGATCCCCACGATCCGACCACGGTGTCGGAGCCGGTGCCGGACTACTCCGGAGATCTGCGGTTGGACCGGGCGCCGAGCGTCGGAATCGACTGGGCCCTGACGGCGACGTTCGACGAGCCGACACAGGCGATGTTGGCCGGTGTCGTGGGAGTGGTGGAGTCTCTCGGCTGGCGCGTGTACAGCATCGAGCTCCCGGACCTCGCCGCCATCAGCGCGGACTGGGAGAACCTGTGTGCGGTCGAGACCGCGGCCGCTCACGCCGCCACGTATCCGGCACTGGCGAGCGAGTACGGGCCGGCGCTTTCGCATCTCATCGAGACCGGACGTGGGCTCAGCGCGGTCGACTACCAGACGCTCATGTCGCGGCGGCGCGCGTTCACCGGGCGGCTGAAGCGAACATTCCAGGACATCGACCTGGTGCTGCTGCCCGGTGCGGGGTTCGCGTCGCCGACGATCGAGAAGATGGCCGAGCTCGGTACCTCTCCCGAACTCCTGGCTGGTCTGTTGGTGCCGACTGCGCCTATGGACATCAGCGGTACCCCGACCATCACGCTGCCCGGTGCCTTCACCGACAGGGGCACACCGATCGGCTTCCAGCTGTGCGGTGGGGACTTCTCAGAGCATCTCCTCGTCCGCGCGGCGCACGCGTTCCAGTCGGTGACCGACTTCCACGAGAAGACGCCCGCACTGGACAAGGCCCCCGCAACGGACAAGGCCCCCGCAACGGACAAGGCCACAGTGGCGGCGTGAGCACCGCCCGTAGGGGCACGAGACGAATCGGAAGATGCCCACACAGCCACGATGTCCACACAGCCACATAGGCGTATAACGCCTCTACGCCTTTTCGCCCTCGCCGTCTTCTGCGGAATCTCCGCCAGCATCGTCTACATTCCACAGGCTCTGCTGACGGACATCTCGACGGATTTCGGTGTGTCGCACCACACCTCCGGATTGATCGCGGCGAGCGCCCTGCTCGGCTACGCCGTCGGGATCCTCGTCCTCATCCCGTTCGGAACCCGCGTCCGCGCCTCGAAGCAGGTGACCGTTCAGGCGACCGTGCTCACCGTGGCTCTGCTGTTGGCTGCACTCTCCCACAGCGTCACCGCGGCCACGGCAGCGTTCTTCGCCGTCGGGGTGGTGGGAAATCTCGCTCAGGTCATCATCCCGGCGGCGAACCGGATGTGTTCCCCCGGGCAGCGGGGGGCGACCAACTCCGTTCTCGTCGGCGCCCTCCTCGTCGGCTTGTTCGGCGGGAGGGCGCTCGCGAGTGCGTCCACCGACTGGATCGGTTGGCGGGGGACCATCGTCGCGTGCGCCCTCCTGGTCGCGCTGTCGCTTCCCGCGGCGCTGTGGGCACTGCGCCGGGCCGTCCCGCCCGTCGGCAGCGCGCTGTCGCACGTGTCGTTGATGTCCGCAGCACTGAAGAGTGCTCGCGGGAACCCGGTCCTGCTCAGGGCCGCCTTCACCCAGTCCCTCGGACTCGGGGCATTCAACTCGGTGTGGGCGGTGATGGTCCTGCACCTCACCGGACCGCCGTTGTCGTGGTCGGTCACCCAGGCCGGGTTGTTCGGGCTCGTGGGCCTCGTAGCGGGGCTGGTGACTCCGATGTCCGGCCGGTTGATAGACAGATACGGAGCACGCCGGATGACCGGTGTGTTCCTGGTGGTCCTCTCGCTGTCCTCGGGAGCGATCTTCCTGACCCACGACATCCCGATGCTCTTCGGTCTGGCTCTCTTCTTCTCGACGTGGGCCAATCAGTCTGCGCTGTCCGGAAACCAGGTGCAGGCGCTGTCCACATCGCCCGAGCACTCCGCCCAGCTCAACACCGCCTTCAGTTTCATCGTCTTCTTCATCGGCGGGTTCGGGGGTCTGGTCGGCCCACTCGCGTTCGCGATGGGAGGCATCTCGGCGGTGGCTGCTGTGGTCACGGTGCTGTCATTGCTCGGGCTCCTGGTGTGGCGCTTCGTGCCGGTCACCCGTCCTTGACGCCGGGAGGAATCGCGGGTCCCGTGGCGAGGCGCCCGGTCGTCATCCACAACCCCCGTCTGTCCACAGGCGCCTCCCCGGACGCACGTCGACGGTCCGGATCCGACAGCTGCGTGCGGCACTGTGTCCGGCATGGACACTCCCACTCCGATCCGCGGGCAGAGCGCCGACGTTCAGGACTGCATCGAGATCGCCCCCGCCGTCCACGGTCCCTCACCGAAGAACCCCGGCGGGCTGCCGCCGGGCCCGTTGACCACCGCCGAACTCTCCGCAGTAGTCCCCGATCCACGGGCCCGTGGCCGCTACGTACGGATCTGGCACGGGCTCTACCGCCGGGACGACCAGGTCGACGACCTCCGTCTGCGCAGCGCGGCGCTGGCCCGGACCTGGCCCGAGGGGGTCCTGCGTGGTCGCAGCGCCGCACTGCTGTGGGGGGACGACTCCACCCCGGCCGATGCGCTGCCCGAGATCTGGCTGCCGTCCACCCGTCGGTCCCGCGAGGGACGGGTGTACCGCTACGGCGCGATGCCACCGGCCGCCGTCACCGAGCTTGGGGGTATGCGGGTCACCACACCGCTGCGCACCTGCCGTGACCTGGCCTGTGATCTGGAGTTCCAGGACGCGGTGGTGGCGGTGGAGCGGTTGTGCGCGGTGATCCCGGGACTGGCGGGGCGACTCGGGGCGGCGGCCGAGCACCCGTCCGGCCGGGGTGCCCGTCGGTTCGCGGACGTCGTCACCGCGGTCGAGCCGCGATCGGGGTCCGCGGAGTCGACCCGCGCGCGGCTCCGGCTGGCGGCGTCGGGGTTCGGCGGGTTCTCCGCGGGGAACCGCATCCGGATCGCCGGGCGCGCGATGTCGCTCCCGCTGTCCGACCCGGCCGCCCGGTGTGTGGTGGTGTTCTCGGGCGGGTCGACGGGCCCGTCGGACGGGGTCGACACCGAGCACCACCGTGCCGCCCTCCGCCGTGCGGGCTGGACGGTCATCGTCGTACCGGGGCCGTCCGCACCCGGACACGCCATTCCTCCGGCCGGGGGCGGAGTGCCACCGCGCGGGCAGGCCTGCGACCCGGGTGCGCGTGGCGTGCTCCTGGCGCTGCGTTCACTCTGGCCGGGGACACAGCTGCTCCCACCGCTGATGGGAGAACCCGCCGCCGACCCGCTCGGTATGTGGGGGATCGGCGCCCGGGGTCGGGATCAGCGGGTGTAGTCGGTGGCTCGCTCGTAGCGAGCCTGCTCGTCCCAGACCCGGCGCAGCAGCTGTTCGAGCTCCCAGACGTCGCCCTCGGAGCCGAAGTACTTCCGGTCGATCGACTTGAGCTTGTCCTCGTTCTGGAGGATCTTGGCCCACAGCTTGGCGCGCTCGACGGGGTCGTCGGTGAAGTTCTTGTTGAGGTACTCGTGCGAGTGCCGCTTGAGGTTGCCGAGCACGGTGAGCGCCTTCCCGGCCGGGCTCACCAGTGAGGCCACGACGGTCACCACGAGGACGGCGATGATGACGCCCAGCGACAGGTAGGTGGGTACCTCCACCACGTCGACGTGCTCGCCCTGGTTGATGAACGGCAGGTTGTTCTCGTGCAGGGCGTGGAGGATCAGCTTGATTCCGATGAAGCCGAGGATCGCCGCCAGGCCGTACTTGAGGTAGACGAGTCGGTCGAGCAGGCCGTCCAGCAGGAAGTACAGCTGGCGCAGACCGAGTAGCGAGAAGGTGGTGGCGGTGAAGACGATGAAGACGTTCTGGGTGAGGCCGAAGATCGCGGGGATGGAGTCCAACGCGAACATGATGTCGGTGCCGCCGATCGCCACCATGACGATCATCATCGGCGTCATGACCTTCTTGCCGTTCTCGATGGTGAACAGCTTGTCGTGGTCGTAGTGATCGGTTGCCGGGATGAACTTCTTGGCAAGGCGCACCACGACGTTGTCCGCGTCGTCGTCCTCGTCGTCGTCGGCCAGGAGACGGCCCGCGGTGACGATGAGGAACAGTCCGAAGACGTAGAACAGGGCGCTGAACGCGTTGAGCAGGGCGGCTCCGACGAAGATGAACGCGGTCCGCGCGAAGATCGAGAACACGATGCCGAACAGCAGTGCCTTCTGTTGCCCCGCCCGTGGCACCTTGAAGCTGGTCAGCAGCAGCAGGAACACGAACAGGTTGTCCACCGAGAGCGCCTTCTCGGTGATGTACCCGGCGAAGTACTCCACGCCCATCTGGGTGCCGCCGAAGATCCACACCAGGAAGCCGAAGGCGATGGCGATGCCCACGTAGAGGGCGGACCAGATCGCCGACTCCCTGAGCGTCGGGATGTGCTCCTTGCGTACATGGAAGAAGTAGTCGAAGAGCAGCAGCGCGACGATGAGTGAGACCGCGAGGGTCCAGGCGAGCGGGGTGGCTCCCAACTGGGTGTCCTTTCCGAGGACGGCCGAGTGACCGGATAATCCTACGCGCCTCGGGCGGAACTGCCCCCGCTCAGCTCCGCCGCCGGATGAACATCGTGTGCTGAGCCTCCACGACCGTCGTGCCGCGGCTGTCGGTCACCACGGCGGTGTGGACGACGCTGGTGCTCGGTTGTCCGGTGAGTCGCTCCCTGATGGCGTCCGCCTCCGGGCCCGGGACCTCCACCACACACCGCAGCCGGCCCCGGCCGGGGGCCCGGAAGTCGATCGTCGCGCTCTTGGTCCACACCTGGTACCCGCCACCGAGTTGCCCGGACAACAGGGCCCCGTAGAGCACGTCGGTCGCGGCGAACAATGCGCCGCCGAACGCGGTGCCGTTGGTGTTGGCGGTCCACGGCGCGACGTGCATGCTCAGTTCCCCGCGGCTCCAGTCGGGAGCGACGTGCCGGATGCGGATCCCTGAACCGAGGAGCGGGGGGTACAGCGAGGCCAGGAGGGGGAACGCCCGGGGGCTGGAGGTGTATCGGTGCAGCATCGTCTTGGGCACGCGCCGATCCTAACTTACCCGCGAGTCAGTTCCCGTCGCCGCGAGAAGTGGACTGCCGGACTCGGGTTCCTGGCCGCCTTGATGGTGGACAAAATGCAAGCTGCTGTCTAGACAAATCGTCTTGGTTTGTCTAAGTTCGACGCGGCAGGTGTCGTGCGACACACGCTGTCAGGCTCGATCAAGGGAGTTCTCGTGATGCACACCGACGTCCAGGCAGGGGAGACCGCTGCTCAGCCGTACCCCTGGACTGATGGCAAGCGGTACCTGTGGCTGCTCGGGCTCATCCCGGCCGGCGCCCTGTTCATCTCTCTCGGATTGTTCTCGTGGTTCTCCCACGCCGGGTGGGGAACCGCCGCGGTCGTGGCGTGGTTCGTCGCCCCCTTCGTCGTGTTCGTGTTCATCCCCCTGCTCGACATGGTCGTCGGGGTCGACGGGCGGAACCCCCCGGAGGAGGTCATCGAACGCCTCGAGGCCGACCCCTTCTACCGGTGGTGCACGTACCTGTACCTCCCTGTGCAGTACGCCGCCCTGGTCGTCGCCTGCTACCTGTGGGCCGCCGACGACCTGTCGTTCTTCGGACACGAGGGCGGGCTGGGCCTGGCGGCCAAGATCGGCGTCGCCTGGGCCGTGGGGATCGCCGGGGGCATCGGCATCAACACCGCCCACGAGCTCGGGCACAAGATCCAGAACTCCGAGAAGTGGCTGTCCAAGGTCGCCCTCGCCACCACCGCCTACGGACACTTCTACATCGAGCACAACCGCGGTCATCACGCCCGCGTCGCCACCCCGGAGGATCCGGCGAGTTCACGACTCGGCGAGTCGTTCTGGGCCTTCCTCCCGCGCAGCGTCGTCGGCTCCCTCATCTCGGCCTGGGAGCTGGAGAAGAACCGCCTCGAGCGGCTCGGTAAGTCCCCGTGGACCCTGCGCAACGACAACCTCAACGCCTGGCTCATGACGGTGGTCCTGTTCGCCGCCCTCACCGCCGCCTTCGGCCTCGAGGTCCTGCCCTGGCTGATCCTCCAGGCGGTGTACGGGTTCAGCCTGCTGGAGGTCGTCAACTACCTCGAGCACTACGGACTTCGCCGCAGGAAGCTCGACAGCGGCCGCTACCAGCGGTGCCGGCCCGAGCACTCGTGGAACTCCGACCATCTGGTCACCAACATCTTCCTGTACCACCTGCAGCGTCACTCGGACCACCACGCCAATCCGATGCGCCGCTACCAGGTACTGCGCACCACCGACGACGCCCCGCAGTTGCCCGCCGGGTACGCCGCGCTCATCGTGGTGGCCTACTTCCCGCCGATCTGGCGCAGGATCATGGACCATCGCGTGCTCGACCACTACGACGGCGACGTCACCCGGGCCAACATCCAACCCTCGAAGCGGGAGCGGATCCTCGCCCGCTACGGCGCCCCGACGGCCACCGGTACGGGCACCGCGACGAGCGCGTCCACCATGCCGTCCAGCGCGCCGGCCGCGACGGCGACCGCCGTCCTCGATCCCGAGCCCGACGTGGACATCGTCCGCGACGCCGTCTCGCCTATCGGTACCTATGCCTGCACCAACTGCAGCCACCGCTACGTCGAGGCCCTCGGCGAGCCGCGGGAGGGCTTCGCGCCCGGCACCCCGTGGTCGGAGATCCCCGACGACTGGCAGTGCCCGCACTGCGGCGTGCGGGACAAGGTCGACTACGTTCCGGTGAGCTGACCCGGTTGTTCGCGACACGCGTGTACCCAGCGTTTCTACCAGGAGGTTTCCAGTGAAGATCGCCATCGATCCGGACCGGTGCGAAGGCCAGGCGGTGTGTGTCGGCCTCGCCCCGAAGGTCTTCGCCCTGGGCGACGACGACGAGGTGGTGCGCCTTCTCGTCGAGGAGGTTCCCGAGGAGCTCCAGAAGAGGGCCCGCAAGGCGATCGAGAAGTGCCCGATGGCGGCGCTCCGCGAGGCCGGGTAGGCCGGCAGGCCCGCGCCGGGCCAGTACGCCGGGCCAGTGCGGAGGGCCAGTGCGCAGGTTCAGTGCACCGGACCAGTGCGCAGGGCTAGGGCGCCGGCCAGGCCGAGGGGTCCCGACCGGTACGCGCGAGAGCAGCGTGCCGGGCCGGGGCCTCGCCGCCGTCGAAGCCGGGTAGCGGGGCGGAGAACAGCTCCGGGGCCGGGTCGTCGGTCAGATCGGCGCGGACGAAGTCGAGCACGGCGCGGTCGAGCTCGTCGCCCCACGGCAGGTCGACCCCCTGGGAGACCGAAACGTCCCAGGCGTGGACCGCCAGGTCGAAGGTCTGTTGCGCGAGATAGTGGACCACCGGCGCCCGACCGTAGGAGAGGTGGACCTCGTCGTCGGGAGGGGTTCCCCGCCACGCGGCGGCCACCGGCGCGCGAAGCGTGTGCCAGTAGGCCACGAGGTCCGGTCCGGTGGCCTCGGCGAGCCGACGGAACGCGTCCTCGAGGTCACCTGCCACCTCCTCGACCGTTCCGCCGGCCAGCAGTCCCGGGACCCACAGTTGCTCGTCCACGACGTGGGCCAGCACCTCGCGCGCGGTCCACTGGCTGCACGGGGTGGGGGCGTCCCAGTCGGTGACCATCGGTAGGACATGGTCGTAGAGGTCGACGGCGTGGGCCTGCAGGGCGATCCAGTCGGTCATGGGGTCCATCATGCCCCCACCCCGAATCCGCTATTCCACTGCGGGATTCGCTACCCGGAATCGAGTAGCGAACCGAGTGGCGGGGTAGCGGATTCCGGGGGCGCGGACCGTCACGGCTTGTCGAACCGCTCGCCCGCGCCCAACCGTTGTAGGCGCAGCCATTCCCGCAGGCCGGCCGGGTCCCGCCTGGTGACCAGGAAGTACCAGCCGAAGCGCAGGATCTCCTGGGGGATGAGGCGCCGGTTTCCGGGCTGGGTGAGCACGTAGCCGCGATTGCGGTAGGTGAAGTGCCGCTTGACCGGATCGTCGGGGAACTGTGTGTGCATGCGCCCGCCGAGGATCGGCTTGAACTCGTCCGATCCCTGCGGGTGCAGGTACGCGGTCGTCAGGCAGGTGCCGAAGGGCAGTCGGGAGCGCACCAGGCGACGGTGCATCTCCACCTCGTCGCCGCGGATGAACAGCCGCAGGTCCGGAACGCCCACGCGGTCCAGGCAGTCCGCGGTGAACAGCGCGCCGTTGAACAGGGAGGCGATGCCGGGCAGCAGGTCGGTGCCCGTTTCGGAGGGGCCACCGGTACCGCTGTGGCCGCCCTCGCCGTCGGCGAACAGCTCGCTGCGCCAGCGCCGCCACACCACGCCGCGCCGCAGCGGGAAGGCGAGGCGGTCGGGCTCGGCGAGGTCGCACACCACCGGCGAGACCTCCGCCAGCCCGTGGCGGTCCATGCAGGCCAGCAGCGTGGTCAGGACCTCGGGACCCTCGGGCCTGCCGTCGTCGTCCGCGCACCACACCAGGTCGGCGCCCGTGGCCAGCGCGTGCAGCATCCCCAGCGCGAATCCGCCGGCGCCGCCGAGGTTGTGCTTGGAGCCCACGTAGGTGGTCTCCACGGGCTGTGACTCCACCAGCTCGCGCACGGCCCGCTCGTCGGCGTTGTCCACCACCACCAGGTGGTCGACCGGACGGGTCTGCCCGCACACCACCTCCAGCGAGGCGCGGAGTTGCTCCAGCCTGCGGTGGGTGACCACCACGGCCACGACCCGCCGGGCGTCCGCGCTGGTCGTGCCATCCCCCACGGGTGCGCTGCCGGTCTGCTCGCCTGGGCCCGAGCCGACTGCCTCAGCCCTCACGCTTCATCCTCTCCATGTACGCGGAGATGGACCGCCCGGCCTCGGGGCCCTCGTAGGCGGTCACGATCTCCTCGATGCTGCCGCGCTGACGGATGCGGCCGTGGTCGATCCACATCGCCGAGTCGCACAGCTGCGCGAGGAACTCGTTGGAGTGGGAGGCGAACACCAGCATGCCGGACCGGGAGACCAGGTCGGCGAGCCTGATCCGCGCCTTCTTCATGAATTCGGCGTCCACCGCGCCGATGCCCTCGTCGAGCAACAGGATCTCCGGGTCGATCGAGGTCACCACGCCCATCGCCAGCCGGACACGCATCCCGGTCGAGTAGGTGCGCAGTGGCATGTCCAGGTAGTCGCCGAGTTCGGTGAAGTCGGCGATCTCCTCTACCTTGGCCTTCATCTGCTTGCGGGTCTGGCCCAGGAACAGCCCGCGGATGATGATGTTCTCGTACCCGGAGATCTCCGGGTCCATGCCCACGCCCAGGTCGAACACCGGTGCCACGCGGCCACGGATCCGGGTGGCGCCGCGCGTGGGCTCGTAGATGCCGGACAGGAGCCGCAGCAGCGTGGACTTGCCGGCACCGTTGTGCCCGACCAGCCCGATGCGGTCCCCCTCCCGGAGGGAGAGGGTGATGTCCCTGAGGGCCTCGACGACGACGACGTTGGACGCGTTCCGGCCGATCGCACCCCCGGCCGAGCCGAGGACCGCCTTCTTGAGGGAGCGCGATTTGGCGTCGAAGATCGGGAAGTCCACGCACGCGTCAACGCAGTCGATGGACACGCCACCGGGGGTGGGAGCAGCGGGGCTCATGGAATGTACCTCCTACACCCAGTACGGGACTCGGGAGCGGAACTGGCGCAGGGCGGCGAAGGCCAGTATGAGTCCCACGGTCGTGCAGCCCAGGACGATCCACCAGTGGTAGGCGGCGACGGGCTGACCGAGCATGGGGGCGCGCACGATCTCCAGGTAGTGGTAGAGCGGGTTGAGCTCGGCGATCCGCGCCCGGTCTGCGATCTCGCCGCCCTGCTCGTACAGCGTCTGTGTGGTCCACACGATGGGGGTCATATAGAACAGCAGCTGCACGATCGAGTCCAGCAGGGGGGAGATGTCGCGGAAGCGGGTGGCCAGGATGCCGAACAGCATGGCCACCCAGACGCCGTTGACCATGAGCACCACCAGGCCCAGGACGGCCAGCAGCAGGTCCCAGCCCAGCGGGCGCGGGTAGACGAGCATGAGGACGACCCAGATCACCAGGTTGTGGCACAGGAACAGGAACTGCCGCCACACCAGCCGGTAGGCGTGGACGCTGAGCGCGCTCGGCAGCTGCTTGATCAGGCCTTCGTTGGAGATGAAGACCTCGGCGCCGTCCTTGATGCAGCCGGAGATGAACCCCCAGAGGATCAGACCGACGGTGACGTGCGGCAGGAATTCGGCCAACGGGATCTGGAAGAGGATCGAGTACAGCAGGCCCAGCGCGACGGCCATGACGCCGGTGGCGATGGTGATCCACAGCGGGCCCAGTGTGGAGCGGCGGTACCGCTGCTTGATGTCCTGCCATCCCAGCGAGAGCCACAGTTCCCGCTGGGTCAGACCCTGACGCAGGTCTCCCACAGCTCGGCGGAAGGACTGGGAGTCGTTGACGATCTCGCCCCGGACGCGCTCGTCGGGGAGCCTGGCCGCGGCGGGGTCGGGAATGGGCTGGTCCTGCACGAGGGCGAAGCCTACTAGAGGCGCGGCCGGTGGCAGCCCCGACGACAGGGCGCGTACACATGAGTGATGACGACAAGCACCCAGATCCAGCTCGTCAGCCGTCCCCGCGGCTGGCCCACCCATGACGACTTCCGCACCGTCGCCGTCGACCTCCCCGACCTCGGCGAGGGCGAGTTACGGGTGGCCAACGAGTACCTCTCCGTGGACCCCTATATGCGTGGCCGGATGAACGAGGGTCGCTCCTACATCCCGCCGTTCGAACTGAACGAGACGATGACAGGAGGCGCCGTCGGGCGTGTCGTGGAGTCGCGGTCCGACGCCCACCCGGTCGGGGCGGTCGTGATGCACGACCTCGGGTGGCGGGACCTCGCCCAGGGCGACGCCCGGCAATTCCGGGTGGTGCAGGAGATCGAGGGCGTTCCGGTCTCCGCCTACCTGGGAATCCTCGGGACCACGGGCCTCACGGCGTATGTCGGGCTGCTGCACATCGGGCGCTTCCAGAAGGGCGAGTCCGTATTCGTCTCCGGCGCCGCCGGTTCGGTCGGCTCGGCCGTCGGGCAGATCGCCAGGCTGATGGGCGCCTCCAAGGTCGTCGGTTCGGCCGGCAGCGCGGAGAAGGTCGAGAAGGCCGTCAGCAGCTACGGTTTCGACGCGGCCCTCAATTACAAGGACGGCCCGGTCCGCACCCTCCTGCGCGAGCACTTTGGTCGCGAGAACGGTGAGGGCATCGACGTCTACTTCGACAACGTCGGTGGCGATCACCTCGAGGCCGCGCTGGATCTGATGAACGACGACGGTCGACTGGCCCTGTGCGGCGCCATCAGTTCGTACAACGCCACCGAGCGCTCGCCCGGCCCGGACAACATGTGGCACGCGATCACCCGCGGGCTCACCCTGCAGGGCTTCACCGTGAACAAGTTCATGCACCTGTTCAAGGAGTTCGCCGAGACGGTCGGGCCGTGGGTGGCCTCGGGCGAGGTCGTCTTCGACGAGACGGTGGTCGAGGGCATCGACAACTCGGTTGATGCATTCCTCGATCTCATGCGTGGTGCCAACGTCGGGAAGATGCTGGTCAAGATCTGATCCGCGGGGCCGGGTCGGGGCGCGGCCTCTTGTGGGGCAGGGTGGACCCATGACGTCGCCGCCTCCCCGAGCCGTGCCCGCCACCCCGTCTGCGGAGGGTTCGCCCGGCCGCATCGTCTCCGGGCTCCGCCGGCGTGCGCGCGAGCGGGTCGATGGTGCCCGGTCCGCCGCGGACGCGCGGTGGGGCAGACCCCGCGACACCGATCGGCCGATCTACCTGGTCGCGCCGGCCGGGCACCCGAACCACGGCGACGAGCAGCTGCTGGCGGGATGGCTGCGGCATCTCCGTCACAGGCTCCCCGGCACGCCCGTGGTGGTCGACTGCCACACCCCGGGCCAGGCGGCGGTGCTGCACCACGGCGAGCACCCGGATGTGCTGTTCACGGACACGGTGTGGCGGTTGGCGGGGGAGTGCGCGGACGCTGCCGGCGCTATCGGGTTCACCCGCCGCGCGGTGCGGGATCTCGGGTTGCGCCCGGCGGTGGCATCCGGTGTCGACCTGCTGCGCAGTGCGTCGGTCGTGCACCTGATCGGCGGCGGATACGTCAACGACCTGTGGCCTCATCATCTCGGGGTGGTGGCCGCGGCCGGGGAGGTGGGTCGGCTGACCGACGCCCGCGTGGTCGCCACCGGCCAGGGCCTGGTGCCCTGCGGTGACGTCGGCCTGGTCGCCGACGCGTTCTCCGGGTTCGACCTGGTCGCCGTCCGCGACGAGGCCTCGCACGATCTCCTCGCGGACACCGAGGTCCCGGTGCGGTTCGTCGGCGACGACGGCTGGCTGGCGCTGTCCGAGGCGGGTGGGCTCGAATCCGTCCGCCACCCCGTCTACTCGACCGATCCCGACACCTGCCGGGACCTCGTGGTGTGCGCCCAGTCCGACCTGGCCGAGCCGGCGGAGTTCGCCGACGCCGTCGCCAACGTCCTGGCGGAGTGGGGAGTACCGGGGGAGCGGACGACGGTGATCGAGTCCATCCCCGGTGGTGACCGGGTGGTGTGGGACATGGTGTGCACACGCGCCGCCGCTGCAGCCGCGGGCGATGACGACGACGAGGTCGGCGTGGCGCTCGCCGGACTCGATCTGCCGCGTGCGCGTTTCGTCCCCTTCCAGGAGCTGTGGTCGGCGGGACTCCCGGCGCGACCCGCTCAGGTCTGGTTGACGACCCGTTTCCACCCGCATCTGTTCGCCGCCGCCCGGGGCGCCTCCGGGGTGGCTCTGCGATCCGGGTCCGCGTACTACGACGTCAAGCACCGTTCGCTCCGTGCCGCCGGATCCGCCTGGACTGCGGTCGCCGCCGGGGACGGGCACGTCCCGGACGTCCCGACCGCCGGGGGCTTCGACCCGGGGGTCGTCTCCGGACGGGTCGGCACCGCAGAGGCGTTGGCGGGCGAGATCTACCCACTGCGCTGAGGCTCGCCCCGGGTGTGACCGACGCTTCACCGCGAGGTTCGGAGTGGTGTGCGGTTAGCTTTATGCAACTTGTTGCACAGTTGCTCTGGCGCACGTACGGTCGGGGCAGTGGCGGCACCCGTCGCACACGGCTCGACAGGAGACCCGATGCCTCTTCCCTCCGTTCTCTCCGGCCCCCTGACCGTTCCCCTGGTCGCCTCGCCGATGTTCATCTACTCCGGTCCCGAGCTGGTGGCCGCGCAGTGCCAGGCGGGAGTGATCGGATCGTTTCCCGCACTGAACGCACGCCCCCAGTCGGTGCTGGGTGACTGGCTGGACCAGATCACCGAGAGCAACGCGGCCCACGCCGCGGCGAACCCGGACCAGTACGTGGCTCCGTTCGCCGTCAACCAGATCGTCCACCGCTCCAACGACAGGCTCGAGAAGGACCTGGCGACGATCGTCGAGCACGAGGTGCCGATCGTCATCACCTCCCTGGGCGCCCGTACCGAGGTCAACGAGGCCGTCCACTCCTACGGCGGCATCGTGCTGCACGACGTGATCAACGACAAGTTCGCCCGCAAGGCCGTCGAGAAGGGTGCGGACGGTCTGGTGGCGGTGGCCGCCGGCGCCCGCGGCCACCCCCGGCCCCCGACACCCGTCGCGCCGCGCCACGAGAAACGCCAGTGGTTAGACGGCCCCCAGCAGC
>JBKBRA010000019.1:0-46972 GCA_046292305.1 Dietzia sp. | reverse complement strand
TGTGCCGGGCATCGGCTCGTGCGCCACCGGGGGGCGCCGGTTCGCGACCTGGCGCAGCCACGGCATCAGGACCTGCCAACCCAGTTCGCTGGCAAAGGCCAGGCCGGCCTGGCCGCGGGGTTCTACCTGGCGCGTGCTGGCGCGGACTTCGAGATCCTGGACGCGGCGGACGGGCCGGGGGGCGCGTGGCCGCACACCTGGCCCTCGCTGCGCCTGTTTTCGCCCGCCGACTACTCCTCGCTCCCGGGCCGCCGGATGCACCGCACCGACGGCGGCAACCCCGACGCGGCCCACGTGGTGGAGTACCTGCGGGGTTATGAGGAGTACTACGGGCTGCCCGTCCGACGCGGGGTCGGGGTCACGAGAGTGGAACGCGGGGATCCGGAGGGCTTCGTCGTGCACGCCGCCGACGGCCGCCGGTGGCGCGCTCGGGTGGTGATCAGTGCGACCGGTACGTGGTCGAGGCCGTTCGTACCGACGTACCCGGGAATCGGCGCGTTCCGGGGCGACCAGGTGCACAGCGCCGGCTACCGCGGTCCCGAGCCGTTCGACGGCCGGCGTGTGGTGGTGGTCGGCGGGGCGAACTCGGGTGCGCAGATCGCCGCCGACCTCGCCGACCGGTGCGAGCTGATCTGGTGCACCACCGGCCCCCCGCGATATCTGCCCGACGACGTCGACGGGCGCGAACTTTTCCGGGTCGCCAGCGCCTCGGTGCGTGCACGTGGTGAGGAGGGTGAGGGCGGCCGCGGCGTCGCGGCGCTCGGTGACATCGTCGTTGTCCCCCCGGTCCGCGCGGCACGCGATGCGGGTCTATTGGTGGCGACCGCGATGTTCGACAGGTTCCACCCGGACGGTGTCGAGTGGGACGACGGCCGACACGAGCCGGTCGACGCGGTGATTTGGTGCACCGGGTTCCGGCCCGCTCTTGGGCACCTCCGCGGCCTGGGGCTATCGCGGGTCGGCGGCAGGGTTGTGGCCGACGGGCCCGCAGTCCCGGACGTCCCGGGACTCTTCCTGCTCGGCTACGGCGACTGGTGCGGCGCCGCCTCGGCGACCCTCATCGGGGTCGGGCAGTGGGCGAAGGCGGCCGTGGGTTCTGCGCTCGCCGCGTGAGTTCGGTTGCGCGGAGCTGTCAGCTGATCGTGACGCCGCCGGTCGGGCCCGGCTGGCCGTCTGTGCCCGTGATCCACCACATCTCGAGTTCGACCTCGCGCTTGACACCGGAGGTCTTGGGGGTGTCCTTGATCTCGATGTCGAGCCGCACGGAGTCCGGCACGTCGATGTCCAGACTGTTGCCGTCCTGGTCGAAAGTCACGGTGCCGGACCGGATGCGTTCGGCCAGTGTGGCCAGCAGATCCGCGACGGCCTCGCGCGAGTAGGTGTCCTTGCTTCGGAGAAGTCGGTTGGAGAGGCTCATGGTCTGATCATCCGCCTCTGCAGACCGCACCGGATGGGTTCCCAAAATATCGATGAGTGTCTATATTGATGGATGTCGATGCGAGGCTTGGAGGCCGATATGTCCCGTTCCATCCATGACGCCCAACTCCCCAAAGTTCCCATGCCGCAGGCCCAGCTCCAGAGCGATGCGCGCGAGCTGGCCAAGAAATCGCTCGACCTCACGCCCGCGCCCGTCGCCGGCTTCTCCGCGGAGGGGACACTGACCACATGACTGTCATCACCGCGTACGAACCCGCCCTCTGCTGCTCGACGGGGGTGTGCGGACCGGACGTACCCGCCGAACTCGTCGAGTTCTCAGCCGACTGCGACTGGCTCGCCGCGGCCGGGGCTCCCGTGGAGCGGCTTAACCTCGCCGCCGAGCCGATGCGCTTCGCGTCGGACGAGGAGGTCGCTTCGTTCCTCCGGCTGAGTGGATCCGAGGGGCTCCCGCTGTTCCGGGTGGACGGCGTCACCACGCTCACCGGTCGATACCCCACGCGCGCGGAGTTGGCGCGATGGGCGGGACTGGACGTGACCCCGCCGGCCCCCTCGGTCGCCGGCGCGGCGCCCGTCGGCGCAGACCTGCTGGCGGCCGGCGACGACACCTGCGGTCCGTCCGGCTGCTGCTGATCCCCCCGAAAGGTATTCGTGAACTCGTTCCTCGACGACCCCGCCCGCTTCCTGTTCTTCACCGGCAAAGGAGGGGTGGGGAAGACCTCGCTGGCCTGCGCGACCGCGGTCCGGCTCTGCAGGGCCGGCGCCCGCGTCCTGCTCGTGAGCACCGACCCCGCCTCCAACGTGGGGCAGGTGTTCGGACAGCGGATCGGGAACCGGATCGTCGAGGTCGGTGCGGTCCCGGGGCTCTCGGCCATGGAGATCGAACCGGACGCAGCCGCCGAGGCCTACCGCGAGCGCGTGGTGGGGCCCGTGCGCGGTCTGTTGCCGGAGGCCGAGATCACCGCGATCACCGAGCAGCTCTCCGGTTCCTGCACCACCGAGATCGCGTCGTTCAACGAGTTCACCGCGCTGTTGACGAACCCCGGGCTGATGGACGGGTTCGACCACGTCGTCTTCGACACCGCCCCCACCGGACACACGATCCGGCTGCTCACGCTCCCCGGGTCGTGGACGGACTTCCTGGAGCGCGGCAAGGGCGACGCCTCCTGCCTGGGGCCGATGGCGGGGCTCGACAAACAGCGCGCGGTGTACTCGGACGCCGTCGCGCGGCTGGCGGACCCGGCCACCACGCGGCTCGTGCTGGTGGCTCGCCCCCAGGCGTCCTCGCTGGACGAGATCGCCCGGACCTCGGTCGAGCTCGCGGACGTGGGAATGCGCAATCAGTCGGTCGTCGTGAACGGGGTGCTCGCGGGTTCCCCGGAAGATGACGACGACGAGGGCGTCGATCCCGTCGCCGTGGGCTTCCGTCAGCGACAGCAGACCGCCCTCGACGCCATGCCCGACGGCCTCCGCGGCCTGCCCGTCGAGATGGTCCCGCTCCGTCCGGAGAACCTCGTCGGGGTCGCGGCGCTGGAACGGCTCTTCGGGCCCGTGGATGCCTCGACCGTCCCGGCGCACGCGGTCGCGGGTGGCCCCACCCTTCTGCCTGCCCCCCTGTCCGCTCCGCTCTCGGACCTCGTCGACCAGATCGAGGCCGACGGGCACGGCCTGGTCATGACGATGGGCAAGGGGGGAGTCGGCAAGACCACCGTGGCCGCCGCCGTAGCCGTGGAGCTCGCCGCGCGCGGGAACGAGGTGCACCTCACCACCACCGACCCCGCCGCGCATCTCACCGACACCGTCGCGGGTGAGATCCCGGGGCTCACCGTCTCCCGCATCGATCCAGGGGAGGCGTCGGCCGAGTATCGCCGCAGGGTCATCGCCGGTAAGGGGACCAATCTCGACGAGGCCGGCCTGGCAGCTCTCGAGGAGGACCTCCGCTCGCCGTGCACCGAGGAGGTCGCGGTCTTCCAGGCGTTCTCCGCGGTGATCCACGAGTCGAGGCGCCGCTTCGTCGTCGTCGACACCGCCCCGACCGGGCACACCCTGCTCCTGCTCGATGCGACCGGGTCGTACCATCGCGAGATCGCCCGGCAGATGGGGGACGGCGGTCGCTACACCACGCCGCTCATGAGACTGCAGGATCCGGCGCAGACCAAGATCCTCATCGTCTCCCTCGCGGAGACCACGCCGGTCCTCGAGGCGGCTGCCCTGCAGGATGATCTGCGACGGGCCGGCATCGAACCGTGGGCCTGGGTGATCAACAACGCACTCGCGGCGAGCGGAACCACGGACGCCGTCCTGCAACGGCGCGCCGAGCTCGAGCGCGAGCAGCTGGACGCGGTGCGGGGCGGCCTCGCCGAGAGGTTGGCCGTGGTGCCGTACACGGCGGTCGACCCCGTCGGTCCGGAGGCGCTGCGTCGTCTGGCCTCGGGTTCGGGTGCTGCGGTGTCGAGTGCGTCGGCGTCCGGGGCCGCGATTCAGGTGGCCGAGGTTTAGGGAGCAGAGGTTTAGGGAGCAGACGGCGTCGCGGGGCGATCTCAGGCGAAGCGAAGGCCTCGGACGTCGACGATGTCCCGGATCTGGGCGAACGCCTCCGGGACGATGCTGTAGTGCGCCATCCGGCCGCGTTGTTCCCGGGTGACGAGTCCCGCTTCCACCAGCTTCTTCATGTGATGGCTCACCGTGGGCTGCGTAATCCCGAGCGGCTCGGTGAGGGTGCAGACGCAGACGTCGTTGCACTCCGCCGCCGCGATGTGCGAGAGCAGACGCAGGCGCATGGGATCGGCCAGTGCCTTGAACCGGGCCGCCGCGGCCTCGGCCTCTGCCTGGTTGAGCGGCCCGTTCGCGCCGGCGATGCAGCAGGACTCCGTTGGCTCGGGCGACATCATCACTCCAGGTTACTCGGACGATCTGGATGGGGGAGGTCTGCGGAGAACGCCCCTTGCCTATTCGAAAGTGTGTACGTATAATAGAACACGAGTTCGATACGGTGTGACGGCGACGCGCGATCGGAGGGGGAGGGGCATGGACGACACGGCTGGCAGGGTCACGAGTGGGACCGGTCGCTCTGGCCATCCGTCTGTGCTCGGCAAGTTGTCCGATGCCGCCCGCAGCACCTGGGTCGCGGAGAATCGCGCCGCCGGGGCTCGCCTGGCCGCGTGCTACGAGTTGTTCCGCGAGTGCGTGCGCCAGGACGAGGCCGGGGCGGGGGACGGCTCCCCTCCTGGGCACGCGGTGGTCGACCCGTTCGACGTGTGCGCCGGCTACGTCGTGGCGGCGATGCCCATCTCCGCTGGCCGGGCCGCCTCCATGATCAGCCTCGCCGCGGACTTGACCGAGCGCTACCCCGCCGTCATGCAGGCCCTCTCGGACGGCCGGATGGACCAGCGCGCAGCCGAATTGTTGGCCCGCCAGATGGCCACGGTCGACCCGGCCGTCCTGTCCCGGGTCCAGCAGGAGGTCGTGGATGACTACCTCGCCGCCATCGAGGCCGGCGAGCGTCTGGGCGCCCGGTCGGTGCGCGAATCCGTCGATGCGATCATCGCCCGCTACGACGCCGACGGCATCCGCCAACGCAGAGACGCCGCCGCCCGCGGCCGCGGAGTCCACATCCGCAAGGGTGCCGACGGCATGACCAACCTGTGGGCCACCCTGGCCTCCGATGAGGCCGCTGTGCTGGCCGAGGCCATCGACCAGCGCGCCGCCGAGTTCGCCGACCCCGAACCGGGTACGCCCGCGGAATCCGCGCAGGCTCGGCCCGACGACGAGGCGGCGGACATGTCGAACTACCCGTTGCCCGAACGCCGCGCGGACGCCCTGCTGTCCCTGGTGTGCGGGGACCCGGGTCGCGCCCGTGCCGCCGGTCCCGGGCCGGACGAGCCACCCGCGCCACTGCGGCCGCGGGTGACGGTCTTCGCCCGGGGCAGAGGTCTCGACCCGCAGGTCGAGTTCCCCCGCACAGGCGAATCCGCGCTGCAGGCACTGCTCGACATGCTCGCCGCCAGTGACGGGGCCAGCCTCGAACACGTCGACCCCGCCATCGGCGCCGCCGACGACGCCCGCCGTGCCCTGACCTACCGGCCCGGCGCCGCTCTGGCCCGCCGAATCCGCCTCCGGGACGGCATCTGCCGACACCCGGGGTGCACCGTGTCGGCCGAGTACTGCGACATCGATCACTGTCGGCCCTTCGACCACGCCGACCCGCAGCGGGGCGGACACACCGCCGAGTGCAATCTGATGTGCTTGTGTCGGCGCCATCACCGGTTCAAGACGTTCTCCGGATGGATCTACGACCTGGCGCCAGACGGCACCCTCGTCGTCGTCACGCCCGACGGCTCCACCATGCTCACCAGGCCTTCCGGGCCCCTGGCCGCGTACAGGCGCGAACAGGCCCGAGCCGAACAGGACGCCTGGGACGCTCAGCAAGCCCGCAGTCCCGAGCCGAACGCCACCGACGACGCCCTGCAGGCTGAGCCGACCTTCTGGGCCCGCCGTGCAGCCCGCCGCCGCGCAGAACGTGCCCGCACGGGTCCCGACCGCACCAGGCCCCCCACCGGCCGCTGGTGGAGTCGCAACAAGCCGGTGGTCAGCCGTGCCGAGGAACAGGTCCGACAGCTCCTCGACGAGATCCTCGATCCGCCACCGTTCTGACCTCGCAGGGCCCAGCGACACATGTCACACATTGACCGGCATCGATGAATTACCTAGGGTTGGGCCCATGAGCACCCAGGTTTCGGCGAACGCTGGCCCCCCTTCCCCTAGTGATCCCGACACTCCGGTCGCCGCGAGGATGTCCTTCCTCGACCGTTATCTGGCCGTGTGGATCCTCGTGGCCATGGCGTTCGGACTCCTGCTGGGGCGACTGGTGCCCGGTATCGCCGAAGCGCTGGAGGCGGTCGAGGTCGGGAACATCTCGGTTCCCATCGCGATCGGCCTGCTCGTGATGATGTACCCCGTCCTGGCGAAGGTCCGCTACGACGAGACGCGTCGCGTCACCGGGGACCGCAAGCTTCTCCTGCTGTCACTCGCCCTCAACTGGTTGGTCGGTCCGGCGTTGATGTTCACGCTGGCCTGGCTGATGCTCCCCGACCTGCCCGAGTACCGAACCGGCCTGATCGTGGTGGGCCTGGCCCGCTGCATCGCGATGGTGTTCATCTGGAACGACCTCGCATGTGGTGACCGGGAGGCGGCGGCGGTGCTCGTCGCGATCAACTCGGTGTTCCAGGTGATCGCCTTCGCCGGCCTGGGATGGTTCTACCTCCAGGTCCTGCCGGGCTGGTTGGGACTGGAGACCACCACCGCCGGTTTCTCGGTGTGGGCGATCGCCCTGAGCGTCCTCGTGTTCCTCGGTATCCCACTGCTGGCCGGATTCCTCACCAGGCACTACGGCGAGAAGGCCAAGGGGCGGGAATGGTACGAGGAGACCTTCCTGCCGAAGATCGGGCCGTGGGCGCTCTACGGCCTGCTGTTCACGATCGTCGTGCTCTTCGCGTTCCAGGGCGACACCATCGTCGGAAATCCCCTCGACGTGGCGCGAATCGCGCTGCCCCTGCTGGCCTACTTCATCCTCATGTTCGGCGGGAGCCTGCTCGCAGCCCGCGCGGCCGGGCTGAACTACGCCAAGTCCACCGCCGTCGCCTTCACCGCCGCGGGGAACAACTTCGAACTCGCGATCGCGGTGAGCATCGGCACCTGGGGCGTGGCGTCCGGTCAGGCGCTGGCAGGGGTGGTCGGGCCGCTCATCGAGGTCCCCGTGCTGATCGCTCTCGTCTACGTGAGCCTGTGGGCGGGCAAGCGGCTGTTCAAGGGCGACCCCACGGTCCCGAACTCGATCCACCAGAACGCGACATCCGCCTCTGACTCGGCCTCCGGCCCGACCTCAGACGCCAGCGCGCCGGGAGCTGATCACCGATGACGCCGACCACGCAGTCCCGCCGACCCACCGTCCTGTTCGTGTGCAAGTCCAACCGTGGCAAGTCCCAGATGGCTGAGGCGCTGCTGCGCCACGTGGCGGGTGATGCGGTGGAGGTCCATTCCGCCGGCACGCAGCCCGCGCTGGGGAAGGCTCCCAACGCCGAGTCCGTGGCCGCCCTCGCCGAGGTCGGTGCCGACATGTCCGGCGGCACCGCGGCGGCGGTGGACCCCGAGGTCATGCGTCGCGCTGACCGCGTGGTGGTTCTCGGGACCGCTGCACGGCTCGAGCCGGTGGACGGAATGCGAGTGGAGATCGAGGTCTGGGAGGCCGACGAGCCGAGCGAGCGTGGGATCGACGGAGCAGAGCGCATGGCACTCATCCGAGACGACATCGACAGCCGGGTGCGGGAGTTGTGGGCAGAGCTGTCCGACCAGGGGCCCGGTTCCGCCGACTAGTTGGACATCACACGCCAGTCGGGTCTCACAATTGCGATCCGAGCGATCCGGTGGCGTCTGTGTCCAGTGGGCGTAGAGGGCGAGATCGTCGGTGACTAGGGAGTCGAAGTCCCAGACGACCGCGGTGGTGGCCCTCGCGGGCGACATTCGGCGGGGTGACGGTGGTGTTGTAGCCCACTGCCACCGCGTGGGGGGCAGGGCTTTCGCGGGAGTTGGCGTCAAAGGCCACGGTCGGCGCCGGGTAGGACACGACCAGCGAGTAGGGCAGGGGGTTGCCGGAACCCGTTCGAGAGCGGTCGGTCTGGAAGTGGCGAGTCGGGTCGACCTCGTCGATGGTCAGGTGAGCCGAGTAGGGGCCGCCATCGGTGACGGTCGGCGGCGTGGCTGTCGGGTTCCGTACACGGTCAATGCGCCGGGGTTGTCCATGGGGTAGCTGTAGCCGTAGCTGCCGATGCCGGAGGCGTAGGTGCTGGTGGCGGACACTGTTCCGCCGGTGATGGTCACGTCGACGTCGGTGCGTCGCAGCCCGCCACCGACCGCGGCACCGTCGTAGCTCGAGGCGTTTATAGTTCAGGCGTTGATGGTCCAGGCGGCGATTGCCAGATCCGCACCGGCGGCCACCGACACGGCCGCGTCCGAGGTGTGCGGGTGGGTGATATCCAGGGTGCATGTAGCCGGATCCAAGGTCAGTGAAGAACCGGTCGGAACTTCGAGGTTGAAGGTAGCGGGGGCGGTGTTGTCCGCCCGGAGAGGGACGACGGTTGGGGCGGTGCCGTGCGCGTTCTCGACGGTGTTGCGACGCTCGTGCCAAGACCGCGGCGGTCGCGGCACGCAGCGCAGCAAGTGGGCGCCTCGCGACTGCGGTCAGACGGGACACACCTGGGAAACAGTCGTTGATGTGGCAGGTGAACCGCGCCCGGCGTGACTGTGGCGGCCGGTGCTGGGGGGCCGCAACGCGAAACGGAGCCGCGATTGCTGCGGTGAAAACCCGAGGGTACAGAGGCGGACCGACGACGTAGTCGGCTCGAGTCGATGATCAATCCCCAAGGGCGGTAGCCAACCACGCGTGAATCAAATGAAGCTTCTCGAAAGTTCGCACCGTCAAGGCAGGCGGATACTCGTCGCCTGGACCATCAGTCACCTACAGAGTCACACGCAGGACCGTTCTACGCATGTCCGCAAGGCGGCTGGAGGGCGCTGAGGCGGCGTCTCGACATCCGCAGGAAGATCAGCCGCCGAACCCGAAGGGCCCGGCCAGCGACCCGGCGAAGTCAAGGGGGGCATCAGGGCTCGGCTCTGCACCGGTGAAATCCGTCCCGGTCCGGTCGGTCCCTCGCAAGTTCGCGCCTACCAGTGTGGTCATCGCCAGATTGGCGCGGGTCAGGTTAGCGCCATCCAGATTCGCAAACGATAGGTTTGCGTTGCGCAAAGTCGCCGACTCCAAATCCGTGCCGGCCAGGTTTGCGTAGATAAGGCGGGCGTCTCGGAGATCCACGGATCGCATTCTCGCGTTAGCAAAGTCTGTGTAGGAGGCATCGGCTTCCCACATCAATGCAGATTCCGCCCTTACGAAAGCAAAATCTGCACGGGACAGGTTGGCGCGTATAAGAACTGAGTTGTTCAAATTTGCGCCTCGCAGATTCGCGCCCCGCAGATTGGCATCTCTGAGGTTCGCAAGCTGAAAGTTTGCCCCCTGCAGGTTCACCCCGCTTAGGTCCTCACCATCTAGGATGGCGGCGCGGCAGTCAGACACGTCATTCGCGTTCGGCTCTGGGACGTATTTTATGCACTGACGGTTCAGTAGCTCGTTTGCAGGGGTGGCGGCCGCGACGCCGGTTCCTGTGGCGACAAGCGTGGCCGCGGAAAAAACGGTGGCGCCGAACACGGAGGCGAAACGGCGGTAGATTCTGCGGCGTGGAGGGTCAGGTGCGTACATCAGAAATGGCCTTCCGGGGCTGAATACCGCACAGGGGGCGGGCGGCAAATGAAGTGAATCCTTCTTGCCAAGTTACTGGATCGCACGTCATCCTGCGGCCTATATCTGGCGCCGCCGGAGAACGCGATCGTGCTGTGCGTGGATGAGAAGTCCCAGATTCAGGCGTTGGATCGCACGCGGCCGATCTTGCCGATGCAACCTGGCCTGTTCGAGCGGCGCAGCCACGACTACGTTCGGCACGGAACATCGACGCTGTTCGCAGCACTGGATATCGCCACGGGGCAGGTCACCGCCGCCCTCAAGCCGCGGAACCGCAACACCGAGTTCCTAGTCTTTCTCAAGCAGGTCGAGCGGGCCTACCGTCACGTCTTCGATCCCGACGGGCAGCCGGCCCTGCTGCACTTGGTGATGGACAACTACGCCGCCCACAAGCACGCAAACGTCAAGGCGTGGCTGGCCGACAATCCTCGGATCAGGGTGCACTTCACATCCACCCACGCCTCGTGGATGAACCTGGTTGAGGTCTGGTTTCGCCTCGTCGAACGTCAGGCCATCCGCCGCGGAGTCTTCACCTCCGTCAAGGACCCAGGCGCGAAGATCCGCGCCTTCATCGACGGTTGGAACACCCGCTCCCACCCCTTCATCTGGACAATAACCGCCGACGAAGTTCTCGCTAAAGCCAACCGTAAGAAGACTCCAAATGCCGACCACTAGTGGACTCGACCATCAGTGACTTACCGAGTGACACGCACCGGCGACGAAACACTGCCCTCGTCAACGTCACCCGCTCGTTCAACAGGATCGTCCTACGCATGTCCGCAAGGCGGCTGGAGGGCGCTGAGGCGGCGTCTCGACATCCGCAGGAAGATCAGCCGCCGAACCCGAAGGGCCCGGCCAGCGACCCGGCGAAGTCAAGGGGGGCATCAGGGCTCGGTTCTGCACCGGTGAAAATCGTCCCGGTCCGGTCGGTCCCTCGCAAGTTCGCGCCTACCAGTGTGGTCATCGCCAGATTGGCGCGGGTCAGGTTGGCGCCGTCCAGATTCGCAAACGATAGGTCTGCGTTGACCATGGCCGCCGACTCCAAATCCGTGCCGGCCAGGTTTGCGTAGACAAGGCGGGCGTCTCGGAGATCCACGTGTCGCATCTTCGCGTAAGCGAAGTTTGTGTAGGAGGCGTCGGCTCCCCTCATCAACGCATATTCCGCCGTCGCGTGGGCAAGGTTTGCATAGGACAGGTTGGCGCCGCCAAAACCTGTGTTGCGCAAATTTGCGCCGCGCAGATCCGCGCCCTGCAGATTGGCATCTCTGAAGTTCGCAATCTCAAGGTTTGCCCCGTTCAGGTTCACCCCGTTCAGGTTCGCACCTCCCAGGTTAGCGCCGCGGCAGTCAGACACGTCGTTGACGTTCGGCTCTGGGACGTATTTTATGCAAAGACGGTTCAGTAGCTCGTTGGCCGGGGTGGCGGCCGCGACGCCGGTTCCTGTGGCGACAAGCGTTGCCGCGGAAAAAACGGTGGCGCCGAACACGGAGGCGAAACGGCGGTAGATTCTGCGGCGTCGAGGGTCAGGTGCGTACATCAGAAATGGCCTTCCGGGGCTGAAAACCGCACAGGGGGGCGAGCGGCAAATGAAACGAGTTCTTACTGCTAAGTTACTGGATCGCACGTCATCCGCGCCAGCATGTCGCGCAGTAACGATGATTGTTGGCCGCGGTGCGAGCTGATGAGAGCGCGGTGCTTGTGGGGTTCAGTCAGCTGGTGTGATGGCTGCCCAGTGATCCGAGTGAGCCGGTGGCGGGGGAGGTGGATTCCCAGTGGGCGTAGAGCGTGAGCTCGTTGGTGATGGGGGTGTCGAATTCCCAGAAGGCCAAGTGCCACTGTTGGTCCTTCTCTCGGTGTCTTGACCGTGGAGAGCCTGCCCCGCGCAACGCGGACTCAACCTCGTGAAATTCACTTCCCGCGAATTAGGTCACGATTGTTGCCTCGAATCTGCAACCCTGCTGTTTGGGCCCTTCGAGCGCTCCAATTTGCTCGAACGCTTTCACGAACCGAGGGTGAACGAGGCCCAGTTGGGTCGGTTCCTGGCCGAGATGGTGACCTGCGGCGCTGTGTGTTCACTGAGACCAGCGTTCTCGCGTCACAGTGGTGTCGGAGTCGATCGTCCCCACCCGCGTTGCTGCCCGAGATGCTCGAGCAGCGGTTGGATTCGGTACTGCAGCGGTGTAGTGAGGGCCAGGGTCGTACTCGAATGGGAGACGCACTCTAGCCGGTGTAGCGCTCCGGCTCCTCGCCGAACGTGAAGCCCCGGCCCGAGATCTGCTCCGGCGTGATCTCCACGAAGTTGTACTTGAGCGTGGGGATCCACGGCTTGAGGTCGAGCTCCTCCGCGCGGTTGATCTCCTCGAAGCTGTCGAGCCGTCGGGCTTCGCCTCGTACGACCACGGACCACGCCTCCTGGTCCTCGATGTGGTCGACCTGGAAGACCACGTCGGGATGAACGGTGAGGCCGGCCAGCTTGCTGCCCTCCGCGGTCCGGAAGAAGAGCTTGCCCTCCGTCGACAGTGCGTAGTTGACGGGGAAGATGTCGGCCCGCCCGCCCGAGACGGTGATCAGACGGCCGAGCGACTCGGTCGCCAGCAGCTCGAGTGAACGGCGCTCGTCGTATTCGGTGATCGGGTTCTCGTCCATGTTCCGATTCTCCCAGGCTCCGGCCCCGTAAGGAAGATTATCGCGACCCCGGGAGAGACCTCTTGCGTGACGGACCTCACTCCACCTCGACCACCTGCGAACTCGCCCGGCAATCGGGTAACGATCCGGCGAAGGAAGATGCAGTTGCCGGTCGTCGTCACTACGGTGGGACATACCTATGAACCCAGGAGAACGAGAAGCACCCCGTAACCCTGATTCGTCCGACGCGGTATTCCGTCCGCCCACCGCGGCAGACGGAAACCGCATGTGGGAGATCGCCCGCGACAGTGGAGTCCTCGACCTCAACTCCTCCTATGCCTACGTGTTGTGGGGAGCGGAGTACTCGGAGAGCTCTGTGGTCGTAGAGGTCGAGGGCCGCGTCGTCGGCTTCGTCACCGGATTCCTCCGACCCTCGGAGCAGGACACGATCTTCGTCTGGCAGGTGGGCGTCGACGCGGACCAGCGCGGTAAGGGTCTGGCCGCACGACTGCTCCACAGCCTCATGGACCGGCTCGCCGAGCGCGGGGTGGTCCGGCTGCGCACCACCATCAGCCCGGACAACGAGGCCTCCCAGCGCACCTTCGGCGCTGTCGCCCGCGATCGGGGAATGACGTTGTCCAGCGAGGACTACCTCGGCGTCGAGCTGCTCGGCGAGGGACACGAACCCGAAGATCTCTACACGATTTCCTAGAAGGGCGCCCGGACCCACAGGTCCGCCACCGCCGCCCGCCACCTTTTTCGATGGAGTGATCACCACCATGACCGAAGCCACGCACGAGGCAAACCTCGACACCTCGATCTTCACCGACCGCGAGTCCGAGGTCCGCAGTTACTCACGGAGCTGGCCGGTGGTGTTCGACACCGCCAAGGGGGCCAAGCTCACGACCGTTGACGGTGACGACTACCTCGACTTCTTCGGTGGAGCAGGCGCACTGAACTACGGCCACAACGACGACGACATGAAGGCCGCGCTCCTCGAGTACGTCCAGCGCGACGGCGTCACCCACTCGCTGGACAAGTACACCGTCGCCAAGAGGGCGTTCCTGGAGACGTTCACCTCGAAGATCCTCGAGCCGCGCGGGCTGGACTACAAGGTGATGTTCCCCGGGCCGACGGGCACCAACGCCGTCGAGTCCGCCCTCAAGCTGGCCCGTAAGGTCACCGGCCGCGAGGCGATCATCAACTTCACCAACTCGTTCCACGGGATGACCCTCGGGTCGCTGTCCGTCACGGGCAACTCGATGAAGCGGGCCGGGGCCGGTATCCCGCTCGTGCACGCCACGCCGATGCCGTACGACAACTACTTCGGTGGCGTGACCGAGGACTTCCAGTGGATGGAGCGCGTGCTCGTCGACTCCGGGTCCGGCATGAACCGCCCCGCGGCCGTGATCGTCGAGTGCGTCCAGGGTGAGGGCGGCATCAACGCAGCCCGCGCCGAGTGGCTGCAGGCGCTCAACGAGCTCTGCGTGCGCCACGAGATCCTCCTGATCATCGACGACGTGCAGATGGGCTGCGGCCGCACCGGCGAGTTCTTCTCGTTCGAGTTCGCAGGTATCAAGCCGGACATCGTCACGCTGTCCAAGTCCATCGGCGGTTACGGCCTGCCGCTCGCGCTGACCCTGTTCCGTCGCGATCTCGACGAGTGGACCCCGGGCGAGCACAACGGCACGTTCCGCGGCAACAACATGGCATTCGTCACCGCCGACGTTGCGCTGCGCAAGTACTGGTCGGACGAGGAGCTGCAGAACCGCACGCTCGAGAACGGTCGGATCCTCCGCGAGCGCTTCTCCCCGCTGGTCTACAAGCACCAGGGCAAGCTCGAGTTGCGGGGCCGCGGGATGGCGTTCGGCATCGCGTTCCTCGAGAATCCGGAGCTGGCCCAGCAGGTCATGGCCCGCTGCTTCGACCACAAGATGCTCGTCGAGACCGCCGGCCCGAGCGACGAGGTGGTCAAATTCCTCGCGCCGCTCACCCTCACCGATGACGAGCGCGACCGCGGCATCGAGATCTGCTACGAGGCCGTCGACCACGTCCTGACGGCGCAGTACGCCTGACGCTCGACCGGGTCACGACCGCCCGAGTGACGACCGCCCGAGTCACGACCACCCGAGTCACGACCACCGTCCACCTTCCACGAGGAGGCACCACATGATCGTCCGTACCACCGCAGGGATCACCGGAACCGACCGCGAGGTCAAGGGCAACAACGGCAACTGGGTGTCCAAGCGGATCGTCCTGGCCGACGACCGCGTGGGATTCTCGTTCCACGAGACCACGATCGCCGCCGGCACCACCAACGATTTCCACTACGCCAATCACATCGAGGCCGTCTGGTTGACGCGTGGAAAGGGAATCCTGCGTGACCTGACCAACGACGAGGAGTACCCGCTCGAAGCCGGGTCGATGTACCTGCTCGACGGCCACGAGAAGCACCAGGTGATCGTGGAGGAGGAGATGAGCATGCTCTGCGTGTTCAACCCCCCCGTCGTGGGCGAGGAGAACCACGACGAGAACGGCATCTACCCGCTCCTGCGGCTGCAGGACGACGGCACGGTCGTCCGCGAGAAGTAGGCCACTCACGCAGCACCCGCGCCCTCCCCGGCCGAATCCGCTCTCCCTGAGCGATTTCGGCCGGGGAGTCGCTCTTTCCGGGGCGTGCGATCGGCAGGCGATCGGCGGGCGATCAGCCGAGAGGGCAGACTGTCCGGGTGTCCACGATCGTGTTCCTCCACGCCCACCCCGATGACGAGACCTCCCAGACCGCCGGGATGATGGCCATCGCCTCGCGAGACGGGCATCGCGTGGTGACGGTGTTCGCCACGGATGGTGATCACGGTGAGCGGCCGGAGCACCTCGGTCCGGACGGCGACCTGGTGGAGCACCGGCGTGGGGAGGCGCGGGCTGCCGCTCAGGTCCTGGGCGTGGCGCGGATCGACTGGTTGGGCTACCGCGACTCGGGGATGACCGGGTGGGAGCAGAACGGCCACCCGCTGTGTCTGCACCGTGCCAACGTCGACGAGGCCGCCGTGCGAGTGGCCCGGATCCTGGATCGGGAGGACGCCGACGTGTTGGTGGGGTACGACCATCACGGCAACTATGGTCACCCCGATCACATCGCGGTCCACCGGATCGCCCGCCGCGCGGTAGAGCTGGCCGCGCGTCCTCCACGGCTGCTGGAGGCGACGACCAACCGGGATTCCCAGCTGGAGATGCTCGACAGTGCTGCGGCGACCGAGTTCATGCAGACACTCGCGGCCAGCGGGATGGACCTGGACATGGATCGGATACGGCAGGCGATCCTCATCGGCGACGACGGATTACCGATCGGGGTCGCGGAGTCGGAGATCACGTGGGCGATCGCCCTTCCGGCGGACGTGATCGACCTCAAACGGCGTGCGATGCAGTGCCACGCCAGCCAGACCAGCGACATCGGGATGATGCTCGCCTTCCCGCCGGACATCTACGCGGTGGCCTTCGGCACGGAGTACCTCATCGAGCCGGGGGCCGACCAGCCGATGCGCCGCGGGTGGCCGTTCGACTGATCCGGCCCGGTCCAGTCCAGTCCGGCCCAGTCCAGTCCGGCTTCAGGGCAGGTCGAGCGCCCGGACCCAGTCGCCGTGACCGTGCGCCGTGGCCAGTGGCCGACCGTTGACGGCGACGACGAAGATGCCCTTGTGGCGCCGGATCGACCCGGGGACCTGCTCGGCGATGTCGGGCAGGAGGGTCACCCCCTCGACGGAGATCCACACGCAGTCGAGCGCGGTGACCCGGCGGACGAACTCGGCGCGGGCCGGCGGCTCCAGGTATCCGAGTACCGCGGTGTGGAACACCACCGGTGTGGAGCCCGCAGGGCAGGCGGCCACGGACTCCTCCACCTTCTCGACCAGATCGCCGGCGACGAGCTGCGGCGGGTCGGCGGCGGCGATGTCGAGCGCGGCGTCCAGGCGGGGCACGCGCTCGGCCTGCTGTCCGGGCCAGACGAGGCTGCGCAGCCAGGCGCGCGAGTCGGCGTCAGCCGGGTCGATCGGGGACAGGTCCACTCCGCCGCGGTGGACGACGTCGGGAAGGGAGTGCGGGAGCGGGACGCCGTCGCGAAGGGCGCAGTCCAGAACCGGGGGGCGCTCGTCGGGGCGCGAACCCGAGTCTGCCTCGGAGGGCCACAGGTCGTGGGTCGATCCGTCGTCGAAGGAGTACCGGTAGGCGTACCGGTCCGGGTACAGGCACAGGCCGGCGGAGGCCCCCATCTCCACCAGCGAGAGCGGGCCGGGGAGCAGGGAGAGGAACGGCAGGAGCACCGCGCAGCGTTTGGCCTCGTTGGTCTGTGTGGAGTGGCCGAGCGCGATCTGCTCGATCTGCGCCCAGTGGGCGTGGACGAAATCGCGGAACCGTGCGTAGTCCTCGGTCTCGGGCGCGCCGGCGTGCCGCGCGGAGGCGAAGACCAGTGCGGGCTGCCGCTTTATCCTGGGCAGGCTCGCGATGAGTCCGCATGTCGCGGGGTCCTCGGCGACGCCCCGGGCCCACGCCAGGTAGACGGGGGTCCGGCCGCGGACCTCGAACTCGGCGAAGTCGGCGTAGCGGCTGGGGACGTCGTCGACGTGCGCGGAGTCCATGCGACTAGCGTGGCACACCTGCCACGTCGGATCACGCGGAACTCGGGCCCCACCAGCCCGACGAGCCGACCGCGCTGGCGTGCATGGTCTTGACCGGGTACATTGATGATGCATCAACCAATGGCCGCGCCGACGACCGCAGGAGACCCCATGGCAGACGACACCGAGTTCATCGCAGCCAAGAACGCGTCGACGGACGGTGAGTTCGTCCGCGACGCCACCTACATCAACGACCGCGTCGTGGCGGACCTCCCGGCGGGTTCGGCCCCGGTCGGGGAGAAGATCGGGGAGATGCGGTGGCCCGTGGAGGCCGGCCGCTACCGCCTGATGGCGGCCCGCGCGTGCCCCTGGGCCAGCCGCTCGATCATCGTCCGCCGTCTGATGGGCCTCGAGGACGCCATCTCCATGGGCCTGGCGGGCCCGACCCACGACGTCAACTCCTGGGTCTTCGACCTCGACCCGGACGGCAAGGACCCGGTCACCGGCCTGCACCGCCTCCAGGAGGCCTACTTCAACCGGATCCCCGACTACCCGCGCGGCATCACGGTCCCGGCTCTCGTCGACCTGCCCACCACGTCGGTGGTGACCAACGCGTACCAAAAGCTCAACTTTGATCTGCTCACCGAATGGACGGCGTTCCACCGCGACGGCGCCCCGGACTTGTATCCGGACGAGCACCGCGACCAGATCGACGAGCTGGACTCGTGGATCTACCCGACCGTCAACAACGGCGTGTACCGCAGCGGCTTCGCGGCCGAGCAGAGCGCCTACGAGGAGGCCTACGACGAACTGTGGGCCTCGCTGGACCGGCTCGAGGAGCGGTTGACCACCCGCCGCTACCTCGTCGGGGACACGATCACGGTCGCCGATATCCGACTGTTCACCACGCTGGTGCGGTTCGACGCGGTCTACCACGGTCACTTCAAGGCCAACCGCAACAAGATCACCGAGATGCCGGCCCTGTGGGGCTATCTCCGCGATCTGTTCCAGACGCCCGGCTTCGGGGACACCTGCGACTTCCCGCAGATCAAGGAGCACTACTACGACGTCCACCGCGACGTGAACCCCACCGGCGTCGTGCCCAAGGGGCCGGATCTGGGGAACCTGCTCTCTCCGCATCACCGCGAGGAACTGGGTGGTCGGCCGTTCGGGGACGGCACCGCCCCGGGCCCCGTCGAGAATCCGTCCGAGCGGGTCCCGGAGGGGCACGGAGCGGTCTAGTCCCGGTCGGTGGGCCTAGACTGGCTCGTTGTGAACCCGGCCCTGTCCGAACCCGGTCGCTACCGCAGAGGCGCCCGGCAGTTCGTCATGTTCGGAATCGTCGGCGGGTCCGGGTTGGTCGTCAACATGGTCGTCACGATCCTGATGAACAGGGCCAACGGTGGCACCCAGAACGCCCAGGACATCCTGTTCCCGTTCTCCGGGACGGAGTACAACTTCCGCTTCACGACCCTGGTGTGGATCGTGGCGTTCCTGGTGGCGAACGTCTACAACTTCATGCTCAACCGGCACTGGACGTTCGGCAAGGGCCACAAGGCACCGGTCCTGCAGGAGTTCTGGCCGTTCCTGTTGGTGGGGTCCGTGGCCGCGGCCGCGGGCATCTTCATCAAACTGGCCTTCACCAACCCCACGTCGCCGCTCTACCTGCCCGAGCCGTGGTGGCACGAGGACGCGGGGATCCACTCCCGGGAGTACTGGAGCCAACTGCTGACGATCCTCATCACGATGCCGATCAACTTCGTCGTCAACAAGCTCTGGACGTTCCGCTCCGTACGTCGCCGTCACCACGCGCGCTCCACCGCGGACGCGGTGGCCTAGGGGGTCGGTCGTGGAGTCCTCGCCACTGCTGCTGTGGTTCGACCTCGTCGGGGTGTTCTTCTTCGCGCTGTCCGGCAACCTGCTGGCCGCGCGGAAGAACATCGACATCACCGGTGGTCTGGTCCTGGGCCTGCTGGCAGGTCTCGGCGGCGGCATCATCCGGGACGTGATGCTGGGGGTCACGCCGCTCGCGCTGACGCAGCCGGTCCTTCTCGCCGCACCGTTCGCCGCCGCCGCGGTGGTGTACCTGCTCGGCGCGCACCTGCACCGGGTCCGCACGCTGATCATCGTCTTCGACGCGGCCGGGCTGGGCCTGTTCTGCACGTTCGGTACCGCCCGGGCGCTGGACCACGGCATGCCGGTCGCCTCGGCGCTCCTGCTCGGCGTGGTCACCGCGGTCGGCGGTGGCCTGATGCGCGACGTGGTGGCCAACGAGATCCCCGCCGTGTTCAACGGATCCGACCTGTACGTCATCCCCGCCGCCACCGGCGCCGCGCTCACCGCACTCGCCGTGGCCACCGACACGTGGGGCCCGGTCGCCGCGGTGGTGCTGTCCGCGTTCGCGTTCACGTTCAGGATGGTGGCGTGGCGCCTCCAGTGGCGTGTCCCGGCGCCGATGCGCGGCTGGAGCATGAGGGGGTTCGACACCCGCCTGCGGCGCGACCGGTCGGTGTTCGGCCGTCCGGGCCGGATGAAGGGCGACGACGACGAGTCCCGCCGCGACGACGACGTGGACGACTACCGGGATCGCCCGCCCGGACCCCGCCGGTAGTGTGTGCCGACGTGCAGTATTACCTCAGCCTGCTGGGATTCGCGGCGATCGACTCGGTCAACCTCCTGGCGTTCGCCGTAATCGCCGGACTCTGGCTCACGGCCTCCGGACGAGGGGGAGGCTTCGCCTCGCGCGCCGCCCGCTTCACCGGTGGTGCGTTCTGCGGCATCGTCCTGCTCTCGCTGGTGTCCGTGTGGGTGATCGGCAACAACCAGGAGTTCGTCCGCAGCCTGTTCTACAACCTCTGGGCGATGGTGGTCCTGGGCGTCATCGGTCTGGTGATCACGGTGATGGGCCTGCGCAGACCCGCGGAGGCCAAGGAGGAGAACGTCGAGGCGCCGCTGACCCAGACCGTGTTGCAGAGGTTCGGCATCATGGCCACCGGCGTCTCGCTTGGTGTCATCCAGTCGGCGACCTCGGCGCCGTTCGCCGGGGGCATGGTCCTCATCTCGTTCGCCGAGACGCCGTGGTGGTCCAAGCTGGTGCAGATCCTGTTCTTCGCGATGATCGCGATCCTGCCGAGCACGGGCCTGATCATCGCGCTTGCGCGGGTCGACTCGTCCGGCGTCGCCGCCGCGACCCGCAGGATCGACCGCTTCCTCGTCTACGGCCGCGTGGCCGGACGGTTGCTCACGCTCGTTGTGGGTGTGGCGCTCGTCGTCCTGGCCGCGGTACGCATCGTCCAGCTCACCGGGATCCTGTCGTAGCCGGATCCTGTCCCAGCCGGATCGTGTCGGAGCCGGAACCTAGGGTGACTGTGATCACCGGAGCAGGTGGTCCACGAACCTTCAGGGGGAGACATGTCCGAACACCAGTTGGATCAGTCCGGCGGCGCGGTGCTGTGCGAGGACGGGCTGATGCGGCCGCCCTGGGCGGCGCGGGATCCGCTACTGCGGGAGTACTACGACACCGAATGGGGGATGCCGGTCCACGACGAGGCCGGGCTCTTCGAGCGACTCGTCCTGGAGGGGTTCCAGTCCGGCCTGAGCTGGTTGACGATCCTGCGTAAGCGTCCGGCGTTCCGGGAGGCGTTCGCCGGGTTCGCGCCCGACGCGGTCGCGGTCTTCGGGGACCCCGAGGTCGCCCGGCTCATGGCCGACGCCCGGATCGTCCGCAACCGGCGCAAGATCGACGCGGCCGTCGGCAACGCGCGCGCCGTGATCGCGCTCCGGGACGAGGGCGGACTCAGCGAGTTGATCTGGTCGCACCGGCCGGAGAACACCCCGGAGCCGCGGACCATGAGCGAGGTCCCCAGCCGATCCCCGGAGTCGGAGGCGCTGGCCGGGGAACTCAAGCGGCGGGGCTTCGGGTTCGTCGGGCCGGTGACCGTGTTCGCACTGATGGAGGCCATCGGGGTGGTCGACACGCACCTGGTGGATTCGCATCGTCGCGGCAGCTCCGGCATCTGGGCCCGCGAGGTCGCACCCTGACCGGGCTAGCCCGGCGACTCGGGCAGATCCGGCAGGTCGGCGCGGGGCGGGAGCTCGGGGGAGCGGCCGGCGAGCGAACCCGCCTCCGTCACCTGCCCGGTGTCCGGCCAGCTCAGGCATCCGGGGATCCCCCGGAGGGCGGCCATCCGGGCCAGTGAGCGGTCCAGGCTCGTCCTGCTCAGCGCGCCGTCGGCGAGGGCGCGTTCGACGGAGTCGAGCGCCTCGGGGATCCCGGCGGTGGTGATCCAGAGCGGTGAGTCGGCTCCGGCGACGAGCGACTCGGTGACCGCCCGGGGCAGGGGGAAATCGTTGGTCACGGCGCGCATCCCGGACAGGTCGTCGGTGAAGATCGCGCCGTCGAAGGACGGGGCGCCGTACCCGTGGCCCTCGCGGAGCAGACGGTACGCGGCCGGGGAGAGCGACGCCGGCCGGTCGACTCCCGTGAGCCCGGGAACCTGGGGGTGACCCAACATCATCGCGGCGCCGGGGGTCTCGGCGAGTTCGGAGAAGGGTCGGAGATCGTGTGGGACCAGCTGGTCCAGCGGCGGTACGGTCACCGATTCGTGATGGCTGTCCCCCGACGAACGGCCGTGGCCGGGGAAGTGCTTGAACACCGGTGTCACCCCGGCGTCGAGGAGCCCGGCGGAGAAGGCGCGCGCGTAGCTGACCACGCGGGCCGGATCCGGGGAGAACGACCGGTCACCGATCACGGCCCCGTCCGGCTGGTCGGACACGTCGACGGAGGGGGCGAAATCCACGGTCACGCCCATCCCGCGGAGGAACTCGCCGCGGGTCCGCGCCGTCGACCGGACTTCCTCTGGGCTCATCGTGGCGGCCATGACGCGGGCCGACGGCATCGGACCGGCGTAGGGGGCGATGCGGGACACGCGACCGCCCTCCTCGTCGATCGACACCAGCAGCGGTAGCGCCGAGTCCTTCTGGAGTCGCTCGAGGCCGTCGCCGGAGACCACCTCGCCCACCACGTCACCGCCGAGGAAGATCCCGCCGATGTTGTGCTCGTCGACCGCCCGCCGGGCGTCGGCCATCGAGCTCACACCCACGGTGAACAGCTGGGCGATCCGCTCGCGCTGGCTCAGCGAGTCGAGAGGCGACTCGCAGGCCGGGGCGGCGGGCCGGGCCTGCGCCGTCGGTCGGGCGGGCCCGCGATCACCGTCGGGTTCGGCGTCGACGGAACCGTCGGCGCCGCAGCCGGCCAGCGCCAGTCCGGCGACCAGGACGGTGACCGTCAGTCGGAGCCGGCGGGTGAGGGACACGCCTCAAATGTAGCCGCTGCTCCACCCCGGGCCGTAGGCCGCGGGTCCGGTTCACCTACCGGCCAACTAGTGGTGCGAACGTGTGCGGATGACCGCTCCACTCGCCCGTCGTCTCGGCCTCACCGATGCCGTGGTGGTCGGCCTCGGCGCGATGATCGGGGCCGGGGTGTTCGTGGCGTTCGCCCCGGCGGCGGCCCGCGCGGGGTCGCTGGTGTGGGCGGCGCTCGCCGTCGCTGCGGTGGTGGCGGTGTGCAACGCCCTGTCGTCAGCCCGACTGGCCGCGCGGTTCCCCGCCGCCGGTGGCACCTATGTCTACGGCCGGGAACTGCTCGGGCCGCTGCCGGGATTCCTCGCCGGGTGGGGTTTCGTGGTGGGTAAGACCGCCTCCTGCGCTGCCATGGCACTCACCGCCGGCCTGTACGTGTGGCCCGAGCACGCCCACGTCGTGGCGGCCGCCGCGGTACTGGCGCTGACACTGCTGTCCGTGCTCGGCGTGCAGCGCACGGCCACCGCGTCGAAGGTGCTCGTCGCGATCGTGTTGACGGTGCTGGCGGTGTTCGTGGTGGCCGCGTGGACCGCCGCGCCGGTCTCGCCCGGCGCGGTGCAGCCCGGCCCCTCGGTGGACGACGAGGCGTGGCCTCAGCGGATCCTCGGGGTGCTCGGCGGGGCCGGGTTCTGCTTCTTCGCCCTTGCCGGCTACGCCCGCATCGCCACGCTCGGTGAGGAGGTACGCGAGCCCGCCCGGACCATTCCGAGAGCGGTGGTGACCGCGATCTCCGTGGTGATCGTCGTGTACGCGGTCGTCCTGGCCTCCACGGTGCACGTCCTCGGGGTGGGGGGGCGTGGCGGCGGGCCCGGCCCCGGTCCTGGACGCGGCCGAACTGATCGGTGGCGGTGAGCTCGCGCCGATCGTGCGGGTGGCTGCCGGGATCGCGGCGCTGGGCGCACTATTGGGTGGGATCCTCGGGGTCTCGCGCACGACGATGGCCATGGCCCGCGACCGACATCTGCCCCCGCGGTTGGCCGCGGTCCACCCGACCACGCGGACCCCGTATGTGGCCGAGATCTGCGTGGGTGTGCTCGTGGCGTGCATCGTCCTGGTGGCGGACGTGCGCCAGGCCATCGGGTTCTCGTCGTTCGCGGTCCTCGTCTACTACCTCGTCGCCAACGCGGCGGCGCTGCGGCTCGCCCCGGAGCACCGCCGCCTGCCGGCGTGGGTGCCCGCGCTCGGTGCGGTCGGATGTGTCGTGGTGGCCGGGAGTCTGCCGTGGGAGTCCGTGGTGGCGGGGCTCGTCGTCTTTGCCGTCGGAGGAGTGGTCTACGCGGTCACCCGCCGTCGCGCGCTCCCGCCCGGCGTACCGTCTCAGTCATGATCGAGCGCCTGCCCCGGGTCCGCGACTCACGTGACCGCCTGCTGCCGTCCGACCTGCGCAGGCCCGTCATCGGCGCGCCGATGGCCGGCGGCCCCACGACCCCGGAGTTGATCGCCGCGGTCGGCGAGGCGGGCGGCCTCGGGATGATTGGATCGGGCTACCTCGACGCCGCCGCCACCCGCGAGGAGATCGACCGGGTACGGGAACTCACCGCCGCCCCGTTCGGCGTCAACGTCTTCCTGGTGGACCGGGCCGACTCCGGGGCCGCCCTGGCCGGAGCCGGCGGACCGGAGGCCGTCGACCACTACGCGGCCGCGATCGCCCCGGTCGCGGAGAGGCTGGGGATCGCCCACGCCGGGAGACCGGAGTTCACCGACTTCGACCAGGCCGCCACCCTCGCCGCGTTGGTCGCCGACCCGGTCCCCGTGGTCTCGTTCACGTTCGGTATCCCGGGTCGGGACGTGGTGCAGGCGTTGCAGGAGGTGGGCACGGCGGTCGTCGTCACCGTCGCAGGCGTCCGGGACGCCCGGCGTGCGGTCGGGGCGGGCGCGGACTGGCTCTCGGTCCAGTCCGCCGAGGCGGGCGGACACCGGTCGACCACCACCGTGGGCGAGCATCCCGATTCCGCCACCACCCTGGACCTCGTGCGGGCCGTCCGCGCGTCGCTCCCGGACGTGCCGTTCGTCGCGGCGGGTGGGATCAGTACCCCGGAGGACGTCGCAGCGGTGGTCGAGGCGGGCGCGGACGGAGTCCAGCTCGGAACCGTCCTGCTGCGCACCCCGGAGGCCGGGACGAGTGCCCTCTATCGGGCTGCCCTGGCCGATCCACGGTTCACCGAGTCGCGGCCGACGCGCTGCTACACGGGGCGCTGCGCACGCGCACTGGTCAACGGATTCGTGGCGGAGTTCGACGCGCTCGCGCCGCCGGCCTACCCGCACCTGCACGTCCTCACCGGGCCCGTGCGAAGGGCCGCCGCGGACTCAGGGGACGCCGAGGTCCCGCCGCTGTGGGCCGGCTCGGGTTGGCGCACGGCCGGCGCCTACGCCGATCGGCCGGCCGCGGAGGTCGTCGCCGAGCTCTGGGACCGCGCCACCAATCCGCTACCGCGCTGAACGCCCCGCTACCCGGATCCGGGTAGCAGACCGCGCAGCGGGATAGCGGATTCGCGGGCTGGGTTGGGGCTGGGCTGGGGCGGGCTGGGCTGGGGCGGGCTGGGCTGGGGCGGGCTCAGTGGGCGCGGCGCTCGGCCTCCGCCGCGATGTCCGCCAGGTCCTGCTCCATGGTCTTGCGGGTCGACCTCTCGGCGAGACCGCCCATCACGGCCGTCGCGACCCGGGAGATCGCGGGGGCGTGGGCGGTGTGGGCACCGAATCGCATCCGCAGGGTCGATCCGGCACCGTCGGGGTCCGGGGTCACGGTGAACACCGTCTTGTACTCGGTACCGCCGTTCTCGGCGACGATCGCGGTGGCGTGCGGCGGTTCGGCGGTGAGAACCATCATCTCCTCCGTGGCCTTCATGCCGAACATCTTGCGGGTCTCCCGCCACCGCAGTCCCGGCTCGTAGGGGCCGGGGGTGAGGATCTCGACCGCCAGGACCCCGCTGAGGGTGCGGGGCGCGGAGGGGATGTCGGTCAACACGGCCCAGACCGCGTCGGGGTCGGCGGCGACGTGACGGGAGAGGTCGAGTTGCATGGGATCCAGGCTACCGGCGTGGTCGCACGATACGTCTGCGGGAAATGCGGAAACCGGCCCCCGCCGTGCGGGGACCGGTCTCGCGTGGTGCCGGGGTCAGGCGGAGCCCATCCCTGGCGGTGCGCCGTCAGGCGCGTCGGCTCAGGAGCCGAAGTTCTCGACGATGCCACCGAAGAAGCCGAGGACCTGGGCGATGAGGTCGGTGCCGAAATCGGCGGCCTCGGAGCCGGTGTTGACGGTGGCGGAACCGGTGGCGATGCCGTTGATGAAGTCAGAGATCATGGTGTAGATCCTTTCGTCGTACCGGCGGTGGGCTCTCCACCGCCGAGGTCTGCGTCGTTCGGACGCTCGCTTGGTTCATCCGAACGACAGAGCCCGACGTTACCCAGCCGTGCCGTTGAACCCCACCTGACGAGGCGTTATGCGCCCCCATAGCTCGTAAGTCCGCATTCATAGCGAGAGGGAGGAGGTTGCTGGGATTGCTCAGGTGCGAGCTATCTCACAGTTTCCCGCGAAGGGCGGAACGCGAGCCCGCGACCGACCGGCCGGGACCCCGACGGCGGGCCTAGACTCGGACGCGTGAACGCCACCCGCACCGACACGCGCCCTTCCGGATCGAACGCCCTCCCCGGGGGCTTTCGCGCCCACGCGGGGGCCGCGGGTCTGCGCGAGGGCGGGGACGACGTCTTCGTCGTCGTCGCCGACGGTCCCTCCGTGGCCTCCTCGGCGGTGTTCACCCGCTCTCTCTTCGCCGGGCCCTCTGTCGTGCTCAGCCGGGAGAACGCGGCGGGCGGCCGCGCGCGAGGTGTCGTGGTGGTGGCGAAGAACGCCAACGTCGCCACCGGGGAGCAGGGGATGGCCGACGCGCGCGAGGTCCTGGAGCGGGCGGCCGGTGCTGTGGGCGTCCCGCCCGAGGAGCTGCTGATCGCCTCCACCGGCGTGATCGGCCGGCGCTATCCGATGCCGATCCTGCGGGCCCACCTGGACGGACTGGCCGCCGCTGACTTCGACGCCGACGCGCTGGCGCTGGCGTCGGCCATGATGACCACCGACACCCATCCCAAGACCGCGTCGGTGGAGATGACCACGACGAGCGGGGCGACCGCCCGGGTGGTGGGCATCGCCAAGGGGGTCGGGATGCTCGAACCCGACATGGCCACGATGATCGCCGTGGTCTTCACCGACGCCGCCGTGGAGCCCGGTGTGCTGGACACCGCGTTCAGGGGCGCTGTGGACGACACGTTCAACTGCCTGTCCGTCGACACCGACACCTCGACCTCCGACACCGCGATCGCACTGGCCAGCGGTGTGGCCGGGCCGGTGGACGAGGGCGAGCTGCGGCGGGCCCTCGAGGCGGTGTGCCTGGACCTGACCCGCCAGCTGGCCCGCGACGGAGAAGGAGCCACCAAACTGCTCACCGTCGAGGTCACCGGGGCCCGGGACCGCGATCAGGCCAAGCGTGTGGCCAAGGCGATCCTCAACTCCCCGCTGGTCAAGACCGCCGTCCACGGGGCCGATCCCAACTGGGGCCGCGTCGCCATGGCGATCGGCAAGTGCCAGGAGGACACGGACATCGACCCGGAGCGGGTGCGCATCGTCTTCGGCGACCTGGAGACCTACCCCGCGTTCCCCGGTGAGGCCGAGCTCGAGCGGCTCACCGAGATCATGCGGGCCGAGGAGGTCACGATCTCGGTCGACCTGGGTGTAGTCGACCTGGGTGTAGAGGGGGGCGCCGACTCCGGGTCCTGCACGGTCTACGGCTGCGACCTCTCGCGCGAGTACATCTCGATCAACGCCGATTACACGACGTGAACCGACCACACGACATGAACCAACCACACGACGTGAACCAACCACACGACATGAACCAACCACACGACGTGGCCTCCCGGGCAGACGATCTGGAGGCCATCCGGGCCGTGTTCGCCCGTCGCCTGTACGTGATGGACACCAAGCAGTGGGACGCCTACGGGCCGTGTCACACCGTTGACGTGGTCAGCGAGTCCTGGGCAGCCAGTGGCGGCGCCGCCGAGGTGCGGGGGCGGGAGCAACTCACCGCCACCATCCGCGCGACCCTCGACGGGCGCGTCCCGGTGACGAGCGTCCACCACGGGCACACCCCGCTGCTGGAGCTCACGGGCCCGCACCCGGAGACCGGGGAGCCCACCGCCACCGGGATCTGGGCGATGGAGGACCGGTTGTGGTGGTCTGACGACGGGCGCCAGCGGTGGCTACACGGCTGGGGGCACTACCACGAGCAGTACCGCAGGGTGGACGGCCAGTGGCTGATCGCCCACCGGCGGCTGGAGCGGATCAGGGTCGACACCGGCTACACCGACGCCTGACCCCCGGGCCGTCCGTCACCCGGCGGGATGGGGATCACGGCGCGCCATCGCGATCATGGTGTCGCGGGTGTCGTGCCATACCCGGCCGGTGATGTCGCCCCACGGATCGTGACCACCGGGGACCAGCGAGACGCGGGCGGGATCACCCACCTCGCGGGCCGCCCGCACGTAGGCCTCGGACTGCTCGGGCAGCACCACCTCGTCGTCACGACCGTGGACGCACACCACCGGGACGCCGGTGGGCAGGTGCGCCACGGGCGAGGCGTCCCGGTAGCGCTGACGGCGGGTGTCGGAGCGGCCGCCCAGGAGTCCGGCGACGTACTTGTCCCCGGACTCCTCGGCCCGGAGCAGGTCGGCGACCCCGGCCAGGGACACACAGCCCGAGACCGGGACGACGGGACGGGACCCGGGCAGGGAGGACGGCAGGCGCGCCCGCCCGGCCACCCACAGCGCCAGGTGCCCGCCGGCCGAGTGCCCGGAGACCAACACCCGGCGCAGGTCGAGACGGTCGCCCACCTGCGCGGAGACCTCCACCAGGTGGTCCACGGCCCCGCACACGTCCGCGACCGTGGTGGGCCAGCCGCCCCCGGAGCCGACGCGGCGGTACTCGATGTTCCACACCGCCACGTCGAAGGAGGCCAGGTCGCGGGCGTGGTTCTCCATATAGGCCAGGCCGAGCGAGTCCTTCCACCCGCCACCGTGGATCAACACCACCACCGGCAGTGCCGGATTGGCCGACTCGGGCAGGTAGAGGTCACCGAAGGTCTGCCCGTCGGTGTCGCCGGGTTCGCCGTAGAAGAACCGGCGTGGTTCCCCGACCGGGACCGCGCCTTCGGGTGCGACGTAGGGACGGGTAGCAACCGATTCGGCACTCGGGCCGGACGTCACCTCGTCGTCGTCGTTCGCCCCGAGGGCCGAGGTCAACGCCCAGCCCGCCGCGCCGCCCGCTCCCACCGACAGGCCGATCAGCAGTGATCGGCGGGACAGCTCGGTACCGCTGCTGCCGCGCGCGCGTCGGTCGGGCAGGCGGCGACTGGACGTGCGGCGACCGGGCATGCGGCGGCGGGACCTCCTCTGGGACGCCTCCGGCCTCAGGCCTTGCCGGCGACGACGTCGTTCTCCGCCCCATCGTAGAAGGGGATGTAGCCCTTGTCGGACGAGAGCACGAAGAGCGGGTCGTCGAACTCGGTGGTGTCGAAGGCCTGCTCACGCAGTTCGGTCTTCCGACTCTTGTAGGTGGAGGTCACCTCGAGCTCCTTAGAGAGCCGGATGAACAGCGGAACCGCGTACGACGGCAACGACTGGCGCAGGTGCTCGGCGAGCGCGGCACCGTCGAAGTCGGAGCGGTCGTGCAGACGCACGGCGGCCATGCCCGCCTTGCCGTCGGCCCCCGGCACCGGGACGCCGTAGACCACGGCCTGGTCGACCTCGTGGCGAGCGCTGACGGCCGCCTCCACCTCGGTGGTGGCCACGTTCTCGCCCTTCCACCGGAAGGTGTCGCCGAGTCGGTCGACGAACGAGGCGTGCTTGAGGCCCTGGTCCAGCATGAGGTCGCCCGAGACGAACCAGGCGTCGCCGTCACTGAAGGCGTCGCGGATGACCTTCTTCTCGGTGGCCTCCGGATCGGTGTACCCGTCGAAGGGCTGCGTGTCGGAGATGCCGCTGATCAGCAGGCCGATCCCGCCCTTGCCCACCTTCGTCAACCGGCCGTCCTCGCCGCGGCGGGGCTCTCCGGTGTCCGGGTCGTAGTCCACGATCGCGAAGTCCATCGGGCAGTACCCGGTGGTCTTGGCGATGTTGAAGGCGTTGACGAAGGCGATGTTGCACTCGCTGGCCGCGTAGAACTCACAGATCCGGTCGACGCCGAACCGTTCCTGGAACTCGGTCCAGATCTCGGGGCGCAACCCGTTGCCCGTCATCACCCGGACGGAGTGGTCGCGGTCGCCCGGACCGGGCTCCTGGTTGAGCAGGTAGCGGCAGATCTCGCCGATGTAGATGGCGGCGGTGGCCCCGGACGCGCGGGCCTGGTCCCAGAACCGGGAAGCCGAGAAGTGCTCCTCGACGGCCAGGCACGCACCGGCGGCCAGCACGCAGCCGAGGCCGACGGTCAGGGCGTTGTTGTGGTACATCGGCAGCGGACACAGCAGGACGTCGTCCTTCTTGAGCCGCACGCCCGACAGGCCGAAGCCGGCGAGTGCGCGGTTCCAGCGGTAGTGGGTCATGGTCGAGGCCTTGGGCAGACCCGTGGTGCCCGAGGTGAACACGTAGTACGCGGTCTCGTTGCCCAGCGTCTCGTCGGCCTCGGGCGGGTTGGTGGCGCCGGAGTCCGCGCCGAGGGCCTCGAGCTCGTCCTCGAGCCAGGTCAGGTCGGAGAGCTCGTCCGGCCGATGGCCGGCGGTGAACTCGCGGAACGGCAGGTCCTGCTCGGAGCCGACGGCGATCAGCTCACCGAGCCAGTTCTCGCGGGGGATGGACCCGGCGGCGTCGGCGCACTCGGCGCCGATGAGGACGACCTTCGAGTCGAGGATCTTCTGCGAGTGCTCCAGGACCTCTCCACGCTGGTGGTGGTTGAGCAGTCCCACCGAGGCGCCGACCTTGACGGCGCCGAGGATGGCGAGCATGACCTCGGGCCGGTTGACCATGCAGATGCCGACCGTGTCGCCGCGCTCGACGCCACGCGCCTTGAGCACCTCGGCGAAGCGGTTGGCCCGCCGGTTGGCCTCTCCGTACGTGACCTCGGTGCCCAGGAAGCGCAGGAACGGAGCGTCCGGCTGCGAGGCCGCCAGTTCCTGGAACCTCCTGCCGATCGAGAGCTTGTCGGTACCGCGGGAGGTGCGGACGATCCGGAGACCGCGGAGGACGGTCGGCAGATCGGAGACCAGAGAGGGCAGGCCTCCCGCCAGGTCGAGCGGGGTGAGGGTCCTGGCGCCCTGGGACTTGCGGCGGGTGCTGTCTTCGGTCTTGTCGGTCACGGCTTCTCCTCTTTCGGGGTGGTGAGTGACTTGGCGGGATCTCCGGCGAGGCCGCGCCACGCGAGTTCGACGACCACTCCTGCGGCCACCGATTTGGGTATGGACCGGTGTGCGACGCGGTCTGCGACCGCCTCTCCGGCCCCGACGAGCGCGATGGCGACCACCTCGAGTACCTCTCGGCTGCGCTCGTCCACCGAGTTCTGCGCGAGCAGATCGGTGGTCAGGTCCACCAGGACGGAACGGGTCTTCTCGACCTCTTCGCTGAACGCGGGTTCGGCGACTGCCTGGCGGTACACGACGTTCCACGAGTCGGCGTGGCCGTCCACGTAGTCGAGGAACGCCTCCACGACGCTCTCCAGACTGTGACGCGCACCGGTCCCACTGGTCGCCGCGGAGGTGAGGTGGTCGATGAGTCGTCCGGACTCACGGATCACACACGCGGAGAACAGTTCCTCCTTGGAGCCGTAGTAGAGGTAGAGCATCGGTTTGGAGATCCTGGCGTCCTTGGCGATGGTGTCCATCGACGCCGACCGGTAGCCGAGGTCGGAGAACACGCGGATGGCCGAGTCGAGCATCTGCTGTTCGCGGATCGCGCGTGGTATCCGTTTGGTCCCCGTCGTCACAGGACTCCTTCCGGCGGGACGTGGTGTCGTGTCCCACACCAACTTACCGGCCAGTAAGGAGTTGTGGGCGACACTTCGGGCGATCCACGGTGCGCCGGGTGATACTCTTTCGGCGTCGGTGTGCCCCACGGCACTGCCATGACGCCCCATTCTCGTTACCCGCAGGGAGAACTCGATGAGCTTCGGTACCGGAGCGCTCGCCAGCGCAGTCGGCGGAATCGTCCTCGGCGGCATCGTCGCCTTCGGAGCGAGTTCCGCGATGGCCGAGAACTCCATCCCCGAGGTCGCGCAGCCGCCCGCCGACCAGGCCCTCCTGGGTCAGGTCGAGTACGGCGCCCGCTAGTCCCTCCTTCGCGCCGGCCGAGGTGACCCGCGGGATCCGTCTCGGTGCAGGCGCGCGCGACGCGGTCGTCGCCTTTCTCGCTTTTCTCCTCCTCGCCTGCCTGCAGTCCCCGGGTCTGGTCGTCCCCGACACCAAGTACGACCTCGTCGTCGACCCCGGACGCTTTCTCACGCAGGCCACCCACCTGTGGACCGGACTGTCGTTCGGCGGACAGGTCCAGAACCAGGCGTACGGGTACCTCTTCCCGCAGGGCCCGTTCTTCGCGCTGTTCGACCTGGTCGGGATGCCCGCCTGGCTGACCCAACGCCTGTGGTGGGCGGTGGTGCTGACGGTCGCCTACGTCGGGGTGGTCCGGGTCGCGGCCGCCCTGCGGATCGGCACCCGCCAGACCAGGGCCGTGGCGGGAATCGGATACGCACTCGCACCCCGGATGCTCGGCGACCTCGGTTCGATCTCCTCGGAGATCTGGCCCGTGGCGCTGGCCCCGTGGGTGTTGCTCCCGGTGATCAGGGTGTTGCAGGGGCGGATGTCCCCTCGGCGGGGTGGTGCCGGGGCCGCGCTGGCCCTGGCGCTGATGGGTGCGGTCAACGCGGTCGCCACCGCCACCGCGTGCCTGCCCGCCGTCCTGTGGTGGCTCATGTACCGCCCCGGACGCACGTGGGCGAGACTGGCGGCGTGGTGGCTGCCCCTCTCGGCGGCGGTGTGCCTGTGGTGGGCCGTGCCGCTGCTGCTACTGGGGCGGGTCTCGCCACCGTTCCTCGACCACATCGAGTCGGCTGAGGTCACCACGCGGTGGTCGTCGGCGACAGAGGTGCTGCGCGGGGCCGCGACGTGGGTGCCGTTCGTGTCCACGGACCGGGTGGCCGGCGCCGCACTCACCAGCGAACCGGTGTTCGTCCTTGCCACCGGGGTCATCGCGGCGGTCGGGGTGCTGGGTCTGCTCCACCGGGGGATGCCCGCCCGGGGCCGGCTCCTGGTGATCGCCACCGTCGGGTTGGTGGCGATGGCGGCGCCGTGGGTCGGGCCGGCCGGCGGCGGGCTGGCCGAGACGCTCCGCGCGTTCCTCGACGGTGCGGGCGCGCCGTTGCGCAACGTCCACAAGTTCGAGCCGCTGCTGCGCCTCCCGTTGGTCCTGGGCACCGCCCATCTGCTGGCGCACCTGCTCGCAGGCCTGCACGGGGGATCGGAACGCGGAAAAGAGGGCACACCGACCGCCCGCGGCTGGACCGCGGTGGCGCACCCCGAGCGGAACCGCTCGGTGGCGGTGGCCATGGTGGTGGTGCTCGCGGGCGCCGTCGCCGTCTCCCCGGCGTTGCTCGGCCGGCTCGCCCCCGTGGGCGCGCACGCCGCGATGCCGGACCACTGGAGCGACGCCGCCGCGTGGCTCTCGGAGAACGCGCCGGTCGCGCTGCCGGGGGCTGCTCGGGACGAGGGCGGTGACCCCGACCCCGACCCCGACCCCGCCGCCACGACGCGCGCGCTGGTGGTGCCGGGGTCGTCCTTCGGCCGCCAGGTCTGGGGCGTCACCCGCGACGAACCCCTGCAGCCGCTGGCCACCACACCGTGGGCGGTCCGGGACTCGGTACCTCTCCAACCCGCGCCGGCGATCCGCGCGCTCGACGCCGTCCAGAGCCGTCTCGCCGACGGCAACCCCGCCCCGGGGATGGCGGCCACGCTCGCCTCACTCGGCATCGGTTACCTGGTGGTGCGCAACGATCTCACCGACGACTCCGGTGCGCCCCGGCCGGTTCTGGTCCACCAGGCGATCGACGGCTCACCGGGCCTGGTCAAGGTCGCGGAGTTCGGTGACCCGGTCGGTGGCACGGAGGCCGGCGCTGGTGACGACGACGACGTGGTCGTCGTCCCCGACTCGGGCCTGCGCCCGGCCTATCCGGCGATCGAGATCTACCGGGTCGACTCCCGACTGGGTTCGGACGCCGCGTCACCGGGTCCGCCCCGGTCGGCCACGGCCCCGTACACGGTGGAGGTACGCGACCTGCCGGTCGTGGCCGGCGGCCCGGAGTCGCTGTCCCGCCTCGACGACCTGCTGGCCGTGCAGGACACGGTGGGGTCCCCGGCCCGGGTGACCAGACTGCTCGAGGTCGACGCCGACGCGGCGGGTGTGGACCCCGCCTCCGACCCCTTTCCCCGGCCGCGACCGGTCGCCTCGACAGGCCCGGTCCTCACGGACTCCCCGACGGACCGGGAGACCGACTTCGGCCGCCTCGACCACCACTCGTCGGCGGTCCGGGCCGAGGGCGACCCCCGGCGCAGCCGTGGTGCGGTGCCGGACTACGCGGCCACCGTCGCCGACACCGAGCCACCCCTGGCGCAGGCCCGCTGGTGGGACGCGCGGGTGCGGGTCTCGTCGTCGGCATCGGACTCCGCCCAGACCGGTCCGGTTCAGCCCGCCCGTTCGGTCGCTGCGGCGGTCGACGGCGACCCGGACACCGCCTGGCGCTCCGGGGGCTTCGGCTCGGCGTTCGGTCAGTGGATCGAGATCGACCTGCCCGAACCCGTCGACCGGGGGCTCCTGCGAATCACCGTTCCGGTCCCGGACGCGGGGCCCGAGGTCAGCTCACTGCAGATCCGTACCGACTCCGGCACCACCACCGCGTTCCCGACCGGCGGCGGCGAGCTGGTCGTGGCCCTGCCGCCGGGTCCCACCGAGACGGTGCGGGTCACGGCGACGGGACTCGCCGACGGGAGCCGCGGCACCTACTTCGAGGTGTCGGACATCGGCCTGAGTTCGGGCGGTGAGGACATCCCGCTCCTGCGGGTGGTGGCGTTGCCGGACCGGCCCTCCGACTCCCGTGCGCCGTCCGGCTGGCTGCTGAGGCAGGAACTGGGTGGGCGCTCGGACTGCGTCCACGGAGGGAGCCCGGTCGAGGGGTTGGCCGGCGCCGAGGAACAGACCGGTGCGGTGCGGTGCGCCCCGGAACTCGCCATCGAGGCCGAGGAGCCCAAGCGCTTCGCCCGCCTGCTCGACGTGCCGGACGAGACCGCGGTCCTGCCGCAGATCCTCGTGCGTCCGCGGACGGGGGCGGCGTTGGACGACGTGCTGCGAGGCGACCCCGCGACCCGCGAACGCCAGGTCCGTGCCGTGGGCGAGTCCCTGGTGACCGACCCCGCCGGCGGACCGTCCGCAGCCGTCGACGGTGACCGTTCGACCAGTTGGTATGCAGACGACGACCCCTCGCCGACGCTGGAACTCCAGCTTCCCGGCCGTCAGCTCGTCGGCTCGATCCGGATGTGGGCGCCGCGGTCGGACGCCCCGGCCGCCCCCCGGGTGATCACCGTGGACACCGGCGTCCAGACCACGCGCGTCGACCTGGACGCGATCGCGCCGGAGGAGGACGGGTCCGTCGTCGTCCCCCTGCCCGCCGACCACACCGACCGGGTGTCGGTCCGGATCGACACCGCGCACGACGTGCGGACCCCTGGAGGGGCGCAGGTCCCCACCGGGATCGCGGAGGTGTGGGTGCAGGACGGTGCCGGTGCCCGGATCGGCGCCCTGCCCGCGGCCAACGACGATCCGGTCACCCTGGCGTGTCAGGACGGCCCCCGGCTGGTCATCGGCGACCGGTCGGTCCCCACCCGCGTGACCACCACGCGACGGGACCTGCTCGAAGGACGAGCGATCCCCGTCGAACCGTGTGACGACGAGCCGGTCCCGATGGCCGCCGGGCCGGTGGAGGTCTCGGTGGACCCCGGGGAGGCGTTCTCGGTCGATTCGGTGGGCCTCGTCGTCGTCGACGGTGGTGGTGAGAGCAGTGGTGGTGAGAGCGGTGGTGTCGGGGGAGACGGCGCCGGCCGTTCGGGCACCGGTCGCGCGGAGGCCACCACCCGCACGCCGGTCCTGGGCGGGGAGTCGCAGGCGACCCGGGCGGTCACCACCGTCCGGTGGGACGCCTCGCGCCGCGAGCTGCACGTACCCGCTGCGCCGCGGGAGCGAGTCCTGGTGGTGCCCGAATCGGTGACCCCCGCGTGGGAGGCGAGGCTGGTCGCCGACGACGGCACCGAACTGCCCGACGCCCGCCCGGTGACCGTGGACGGCTGGAAACAGGGCTGGGTCCTGCCCGCGGCCGGCACCGGGGCGACCCTCGTCCTGACGGTCCCGCTCGACGGGCCGTACCGGGCGGCCCTGATGGCCGGACCGTTCGTGCTGGCGCTCGTCCTCGTGCTCTTCCTGCTCCGTGGCCGCGACCGGGCGGGCGCCCGCGCCGAGGTGTGGCGTGCCGGCGGGGCTGTCACCGCGACCGCGACGGCGACCGTCGCCTACGCGCTGGCGGGCCCGGTCGGGCTGGGGTTGGCGGCGGCGCTGGCAGTAACTGCGCTGGTGGCGAGCCGTTACCTGGGCGCCGGGCGGGCGCGGGAGCTGCTGATCGTCGGTTCAGGGGTGGGGATGGTCGCGGGCGCTGCGCTCCTGTCCCGCGCGCCGTGGCCGGACCCGTCGGGCTACGCCGGCGACGGCTGGGCCCCTCAGGCGTTGACGGTCGCCGGGCTCGTCTGCGCCGGGTTGGCCGTGAGCTGGCCGTCCGCCGGCCGCCCGCGAGGCGCTCGGCGAGGTGCGAGCCAGCGCTGGGCCGGCACCTCCACCAGTGAGTAGCTGGCCGCCGCGAGCACGGTCGAGATCACCGCTGTGACCAGCCAGATCTGCAGCATGTGCCCGGAGAAGAGGGGAAGGAAGGTGATCTGGAACGCGAAGTGCAGGACCAGCATGTGCCACAGGTACAGGCTGTAGGACCACCGGCCCAGCGTCGTGACGACCGTGGACCCGAGGATGCGGAAACGGATCTCCGGGGGCGCCAGGACGGCCGGGGCGAGCAGGAAGAACGCGACCACTGCGCCGATGGCGGTGCGGGTGGCGAACTCCGGGCCGGACGGGTGCACGAAACCCTCGGTGAACCACTGCGGGTGGGTGCTCGCCGCGAACGCCACGGCCGCGACGGCCCACCAACCCCACCGCGAGTGCCGGTGCCGGGCCAGCGCGGCGAGCCGCCCGGGAGGCGCCGCCGAGAGCTCGGCCAGGATCATCCCGGCGGCGAACCACGAGGCGAACGCCGGGGGCAGGATCTGGTCGTTGACCGCCTCGGGCAACCCGAGCTCATACCAGGGGACGAGAGCCCATGCCAGGCTCGCCACCCCCACACCCGCGATCGCCGGGATGCGCCACCTGGCCGTCCGGCCGCGCAACCGGGAGAGCGCGATCCACAGGAGCGGCAACGAGAGATAGAAGGCCAGCTCCACCGACAACGTCCACGCCTGGGTCATCCCCTCCACGAGGGAGTCGGGAACGAACACCTGCATCAGGGTCAGGTTGGCCGTCCAGGTCCATATCGACGCGTTGGCGTTCTGCGGGAGGAGCAGGAACACGGCGGCCACCGCAACCAGATACGCCGGCATGATCCGGACCAGCCGGGAACGCAGGTAGTCGAGCACCGGGCGGGCCGTTCCGGGGTCGTCGCGGCGTGCGTTCAGAGCGTGCGCGCGCCACAGCAAAAACCCCGAGAGCGCGAAGAACACCGCCACGGACAGGTCGAACCGGCCCCAGACCCGGTTGATCATCGAGCCGGTGTGGGACCCGGTCTGGAACGCCACATGGGTCGTGAGAACCGCGAAGAACGCCGCCGCTCGGAAGCCCTCGAGCGCCGGCACGAAGCCGGTCGCGGACGGCAGAGTTCCGACTTGTCGGTCGGGGGTGGCGGATGCGTTCTTCATCACTGTTAATCTTCTCCTGATGATGGTCCGGTCCGGTGACCGACCCGGGAGGCTACCCGGAAGTAACCGGCGGACCGAGGGTGCGACTCCAGGAGGACAACCGATGGCACGACAGAGCAGTTCCGCGGGACGGAGGTCGTCAGTGCCCGCACTGGTCCTCGTCGGGCTCGGCGCCTTCCTGATCACTATCGCACTCGCGCTCGTCTTCCTCGTGGTGCCGGCACAGAAGAAGACCCCGTTGGACATCAACTCTACGACGGTCACCGAGACCTCGCAGGGGGCCGTGTTGGTGGGCGGGGCCCTGGCGGGCAACGCCCCGACCGAGCTCAACTCCACCAGGCCGGAGTGCAGCGACGGCGACGCGGCGGGCGACGAGGACGAGGACGAGGGTGCCGCCGAGGGCGAGGCCGCCGAGGTCGTCGAGACCCAGGACGGCGCCGAGGCCGACGATTCGGCGGTCCAGTTCCCGGTCACCTGCTTCATCGACAACGATGTGCCGCTCTACTCGCAGCGTCGCGTCCAGGCCGTCGAGCCGTCGGACGCCGACGTGATCACGCTGCAGGCCGCCCAGTCGCTGCTCCGTGAGGACAAGACCGGGTCGGACGGCGTCGAGGGCCTGATCAACGCCACCATCGACCGCGTCACCGTCGACCGCGTGTCCGCCGAGCCGATCGACGAGGCCGTGAGCACACTGCAGGTCGTCGCCACCGGAACCGCGGACGACACCGCCCCCACCGGGTTCGTCCGCAACGGTCTGCAGTACAAGTTCCCGTTCGACACGGAGCAGGGGAACTACGACTACTTCGACGCCAACACCTTCACCACCAACCCGATCTCGTTCGTCGGTGAGACCACCGTCGGCGGCGTCGAGGCCTATGAGTTCCGCCAGGAGCTCGGGCCGATCGACATGTGGTCCTCGATCCGCGACCACTTCGCCGCGATCACGGACGGCTACGACCCCGCCGTCGAGGCCGTGCTCGCCAGCTACCGCCGCGAGGGCATGACCGCGGGTCAGTGGGGCATGGAAGGTGATCAGGAGCGCGAGGTCGACATGCGACGCTTCTACACCAACACCCGCACGGTGTACGTGAACCCGGCCACCGGGCAGATCGTCAACGGCAGCGAGAGCATCTTCCAGTTCTTCGCCGAGGACCAGGACGAGGCCGAGGCCTTCTTCAACGACGCGGCCGGCATGGAGGCCGAGAAGGCCGATCCCACCCGGACGGCCGTCCGCTTCGAGTCCGGCTGGAACGAGGAGACCAAGGAGCTGACGCAGGCCGCGGCGCAGGAGAGCGCCGATTCGCTGAACACCTTCGGTCGCATCCTCCCGGCGGTGCTCGGTGTGCTCGGCGTGCTGGCCCTGATCGGCGGCGTCCTGCTGGGTGTCCGCGGCGGTCGCGGGAGCGGTGGCACCCGGGGCGCCCGCGGGGACCGGGGCGCCGGGGCAGGGACTCGCGCCTGACGTCCCGCTAGCCCCCGCGGGACCTCCCGCACCGACGAGAGCGTCCCGCACACATCGCCCGAGTGGCGGGTGTGCGGGACGCTCTTTACGTGTGCCCGCCCACCGGCTGTCGGCAGGTGTCCAGGAAGGCCGCCCCTCGGTTTCCGGTCCGCCCCCGGAGGTCGGGGGGCGAATCGCGATCTGAGGGGCGGATCGGTCAGGCCGGTCGGACCCGGAACGCCCGCCACCCGGCGACGACGGTGGTGAGGATGACGACGACGAGGGTCGCCCCCAGCACGGAGTCCACCTCCCGGGGCGCCGCCCACACGGCCACGGCGGTGAGCACCAGACCGCACCACGCGATCCCGGCCTCCACCGTCCGGTTGGTGGCGATGGTGGCGAGCAGGAACGCCTGCAGGACACTCAGGGTCACGCCGAGACCGGCGAAGGCCCACAGCACCCCGGTGACCGGCCGGTAGCCCTCGCCCACCACGGTCGGCACGAGCGGGACCGCGAGCGCGGCGGCCAACACCACGACCGCGCCGATCCCGAGCAGGACCCCGACCGCGGACCGGACGGCGCCGCGGTGCCCGGCGGGGTCGGCCATCCGCGGGTAGAGCACGGTGCCGACCGCCTGGGGGAGCCAGAACGCGGCCTTGGCGGCCACCGCACCGAGCGCGTACCGGCCCGCGTCCTCGGGCGACAGCAGCGCGCGAGCCAGGAGCAGATCGACCGAGGTCAGGGCCATCATCACCAGCTGCACCTGCCCGGCGGCCAGCACTGCCGCCACACCGGGCGACGCCAGCGCCGTCCCGCGGGCCGGGGAGCGGGAACTCCTCGTCGTCGTTGCTCTGCTCACCCCTGCCGCCATCACCCAGGCCGCGGCCACGCCGACCGCACCCGCGGCGAGCGCTGTGCCGACCCCGCCGCCGGCGGCCAGCACCGCGACCGCCGGCACGACCTTGCCCGCACCCGCCAGGGCGAGCACCACTCCCAGTGCGCGGAACCGCTCCGCGCCCTGCAACAGTCCCTGCTCGGTGGCCAGCAGACACAGCACCGGGCCCGGGGACAGGGCCGCGGCGGTGGCGAGCGTCGGGGTGTCGAGCAGCAGCGACACCGGGACCACCGCGAGAGCGGCGATCAGTGCCACGAGCAACGCGACCCGCGCGCCGAGGGAGCGCAGCGCCTCGTCCGGGGCCCCGCGGACGTACTCCCGGGCCACCACGGCCTGCAGCGCCAGCGACGGCACCGCGACCAGCAGCTGCGCGGAGAGCAGGGCGGCGAACGCGCCGTAGCCCTCGGGGCCGAGCCATCGGGAGGCCGGCAGGTGCAGCAGGTAAGCGGCGATGTTGGCCAGCAGGGAACCCAGAGTCACCGCCCCGGCGCCGGTCAGGAATCGCCTGGTGGCGGAGCCGGGTGCCGCCGCGCGCTCCTGAGGGTCCACACTGGTGATCGTAGGGCGTCGCCCGCGGCCCGGGCGCGCCGGTCGCTGTGGTGGAATGTGCGCATGTCAGCCACCTCGGTCGGGCCCCGCCGCGCACTCGCGGGCCCGGGCGCGGGTGTCGCGGTGGACGCCGGCGTCGGGATGGTGGTCGCGGCGCTGCTGCTGGCCGGGTTGGCCCGTCCGGGCTTCCCGCTGGTGAGGGACTGGGTGGCCACTCCCACACCCCCGCTGTCGGACGCGGCGTTGGGGCTCGGCGAGTCGGCCGCGCGGGCGGTGCCGCAGGACGTGGCGGTGGTGTGGGCGACCCGGGCGCTGGACGCGGTCGGACTGCCGGTGTGGCCGCTGACGGGCCTGCTCACGGCGGTGTTCTGCGTGTGGCTCGCGGTGGCGGCGGGCGCACTGGTCCGGAGGGTGGTGCACGCTGCGAACGGGCCGGGTGCCGATTCCCCCGGCTGGTCGGGCCACCTGCTGAGGCTGCCCGCCGTCGTGAGTGCGGTGTGGAATCCGCTGGTGGTGGAGCGGCTCCTGCAGGGCCACTGGTCGCTGCTGGCCGGGGTGGCCGCGGCGGTGACGATGCCGGTGCTGCTTGCCCGCTCGCGGCCCCGCGTCGCGGCGGCGTGCGCGGCGGTGGCCGCCGCGGGGCTCACCCCGACGGGCTGGGTGCTGGCGGTGGTGGCCGGGGCGGTGTCGTTGATCTGCGCGGACGCGGGACGACGGGTGCGGGCGGTGGTTCCGCTCGCCGCGGTGGCGGCGGTGACCGCGCTGCCCTGGCTGCTGGCCACGCTGCTCTCGGGTGGGGGCTCTGTGGGTGGCGGGGGCTCTGTGGGTGGCGGGGCCGGCGCCGACGGGGATACCGGGGTGGCGGCGTTCGCGGCCCGCGCCGAGACGGGCATCGGGACCCTCGGTTCGGTGGTGGCGCTGGGCGGGATCTGGAACTCGGCGGCCGTGCCACCCTCGCGCGCGAGCTGGTGGGCGGTCGCGGCGCTGGCGCTGCTGCTCGCGGTGTGGGGGCTGGCGGCTCGGGGTCTGTGGCGGGCCCGGAGGGATCCGGTGGTCCGGGCCACGGTCCCGCTCGCGTTGGTGACGTGGCTGCTGGTGGCGCTGGCGGCGACGGGTCCGGGCCTGGTCGCGTTGGACGCGCTGGTCGGGGCGGTCCCGGCGGCCGGCCTGGTGCGCGACACCCAGAAGTTCGTCGCTCTCGCCCTGCCGGCCACGGTGCTCGCGTGGGGTGTCGCCGCCCGGGCGCTGGCGTCATGGCTGAGGCCCGCGGGGGCGGCACTGGTGCTCACCGCAGTGGCCGTGGCAGCGGTCCCCGACGCGCCGCGCGCCCTCTGGGAGTCGCTGCGCCCGGTGACGTACGGCGACGGCTGGGCGCAGGTGGCCGGGATCGTCGACGGCCGGCCCGGTGACCTGCTCGTCCTGCCGGCCGGATCCTTCCGCTCGACCCCGCTGTGGGCCGGCGGCGCCGCGGTGCTCGACCCCGCTCCCCGCATGCTCGACACCCGGGTGTTGGTCCCCGGCGATCTGGTCGTGGGCCGGGCCGGCACGGTGACGGGGGAGGGCGGGCGCGCCCGGGAGGCCACCGAGGCCCTGCTGCGCGGTGAGGACCCCCGGGAGCTGACCGACCTGGGCGTGCGGTGGGTGCTCGACGAGCGCACCTCCGCCGGGCCACGGGGGGAGTCCGACCAGACCCTGGAGACGACGACGACGACGACGACGACGAGGTTCGCCGACGCCGAACTGGTCCTCTACGAGCTGGGAGCGACGGACGGGCAGGAGTTCGCGGCCCCGCCACACGCAACGGCTCCGCCCCCCGCACCCGCGGCCTCCCGGGCGGCGGTCCTGGTGGCGCACGCGGCGTGGCTGCTCACCGGCGTGGTGGCTACGGTGTTGGCCTGGCCGGGCCGCCGATCACGCCGCCGATCACGCCGCTGACCCGGCGCCCCTCGGCGACGGCCGTGAGGACCTGCGCCATCGCCTCCCCGGTCGCGGGCCACGACATCCCGGCGGCCTTGCGGCGGGCGGCCTCGCCCATCCGGTCGCGCAGCCCGGCATCGGCCAGCAGGTGCTCCGTCGCCACCGCCATGGCCGCGACGTCGTCCACGAGGAGTCCCGTCTCGCCGTCGTCGATCGAGTCCCGCAGTCCGGCCGCGTGGTGGTAGCCGATGGTGGGCACTCCGTGTTGGGCCGCCTCGGAGACCGCCAGCCCCCACCCCTCCTTGCGAGACGGCATGAGGTGCAGCGACGCCGCGGCGAGGATCCGGTGCTTGGCGGCCTCGTCGACGTGCCCGTGGAACACGACCGCACCCGCCGGGTGATGGGGCCCGGGGCCGGCCAGGCCCAGATCGTCCGCGTACTCGCGCAGACGGTCGGACCACCAACCGCTGCCGATCACGTCCAGCACCAACCCTGGCCGGCGCTCGCGCAGGGCGGCCAGCACATCCAGGGCGTCCTCGACGTGCTTGTGCGGCACCAGCCGGGACAGCACCACCAGTCGCGGGCCGTCCGCGCGGGCACCGGGCGTGCCCGGCCGTACCCCTGCGGGTAGCGGGTCCAGACCGTTGCGCACGACGGCGATGCGGGCCGGGTCCACGCCCAGGTCGGCGAGCTCGTCCGCCGACGGCAGCGACACGGTGACGTACTGGCTGCCCGAGTGCACGCGCGGCGAGAGCCAGGACTCGATCCACCAGCCGATCCTCGCTACCAACCACCCGGCGACGGGCCACTGCTCACGGTGGATGTGGTGGACCAGCACCACGACGGGGGCGGTCGTGGCGAGCCGGGAGAAGAAGGGGACGCCGTTCTGGGTGTCGACGACGACGTCGGGCCGCCGCAACCGACCGAGCGGGCCCAGCCCGATCCGCCCGAGCAGCATCGCGCCCAGTGCGCGTGGGTAGACGGTGAACCGGCCGCCTCCCCGGCTGACCGTGACCCCGGCGCCGCCGCCTCTCACCTCCGAGCGGGCCGCGCCGCGGGAACGGGACGTCCGGTAGATGACGGTGTGTCCCGCGGCCGCCAGGCCGTCGGCGACGTGCTCCAGATACCGCTCGCTGCCACCGCCCTGCGGATGGGTGCTGTCTCGCCAGCACAGCAGCAGGATTCGAGCCACGGCGCACACTGTACGCAGCGCGGGTCGGGCGGCGGGCCGCCGGTATCGTCTCCGCCGTGACCCCACCTGCAGATCACCGGTCGAGCGCGCTGCGTTCGGTGGCCCGGCGTGCCACCTTCGGGCGCTCCCTCGGGCTCCTTCGCTCGTTCCCCCTGGAACAGTCCGACCCCGACGCCTTCTACTCCAGACTGGCCCGTGACACGGTCGAGCTGGTGGCGGACCTGTGGGTGGAGTCGGGCGACAGGTCGGGCGACGGGTCGGGCGACGGGGTGGCGGACCCGGCGGGCGCGCGGCTGCCGGGGCTGACGGTGCTCGACGTGGGGGGCGGGCCCGGCTACTTCTCCGATGCCTACGCCGCGGAGGGCGCGCGCTACGTCTCGGTCGAGCCCGACGTGGGGGAGATGTCCGCCGCCGGGCTGGACCAATCCGGGTCGGTCCGGGGGAGCGGGATGTCGCTGCCCATCCGATCGGACTCGGTGGACGTGTGCATCTCCTCCAACGTGGCCGAGCACGTGCCCGAGCCCTGGACGATGGCCGAGGAGATGCTCAGGGTGACGCGACCCGGCGGCCTCGTCGTGGTCTCCTACACCCTCTGGTACGGCCCGTTCGGCGGCCACGAGATGAGCCTGACCCACTACCTCGGCGGTGAACGGTCGCGGCGGATGTACGAACGTCGCCACGGGCACCCGCCCAAGAACGTGTACGGCGAATCGCTGTTCGAGGTGGGCTGCGCGGAGGGGCTCGGGTGGGCGAGGGGCACGGATTCGGGCGAGCTGCTCGCCGCCTTCCCGCGCTACCACCCGCGATGGGCGTGGTGGCTGGTGCGCGTACCGCTGGTCCGCGAGGTCCTGGTGTCGAACCTCGTGCTGGTGCTACGCGCGCGCTAGTGGCGCGGAGAGCACCGGGCGGCGTCCGCGACGTCCGCCCGGGGAGTCGGACACTCGACTAGGATGGGTGAAACACGTTCTTGTTTTCTACCTCTCGGAGGTCACCGTGGTCGTCGTCCATGACAAGCTCTTCTCCGGCACACGCTGGACCGATCCCATCACCACGGGGGTTCTCGAGGTGACGTCCCCGGCCACGAACGCCGTCGTCGGCCGGGTGGCCGAGACCACCACGGAGGACGTCGACGAGATGGTCAACCAGGCCCGCGACTCCTTCGAGTCGGGTGTCTGGCGGAATACCCCGCCCGCCGAGCGGGGCGCGCTGATCGGTCGGGTCGCCGACATGCTCGAGGAGCGCCAGGGTGAGGTCTGCCAGATCCTGTCCGACGAGATGGGCACCCCTCCCGGGACCGCCGCGATGATCCAGGTGACACCCACGCTCGGTGTCCTGCGGTACTACGCGACGCTGGCCGCCGACTTCCCGTGGTCAGAGGTGCGGCACGGCGACTACGGCGCCTCCGTGGTCACCCGTCAGCCCGTCGGCGTGGTCGCGGCCGTCACCGCGTGGAACGTCCCGCTCTACCTCAACTCCGCCAAGCTCGGCCCCGCCCTGCTCTCGGGGAGCTCGGTGGTCCTCAAGCCGTCGTCCGCGACCCCGCTCTCCGCGCTCTGGCTGGCGGACCTCTTCCGGGAGGCCGGACTGCCCGAGGGTGTGCTGTCCGTGGTGACCGGTCCGAGCTCCGTGGGCGACCACCTGGTCTCGCACCCGGAGATCGACAAGATCTCGTTCACCGGCTCCACCGGTGTGGGCAAGCACATCGCCGGGATCGCGGCCCAGAACCTCACCCGCTGCTCGCTGGAGCTGGGCGGCAAGAGCGCCGCGATCATCCTCGAGGACGCCGACCTCGCCGCACACGCCGGGACCATGGTGTTCTCGGCGCTGATGAACTCCGGCCAGGCGTGCGTGTCCCAGAACCGCATCCTCGCCCCGCGGTCGCGCTACGACGAGGTCGTCCGCGCCCTGGTCGAGAACGTCGAGGCCATGCCGGTCGGTGACCCGGCCGCCGAGGGCACCGCGTTCGGGCCGCTGGCCAACCACAAACAGAAGGACAGCGTCGAGGGGTACATCCGCAAGGGGGTCGAGGAGGGCGCGACGATCGCCTACGGCGGCGGGAAGGTCGAGGGGCTCGCCGACGACGTGGCCGGCGGCGCCTTTGTCCAGCCGACGGTGTTCTCCGATGTCGACAACTCCATGACCATCGCCCAGGAGGAGATCTTCGGGCCGGTGATGCAGGTCATCGCGTACGACTCGGTCGACCAGGCCGTGCAGATCGCCAACGACTCCGAGTTCGGCCTGGCCGGCGCCGTGTACTCGGCCGACCCCGACGCCGCGCTCGCCGTGGCCCAGCGGGTGCGCACCGGCACCATGGGCATCAACTGGTACGCCTTCGACCCCAGCGCACCGTTCGGCGGCTTCAAGAACTCCGGCCTCGGCCGCGAGAACGGACCCGAGGGGCTGGACGCCTACTGCGAGCTGCAGAGCGTGCTCATGCCGTTCGGCTGGGAGCCCCCCACACAGTGATCGGCTGACCGCACCGACTCATAGGCGGGCCGGGACCCCATCGCCGGTCCCGGCCCGCCGCGGTCACTCCACCCGGTAGCCGACGCCCCGCACGGTGTGGACCTTGTTCTCGCCGATCTTGCGGCGCAACGACCGGATGTAGACGTTGACGATGTTCGAGCCGGGGTCGAAGTCCATGCCCCACACGCTCTCGAGCAACTGCTCACGGCTGATGGTCTCGCCCTTGTTCCGCAGCAGCATCTCCAACAGTGAGTACTCGCGGTTGGTGAGCTCCTGGATCCGGCCGTCCACCTCGACCCGGCGGGTGCGGATGTCCAGGCGCATCCCGGCGTGCTCGAGGATGCCCGGGTCCTCCGAGGCCTCGTGTTCACGCAGGCGGAGTCGGATGCGGGCCAGCAACTCCGGCACCCGGAAGGGCTTGACCATGTAGTCGTTGGCCCCGGAATCCAGTCCCTCGACGGTGTTCGCGACGCTGTCGCGGGCCGTGAGGATGATGACGGGAGCCGCGAACCCGCGATCGCGCGCCTCGCGGAGCAGAGTCAGGCCATCTATGTCCGGCAGCCCGATGTCCAGCAACATCAGGTCGATGTCGGAGATGGTCGACAGGATGGATCGCGCGCTCTCCCCGTCCACAGCCTCGAGTGCGGTGTACTCGGCGCCGCCGAGTGCCTTGACCAGTACCGAGCGGATGAGGTCGTCATCCTCCACGACGAGAACATTCGTCATGCAACCCTCCTTCTAGACAATGGAGTATCCCACGCGGAGCCCCGGTTGCGAGGGTCACATCAGGCCGTGTCCCCGGGTCCGCCGGATCGCCGGTGCCGATCGGACCTTCCCCCGCCGGATCGTCGCCGGCGCTCGGGCCCTCCACCGACCGCGAAAGCCGTCCCGTCGGTGTCGGTCTCGGCGTCGGCGTCGGCGTCGGAATCGAAGGTGGCGGCGACGAAGGGCACGACGATGCAGAACGCAGCACCGCCGCCCTCGGCGTTGAAGGCGAACGCGCGGCCCCCGTGTGCCCGGGCGATCGTCGCGACGATCGCCAACCCCACACCGGTTCACCCGCGCCCGGCGCGCCACAGGCCGCGGGCGGGGTGGGACAGCGCGAAGTTGCG
>JBKBRA010000018.1:0-47993 GCA_046292305.1 Dietzia sp. | reverse complement strand
TTCTTGAGGACCTTGTCGATACGGGACTTCTCGACGTTGATGATCTTTCCGCGCAGCGGCAGGATCGCCTGGAACATCGAGTCCCGGCCGGACTTGGCCGAGCCGCCGGCGGAATCGCCCTCCACGATGTACAGCTCGGACTTGACCGGGTCCTTCGAGCGACAGTCAGCCAGCTTTCCGGGAAGTCCGCCGATATCGGTCGCCGACTTCCTGCGGACCATCTCGCGGGCCTTGCGCGCGGCGACACGTGCCTGGCTCGAGGCGATGCCCTTGTTGATGATCACCCTGGCCTCGGCCGGGTTGGCCTCGAACCAGTGGCCGACGTGCTCGGACACCTGACGCTGGATGAATCCCTTGACCTCTGTGTTGCCCAACTTCGTCTTGGTCTGACCCTCGAACTGGGGGTCCGAGATCTTGGCCGAGATCACTGCCGCCAGGCCCTCACGGATGTCGTCCCCCGTGAGGTTGGGGTCCTTCTCCTTGAGCAGCTTCTTGTCACGGGCGTACTTGTTGACCAGCAAGGTCAACGCCGCACGGAAGCCCTCCTCGTGGGTGCCGCCCTCATGGGTGTTGATGGTGTTGGCGAAGGTGTGGACCGACTCCGAGTAACCGGAGTTCCACTGCATCGCGACCTCGACCTCGTGACCCGTGCCCTTGCCCTCGAAGTAGAGGATCGTCTGGTGGATCGCGGTCTTGGACTTGTTGATCGCGGTGACGTAGTCCTTGAGACCGTCCGGGTAGTGGAAGGTGCGCTTGCGTTCACGGACCTTGACCGGTTCGGCGGGCTCGACGGTCTCGACAGCACCCTCGACGAAGGCCTTCTCGGCATCCACCGCGTGCTCGATATCCGACCCCTCGTCGGAACCGGGCGCCGAGTCGGATCCACGACCCTCGCTGTCCGCGATCGCGTCGAGCTCCGCGGCCTGCTCCGCACGTGAGCGCCGATCGGTCAGCGTGATGGTCAGACCCTTGTTGAGGAACGCCATCTCCTGGAGGCGACGCGCCACCACGTCGAACTCGTACTCGGTGGACTCGAAGATCGAGGGATCCGCCCAGAACCGGACCCGGGTGCCGGTTCCCTCGGCGGGGCCGGCGTCCACCAACTCCTTGGGAACGGCCATGTCGAAGTCCTGCTGCCACAGGCGTCCGTCGCGCTTGATCTGCACCTCGACCCGCGTCGACAACGCGTTGACCACGGAGATGCCCACGCCGTGGAGACCGCCGGACACCGCGTAGGAGTCGGAATCGAACTTGCCGCCCGCGTGCAACTGGGTCATGACGACCTGCACGGTGGGCATGCCCGACTCATGCATCTCGACGGGGATACCGCGACCGTCGTCGATCACCTCGACGCCGCCGTCCTCCATCAAGGTGACCTTGACACCGGTCGCGTGGCCGGCCATGGCCTCGTCGATCGAGTTGTCCACCACCTCCCAGATCAGGTGGTGCAGACCGCGCGGCCCGGTGGAGCCGATGTACATACCCGGACGCAGCCGGACGGCCTCGAGTCCTTCGAGAACGGTGATCGACGACGCACCGTAGTCGTTCGAGCCCTTCTTGCTGGCCTTGCTCTTGGCGTCCGCCACGTGCGAACTCCTCGCGTCTCGGGGGTCTGGGACCGGCCCAGTCTACCTGCGACAACCCGCGCGCGGCCCAGTGGCTCGCCAGCACCGGCCCGATGGCCGCCAGCCCGGCCCCACCCCTCAGCCGTACGTGTCTCGTGGTCCACGCCCGGACACGTGCAACGGGCCCTTTCGCCAACTGGGTTTCTCCGGCCCCTCGATCTTCAGGCGCCGGACGTGACCCGGTCCCATCGCCGCGGCGATCTTGCGGAGGATGTCGGCCGCCACGAGCCTGAGCTGGGTCGCCCACGCGGTACTGGAGGCCCGGACGTAGAGGATGCCCTCCTCGAGCCGCTCCGGGGTGGCGTGCGCGGACATGTCCTCGCCGACGATGCGATCCCATTCGGCGAAGAGTCGGCCCGTGGTGACCTTGTCGTCCCAGCCCCGCTTCTTGGCGACCTGACCCACGAGTCGGCCGAGGGGTTGTGGATCCCAGGGATCTGCGCCCGCACCGGTCCAGCCACGTTTACGCAGTCGCTTCCCGCTCCCCACCGGACCGGTCCGCCCACGACCGACCTGCTTGCCGTCCGCACGGGCCCGGGCGCGTGCCTCCTCGAGAGCCTGCCTCGCGATGTCATAACCACGTTGCGGCGGGTCAGACGGTGTTACGGGGTCCCTGCTCTCGTTGCTGGTCACGGCTGGACCTCCCTGTCTGACGCTGCGTTGTCGTCGTCATCCATAACGGCGGGGTCCACAACGGTGTTGTCCACAGCGGCGGCGCCTCGATCGGTGGAGCCCCGCGACATCGTCATGTCCGAGTGACGATCCGCGCCCTCACCGGTCATCACCACGTCATGACGGACCCCTCGCAGTCCGTCCGGGACGTCCTCCCCTACCGCAGCGGTCACCAGAACCTGTTCGACGCCGACCGCCGCCTCGGCGAGAGCCGCACGGCGGTGACGGTCGAGTTCGGCGAACACGTCGTCCAGGAGCAGGACGGGTTCGATACCGTCCGCACGGAACAGCTCGAGCGAGCCGAGGCGCAGAGCCAGAGCGAACGACCACGTCTCTCCGTGGCTCGCGAACCCCTTCGCGGGCTCATCTCCGAGAGTCAGGACCACGTCGTCCCGGTGTGGTCCGACGAGCGACATCCCTCTGTCGATCTCGTCTTGTCGTCGCCTCCCGAGCTCCGCGAGCAGAACCGCCTCCACGAGTTCGGGGTCGGACAGTTCCGCCTCATGGGGTGGAGCGGTGACCCGGAACCGGTAGGCGAGTCCAGCCGGACGGGACTCGGGAGCAAGACCGTGATAGGCCTCGACGACCAAAGGTCGTAGCTCGTCCAGCAGAACGATCCGCCCCGCGACGATCCGCGCCCCGAGTTGAGCGAGCCGACCGTCCCACACATCGAGCGTGTCCAGGGCGGCCTCCGCGTCCTCTCCCCTCCCACGCCGGAGCGCACCGGAGGCGGATTTGAGCAGCGCCGATCGCTGCCGGAGAACCGACGAATACTCGGCGAGGTCTCCCCCATGAGCCGGCCGACGCTGAACCAGGAGTTCGTCGAGGAATCTGCGACGCTCCCCCGGCTCGCCGCGGACCAGTGCGAGGTCCTCGGGTGCGAAGAGCACGGACTGGACGACTCCGAGGATCTCTCCGAGTCGGCGGCAGGGCGAGGTGTTGAGCCGCGCCCTGTTGGCCTTACCCGAGTTCAGGGCCAGTTCCACGGTGAGCTCGCGACCGGCGTTGTGCGCGAGAGCCGCGATCATGGCCGTCTCTGCGCCCGTGCGGATCATCGGCGCCTCTGTGGCCACGCGGTGAGATCTCAAGGTCGCGAGCACACCGACGGCTTCCAGGACGTTGGTCTTCCCATGTCCGTTGCGCCCCACCAACGTGGTGACCCCGGGCTCCAGCTCCAACTCGAGCAGTGGCCAGGATCTGAAATCCAGAAGCCTCAGATGACGCAGGTGCATGCCGGAACGCTTCGGAAGAGCCGGATCAGCCCGGCAGGCGGACCGGCATGAGGAGGTAGGTGTGGTTCGAGTCGACGGGGGCGATCGCCCCGTCAGCGTCCGGGGAGGGCACCGTCTCGGGAGCCGGACGGAGCACTGCAGGTCTGCTGGCCTGCGTGAAACCGAACGCCACCCGGTCCGAGTGCATGCTTCCCAGGCCGTCCAGCAGGTAGCCCGGGTTGAAGGCGATCGTCAACGGCGCCCCGAGGAACTCCACTGGGAGAGTCTCCGAGGCCTGGGCCGCGTCGTCGCCGCCCGCGGAGAGCGCCAACTCTCCGTCGGAGAACGTCATCCGGACCTGAACACCCCGGTCTGCGACCAAGGCGACACGCTTGATGGCCTGCACCAGCGTGTCTACCTGCACAAACGCCATCGACGTGTGCTGCGTGGGCAGGAGCTGGCGGACCTTGGGGAACTCGGCATCGAGGAGCCGCGTCGTGGTGCGTTGCCCGGAAACGAGAACGCCCATGATGCCGTCCGCCCCGACCTCGGATCCGGCGCCCAGGCTCAGGTCCACGCGCCCACCCTGGCCCGCCGACCGGGTCACCTCGGAGAGTGTCTTGGCCGGGATGAGAACCTCGACCGCCACGTCGCCGCGAGCCGGCTCCCACTCGAGATCCCGGATGGCCAGGCGGAACCGGTCGGTAGCGATGAGCGTGACCCGGGGGCCCTCGATCTCCATCCGGATGCCGGTGAGCATGGGAAGCGTGTCGTCCTTGCCGGCCGCCATCGCGACCTGGGCCACGGCCTCTGAGAACGCGTCGACCGCGGCCGATCCGGTGACCCCGGGCATGGCCGGCAGTTGCGGATAGTCCTCGACGGGCATCGTCGGCAGGGTGAACTTGGCGGTTCCGCAGTTGATGTACATCTTCTGGGCGCTCACGGTCACCTCCACCGGTCGGTCGGGGAGAGCGCGGGCGATGTCGGCCAGCAACCGACCGGACACCAGAGTGCTCCCGGGCTCCGAGACCTCAGCGGGGACCGAGACCTGCGCGGATGTCTCGTAGTCGAACCCGGAGATCGTCAGACCGGAATCCGCCTCGAGCAGAACCCCGCCGAGGATCGGAACCGACGGTCGTGAGGGCAGGGTCCGCGCCACCCAGGCCACCGAATCGGCGAAGTCCTCGCGGGTGACGCGGAACGTCGGATCCGTGATCTCCATCGGTGACCTCTTTCTGGGCGGGGCGGATACCGGGAAGCGGTATCTGGACGGTTGGTCTGTTCGCGGCGGGGTGCAGCGGAGTTCTGTGGCATCCGACGGGGTCCGCCGGATCATCTCCATGAGAGTAACCGCTCCCACCGACAGCGGGCACACGGACTCCTGTAACCCGGTCAAGCAGGCTCGCCGTTCCACATACCTACTTCTTACAAGAACTCTATAGAGAGATAAGTAGTAGTAGTAGGTCCTGTGAAATTGTTAGCCGAGGATCGTTCTTGCAGTTCAACGCGCATTTCCGGGTGTGGACCAATCCGGCACATCCTGTGACTTCCCCGGTGCGCCGGTGGAATCACAGAATTTGGTCCACCCTCTGTCCACCGTCGGTCCACAGGAACCCACAGAGTTGTCCACAGCTGTGAAGGGTGTGACAGAAGGTGTGAGGGGGGTCACATTTTCGTTGCGGAGGGCCGTCGTGAACACAGCATGGGAGCGCGGGTGTCGTCCCGGGAGGGTTCGATGAGGAAGGCGACGCAGCCGGCGGTCAGGTGCGCCGAGGGCACCGTCAGAGGGACCGCGAGCGTTCCTTGATCCGGGCGGTGAGCTCCTGGATCTGGTCGTACATCCGCCGGTCGTCCTTGATCTCCTTGAGGATCTTGCGCTGTGCGTACATGACCGTGGTGTGGTCCTTGCCGCCGAAGGTGACGCCGATCTTGGGTAGCGAGAGGTCGGTGAGCTCACGGCACAGATACATCGCGATCTGACGGGCGCGGGACAGGGACCGGGTCTTGGAGGTTCCGCACAGCTCGTCGATGCTGGTCGAGAAGAACTCCGCGGTGACAGCCATGATGGTGGCGGCCGAGATCTGCAGGGAGTCGTCGTCGGAGACGACGTCGCGCAGCACCACCTCGGCCAACGGGACGTCGATCTCGTGTCCGTTGAGGGAGGCGAACGCGACGACCCTGATCAGCGCACCCTCGAGCTCGCGGATGTTGCGCTGCACCCGGGTTGCGATGAGCTCCAGGACATCCCGGGGGACCACGTACTTCTCCGACTTGGCCTTCTTGTCGATGATCGCGATACGCGTCTCGAGTTCGGGTGGCTGGATGTCCGTGATCAGACCCCACTCGAAGCGGGTTCGCAGCCTGTCCTCGAGGGGTTGGAGTTGCTTGGGGGGCCGGTCGGAGGAGATCACGATCTGCTTCTGGGCGTTGTGGATCGTGTTGAAGGTGTGGAAGAACTCCTCCTGCACCTGCTCCTTGCCGATGAGGAACTGGATGTCGTCCACCAGCAGGATGTCCGCCTCGCGGTACCGCTTCTTGAACATGTTCTGGCGACCGTCACGGACCGAGTTGATGAAGTCGTTGGTGAACTCCTCGGTCGAGACGTACTTGACCTTCTGTTCGGAGTACATCCTGAGGGAGTAGTGCCCGATCGCGTGGAGCAGGTGCGTCTTGCCGAGACCCGACTCGCCCCAGATGAACAGTGGGTTGTAGGCACGCGCGGGGGCTTCGGCGACGGCCAGGGCCGCGGCGCGGGCGAACCGGTTGGAGTTGCCCTGGACGAACGCACTGAAGGTGTAGCGCTCGTTGAGTCCGGGTGCCGTCGCCGCGGACAGTGCCTCGTCACGGTCGCTGCCGTGCAGCAGTCGTTCCGCCGCGATCTGTTCTTCCGTCATGCGGACCGGTCGCGAGGTCGCCGGCGGGTGCGCCGGGTCCGGCTCGGGCCGGTGGATCTCATCGACGTCGATTCTCGGATCGTCGTCGTCGGTGTGATGGTGGCGGCTGGCGAGCGAGGTGTCGACCTTGACGGCGAGGTCCACTGGTTCGCCGAGTTGGCTGCTCAGTGCTCGGGTGATCGGGCCGCGCAGGACCGATTCGATGTTGTCGCGGGCGAACGCCGACGGCGCGGCGAGCATCGCGAACCCGTTGACCACGGCGATGGGTTGTACGAGGCGTAACCAGGCCTGCTGCTGGCGGGACAGAGCCGGATTGTCGTCGCTGGCCAGCGACGGGTCCGTCAGCTTGTCGAGTACCGCACTCCACACGTGTTCGAGGTCAGGAGACACGGTGGGCGGTCTCCTCTCGTCGACGTGAAGCGGTTCCGGGTGGCCATGGCGTCCGGCCGGGCCGGGCACCACACTCTATCCACAGGCTCCGACCCAGGTCTACCGAGGTATCCACATAGTTGTCCACAGCTGTGGAAGGTAGACCGCTCCCGTTGTGACGGGCCCGGTCTTCACTGAGTGAGGGTGGGATGTACTGCTTCGTGATTACGTTAGGCGGCCCGGGTGGGGCTCGTTGATGAAAGACCGTAACAACACCGTGAACTAGTGGGCAACCCTCAAGATCAACTGGAGGGCGGATGTCAAGCATCCGGGATCCCGGCGTGTTGCTGTGGCCTGCGAGGTGGTACCCGTGGTGCGAATGTGATTACGCGGTTTGGTGGCGAGGGCCCGGTGCGCGTAATCTTGAGCAGTCTGTCGCGCGCCCGTGAGGCGTGCGGCGCGTCGTGGTACCGCCCGTCAGTGGTGTTTCGACGACATCAGGAACTCGACCGGGCGCACGAGTGGCGCCTACTTCACGTGAGGAGCCAACCATGGCCAAGGGCAAGCGGACTTTCCAGCCGAACAACCGTCGTCGTGCCAAGGTGCACGGTTTCCGTCTGCGGATGCGGACGCGCGCCGGACGCGGCATCGTCGGCGCACGTCGCCGCAAGGGCCGCGCTTCGTTGACGGCCTGATCCGGGCCGGGGTGGCGAGTGCTTCCCAGGACCCACCGGCTCCACCGTTCCGCTGATTTCGCGGCGGTGGTGCGGCGGGGTGCGAGGAAGGGCCGCCGGACGATGGTCGTACACGCCCACGTGGACTCTTCGGATGTCCGCGTGGGCGGTCCGCGTTTCGGCCTCGTCGTGAGCAAAGCCGTCGGGGATTCGGTGACTCGCCACCGCGTCAGCCGGCGGCTTCGCCACATCGCGATGGGATTGCTGGCGGAGCTCGATCCCGATCTACTCGTGGTGGTCAGGGCCAACCCCGCAGCTGCATCGGCCTCTCACCATGATTTGGTGCACGACATGCGAACAGGTCTCGCCTCAGCCGTGGCACGCGTCCGCGAGGCGCGGTCATGAGTGAGGGGCGACACGGCCCCGTTGCCCGGGTCCTTCTGTGGATGCTCGATTTCTACCAGAAGGGCATCTCTCCGCTGACCCCACCGAGCTGCCGTTTCGAACCCACCTGTAGCAGCTACGCCGTTGAGGCCGTTCGCGTTCACGGTGCCTGGTACGGAACGTGGTTGTCGGTGTGGCGACTACTGAGGTGCGGTCCCTGGACTCCGGGCGGCTGGGATCCGGTCCCTGAGCCCCGCGCCCCCGACGACTTTGCGGATCATCCGCACGAGCATCCCGACAATTCCGAACGAAGCTAGGACTCAACCACCGATGTCGTTCATCACCGACCCTCTGGTCTACTACCCGATCTCCGGGATCCTCTGGTTCTGGCACAAGATCTTCGCGTTCCTCGGCGGCTTCCTGCCCTGGGTGGACTCGCCCGACTCCAGTGGTGTCATCTGGGCGCTCTCCGTGATCTTCCTGGTCGTGACGCTCCGTATCCTGCTGTTCTGGCCGGCGGCCAAACAGATCCGCTTCTCCCGGAAGATGCAGGAGATGCAGCCACGGATGAAGGAGCTGCAGAAGCGGTACAAGAACGATCGCGAGAAGCTCGCCACGGAGACCCGCAAGCTCCAGAAGTCTGAGGGGTTCAACCCCGTCCTCGGCTGTTTGCCGATGTTCATCCAGATCCCGGTGTTCCTGGGTCTGTTCCATGTCCTCCGGTCCTTCAACCGCATGGGCAACAACTTCGGCGCGCTCGGGATGACGGCGGAGGAGACGCGGAACACCGGGAACTACGTCTTCAACGCGGACGAGGTGCAGAGCTTCCTCGACGCGCGGTTGTTCGGTGCCCCCCTCTCCTCGTTCATCTCGCAGCCCATCGATCAGTTCCAGGCCTTCGTCGACCCCGGGGCCGCGCTGGACTTCGAGCGCTGGAACATCATTCTGGTCGCCATCCCGCTGATGATCGTCTCGGCGGTCACCACCCACCTCAACGCCAGGATCTCGCTGTCACGCCAGTCCCCGGAGGCCGCGGCGAACCCGCAGGCCAAGATCATGAACCAGTTGATGCTGTGGGCGTTCCCCATCGGCATCCTGGTCACTGGTGCGTTCTGGCCCATGGCGATCCTCGTCTACATGGTCACCAACAACCTGTGGACCCTCGGCCAGCAGTACTACCTGTTCGAGAAGATGGCCAAGGAGGACGATGTCGCCGCCCTCAAGCGACGTGAGGAGCAGAAGTCTCTGGCACCGAAGGTCGGAGTGAAGCCGGTCAACCCGAAGAGGGTTCGGGGTGTGACGACGGGTACCGCTGTCGCGTCCCCGGGCACGGTCGCTCGTGGTGGAACGGATGAACGTGAGGACGTTGCCGTCACCTCGCCGGTAGACGTCCCTGCGCCTGCTCCGGGATCTGCACCTCGCCCGGGTCAGCGACCTCAGCAGCCCGGTGGTCAACGCACGCGGCCTGCGCAGAAGAGCGGCGCAGGCGGCGGCAAGGGCAAAAAGAAGAAACGGAAACGCTGACCGCTGGTTAGTGGCTCGACCGACAAGGTCCCCGATGCTCCGGCATCGGGGACCTTGTCCCATACTTGGGGGAAGTATTCGTCGGCCCGGACGGGCGTGGCGATCGGCGGTGATGACGGAGGCAGATCCATGTCGAAAAAGAAGATCGAGGTGTCGGAGGAGCGTCTTGTCGAGGAGGGCGAGGTGGCCGGCGACTACCTCGAGCAGCTCTTGGACATCCTTGACTTCGACGGGGATATCGATCTGGATGTCGAGGGCGATCGGGCCATCGTGAGCATCGACGGCGGCGAGGATCTGGATTGTCTGGTGGGCTCCGATGGCGCGGTTCTCGATGCCGTCCAGGAACTGACCCGGTTGGCCGTCCAGCAGGAACTCGGGGAACGTAGTCGGCTGATGTTGGACATCTCCGGGTGGCGCGCCGCCAAACGTGAAGCGCTGACCGAGACCGGTCGGGTGGCCGCGCAGCGAGTTCTGGAGTCTGGTGAGTCCGAGGAGCTCGAGCCCATGACTCCTTTCGAGCGGAAGGTCATCCATGACGCCATCGCGGAGATCGAGGGAGTCTCCTCGGACTCGACGGGAGCTGAGCCGAATCGTCGGGTCGTCGTTCTTCCGGACTGACCGACCGGTGCCGATGACAGGGATGCGAGATGTACAGGGGCGTGGGCATGTAGCTCGCGCCCCTGCGTCGTGCAGTGGTGGACGCTGTCCGACGACACAGACTTACAGTGATGTGATTCGTCGGATGTTTCACGTGAAACCAGAGAAGTTGTGGCTCCGAACGGGATGGTGAAGAGATGAACGAGGACACGCGGGATGAAACGACACGTGACGTCGATGACCGGTTGACCGAGGGGATCTCGCCGGAGGAGCCAGAAATGATGTCGGTCGGCGGGTCCACAGCGGTTCCTCCTGGCGGCGCGGTGGCAGTCTTCGGAGAGCGGCTCGCTTTGGCGGTCAGGTACGTCGAGATCCTCGCGACCGCCGGTCTCGAGCGCGGATTGATGGGCCCGCGCGAACGGCCGCGACTGTGGGATAGGCACGTCCTCAACAGCGCAGCCGCCGCCGGGAGTTTTCTCGACGGCGAGTCGGTGGTGGATATCGGCAGTGGAGCGGGCCTCCCGGGTGTTCCGTTGGCGCTGGCCCGTCCGGACCTTCGCATGACTCTGGTTGAGCCACTGCTCCGTCGCGCGACCTTCCTGCAGGAGGTGGTGGACGAGCTCGAAATCGATGTCCGGGTGATTCGTGGTCGTGCAGAGGAGAGGTCCGTTATCGCGGAAGCCGGCGGGGCCGACGCTGTGACCTCCCGAGCGGTCGCTCCGCTGTCCAAGCTCGCCGGGTGGTCCGCTCCCCTGCTCAGGCCCGGTGGTCGGATGGTCGCCCTCAAGGGGGCCTCCGCTGTAGACGAGGTGGAACGGGATGCTCGAGGTCTGCGGAAGCTCGGTTTTGAGGATGTGCGCGTCGAGGTGGTCTCCGCCCCGGATGCGGAGGAGACGAGGCTGGTTATCGCGACGCTCGCGACTAGAGTAGGTAAACGTGGCTCACGCACTCGCGCGGGTGGCGCCCGGCGTGGTTGACGGCGGTCGTCATCGCCCGTGGCGTAGTCGGTTTCACGTGAAACACTGACTCGGTGGGCATCGAGGACGATGTGCCGAGTCGCTTCATGACGTAGTTGAAAGGTGACGGATGTCCGAAGACGAGACCCCGATCTTCGCCGCCGCACGGCAGGCGAACGAGGTCCTCCACGGTGACGCTCCCGCATTGCCCAGGCCCTCGCATCCCCGGATCATCACTATTGCCAATCAGAAGGGCGGGGTGGGCAAGACGACGTCGACGGTCAACTTGGCCGCCGCCCTTGCGCTCGGTGGTCTCGGTGTTCTGGTGATCGACATGGACCCTCAGGGCAATGCGAGTACCGCGCTCGGCGTGGACCACCGCGAGGGCACTCCGTCGAGCTACGAACTCTTGATGTGGGAGCAGGCTCTTGAGGATCTGATGCAGCGCAGCCCACATGCTGAGCGGCTGTTCTGTATCCCTGCGACGATCGATCTGGCGGGATCCGAGATCGAGTTGGTCGGCCTCGAGCACCGAGAGCACCGTCTCGCCGAGGTTCTCAACAGCGAGGACCTCCTGTCATTGGGTATCGACTACGTCCTGATCGACTGCCCTCCCTCACTGGGTCTCCTGACCGTCAATGCGATGGTTGCCGCGAGTGAGGTGCTGATCCCTATCCAGTGCGAGTACTACGCGCTCGAAGGGGTCGGTCAGCTGTTGCGGAACGTCGAGCTTATCCAGCAGCACCTCAACAGGTCTCTTGAGATCTCCACCATCATGTTGACCATGTACGACGGCCGGACCAAGCTCGCCGAGCAGGTGGCGGGCGAGGTTCGAACACACTTCGGCGACACGGTGCTTCGTACCGTCATCCCGCGGAGCGTGAAGGTGTCAGAGGCTCCGGGCTACGGAATGACCATCCTGCAGTATGACGCTGGATCACGGGGGGCTCTTTCCTACTTGGATGCAGCCAAAGAACTGAACAGTCGGGCGGACCGGCTTGTGTCACACGCCGTGTCACAGGCACAGGCCGGGCGCGCAGAGGAGAGTCGATGAGCCAGCAACGCAGGGGTGGCCTCGGGCGAGGGCTCGCAGCACTGATCCCGACAGGCCCGGATGAGGGGCCCCGTCTGGGCAACGATGCCGCGGACGTGATTCTTGGTCCGCGTAGTGGCGGTCCCAGGACCACTCCCCCGCGCCCTAGATCAAGCGGACCAGCTGGATCGGGCAGTGGAATCGGCGGAGATCGGGAAGCCACTCGGGGTCCGGGTAGCGGCGACCGGGATGACGCCGATGTTTCACGTGAAACCGATGAACTGGTCGATCCCGGCGCGGTCTACCGTGAGATCCCCCCCTCGGCGATCGAGCCGAACCCCAAGCAGCCCCGGACCCACTTCGACGAAGAAGCTCTGGCCGAGCTGGCTCACTCGGTCAAGGAGTTCGGTCTCCTCCAACCGATCGTGGTTCGTGAGATCGCCGGCGGTCGGTATCAGCTCATCATGGGAGAGCGACGCTGGCGTGCGAGCCAGCGTGCGGAACTCCAGACTGTTCCGGCGATCGTGCGTCAGACCGACGACCAGGATCTCCTTCGGGATGCGCTGCTCGAGAACATCCATCGAGTCCAACTCAATCCACTCGAGGAAGCAGCGGCGTACCAACAGCTTCTCGAGGAGTTCGACGTGACGCAGGCCGAGCTCGCGACACGGATAGGCCGATCACGCCCGGCCATCACCAACAGCATCCGATTGCTCCAGTTGCCGACGGCAGTCCAACGGCGGGTGGCCGCCGGGGTGCTATCCGCGGGTCATGCACGAGCCCTCCTGGGATTGGAGGCGGGGGCGCCGGCCCAGGACGAGCTCGCTGCTCGGATCGTGGCAGAAGGATTGTCGGTCCGGGCCACGGAGGAGATCGTCACCATGGCGAACCGGGATGGGGCTGACTCGACACCCAAGCCCTCCCCTGCCCCGAAGGGGCGTCAGCGGAACCCTGAACTCGAGTCCGTTGCGGGCCGGCTGTCCGATCGCTTCGACACCTCGGTGTCCGTCACGATGGGACGCCGTAAGGGTCGGATCACAATCGACGTGGGCGACGCGGACGATCTGCAGCGGGTCCTGACACTACTCGAGGGCGGGTCGCCCGGAACGACGCGATGATCTCGATCCGGCCGCTCGACCTCTCTGCCGTGGATCACCTCGGTCCCCGGGCTCGTAAATGCGTGTACTGGCAGACCGACGGTCAGGTCGGGCAGCCCGCGCCGGGAGATCCCGAGTTCGAGAAGGAGGCCTGGATCTCCCATGTGTCCCTGGAGTGGGGCGTGTGTGGGCAGATCGCCAGATACGGGGACCGCTCGACTGGAGCGGCGTTCTACGCGCCCCCGGGCATGGTTCCCCGAGCCGCGTGCTTCCCGACGTCCCCGGTGGGGTCGGACGCCATACTTCTCGCCGGAATGAGTATCGAGCACGGCGCGCCCGCCGGGGCCCTCACCTCCCTGCTCGACGCGGTGGTGGTGGATCTCCGCAGTCGCGGAATCAAGGCGATCGAGGCGTTTGGGGTGACGTCCGGGGACACAGGGGACGTAATGTCACGTGACACCTGCGGTTCGGACTCGTGCATCGCCTCGACCGGCTTCCTGGTGGAGCACGGATTCACCGTGGTGGCCGAGCACGATACCCATCCACGTCTGCGACTCGATATCGAGAGTGAGCACCTCTGGAAGGCGGACGTGGAGAGGGCGCTCGATCAGCTCTTCGCGGAGCGGGGATTCTCCACCCGTCGGCTGGGTGTGTTGTCCGGGGCGTCGGCCCGGAGCACGGTGGACTCCCCGCGGGCGGGGAGTCAGTCCCGCTGACTCTGTTCGTAGTCGATCAGCTCGTTGACGGACATCGAACCGGTGGGATGATCGTCCTCGTCCAGGAGGTAGAGGCGCTTCACCCCCACGAGTATGGAGTCGATGATGGTGTCCTGCGCGGTCCGGTCCCCGAGGATCTGGAGATCGCGGGGATTGTAGGCATACCCCAGGACGATCTGGATGGAAGGCATCCGGGTCATCCGGAGAAGTGGCCAACTCCGCCCGTGGGTGCGGCAGTCGCGGAGATCGGTACGGCTGATGATCTCGCGCTGGATGAACCCGGACAGCGCTTCACCGAGCATCGACTCGGCACCGAGGGAGTTGCCGAAGTAGAACGTGGCGATTCCGTTGCCGACCGGATTGGGGTGCCGATCCAGACGGAGCGAGATCATGAGATCGGCGTTGAACGCGTTGGCGATCTCTGCCCGCTCCGGGTCGGTGGGGATCATGGCCTCCGGACGTGAGAGGAAGACCTCGACCCCGGCCTGGTTCATCCGCTCGGACAGTCGCCGGGTGATGTCCCACAGCAGTTCGGCATCCGTGATGGTTCCGAGTGGGGTGTCCATACGGATCGGGTTCTCCGAACCGCTGGGACCGGGGTCCAGGACGATCCGCTTCCCCGCGAGCATCGGGCCCGAGGTCCGTGCCCGCTCCCGCTCCACGAGCGAGGAGACGTCCCCGCCCTTGAACAGGGTCGAGAACCGGTTGAGGGTGTCCAGGGTCTCCGCGCCGACCACGCCGTCCGCGGGCAGACCGCAGTCACTCTGGAAGTCGGTGGCGGCGGCATGGGTGAGGGGACCGAAGGTGCCGTCCACCAGACCCGCGTAGAAGCCGAGCTCCCCGAGCCGACGCTGGAACTTGGCCACATCGTCCCCCGCCATCGGCTTGGAGACGATGTAGCTCAGATCGCGGGTTCCCAGGACGTGGGTGGCGTCGTGCAGCGCCGCCTGGGTCGAGGGACCCACGATGCCGTCCGAGATCAGTCCACGGGCCTGCTGGAAGGCCAGGACCGCCGTCTCCAGGTCGGCGTCGAAGACGGCATCGGTTCGGGCCAGGATCGATCCGGTCTGGGGCTCGGTGACCCCGACGGAATCGATGTTGTGCAGCAGGCCCATTCCCGCGAGGGTGGCCCGGATCGAGGCCACCTCGGGTCCACGGTCACCGCGTCGCCACGCCATGGTTCTCCTCCGCTCCACTCGACTGGGTACCCGGATGAACTTACCGCCTCCGGCTCGGACGTGCCCGGAGCGCACCCGAGTGGGGCGGGGGGTCTAGAGCACGTCGCCGAGCTCGGTGCGCAGTGCGGCCTTGGACTTGGCGCCCGTGATGCGCTTGACCGGCTTGCCCTCGGAGAACAGGAGCAGCGCCGGTATGGCGGTGATCTGGTACTCGGCGGCGAGCTCCTGGTTGGCTTCCACGTCGACCTTGGCGACCGTGAGCTTGTCGGACTCCGTCCCGGCGAGCTCGTCCAGGACGGGCGCCATCATGGTGCACGGGCGGCACCACGTTGCCCAGAAGTCCACCAGGACGGGCTTGGACCCGCTGGCCATGAGGACGGTCTCGGCGAAGTCGTCCTCGGTCACGTCGATGATGTTCGGGGTGTTCGCGGCCATGTGTCGATGGTCCTTTCGGGGTGAGGGTGGGAGCGTCCGATGTCGGACCTGTTCGGTGGGTGTCAGGCCTGCTCGGCGAGCCAGCGCTCTGCGTCGATCGAGGCCGAGCATCCGGATCCGGCCGCGGTGATGGCCTGCCGGTAGCGGTGGTCCACCAGATCGCCGCAGGCGAACACGCCCGGGATCGAGGTGGCGGTGGTCTGACCGGTGAGGACGTACCCGTCCTCGTCGACCTCCACCTGGTCCCGCACCAGCTCGGAGCGGGGGTCGTGGCCGATCGCGACGAACATCGCGGCCGTCTCGAGTTCGCTGGTCTCGCCGGTGACCGTGTTGCGCAGGCTCAGGCGCTCGACGGAACCGCTGGCACCCGAGAGAACCTGGTCGACCGTGGTGTTGAGGAGGAACGAGATCTTCTCGTTCTCCTTGGCCCGCTCGAGCATGATCTTGGAGGCGCGGAACTCCTCGCGCCGGTGGACGATGGTGACGGAGGAGCCGAACTTCGTGAGGAAGGTGGCCTCCTCCATGGCGGAGTCCCCGCCACCGACCACGACGATCGGCTTGTCACGGAAGAAGAAGCCGTCGCACGTCGCGCAGGAGCTCACGCCTCGGCCGAGGTATTCCTGCTCCCCGGGGACGCCCAGGTAGCGCGCGGCGGCGCCCATGGCGAGGATCACGGCGCGGGCGCGGTGCTCCTCCTCCCCCACCCGGACCACCTTGACCTCGCCGGACAGATCCATCGAGGTGACGTCTTCCATGCGGAGGTCGGCACCGAAACGCTCGGCCTGCTCCCGCATCTGCATCATCAGATCGGGGCCCATCATGCCCTCGGCGAATCCCGGGAAGTTCTCGACCTCGGTGGTGGTCATGAGCGCACCGCCGAACTGGGATCCCTCGAACACCACCGGCGTGAGCTCGGCCCGGGCGGAGTAGATGGCGGCGGTGTACCCGGCCGGGCCGGATCCGACGATGATCACGTCGTGGAGGGTGTCGCTCATGGGTTCTTCGGGCTCCTTGGCGGGTGGGGGTACGTGGACCGGCAGATCTGTGGAACTACTCAGGCGGATCTACTTAGGCGACAACACCCGGCGGGTCGGCGTTGTTCCCTCAGTCGGTGAGCGTGACTCCCTCGAGGAGCACGCTGAGTTTCGCGCGGCCGCGCGAACACCGGCTCTTGATGGTGCCGGGACGGGTGTTGAGCAGGTGGCAGGCCTCGGCCACCGTGCAGCGCAGCATGTCGACGACGACGACAGCGTCACGCTGGTCGGTGGGCAGCTCCGCCAGCGCCTCGGCGACGATGATCGCGTACGCGGGGTCCTGGTAGAAGTGGTCCCGCAGCGAGACTTCCTCGTGCAGTCTGGGAGTGAGTTCGGAGTGGGTCCGCAGCCGCTGGGACCGCATCTTGTCCAGGCAGGCGTTGACCACGATGCGGTAGAGCCAACCCTGGACGGGGCAGGCGTGGCGGAAGGTGTCGGCTTTGCGATATGCCGAGATGAGCGCATCCTGGAGTGCCTCGGCGGCGTCCTCGCGGTTGAACGAGGTGCGGATCGCCAGCCGCCACAGGTAGTCGTAGTGGCGCCTGACTAGAGCCGAGAACGCGTCCTGGTCGCCGGCGATGTGCGCGTCGAGCAGTTCCATGTCCGTGAGCGTGGACTCGGCCGTGAGCGGGGATCCGGCCGTGAGCGGCGAGCTTTCCATGACCGTGGCGCGGTCGTCGACGGCACTGGTGTTCACGGCCGTGACGTTAACGCGGCGGGGTCCGCCGTGGGGCTGTCACCTCGAGTGCCCGGGCGGGTTCACCGTGTGAGCTGGACCTCGGTGATGGACGCGGCATACGACTCGGGCCCTGAGGTGCCGAGGCGGGTGATCCACACGATCAGAAAGCGCGATTCCTCGGGGTCGTCGATGGTCGCGGTCCCCGAGCCGTCGCGGACGGTCCCCTCGCCGAGCAGCGTGGTGTCGTCGAGCGAGTCCGGCGAGGCACTGTCGGCGGCACGGACCTCGAACTCCACGCCGTCGTCGTCCGAGTGGACCACGACCCGGCGGGCCTCCTGGTCGCCGTCCAGTGAGAACAGCAGTCCCACACCGGGTTTGTAGGCGGCTCCGCTGTCGCCGAGTTGGTTGCGGTAGGTGTCGGTGGACCACGAGGTCGACCTGTCACCGTCGACGACGTTGGGGGCGCTCGAGGAGTTCTCGGCGACGCCCGGCGATTCGGTGGGCTGCCAGGAGGTGACGCCCGAGACCGTGACGGGCGTGGACGGTGCCTCTCGGGTGGGCTCGGGCGCGGCCGGTTCGGAGTCCTCCGGTCCGGACTCGGAGGTCGCGGCGGACCGGCTCTCCTCGGCGGCGCGCTCGATCGCGTCGAGCTGTTGGGACAACGGGGTCTCGTCGCCGCCGCCGGCGAGTGCGCCGAGCAGCCAGGCGGACAACAGCGCGATCACCACCACGGCCGCGGCGCTGGTCCCGGCCATGATCTGCCAACGCCGTCTCAGGGTCTGCTCATCCGGATCGGAGTACGGCTGGTCGGACGACGCCGAGTGCGGCTCGGTGTGGGACACGGGGTCCGACACCGGGTGCGACACGGAGTCCCGCCCGCCGTGGTGGAGGCCTGTCGTGGACTCCGGGTGAGCTCGGGACGGTGCGGTCGAGAACGGTGCGGTGGAGGACGGTGCTGTGGAGAACTGTGCGGCGGAGTAACCAGAGCGGGAGGCCGCGTGGACCGGTCCGCCGACACGGTCGTCGATCATCGCCCGAACAGTGGCGGCCGAGCTCACCGAGGAACCGTCGAGGGACCGCATGGCCAGCACGGCGGACTCGGGTGGGACCCCGGTTCCGATGACGGTGGGGTCGAGTGGGACCTCGTCGTCGTCCACCGGGGCGCCCTCGGGGCGTCCGTCCCGCGGTTCGTGCAGTTCCGACCCCTCGGGCAGTGATCCGGGCCATTTGCCGGTGAGCAGTGTGTAGAGGACCACCCCGAGGCCGCGGACGTCACTCCTGGTGTCGGCGTCCGCCGCGACTCCCGGGAACGCCAGCAGGGCACGCCCGTCCTCGGTGACGCGGATCCGGTCCGGGGAGTCCAACCCCAGGATCAGGCCGTGATCGGCCGCACGGGCGGCGGCGTCGGCGAGACCCCACATCGCGGCGACGGCCGAGTCGGGGTGGGGGTCCCCCGCTGCCGCGGCGAGGCTGCGTCCCGGGACCCATTCACTCACCACGATGCCGCCGGCGCGGCCGCGGATGACGTCCAGGACGCGGGCGAGGCCGTCGGAGTAGACACGGGTCAGGGCCACGGTGCGGTCGAGGACACCGGTCGCCGAGCCGGGGGGTTGTTCACCGGGGAGCGGGTCGACGAAGGTCAGGGCGACCTCGCGGCCGAGACGCTTGTCCCGGGCCCGCCAGAAGGCCTGCCCGGCGACGCCGCCGTGTGGTTCGAGGAGTTCGTACCGTCCGCCCGAGACCAGGCCACCGACGGTCAGTCGCGGGGGGGTCGGGGGGGTATCCTGCGCCGGAGCTCCGTTGCCATCGCCCACCCGTCGGCCTCCTTGATGACGCTCGATGACGCGGTCGTCCACCCGGTCGGACCGCTCCTGATCCTCTGAGTGTACGGACCCCCCGTCCCGGGACACGACTATCGCCTCAGACGCCCCACGAGGCCTCGGATGACGGGTCGGACGGCGTCCAGCTCCGGCAGGCGCGACCGCGAGAGGATCAACCCGGTGACGACGAGGGTGATGACCGCGGCGAGCCCGGCGCGGAACACGTAGCCGATGCTGCCGACGGCGTCGGTCAGCAGGTCCAGGGGCAGGAGATTGTCGACTGCGAGGGCGACGAGCGCTCCGGCAATCGAGGCGCCGAGCGTCCAGGCCGCCGACTTGGCGGTCTCGCGTCCCCGCAGGGAGCCGAGCTTGCGGCGCAGCAGTATGTACCCGGCCACCGCGCCCACGACCCAACCGATCCCGTTGGCCAGGGCGAGACCGATCACGACGTGCGATCGTTCGTCCGCGACGAGCGGGACGATGAGCGACAGGACGACGCGAACGATGGTGATCGCGAGGATCATGACGGTCGGGGTCCAGTAGTCCTCGCGCGCGTAGAACACCCGCTGCTGGAGCAGGACCACCGCGTACGGGACCAGGGTGAACGCACCGAAGGCCAGGGTGAGGCCGAGGATGTCGGCGTTCTGGGCGTCGAAGTTGCCGTACCGGAACAGACCGGTCGCTATCGACGGGCCGAACGCGGTCATGAAGGCGATGATCGGCAGCAGGCCGAACAGGGACAGTCGGGTGCCGAGCGAGATGTCGCGCACGACCGCGTCCGTCCGCCCGGCGACTCCGTTGTCGGCCAACCGCGGATTGATGGCGGTCAGCAGGGTGACCCCGATGATCCCGTACGGCACCTGGAGCAGCAGCCAGTACGTGCCGTAGATGGCGATGGCCGCCTCGTCTGCGGCGGAACCGATGCGGTTGGTCATGACCAGACCGACCTGCGAGATGAACACGTAGGACAACCCGGCTAGGGCGTTGCCGCCGAACTGGCGGATCCGGGGGTCCAGGCCCCACTGCGGGCGCAGGACCACGCCTGCACGACGCAGTGCGGGCAGGAGGACTGCGGCCTGGACCACCACGCCGAGCGTCGTGCCCAGGCCGAGCAACAGGATCGGGGCGCTGAGCAGGTTGACCGGAGCCGCCGGGTCGATGCCGCTGCCGACCACGGCGAACAGCGCGAGGGTCGCGATCGCCACCAGGTTGTTCCAGACCGGGGCCCACGCCCCGGGCCGGAAGATCCCGTTGTAGTTGAGCACGGCGAGCATGACCGAGAAGACGCCGTAGAAGAAGATCTGTGGCAGCAGGAGGAAGGCGAAGGCCGTGGCGAGGTCCGTGTTGACCTCACCGTCCCCGAGGTTGAGCTCGGTGAGAAGGGGTGCGCAGGCCACGGCCACCACCGTCGCGACCAGCGCCAACAGGGCGGTGGCCGTGAGCAGGCGACGGATGAACGACACCCCTCCGTCCGGGTCCTCCTGGGCGGCCCTGGCGAGCAGGGGCATGAACATGGCGGTGAGTACCGAACCCAGGACGAGCTCGGTGATCATGTTGGGCAGCGTGTTGGCGGTGTTGAACGCCGAGGCCACTGCGGGGCCGAGGATGGTGAGGATGAGGATCATCCGGACGAAACCGGTGATCCGGCTGGCGAGGTTGGCCACGGCCATCGACCCGGTGGACCGCATCACCGAGGCGTCGGAGGAGTCCCGGGTGGTGGTGCCGGTCCCCCCGCCCCGGGTCGGCGGGCCCGCGGGGATCGGGACCACCGGGTCGACGGGCACCGAGTCCGGCGCGAACGAGTCGGCGACCGGCGGCGGCGAGACGGGGCGTGGCGACACGCAGCTCCCGGATTCGCGCCGGCGGCCCCGCAACCCGGGGTCCGGTCTACGCAGCTCGGGTTCGCCGGAACCCTGCTCGTCGTTCAAGGTCGGTGCCCTTCGTCCGCGGGGTCGAGGATGCCCCGACGGTAGCGTAGGTACCGGCGACCTCCCAGGACGAGGGCGAGGGCGGCGGCGGCGATCGCGAATCCCTGCGCGACGGGATACCCGCCCGCCTGGACCGAGAGTTCGACCGGGTCGGACAGTCGCGTCCCGTCCGGTCCGTGGAGGGCGAAGGTCACGGTGTGACGGACTCCGCCCTCGGAGTCGGACTGCGTGGGGACCTGGAGGGTCCGGGAACCAGCGGCCGGGATCTGGATGAGGCCGACGGGGTCGACGGTGATGTCCTCGGGTGCGGTGACCGTCACTTCGACGCGCACGGGGAACGGCAGGGCGTTGCGGGTCACCAGCATGAGCGGGCTGTTGGGACTGGCCATGGTGAACACGCTCCCCGGGGTCAGGAGGTCGACGCGCCCGAGCGACGCGGACACCGTCTCCCCGAGTCGATCCAACCGGGCCGCGCTGCGCTCCCGGGCGGCCGCGCCGGTCCCGGATTCGAGGGTGAGCCCGTCACCGCCCGCCCGTCGACCGGTCTCCGAGAGCACCCGCAGGGCGTCACCGACCAGCGGGTCGATGTGCGCGGCCGCGCCCGCAGAGGTCGGGTCGGAGGTGTCCACCAGCGACCGGAGGGTGCCGGTCCCCCCGAGCGCCCCCGCCAGTCGTCCGAGGGTGTCCCCCCCGGGGTCGTCCGCGAACGGGTCGGCGATCCCGGGGTCCACCGCACCGGTGGGATCGCCGGCCAGGCTCCCCTCGGGGATCGTGACGGGCCCGGTCAGGAGCTCCGCCAGTGGTACCGCTCGCATCCGACCGGCGGAGAGCTGGTCACCGAGAGTGCCGAGCAACGAGCCCGCTTCCTCCTCGTCGATGTCCCAGACCTGGGGCGGAACCGCGAGGACTCCCTGTTCGGCGACGGTGTCACCCTGGGCGGGACCGGTTTGCTGTGTACCTGTCGGGGCTGCGGCCGCGGCGTCGGCGGCGTCGATCACCGGGGCGAGCAGGGCCGCCCGTGCGTCCTGAAGGCGGGCGACCGGGGAATCCGCCGCCAGCCAGTACCGGGTGTCCGGGTCCGAGTAGCGGGGGTTCTCCGGGATCTCGCCGGTCGCGGCCAGGGCGGTCCCCACCGTGGCCGAGTAGGTGAGCGCCCGCCCCCCGTCGGTCCCGGCGAGCCCGACCAGCCCGGTCGGTGGGACCACGCCGGTGTCGGTGCGGGTGGACGGGGCGGCGACGACGGCGGTGTCCCCGGAACCGGCCAGCGCCTGGGCGGTCCCGGGCGCCAGCGTGCCCGAGGCGGGGACGAGTACGTCGGGGACCGGGGCCACGTCGAGGATCCGCTCCACCGAGTCGGAGCGATCGAGCGCCGCCGAGGTCAGGGTGGGGTCGCCGATGGCGGACACCGCGTCGAGATCGGCCTGCGCGGCCGGCAGGGTCACCACGCAGGCGCCCTCGGCCAGTGCACGCAGCTGGTCCAACCACCGGGAGGCGTCCTCGGCCACGGCCTCGTCGACGGTGGCGGGCTCGGCCCCGTCGCCGGATCGATCCCCGTCTCCCGGAGCGCGGGGTTCGCTCCCGTCGTCGATCACGACCGCCCGACCGTCCGCGAGCTCGGCCACCGTTCCCAGCAGATCGGGATCCACCGCGAGGCATGTCGCCCGGCGTAGTTCCCCGCCCCCGGGCCCGTCGAAGGCGGCGGACGCCGCCCGGACCAGGCCGGTGAGCCGCCCCTCCTCCGAGAGGTCGCGGAGCAGTGATCCGTCGGTCAGGGCGACCACCGGTTCGGGGCCCGCCTCGCCGGGTACGAGGGCGACCCGGGAGGGCGCGGCGGCCAGGGGCCAGAGCACGGTCAGCGGGACGGGGGTCGGGGCCGGCACGTCCGCCGGCGCGTCGACGCCCACCTCGTCGTCGTCGACACCGGGGAGCGGCGCGGGAGGTGGTGCCTGGAGGACGGGGAGCAGGGTGCGGGCGTCGTCCAGGCGCGCCGGCGACCCGGCCTCCGGGGTGCCGTTGACGTTGACCAGCAGCGGGTAGACGCCCGGCTCGGTGAGCTGCAGGTCCGGGCCCGGGTTGCCGGGGACCTCACGCGCGGGCATCGAGACGCGGTAGGGCACCGACTCGCCGGGGGCGAGGGTCTCCGCCGCCCTCAGGAACTCGCCCTGGACGGGGAATGACGGCTCCGACCACACCAGGGGTTCACGCACGGACTCCGCGTCGGTTGCGCGGGGGCCGCGCTGGAGACGGACGTCCACCGACTCGAGTGTCACGTCGCTGACGTTGCTGATCGTGCCCGACACGGTGACGGTGGGGACCCCGGCCTCGGTCCCGACGGCCAGTTGCCCGCCGGCCCCCGCACCGTCGAGGACCCGGGGCGTGATGTCGTCGATCGTGATCCGGGCGAGGGCGGGAGCCGGGTTCGGGACGTAACCCGCGTCGATCGCCTGCTCCGGGGTGACGGCACGGACCGGCTGGACGCCCCACAACGGGGCCGATGCCAGTGCCGCGCACAACGCGACCGGGACGACCGCCCGGACGAGCCGCCCACCCGGCCGACGGTTCACGGCCGTGACTCCTCCGGATCGTCCCCGCGCGCGGGGGCCCGTCGGGGACCGCTCTCCGGCGCCCCGTTCGCGGATCGCCGGACCGGTTCGGGGCCGCCCGAGCGCCGGGACGGGTCGACCACCTGTGAGCTCTGCGGGACGGGGGACTCACCCGCCAGTTCGGCGCGCGCGAGGTCCGGCAGGAGGGACCGCGCGGCCTCCACCAGCCGCCGTTCGTCCGGATAGGCCAGCCGCCTGGGGAGATGGTCGAAGGCCACCCACGCGACCTCGGTGATCTCCGGGTCCTCGTCGCACAGCTCACCGTGGTCGTAGCGGATGAGGTGGTGATGGACGGTCTTGTGGATCCGGCGGCCCTCGGCGACGAACCAGTAGTCGATGGTGCCCAGCGGGGCGAGCACCGTGCCGTCGACGCCGGTCTCCTCGAGCACCTCTCGTCGGGCGGTCTCCTCCACGGTCTCGCCCGGCTCGATGTGTCCCTTGGGCATCGACCACAACATGCGGTTACGCCGGTCGAGGCGACCGATCAGCGCGACCTCCAGGCGGGAGAGGTCTGGCTCCGATCCCGCGGCGGCCGCCTGTGCCAGCCCACGCACGACGAGGCCGCCCGCGGAGGTCTCGAGCACCGTCCGCAGACGTTGACCGTTCCGTGTTTGCCGTCCTCCCCCCCGACCGCCCCGTGGGTTCTTGGTGCCGGTGCCCTTCGCGCCGGGCTTGCCGCCCGGCTTCGATCCGGTCTTGCCGGCGTTCTTCCCCCCGGACTTGCCCGGTGCGGCGGCGCGGGCGGTGTTGGCGGACGCGGACTGGCCGGAACCGGACCGGGGCCGGTTCTGGTTGCGCGGATGGCGTGGGGACTGGCGGGCCGAGGTGGCCCCGGCGGAGCCGTCGCCGGACCTGACCGTCTGTGTGGGCTGCGTGGGGGCCGCGTTGTCCGAACCGGTGTCCTTCCGCTGGGCCTCGGGCGTCCTGCCCTGGCCGCCCCGTCTGCCCCGGCCCCCACGGCGTCGGCGGCGACCCTGACGGGCCTGGCCGTCACCGGGTTGCGCGGGTTGGCCGGACTGGCCGGGTTGGCCGGAGTGCTGGCTCTGACCGCCCTGGCTGTTCCGGTTGTTCTGGGTCTTCTTCTGCCCCTGCGCGGCCCGCTGCCCGTCAGCGCTCTGCCCGGTGCCCCGCTCGGCACTCTGACCAGCGGAGTTGGGGGTGCTGGCCCCGGATCCGGCGGGCCGACGTGCACGACGACGCCGCGGCGGGTTAGCGCGCGGTTCGACGGGGCGTTCGGCTTCGGACACCCATTGATGCTACCGGCCGGTGTTGCGTGTTCCGTAAATCGTCGGCGTGCCGCCCGCGGATACGCTCAGGGCATGTGGTGGCGGGCGGGCCACGGCTAGAGTCCGCACCATGAGCTCAGGATCCGCAGGCCACGCCCTGGTCCTCCGCCACCGGGCCAAGCCGGGGCGGCGCGACGAGCTGGTCGAGGTGTGGCTCAGACACATGCCGGAGGCGGTGCAGGCGAACGACGGGCACCGGGCATACGTGTTCTGCGCGTCCCACGCCGACCCCGATGTCCTGGTGGTGTTCCAGCAGTACCGCGACGCCTCCGCGGCCCAGGAGTTCCTCGGCAACCCCGCGTACCTGGCGTACCTGGAGGAGTCGGGTCACCTGCTGACCGGTCCCCCGGAGGTCGAGGCCGTGGAGACGCTGTGGTCCAAGGCGGCCGGACCGACTCGGTAAGGTCTCCGCTGTGACAGCCCGCAATCCGCACCCAGACCCGCGCGCCTCATCGGACCGACACGACGCCGCGGTGTTCTCGGGACTGCAGGACGGGCCGGGGACCCCGCCCGACCCGGCCGAGTTCGAGGCGCGGCGAGTGCGGCTCCTGGCGGGGGCCCAGACCACGCTCAACGATCACGCGGACGTGCTGGCCCCGCTCGCGGCGGCGTTCGGCGAGGCCGGCCACGAGCTGTTCCTGGTGGGCGGCAGTGTGCGTGACGCGCTTCTCGGCCGGCTCGGCACGGACCTGGACTTCACCACCGACGCCCGACCCGACACTGTCCGCGGCATCCTTGAGGCCTACGCGGACACGGTGTGGGACACCGGGATCGAGTTCGGCACCCTGTCCGCAGTCAGATACGACGCCGCCGGGATCGAGCAGCAGATCGAGATCACCACGTACCGCGCGGACTCCTACGACGGGGTGTCCCGCAACCCCGAGGTGGTCTTTGGCGACACCCTCGTGGGCGACCTGGTCCGCCGCGACTTCACTGTCAACGCCATGGCGGTGCGCCTGCACCCCGACGGACGTCACGAGTTCTGTGACCCGCTCGGCGGCATGGACGCGCTGTTGGTGGGGCTGTTGGACACCCCGGCCGCACCGGAGCAGTCGTTCGCCGACGACCCGCTGCGCATGCTGCGTGCCTGCCGGTTCGTCTCCCAGCTGGGGTTCTCCCTCGCGCCACGGGTGTTCCGGGCCATGACGGAGATGACCGCCGAGATCGACAGGATCACGGTCGAGCGGGTCCGCGCCGAGCTCGACAAGACCATCCTGGGTGACTACCCGATCGACGGGATCAACATGCTGTGTGAGGCCGGGTTGGCCGACCGCGTGCTGCCCGAGGTCCCGGGGATGAAGCTGGAGCGCGACGAGCACATGCAGCACAAGGACGTGTACTGGCATTCGCTCACCGTGCTCAAACAGGCCATCGACCTCGAACCGGAGGGGCCGGATCTGGTCCTCCGCTGGGCGGCGTTGCTGCACGACGTGGGTAAGCCGGCCACACGCGCGGCCAAACCCGGAGGTGGGGTGACGTTCCACCACCACGAGGTGGTGGGCGCCAAGATGGTGCGCAAGCGGATGCGTGCGCTCAAGTACTCGAAGCAGATGATCGAGGACGTCTCTGGTCTGGTGTTCCTGCACCTGCGCTTCCACGGCTACGGCGAGGGGCAGTGGTCCGATTCGGCCGTGCGCCGGTATGTCTCCGACGCGGGCGACCTGCTCCCCCGTCTCCACCGGCTGGTCCGGGCGGACTGCACGACCCGGAACAAGCGCCGCGCGGCCAAGCTCCAGGCCAGCTACGACTCGCTGGAGAACCGCATCGCCGAGATCGAGGAGAAGGAGGACCTGGCGCGGGTCCGGCCGGATCTCGACGGCAACGAGATCATGAAGCTGCTCGATCTCGCACCGGGACCCGACGTCGGTCGCGCCTGGGCGTTTCTCAAGGAGCTCCGCCTGGATCGCGGCCCGCTGGACCGGGACGAGGCCGAGGCCGAACTCATCCGATGGTGGGCCGAACAGAACGACCGCGAGCAGAACGGCCGCCCACAGAACGGCAACCCGGAGTGATCGACAGCGCGGTCGACCGCTACCTCGCCTCGACCGTCGGGCGGTTCGCTGCCGCCGTGCTGGCGCTGGTCGGAACGGTGCTCCACACGGTGGGTATCCCGGGCCTGCAGCAGATCCCCCCCTACCGAATCGACCTTGACGTCTACCGGGTCGGCGGGCAGGTCTTCCGTGACGGTGGAGAGCTCTACGGCCAGCTCCCCCTTCTCGTGCGCGGTGACGTCCTGCCCTTCACCTATCCCCCGCTGGCAGCCCAGATCTTCGCCTTGTTCACGCTGGTCCCGCTGGAGGTGGCGTCGGTCTTCATCACGCTGGCCACCATCGCTGTGCTGGCGTACGCGGTGCAGCTGGTCCTCACGCGCACCTGCGGCCGAACGAACAGTGAGCTGTGGTGGATCACGCTCGCGGTGATGGCCGTGGCCCTGTGGTTCGGCCCGGTGCGGGAGACGATCGGCTTCGGGCAGGTCAACGTGTTCCTGATGGCCCTGGTGCTGGTGGACGTGATCCGCGGCCGGGAGCGCTGGTGGGGCGGGAGCCTCACCGGCCTGGCCATGGCCATCAAGCTCACCCCGGCGGTGTTCCTGCTGTTTTTCGCGCTGCGTCGCGACTGGCGGGGCCTCGGGACGGCCGTCGTCGCCGCGCTGGCCTTCACAGGGATCGGGCATCTGTTGGCCCCGGTCGATTCCGTCCGCTACTGGTCGTTCGCCATCCGGGATCCCGCCCGCATCGGTGGGTTGTCCTTCTCGTCCAATCAGTCGGTCAACGGGTTCGTACACCGCCTCGGCTTCGAGGACACTGCCGCATCGGTGGTGTGGTTCGTGGTGTCTGCCGTGGTCGGGCTTGGTATCGCCTGGGTGGCGTGGCGATTGCTGCGCTACGGTCACGAGCTCGCCGCCGCGGTCGTGGTGGGGTTCGTCGCCCTGTTCTGCTCGCCGGTGTCCTGGGGACACCACTGGGTGTGGGCGGTGCCGGCCGTCGTACTCACGGTGGTGTGGGCGGCACGGGCCGTCGAGAGGGGCGACGACGACGAGCGTGGCTGGCTCGCCCTGGCCGGCACCGGCGTCGTGATCTTCCTGACCACACCGCAATGGTGGTTCCCCCACGACGAGGGCCGCGAGCTCGCATGGGGACCGGTCGAGCACCTGGTGGGTGACGCCTACCTGGTCTGGGGGCTGGCCTTCCTCGTTCTGGTCGGCGTCCGCGCGGCTAGGCTCAGCAGCCCTGAACTGCACGGACACCCGGAGAAGCCGGCGCTCCTCGTACGCAGCGGCTCCCGCTGAGCGAGTCCGTCAAGGGCATCGGCGCAACTGTGGACAGCGGATCGGTTGTCCACAGATCGCTGATCGGGACTGGTCCGGGCCCTGGCGTCCGCGACACCATTCCGGGCATGGACTACTTCTTCGGAGACGGCGTCGGTGAGCCGACGCAATGGCAGGGTGCGCCCGAACTCACCCTCGGAACCGGTGCCGCGGACGCGCTGTGGCTTGACTTCGACGGCGACGGGTACGCCGATGACGCACTGTGGGACTCGAACTCCGACGGGGTCGCCGACCGCGTGGTGACCGACGTGGGTACCGCGGCCCAGGAGGTCTACTCGGATGAGGGTGGCCGCGGGGTGTGGAACGTCTTCGCAGGTGGTGCCGGTGCGCTGGCGGCCGGCTCCGTGGGCGCAGGGTCGATCGGTGGAGGTTCGGTTGGCGTCGGTTCCGTCGGCGGTGGCTCGGCTGGTGGAGGTTCGGTTGGCGTCGGTTCCGTCGGCGGGGGCTCCCTGGCGGCGGGGTCGATTCTGGCCGGTGCAGCGGGTGCGGGTGCGCTCGTGGACGGTGCGGTGACGGCCGGTTCGGGGGCGCTCCCTGACTGGGGCGCTCTGCTCGCGGACGCCGTCGGAACCCTCGATCACGGCTCGCTGGAGTCGGAGTGGGCCAGGTGGACGGCTCCCCCGGTCATCGAACCGGCACCGGCACCGGCACCGCCGGTTGAGCCCGTCGACCACGCTCCTACCCCCGCGCCCGGGCCGCCGGGTCCGGTGCAGGGCGGAACGGTGCCCGAGCCCGCGCCCCCGGTCGTGGAGGTCGACGGTTCGCTCACCGTGGACACCGGGAGCGGGTTGATGTCCGTCGTGGACGCGAGCGGTGACGGCCACCTCGACGTGGCGCTCCCCCACGGGTCGCTCGACGTGGGCGCCATCGACGCCGGCGCGCTGGGTGTCGGGTCCGCGGTGGCCGGGTCTGCCGCTGCCGGGTCTGTGGCCGCCGGCTCGGTCGGAGCAGGCTCGGTGGGTGCCGGCTCGGTGGGTGCCGGGTCGATCGGCGGAGGTTCGGTCGGAACGGGTTCGGTCGGGATGGGTTCTGCCGGGGTGGGTTCTCTTGGAACCGGCTCGGTGGGTGCCGGTTCCGTGGGCGGAGGATCGGTCGGCGGTGGGTCAGTGGCCGCCGGTTCGCTGGGATTCGGGTCCTGACCTCAGGCCGACCCCGACCGCGATCACAGCTGCGACGGCGTACAGCACGACCGGTACGAGCATGAGCGGGACGGACCGGCCGTCGGCGGGGACGAAGGGCAGCACAGCTACCATCCCCACGACGAACGCGGAGTTGAACAGGGCGTCCTGCAGGGCGAACACGCCACCGCGGCGGGCGTCCGGGACATCGGTCTGCATGGCGTTGTCGGCGACCAGCTTGACCACCTGCGCCCCCAGCCCCAACGCCAGGGCTCCCGCGACCAGCGCGGTGGGGTCGAGGGTCGGCCCCACCGCCAGTTGGGCTGCCGCGGACACGGCGGCGCCGGCCGCGACGACCAGGATCCGGCGGGTGCGCGCGATGGCCCACGGGGTCACCACCGCGGCCAGGCCCATCCCGGCGGCGACTGCGGCCGAGAGCAGTCCGAACCCGCCCATCCCGGCCACCACCGGGCCCCCTCCCCCGTCGGACTCCACGTCGCGCAGCAGCAGGACCGCGAGCATGGTGGTGATGCCGAACGCGGCCCGGCCGAGCGTGACGCCGGCCAGCGCGACCCAGACCAGGGCCGTGGAGCGGGCGGCCCGCACGCCTTCGGCCAGACCCCCGGCGAACAGCGCCACCGCATCCCGGGTCACGCCCGTTTCTGAGTCGGTGCCGATCTCGTCGTCGTCGGGCCCGAGGTGCCGTGGGGGAAGCGCGAGTATGGCCCACACCCCCAGGACGGCGGTCACCACGGCGGGCACGAGCGTCCACGAGACGGCGGCGTCCCCGGCGCCGAGCACTGCCAGTACCGCGAACGCCGCGACGGCACCGACCGCCGTCACCACCGACCCCACCGTGACCAGGACCGAGTTGGTGGCGGCGAGAATACGGTCGGGCACCACCCGGGGCATGGCCGCGGTCATGCCGGTGTTGATGAGCCGGCCGAGTCCGATGGCGACCAGGGACAGCCCGAACAGTGCGGCCAGGCCCGCTCCCGAACGCACGGCGCCGGCGGCGATCAACACGATCGTGGCGACGATGGCCAACGTCCTGACCAGCGCGGCCACGGCCACCACGACGCGCCTGTCCCATCGGTCCAGGGCGGCGGCGGCGAACGGGCCGACGATCGAGTACGGCAGCAGCATCACGGCGAATCCGCCCGCGATCGCAGCCGGGGTCGTGGCGGCTTCCGGGCTGAAGAGCACGATCCCGCCGAGCGCGGCCTGGTGGATCCCCTCGCTGAGCAGGGCGGCCAGGCGCGCGGTGGACAGACGACCGAGACCGTCGGACTCGCGGAGTGCGGAGGCGAGGCGTCCGCGGGTCGGGTCGGCCGGCTCGGCGGACAGGAAGGTCACAGGAGCCACCGTAGCGAGACCCGATCGAGGGGACCGTGATGTGGGTCCGCGGCGGCGCGGGCATCATGGTGACATGGACACGGGACCGGACGATCTGAGTGGCGGCGGCCTCTTCGGCGACCGCCTCTACGACGCGATGGACAAGCGGGATCCCGTCGCAGGGTCTCTGCTCATCGCGGCTCCCGACATGCCGGACCCGAATTTCCGACGCGCCATCATCTACGTGATCGAGCACGACCACTCCGGTTCGCTCGGGGTGGTGATCACCCGACGGAGCGAGACACCGGTCGAGACGATCCTCCCGGGATGGGCGGAGATGTGTGCGTCACCGTCGGTCTTCCATATCGGTGGCCCGGTCAAACCGGACACCGGGATCGCGTTGGTGGTGCTCGGGTCGGGCGTCCACGGCGAGCTGCACTCCGGGCTGCAGCAGATCGAGGGGCGGGTTCACGTGGTGGACCTCGACAGTGAGCCAGACCTGCTCCGGGACAACGTCGAGGGAATGCGCGTGTTCGTCGGCTACACCGGGTGGGCACCCGGGCAGTTGCAGGGAGAACTGGATCGCGGTGACTGGTATGTGGCCCCCAGCTTGCCGAGCGACCTGCTGGCGCCCTCGCACGTGGATATCTGGGGAACGGTGCTCCGCCGGCAGGAGATGCCTCTCCCCCTCTACGCCACCTACGTGAACGACGGGGACGTCAACTGATCGGTCAACCGTCGGACGGCGGCGCTGTCCTTTTACTCAACCGCTCGCGCGCGGTTGCGCCACGCCGGCCGAGTGGGATGACCCCGGTAGCGGTGGCGAGACCCACCCGTGCGCCGTTTCCGTAAAAGGTCTCGACTCCCCCCTCGTCCACGACGTAGGTCTCGTGCCAGATCCCGACGGCGCCGGGGTTCGTCCGGGCCTTGGCGTTGAAGGCGCGCCACGCAGGCATGTGCGCTCTGCCGGTGTCTCGCGCGTACGCGTAGAGCTGATCGACCGAGTTCCAGTACTGGACGACCCGGGGACCCTTCGCGCCGAGCAGGGTCTCAGCCCCGAGGAACCCCAGGTCCTCGGCCTCTCCCCTGTCGGCAGCCTCACGGTTGCGCCCCAGTTCGGCGAGCATCGTGGGCATCGCGCGGAACACGGGTAGCCACAGGTCGGGGCGGAAGGGGCGATGGATGGTCATGCCGATGTGAAAGACGACGAGGCCGCCGTCGCGGGCGTGGGTGACGGGTACGGAACGATTCCGGGCCTGATCGGTGGGCGTACTCGTGGCCATGTCGACTCCTCTGGGTGCTGTCGCGGTGTCCCGGCGGCTGTTGGATACCGAAGGTATCTACTATTGGATACTGCTACTCTCTAGTAGTCAAGTGTCGACTCGAGAGGTGATGCGTGAGGATCTCCGAACTCGCCGAGGTCACGGGGACGACCGTGACGACCCTGAAGTTCTATCTGCGACGGGGGCTGCTCCCGCCGGGGCGTGCGGTGACCCGCACCCAGGCCGAGTACGGCACCGAGCACGCCGAGCGGGTCCGGTTGGTCAGGGCGCTGTCCGAGGTGGGCGGCCTGGACCTGGCAGCGGTGGGCCGGGTGTTGGAGGCGATCGAGGGCCCGGGTCTCGGTCGGCTGGACGTGATGGCCGCCGCCCAACACACGTTGTCGGGCGCGCTGGAGAGCGAAGGCGGGGTCGGGGACGACGACGCCGACGCGTCCCGGGGCGACGAGCGCACTCGCGCCTGGATCGCCTCCCGCGGGTGGCAGGTCGATCCTCGCGATGTCGCTCTTGATCGACTCGCCGCGGCGTGGGGGGCCTGTGAGGACGCCGGACTCGGGCTGGACGAGGCCCGCATGGACGCCTATGCCGATGCCGTCGAGCGGATCGCCCACATCGACGTGGCCTCGGTTCCCCCGGAGCCGTCGGCGGCCGTTCGGCAGGTGGTGCTCGGAACCGTTCTCGTCGAGCCCGTTCTCACTGCGTTGCGCCTGCTCGCCCAGCAACACACGGCAATCTCCCAAGAGGCATAATCCCACTGAGTGAGACACTGTAGTCAAATAATAAGACCGCGAGTACTGTCTCGCTGGTGAGGGCAGGGAGCGCAGACGAGTCTCGGGTGACGCTGCGGCAGTGGGCGATCCTCGCCGTCGGCACGCTCGCCGCGGCCTCCGCCTCGGCGTTCGTGGCCGGAGTGGCCTTCCTGTTGCCCTACCTCCACACGGAAGCCGGTCTCTCGCTCACCGTGGCGGGTGCTCTCGTGGCGATGCCCGCTGTGGGGACCGCGCTCACCCTCGTGGCGTGGGGCTGGCTCGTCGACCGCGCCGGAGAGCGGATCGTGCTCGTGAGCGGCTCGGTACTCACGTCGGCAGCGCTGGCAGGTGCCCTGTTCACCCCGTCTCTCACCCTGCTCGCCGCGTTCTTCCTGCTCGCGGGCGCGACCTCGGCCTCGGCAGCCTCGGCGAGCGGTCGACTGGTTGTGGGCTGGTTCCCAGCGCAGCGGCGCGGGATGGCGATGGGCGTGCGGCAGATGTCACAGCCCCTCGGAGCGGCGGTCGCGGCGATGGCGATGCCGGCCCTGGCGGCCTCGCAGGGCCTGCGTGCAGCACTGGCGGTCCCACTGGCCATGGCCGCGGTCTCGGCGATCGCCGCGCTCGTCGTCGTCACCGATCCTCCCCGACCGGACCGCCACGACCCGGCGTCCACCACACTCGCCACCTCGCCGTACCGGGCCTCCCGCTACCTGCACCGGATCCACGGGGTCTCGGTGTTGCTGGTCCTCCCCCAGGCGCTCATGCAGTCGTTCATGCTCGCGTGGTTGGTCCTCGGCCACGCCTGGTCCCCGGTCTCGGCGGGCGCGGTGGTGACGGTTGCGCAGCTCCTCGGTGCGGTCGGGCGCATCGTCGTCGGCGTGATCTCCGACCGCGTGGGCTCGCGGATGACACCGCTTCGGGCCGTCGCCGTCTCGGTCTCCGTGGGGCTGGTCGCCCTCGCGGCCGCAGAGGCCTTCGGTGCTCCCGGAGTCGTCGCGGTGGCCCTCGCCGTGATCGCGACGGTCCTGTCCGTGGCGGACAACGGCCTGGCCTTCACCGCGGTCGCCGAACACGCCGGTCCCCACTGGAGCGGTCGCGCGCTGGGCGTCCAGAACACGGCTCAGTTCCTCGCACTCTCGGCGATCACCCCGGTGTTCGCGGCGGGAATCGACCGATGGGGTTACGGGCCGGTCTTCGCCGGTGCCGCGGTGGTGGCGGCGCTGGCGGTACCGATCGTGCCGCGTACCGACAGGGTTCGGTGATCCCGCCCCGGTTCTCCCGGTGACGTGTGTGTGCCCGCGCCGGACTCCCCCGCGAGGACCACGCGGTATCCGTCCGGATCCCGCAACCAGATCTCGCGGTGGTCGGCGTCGGGATTGAGGCGGACGGGGTGCTCGACCTCGACGGTCTCGACGGTGGTGTCCGCGATCCGCTGGAGTGCGGCGTCGAACCCGGTGACCTCGAACCACATCACCACCCCGTTGCCCACCGGCACGGACGGGTCGGCGAGCGGGCCGTGGTTCCGGTCTCCGGCTCGGGAGTGGAGCTGCAGGAGCAGGCGACCGGACGCGACGATCTGCTCGTACGCGTCACCTCCGTGGCCGCTCTCGGCGCCCAGGACATGCTGGTACCAGCGGCTCGAGGCCGGGACATCGGAGACCACGAGCAGCGGTTGGGACCGCGTCATGTGGCGGTGTGCGGCGCGGGCTCCCCGCGGTACTGGCCCACGGACCACACATTGCCCTCGGGGTCGCGCACCGAGAAGCCGTGGTCGCCGTAGTCGGTGTCGCGCATCTCCATGGCGATCTCGGCCCCTGCTGCCCGGGCGCGCTCGTAGACCGCGTCGGAGTCGGCCGTCACCATGTAGGCGAGACCGGTGCCCACCGGCGTGGCGTGTGGGTCGTCGCCGTCACGGACGTTGTCGCCCAACATGACTCCCCCGCCCTCCGGCCACAGGAGCTCGGCGTGGACGACGACCCCGTCCTCGGTGTGGCGGGCCGACTCCACAAAGCCGAGGGCGGTGACGAGCCAGTCGATCACAGTGGGTGCACTGGTGCACTGCACGCAGTGCCAGACGGTCGGGGCGGGCGGGGATCCGGGCTGGTGAGTGCTCATGGGGTCGAGTCTCGCGCAGGTGCGTGTCCCCCGGCTTGGATGTTTCGGAACTCCTCCGCGAGCCACTCGGTGGGCGAGGTCCCCGCGAATCGCCGGTACGCCCGGTCCAGATGGGCATGGTCCGAGTACCCGTGGGTGTGCGCGAGATCGGCGAGCCGTGGCGCGGCGCGCCGTCGGGCCCTGGCTACCAGCGCAGAGTGCGCGGACTCGAAGCGCATCAGATCGGCGAGCTCCTTGGTGCCGATCCCCAACTCCGCCTTCATGAGTGACGAGAGATGTCTGGACGTGAGCCCAACTGCAGATGCTGTGTCAGTCACCCGCATCCGCCCTCCCGAGCGTTCGAGCAGCCGCCACGCGCCGACGACCTCCTTTCTCGGGCCCCTCCGTCGTTCGTGCCGGGCCGCCAGAGCACCCAGCGCCTCCTCCACCAAAAGCGGTCGCTCGGCCGGCGGCCTGGAGACGACGCGCCCGTGCAGCTTTCGCATCGAGGGGCCGAGGACGCCGTCCCCCTCCTGGGTGAGCTCGGTGAGCGCGGCGGCGGGCAGGCCGAAGAGCCTCCTGGTCGCAAGCGGGTGCACCGCCACCTGAACGCCCTCCTGCGAGTCGGGCCGCTGCAGGTAGACAGGCGCGAGATGGAACCCGCCCAGGCAGATGGCGTGGGTCGCACCACGCTGGGTCGCCCAGTCCTCGAGCGTCGGCGAGCACAGCAGCGGTCCGTCGACCGCCACGACGACGGTGAGCAGGGTGGACGGGAGCCCGCGGTGCGGGGGTCGTCGGGACCGAGGCTCGGCCTCGACACCTGTATAGCCGCAGACGGCGGCGACTCCGGGCAACGCGGGAGTGCGCCGGAGGAAGGCGAGTGCGGGCTCGTCGCCGGGACCCTGCCCGGGTTCCGTCGGGGGCATCCCCCCAGTGTGGGCTATCGCTGCGCGGAGGTCGAGGGGCCAACAGGCGGGAGGTGGCTAGACTCCCCCGGGTGCCGTCGCCCTCCCCCTCCACCGCTACCGAGATCCGCAAGGGTCTGGCGGACTGCTCGACGGTGGGGCTCGGACTGATCCCGCTCGGTCTGGCCTTCGGGGTACTGCTCACACAGGCGGGGTTCGACTGGTGGTGGGCACCGGTGTTCTCCATCCTCATCTATGCGGGCTCGATGGAGTTCCTCGCTATCGGCCTGCTCATGGCCGTCACTCCCCTGTACTCGCTCGCCGCCGCGACCTTTCTGGTGAACTTCCGCCACATCTTCTATGGACTGAGCTTCCCGCTCGAGACCATCCGATCGCGCGCGGGTCGGTTCTACGCCGTCTACGCGCTCACCGACGAGGCCTACGCCATCACCGCCACCAAGCGGCGAGCGGACATGACGGGGCCGCGCACGCTGACGATCTCGATCACCTGTCAGACGCTGTGGGTGGTCCCGGGCATCGTCGGAGCGTTGATCGGGGCGGCTCTGCCCGAGGGTCTGGACGGTCTCCAGTTCGCGCTCACCGCGCTGTTCGCCGTTCTCGCCGTGGACGCGTGGCGGGCGAGCGGCGACCTGCCCGCCCCGGTGATCGCCCTCGTCTGCGGGCTGTCCGCTGCCTGGCTCGCGCCGGAGCAGATGCTCCTGATAGGCCTGGGTGCCTTCGTCGCGGTCCTGCTCGCGCGGTTCGCGTGGACGCGGCGCGGAGCCGGAGCGGACCTGTGACCGACCCCGCGACCGACCCCGTGACCGCCCTTGTGCCGGACGCGTCCTATCTCCTCGCCGGACTCGGCGTCATGTTCGTGGTCACCGTGGCTCTCCGGGCGGCGCCGTTCGTCGCGCTGTCGAGGCTCCGGGACTCCGAGGTGGTGCGATACCTGGGCCTGACCATGCCGGCCGGCGTCATGGTCGTCCTGGTGGTCTACACCCTCCGTGGCACCACGTCCCAGCTGGACTCGTGGTTGCCCGCCGCCGCAGCGCTGACACTCACTCTCGCTGTGCACCTTATGTTTCGGCGGGCGGCGGCGAGCATCGTGCTGGGCACGGCGGCGTACATGCTGCTGCGCGCGGTCCTGGCCTAGGGGCCGGGGCTCAACGCGCGATCGGGCAGAGGTCGACCTTCCACTCGGTGAGGCCGTTGAGCCAGCCGGACCGCAGCCGCGTGGGCTCGCCGAGCGAGGTCAGGTCGGGGAGGTGGTCGGCGACGGCGTTGAAGATCAGTTCGAGCTGCATCCTGGCGAGGTTGGCGCCGACGCAGTAGTGCGGACCCTGACCGCCGAACGTCACGTGCGGGTTGGGATCGCGGAGGATGTTGAACGTGAACGGGTCCTCGAACACCTCCTCGTCGAAGTTCGCCGAGCCGTAGCAGAGCAGCGCGCGGTCACCCTTGGGGATGGTCACGCCGCCGATCTCGACGTCCTCCATGGCAGTGCGCTGGAACTGGGTGATCGGTGAGGCCCACCGCAGGATCTCGTCGTAGGCGGTCTCGGGGCGGTCCTTCTTGAACAACTCCCACTGGTCGGGGTTCTCCAGCATGGCCACCATGCCGTGCGTGGTGGCGTTACGGGTGGTCTCGTTCCCGGCCACGGACAGCAGGGTGACGAACCAGCCGAACTCCTCGGGTGAGAGGTGCTCGCCGTCGATGTCGGCCTCGACGAGCTTGGTGACGATGTCGTCCCGCGGGTTGGCCGCACGGTCCTCGGCCATGGCGTTCGCGTACCCGATGAGTTCCATGGACGCGATGGCGGCGGCATCCATCCCGCCCTTCGCGTCGTAGCTGGTCATGGTGTTGGACCACTCGAAGATCTTGTGCCGATCCTCCTGGGGGACGCCGAGCAGATCGGCGATCGCCTGCAGCGGGAGTTCGGAGGCCACGGCGGTGACGAAGTCGCCTGCGTTGTTCTGGGCGGCCTCGGTGACGATCTTGCGCGCCCGGTCCGCGAGCTCATCGCGCATGCCGGCGACGCCGCGTGGGGTGAACCCGCGGGAGATGATCCGGCGGTGCTTCTTGTGGATCTCGCCGTCCTCGTTCACGAGCATCTCGCGCTGGGCCTCGATGATCGACCGTTCGGTGCCCTCGGCGAATCGCGGGATCATGGTGTTCTCGCCGGCGGAGAAGATCTCGCCCGTCACGCGCGAGATCTCCTTGACGTCGGCGTGCTTGGTGACCAGCCAGTAATGGTCGTCATCGAAGCCGTCGGACCCGGGACGCTTGTTGACGCGCCGAATCGGCTCGGAACGGCGCAGCTGGCGCCACTCGTCGTGCGGGAGTCGTTTCTCGAACAGATCCGGGTCGGTGAAGTCGAATCCTGCCGGGATGGTCACGTTCACGGTGTCTCCTGCGCCTCGTCCCCCGCCGGGGTCGGCAGGTGTGGGAAAGGTGAATAGTGGTAACTATATACACGTGGCACTATCCGTGAGTGAGATTCTCGACCGCGCGTTGATGCTGGCCGAGGAGATGTCGGGGTCGATCGCCCGCGCCGCAGCCAATTACGGCCTCACCGTGCCGCGACTGGAGCTGCTGTTCGTCCTGGGCCTCGAGGGCGAGTGCAAGCAGGTGGAACTGGCGACGTTTCTCGACTGCTCCCCGCGCCAGGTCACCGCCCTCGTCGATGGTCTGGTGGCCAGTGGCCACGTGGTCCGGACCATGCCGCCGGACGACCGGCGGGTCCGGTTGGTCAACCTGACCGATGAGTCGCGCCGGATCGTGGACGAGGTGGTGTCGGCGCGGGTGTCGTTGGCGGAGTGGTTGTTCGAGGGGCTCGACGACGACGAGCTGCAGACATTCGGCACCATCTCCGAGAAGCTGGTCTCCCGGATGGGTGGACGCGCGCTGAGCCGGCTGGCCGAGCAGTAATGCGGATCGGCGAATCAGTCCCCTGACATCAGCATGTGAACGATGCTTGCCCGATGGGTCTTCGACACGTTGTGGCCGCGGTGGCGTCCGTTCTGGTGCTCGGCGCGTGCGGGTCCGGGGAGGGCCCGCCAGGGGAGACAGCCACTTCGTCATCATCGCCATCGGTCCCGACGACCTCCGCGGAGGCGGAACCGGCCGGAGAGCAGGTGGAAGAAGGAGACGCAATCGACGCAACCCCGGTCGAGGAGACTGCCCAGACGGTCGCGCAGCCGCACATCATCGACTGTCAGATGGGTTTGGGCCCCGTTGAGACGTATTGGTCAGACGGCACCGTGACCGGTTACTCCGAGTACTGCCAGTCGGTCAGTGATGCCACGCTACGGGAAGAGCGCGAGGCCAACACTCCTGTGTGCGACGGAACCGTCTGCCGCTATCCGAGTGGTGCAGAGATGCCCGATCCCAATGCCCAGCCGGCGTTCGATGTGCCCTACACCTGCAACTATGACGTCTTGTGCGACGACGCGGGCAACGTGATTCCGGGCCCGGGAGGGCCGGAGGTCGGGGTGCCGCTGGGCAACGGGCAGACGTGTGCGGGCAACGGCTGCACTCGACCTCGATGAGTGGGGTTCACGCGGCGCAGGCCGCGCAGCCGGTGTCCTTCCGGTCGTATTCGACGAACCCGCGGGACAGGTAGTTGGGGATAGCGGCGGGGGAGTCGTCCTCGCACGTGTGCAGCCAGACCCTGCGACACCCCGGGACCTGCCAGGCGATCCGGGCGGTCTCGGAGAGGAACCATCCCCCGAGGCCCAGGCCCGCGAAGCGGGGGAGCAGGCCGAAGTAGACCAGTTCGACATCCACCTCGTCGTTCGGCACGTCGTGGCCCAGGCCGGCGGTGTCGAGGGCAGGACTCATACGGAGCTCGGCGAACCCGGCGACCTCGCCACCGCGGAGCGCGCGGAACGTGGTAACGCAGGGGTCCGCGCAGTAGGAAGCCCAGCGCCCCTCCGACCATTCGAGGCGGTCGACCCACTTCCAGTCGCCGCCGACAGCGCGGTACATCCTGGAGTTAAAGGCGGGCTCGGCGGGGAAGACCCGGGAGATCGTCAGTTCCGCGCGGCGAGCCGGGCGCAGCCACGACGCATCGGTCTGCTGCAGATAGGTCACGCTGGTCATCGCGCCATTCAAGCACCGGAACCCCGCTCCGTCCCAACCGGAGTCGGGTCGTTGCAGGGCGTCGGTGAGTTCGGGAGATCAGTTGATGTTGATGTGTACGCCCGGGATATTGAGACCGTTGACCGCGCCGGCGACAGCGGCGGCGCCATTGTTGAAGCCGTCCGCACTGGCACTCTGCAGAGCTACGCCGGTGAACGGATTGGCCGCGACGGCGCCGCCGAGTCCGAGGGCGGAGACGGCGCTTCCGGTGCCGAGACCAGCGGCGCCGATGCCCGCAGCGAGGGGAGTGACGCCGAATGCGGCGGCGGGGCCGAGGAACGGCATGATCGCCGCCCCGAGGCCGATGAGAAGGGTGATCGGGTCCATGGTGGGTCCTTTCGTTGATCTAACTGACTGTCAGCCGATGGTCACGTGCCGTGGCTGCACAACTGGTGGTGGCTGCACCGGGAGCAACGGGATGTTGATGACCGGCGGAGCAGGCACGAGTGGCGGAGGGGGAGCGGGTGCTGGTGCGGGAGCCGGCCGGTAGGACTGCCTCACCGGGGCCGGGGCCGGGGCTGGTGCAGGAGCCGGAGTCACGCGGACCGGCGCTGGCGCCGCAGCCGGGACGGCAGTGGGCGCACGAGGCGGCACCGTGGAGGTGGTCGAGCTCAGTGGGTCCCGCGTGACCGGTGCGGTGGAGGTGGCCGCGGAGGCCGTCGAGGGTGGCGCAGCCGGCAACGGGACGGTGGGGGCGGAGGCGGTGGCGGAGGTGGTCAACCCGGCCTGGGCGACCGGAGCCTCGGTCGAGACATCCTGGATGGCGACACCCGCACCTCCTGCCGTGAGGATCGCGGCAGTGACCCCGCCGGTGGCACCCAGGAGAGCGAGACCGGCGAGTGAGAATGCTGCGGTCGCCGGACCGGGCGCCACCCGTGCAGTGTTGCCGTGCATCCCCGCCCTCTCGTTGTGTCCGCGTCGTGTTGTCGGCACTCTCGGCGTCCGCCGCGAGTGCCACCGTGCTCATGCGGCGTGAACGTTAAGGCGGACGTCGGACGACCGGCAATGGCTTTCTCAGCTAACTATGAGGATGCATTCGCAGACCCCTGACCTGCTGATACGTCGTCAACATGCCCTGGGTACGGTCGCCGCAGGTAGGGGCCTCGATCGGGCAGACAATGGGCCGGGTCGACTCCGGATAAATATCCGGCCATCGCCACGCATTTGTGACGCAACGCACTGCTGGATCGTTCAGTTGCGGTTCAGCGTGACCGCCGTAGGGTCGCGCTCATGACCAGCATTCTCATGATCATGTCCGCCGCCGACCACTGGACTCTCAAGGACGGCTCCTCGCACCCCACCGGATTCTGGGCCGAGGAGTTCGTCACCCCCTACGAGGTCTTCACCGGAGCCGGCTGGACCGTCACCGTGGCCACACCCGGTGGACGCGCCCCTACGGTCGACCAGGCCAGCCTCGGTGAGGGAGCCGGGGATCCGCAGGCCCTCGAGAAGGTCAAGGCCTCGCTCGACGCGCTCGCGCCCGTCCTGGATTCGCCCGTCGACCTCGCGACCGTGGACCACTCGACCTTCGACCTGGTCTTCTATCCGGGTGGCCACGGACCGCTCGAGGACCTCGCCGTGGACCGGACCTCCGGAGCGATACTGGCCGAGCGGGTGAGCGCCGGGAAGCCGGTGGCACTGCTGTGCCACGCGCCTGCCGCCCTGCTGGCCGCGTCCGAGGATCCGGCCTCCTCACCGTTCGCCGGCTACCGCTTGACCGGGTTCTCCAACGTCGAGGAAGAGCAGGTCGGTCTTGCCGCCAACGCTCCCTGGCTCCTCGAGGACAAGCTCGTCGAACTCGGCGCGGACTACTCGTCGGCCGCCGAGCCGTGGGGCTCGTACGTCGTGGTGGACCGGGGCGTCTACACCGGTCAGAACCCCCAGTCATCCGCCGAGCTGGCCGAGCGGATCGTCGCCGACCTCGCGGGCTGACCTCGGCCCGGACGGCCGGCATGTCCGGCTGGTCGACGCCCCTCGTCACGCCGAGGGCGCGGCGGTTCCCTCCGCCCGGCCGTAGCGACCGGCCAACCACGCGCACACGATCAATTGGATCTGGTGGAACAGCATCAGGGGGAGTACCAGGAGCCCCACGGGTTGTCCGACGAACAGTACGGCGGCCATCGGCAGTCCCGTGGCCAGCGACTTCTTGGATCCGCAGAACTGTACGACGCGCTTGTCCCGCTCCTCGAACCCCAGCGCGCGGGAGATCAGTTCGGTGAGGCCGAGCACCACCGCGAGCAGGACGCAGCACGCGGCGAGCAACCACGCGAGCTGGGCCGGCCCGACCATCGACCAGATTCCGTCGGCGACGCCCTCGGAGAACGCTGAGTAGACGATCAGGACGATCACCGACTTGTCGAACAGCGCCAGTCGCTTGATCCTCTTGGTGATCGGCACGACCCATCGGCGCAGCAACTGGCCCAGGACGAACGGCAGGAGCAGCTGCAGGGCGATCTTTCCCACCGAGTCCCACGTGATGACCACCGAACCGTCCGTGGTCATGAGCGCGAAGACGAGCAGGGGAGTGATGAGCACCCCGAGCAGGTTCGACACCGACGCGGAGACCACGGCCGCGCTCACGTGGCCGCGGGCGATCGCCACGAACGTGATCGAGGACTGCACGGTCGACGGCACCAGCGTGAGGAACAGGAAGCCGGCGGCCAACGGTGCGCCCAGAACAGGTTTGAGGGCCCATTGCCCCAGCAGCCCGAGGGCGGGGAACATCAGGAACGTCGCGGCCAGCACAACCGAGTGCAGCCGCCAGTGCTTGATCCCGGCCAGCAGTTCACGGGGTTCCAGCCGGGCGCCGTAGAGGAAGAACAGGACGGCGATGCCCGCGGTGGTCACCCAGGTCAACGCGTCAGCCGCCGTGCCGGTCGCCGGGAGCACCGTGGCCACCACGACGGCGGCCAGGATCGCCAGGATGAACGGCTCGACCCGGAGGCGACGCAGGAAGTTCATCGCACTATTGGATCACCCCGGGCTGCACGGGCGGCCGATAGGCTCAGGGGATGGCGGAGCAAGTCGGACAGGGGTGGCGGCCCAAGGCGCTGCGGGACGGTGAGGAGCCGGACCCACGGTTCACGCTCGCCAACGAGCGGACCTTCCTGGCGTGGATCCGGACGAGCCTGGGTCTGATGGCCGGCGCGGTGGCGATGGAGGCCTTCGCCGGCGAGGAGATCCCGGCGATCATCCGTACCCCGCTGGCGTGTGTGCTCCTCGTGATAGCGGCACTTCTGGCGACCGTGTCGTTTCGACGCTGGATCCGGATCGAGGCCTCGATGCGCCGCAACGAACCGTTGCCCGTTCCGCAGGCATCGATCCTGCTGGTACTCGGCATCGCGATCGGTGCGGTCCTGCTGCTCGTCGCCATCCTCGGGGGCACCTTCGCATGACCGCCCCGCGGCGCCGGATCGGCGTGCGTGCCGAGGCGACGCCGCCCGACGCCGGCCTGCAGTCCGAGCGCACGAGCCTGTCGTGGGCCCGGACCTGGGCCGTGGTGACCGTCAACATCATCCTGGTGGCCAAGCTCGTCGCCGAGACCTCGTGGCTGTGGGCGTCGGTCTTCTCGATGCTGTTGGTGATCCCGCTCCTGGCGTTGCTCAGAGTGCAGCGCAATCACGAACGACGGGTGGGGCGCTTCGTCCAGGCCGGTCAGGTCCAGCAGACCCAGACGCTGTACAACGTCGGCCTGGTCGTGATGGTGCTGGTCATGGCCGCGTGCGGGCTCGCCGCCGTCGTGATCCGGGTTCTGGCCTAGCTGTTCAGGACACCTAGCTGGTCAGCACACCCTGCTGTTCGGCACATGCAGCGGCCCGGTCGATGGCGCCGGCGTTGCCGGTCAGGTGTTCTTGATGCGGCCGCTGAGGGCGTCGCGCAGGCGGTCGACCATCCCGACGCCGGGCCCGAGGGTCATGTGGAACAACTCGGAGTGCGGAGAGCCGGGGTGCGGACGGGTGGGGGCGATCTTCTTGGCCGCCTCGACCTTCCGGCCCATGTCGACCAGGGTGTCGGCGGTGAGGTGCTCACGCATCTTGGGGAACTGGTCGGACTCCTCGTCGTCCGCGTGGTGGTCGAGGAGCTCCTTGAAGCGCTTCACGGTGGCGATGAACTCGGCGCCCTCGGAGTCCAGGCCCTCGAGCTCCTTCATCACCTCTTCGATCTCCTGGTGCTCCTCCTTGTCGTGCTCCACCTCGTCCTTGCCGTCCGGGATGCTGCGCTCGTACTCGGGGTAGACGAACAGCTCCTCGGCCACGGAGTGGCGCATCACCTCGGCGATCACGGAGTCGGCCAGTGCGCGGCGCTCCTTGGGGTCGGAGGTCTCCTCGATCATCTCGATCAGCCCGATCATCTCGCGATGGTCGGCGGTGAGGATGTCGACGACGTCCTGGTTGGACTCTGTCGTGGACTTCTGGGCCATGGCGAGCTCCTTCACGGTGTGGGTCGGGTGAACCTCTGACCGTAGGCAGCATGGTGGGAGCGGGCCACCGGTCGAGCCGCGCCGCGAGCCCTCACGCGCGCCCTCAGTGGGTGGTGCTGCTCTCCGATTCGCACATTCCCTGCAGGGCGCACGACCCGCAGCCGCCGGTCACGCCGCAGTCGGCGGCCGGATCAGCGGGGTCGGCGGGGGAGTCGGCACAGGAACCCGCGCCGGGTGCGCCGGAGGTGTCGGAGTCGCCGGCGGAGTGGCCGCCACAGCCGCCCTCGGAGCCGCAGCCGCAGCCATCCTGATCCTCGTCCTGTGCGGCCTCCCAGAGGGCCGCGGCTCGGGATCCGGCGAGGCCGGCGACGCTGAGCAGGGCGAGCGAACCGAGAAGGGCGACGACGACGACGAGGCCACCGACCCAACCCCCGATCAGTCCCACGCCCAGCGCCCCGAGCAGGAGCATCAGACTGGAGACGAGGAACCCGGGGCCGGCGGCCCGGTTGGCGAGCGTCCAGGCCTCGGGGGAGCGGCGGGTCTCCGGAGTGCGGACCCCCAGGACGCCGTTGCCCGGCAGTCGACCGAGTAGTCCCAGTAGGCCGGTGACCCCGACCACCAGAGCCAACGCCACCAGGAGCACCACGACCACCACGAGCACTGCGTTCACGCCCCTGAGGGTACGCCCGCGGCGGGGCGATTCCGATTCGCCTCATCCCCCGCAGAGCCGTGCCCCGCGGAACCATCGCCCGCAGAACCAGTGCCCGCGGAACCTTCGACCAGCGCGAGAAGTCGGGCGAGTTCGCGCTTGTCCTGCTCGCTGAGCCGGTCCAGGAACTCCCGACGCACGGTGGCGACGTGATCTGGTGCGGCCTTCTCGATCTCCCGCATCCCCTCCTCGGTGACGGAGACGAACGCGCCCCGGCCGTCGGTGGGGCAACTCGTCCGCTGGACCAGTCCGCGTCTGACCATCCGCGTCACCTGGTGGGAGAGTCGGCTGCGTTCCCACAGCAGGACGTCGGACAGTGCCGTCATCCGTAGTGGTCCGTCGGCCTCGCTGAGGACCGCGAGCACCTCGAACTCCGGCTCCGTCAGGCTCGACGTGGCCTTGAGGTCGCGCTGGATCTCCAGGTGCAGGCGTCCCTGGATCGCGAGGTAGTCGCGCCAGAGCGCCTTCTCCTCGTCGGTCAACCATCGCACCTGTCCGGTCAGTACCTGTTCGGTCATGACCTCACCCTACATTCTTAGTTGACACGACACCTAGGCCGGAGGTAGGAGTGTGTGACGCATCATCCACAGGGATGGGCCATTCGAGAGGACCACCAGCGTGACCACCACGGCAACCACCCCCGCACACCGCGCCCCCGAGGGCGAGACCCGCCTCGTGCCCGTCCCGCGGGTCGTCCGCGACCTCGGCCTGCTCCTCACCCGGGCGCTGCTCGGTGTGGTCCTGATCGCCCACGGGTGGGAGAAGCTCGTCACCAACGGCGCCGGAGCCACCGGCGGGTTCTTCGACTCCGTCGGCGTTCCGGCCGCCCAGGCCGCCGCGGTGTTCGCGGGCGTCGTCGAGCTGGCCGGCGGTATCCTGCTGATCCTGGGGCTGCTCACGCCCATCGTCGCGGCCCTCGTCGTCGTCGTCATGTTCGGCGCCTACCTCTTCGTCCACCAGGGCGCGGGGATCTACGCGGCCAATGGTGGCTGGGAGCTCGTCGCCGTGATCGCTCTGGCCGCGACGGTCTTCGGGCTGATCGGCGCCGGGCGCTACAGTCTCGACGCGCTGATCGCCGGGCGTCGCGCCGCCAGGTCCTGATCACCCACGGTGCCCACACGCTGACGTGGCCCGATCCCACCCAGGGTTTAGGCTTGACCAACGCCTGCGTGTGGGCACCGGCGAGGATCAGGGAGAGCAGACAACCGTGAGCAGCAGCGACGAGACCGTCACCGCAGAGCAGTTCGACAGCGCAGAGCAGTCCGACAGCGCGGCGCAGTCGGATACCGCGCCGCAGTCCGCGCAGGCGGGGCCCGCCCACCGGTACGGCTCCGCGCTCGCCGGGCAGATCGAGGATCGCTGGCAGCGGGAGTGGTCCGAGCGCGGGACGTTCGAGGCACCCAACCCCGTCGGCCCCCTCGCGGCCGAGGACGGCGCGCCACTGCCGGAGGACAAGCTCTTCGTGCAGGACATGTTCCCGTATCCCTCGGGTGCCGGGCTGCACGTGGGTCATCCACTGGGTTACATCGCCACCGACGTCTCCGCCCGCTACAACCGCATGCTCGGCACCAACGTCCTCCACACCCTGGGCTACGACGCGTTCGGCCTGCCCGCCGAGCAGTACGCCGTGCAGACCGGCCAGCACCCGCGCGTGACCACCGAGGCCAACATCGCCAACATGGAGCGCCAGCTCGGCCGCCTGGGCCTGGGCCATGACCGCCGCCGCGTGGTGGCCACCACCGACACCGACTACTACCGCTGGACGCAGTGGATCTTCCTGCAGATCCACGGCTCCTGGTACGACCCGGACGCCCCCGCCCGCACCACCGACGGCGGAGAGCACCCCCGGCGCACCGGCCGCGCCCGCCCGATCTGCGAGCTGAGGGATCAATTCGTCGACGGTTCCCGCCCGCTGCCGACCGGGTTCGCCGGACGGGACTGGTCGGACCTGACCCCGGCCGAGCAGGAGAAGGTCCTCGATTCTCACCGGCTGGTGTACTTGTCCGATTCCCAGGTCAACTGGTGCCCCGGTCTGGGCACGGTGCTGGCCAACGAGGAGGTCACCGCCGAGGGCCGGTCCGAGCGCGGGAACTTCCCCGTCTTCCGCAAGAACCTCTCCCAGTGGATGATGCGCATCACCGCCTACTCCGACCGCCTGGTCGACGACCTCGACCGGCTGGACTGGACCGACAAGGTCAAGTCCATGCAGCGCAACTGGATCGGACGTTCGCAGGGCGCGCGCGTGCGCTTCGCCGTGGCGGACAGGTCCATCGAGGTGTTCACCACCCGCCCCGACACCCTGTTCGGTGCCACCTACATGGTGCTCTCACCCGAACATCCGCTGGTCGACGAGTTGGCCGGGCCGTTCTGGCCGGAGGGCGAGGTGGACGAGCTCTGGACCGGCGGGCACTCCTCGCCGGCCGAGGCCGTGCAGGAGTACCGCCGCCGGGCCGCCACCAAGTCCGATCTGGAGCGCCAGGAGAACAAGGACAAGACCGGCGTCTTCACCGGCGCGTACGCCGTCAACCCGGTCAACGGGGAGCAGGTCCCGGTGTTCGTGGCCGACTACGTGCTGATGGGTTACGGCACCGGCGCGATCATGGCGGTTCCCGCCCACGACTCCCGCGACCACGAATTCGCCACCGCCTTCGGCCTGCCTATCGTGCAGGTCGTGGCCCCGGCCGACGGACGCGAGCTGGACGTGCAGGCCGAGTCCTACGCCGGAGACGGCGTGGCGGTGAACTCGGCCAACGACGGCGGGCTGTCGCTCGACGGAATGGGTGTCGACGAGGCCAAGGCCGCCACCATCGCCTGGCTCGAGGGCGAGGGCACCGGCGAGGGGACCGTCCAGTACAAGCTGCGGGACTGGCTCTTCGCCCGCCAGCGCTACTGGGGCGAGCCGTTCCCGGTGGTCTACGACTCCGACGGCGTCCCGCACGCGCTGCCCGACGAGCTGCTGCCCGTGGAACTGCCCGAGGTCGAGGACTACAAGCCCGTCTCGTTCGACCCCGACGACGCCGACTCGATGCCCTCACCTCCGCTGGCCAAGGCCACCGAGTGGATGACCGTCGAGCTGGATTTGAATGATGGACTCGGTCGACGGTCCTTCACCCGCGACGCCAACGTGATGCCCAACTGGGCGGGTTCGAGCTGGTACCAGCTGCGCTACATCGACCCCACCAACTCCGACGAGCTGT
>JBKBRA010000017.1:28105-49515 GCA_046292305.1 Dietzia sp. | reverse complement strand
CCTCACCGAGGTCGTTCGCGTCGTGGGTGTCTAGTCAAAGGCCGGCATCGCCGGTAACCGCGGCCAGACCAACTACGCCGCCTCCAAGGCCGGCGTCATCGGGTTCGTCGACGGCGCCTCCGCCGAGCTGGCCTCCAAAAAGATCACCGTCAACGCCGTGGCCCCCGGCTTCATCGAGACCCAGATGACCGCCGCCATCCCGTTCGCCACCCGCGAGGCCGGCCGCCGCATGAACTCCATGCAGCAGGGCGGTCTGCCGGTCGACGTGGCCGAGACCATCGCCTTCTTCGCCAGCCCCGCCTCCTCTGCGGTCACCGACAACGTGATCCGCGTGTGCGGCCAGTCCCTCCTGGGTGCGTGATCAGGGTGGATCAGACTGAGGCTCACTCCGTGCAGTACACCCGGCTTCCCGCCATCCCCACCCTGCTGACCCAGTACGGCAAGGCCGCCGTCGGTGCGCTGCCCGTGGTGGGCGGGAGCCGCGACGGCACGTCGATGCCCGAGAAGGGTGTCGAGGTGCAGGGCGTCCGCGTGGACGCGGCCAACCTGGCCGCCTACGCCCGCGTCTGTGGCCTGCGGTTCAGCGACGCCCTGCCACTGACCTACCCGTTCACACTGGCCTTCCCGCTGAGCATGCAGCTCATGCTGGACCCGGCCTACCCGGTGCCCGCCATGGGATCGGTGCACCTGACCAACGAGATCGAGTCCCGCCGCGCGCTGCGGGTGGGCGACGAGCTCTCGATCCGCGCGCGGGCCGAGAACCTGCGGGAGCACCCCGCCGGGTTGCTGCTCGACATCGTCACGGAGATCCGGACGGGCGACGACGACGAGCCTGCCTGGATCCAGCGGTCGGGCCTGCTCTCCAAGCGCAGGACTTCCCTGACCCCGCCCAAGGATGCACCGCGCCCGCCGAGGCCCGAGCCGCCCACGGCCGCGGAGATCGGCGACCCCACCGTGGTCAAGTCGGTGTCCGAGGCGCTGATCTCCGAGTACGCGTCGGTGTCCGGTGACCGCAACCCGATCCACGTCTCCAAGGTGGGCGCCAAGGCCTTCGGGTTCCCCAATGTGATCGCCCACGGGATGTGGACTGCCGCCACCATGCTCGGCGTGGTCGAGGGCGCCATCCCCGAGCGGGCGCGCTACTCGGTGGAGTTCGGCAAGCCCGTCGTCCTCCCGGCCAAGCTCGCGATCTACGCCCGGCGCGGGTCCGGTCCGGGCGTCGGAACCGGTGTGGGCACGGGTACCGGTGACCCGGCATGGTCGCTGCGGGTGCGCAACCCGCGCAAGCTCGGCACCGTGCACGCGACGGCCACCATCGAGGAGCTCTAGACGCACCCCGGGCGTCCGCCGACCCCGACCCCGGTCATCCGCCACGATGTGGACAGATGACCGGGGTTTGTCGTCGGACCGGTACCGCGCGGGACCAGTAGCGCATATGGTCTGTGTCACACCATGAGTCGACCGCACAGCACAGAAGGAGCGCTAGCGCCTATGACACCGTTCGCCCGCACCACCTCCGCCCGTACCCGCTCCCGAACGATGGCCGGGGTGGCCGCGGCGGCCGCTGTCGCTCTCGCGTTGCCCGCCGTGGCACACGCCCAGTTCGGATCCCTCGGCGGCGGCTCGGTGGACACCGGTTCCATCCCGCCGGACCTCCTCTTCCCGCCGGAGGTGGGCGTCGGTGCGGGCGAGGGCGTCGAGGTGGTCGAGGGCCCCGCCGTCACCACGACGACCGTCATCGACCAGCTGAACATCCCGTGGGACGTGGTCCGATCCCCCGACGGCACCCTCCTGACCGGCGAGCGCGGCGGCCGCATGGTCGCGCAGCTCCCGGGCGGCGAACGGCGGGATGTCGCGATCGAGCTGCCCGGCCTGGTGCGCCAGTCGGAGAGCGGCCTGATGGGTATGGCCGTCGACGCCGGATTCGCCCAGAACCGCGAGATCCACGTGTGTTACTCCCAGAACGCCGGTGGGACGCGGGACAACCGGGTCACTACCTTCCGGGCGGCCGAGGACTGGTCCGAGTTGACCCGGGTCCGCGATGTCGTCACCGGTATCCCCCTGGGCGCCGAGGGCATCCACAGCGGCTGCCGTCTGCTGGTCGACGACGACGGGTCGATCTACATCGGTACCGGCGACATCTACAGCGCAACCGATCCGCAGGATCCCACCTCACTCGCCGGAAAGACCCTGCACGTCAACCCCGACGGGACCGCCGCTTCGGGCGACTCGGTGATCCACACGATCGGCCACCGCAACGTCCAGGGACTGGCCGTCCAGCCCGGCACCGGCCGTGTCTACTCCGCCGAGCACGGACCGGACCGCGACGACGAGGTGAACCTCCTCGAGCCCGGCGCCAACTACGGCTGGAACCCGAACGTCGGTGGGAGCTACAACCAGAACGTCCCGATGACCGACACCGAGCAGTTCCCGGACGCGGTGGAAGCCGTATGGTCCTCGGGTCGCCCGCCTCTGGCCCCGGCGGACATCGAGTTCCTGCAGGGCGAGGCGTGGGGCGAGTGGGAAGGCAGCCTCGCCATGGCCAACCTCAGGGAACAGAAGCTGGTCCTGTTCCGCCTCTCCGAGGACGGCCGTTCGATCGTCGACGCCTCCGTGCTCCTCGAGGGTGAGTTCGGCCGCCTGCGTTCGCTGACGCCCGAGCCGGACGGCTCGCTGCTGGTCACCACCTCCAATGCGAACAACCGGGATGAGGTCTTCCGCGTCAGCCCCGCAGCGCTGTAACCCCGCAGCGCCGCAACCAGGGATGGGATGAACAGAGAGTCAGCGGGCGATTACAGCCGCAGGACCTGCCGGGCGGCGTCGGCCAGCGCGACCGCGTAGCCGGCGCCGTGGCCGGCCGAGTGGGTGGCCAACGGGTGCAACTGATGGAGCGGCACCCGCTGCTGCCAGCCCTCCCGCAGCGGAAACCGCTCCTGGTAGCCGCGCAGGATCTCGTCCAGGTGCGGGGCCCCGAACAGCGCGAGCATGGCCAGGTCGGTCTCGCGGTGCCCGCCGTGGGCCGCCGGGTCGATGAGCACGGCCTCGACGGCACCTGCCCCGGCAGCCGAGCTGGCTGGCGCCCACAACACGTTTCCCGTCCACAGGTCGCCGTGGACGCGCGCGGGTGCGTCGTCGGGGTCGTCCAACTCGCCAGCCGAGATCCGGTCGCAGGCCCGCTCGACGGCAGCGAGGTCAGCGCCACCGAGCACTCCCATCTCCACCGCGATCGCCACGAACGGGCGCACTCGCTGCTCGGCGTAGAACTCCCCCCACGACCCGGTGGGCCTGCACTCCTGCGGACGGTTGCCGATGAAGCACCGGCCCGCCCAGCCCTCGGCGGGTGCGCCCCAGGTGGCGGCCCCGGCATCGTGCATCGTCGCCAGCGACCGCCCGAATCGCCGAGCCGCCTCCGGCGTGGCACGTCCGGCGGGGTCGGTCTCGAGGGCGATTTCGTCGTCGTCGACCCCCAGGACCTCCACCACCCGGGGCCCTCGAGGGGCTGCGGCGAGCCAGGCCAGCCCGGCGGCCTCGTGGCGGAAGAAGTCGGGACCGTGGCGGGACCCCCTCTTGACGAAGGGCCCGGTCCTGCGTGCGTCGCTCATGCGCGCTGCTCCTGTCTCTGGTCGGACCGGCCCCGACCGGTGCGCCCCTGACCGGACCGACCGAGAAGCGGCCCGGCCATCAGGGCGATCAGCACGCCGCCCACGACCATCGGGACGACGGTCCAGCGCATCCCGGCGTGCTCGGCGATCAGGCCGACCAGTGGCGGAGAGGCCAGGTAGCCCAGGCGCATGACCCAGTTGAGCACCGCCAGGCCGGTCCCCGGGGTGAGACCCGGGATCGAGTCGGCGCCCACCATCGCACCCGGGATGACCGTCGCGATGCCCCAGCCGGCCACCGCGAATCCCGCGAGGAGGACCACCAGCAGCGCGGGGCCGTCGAGAGCGAACGACGCGATCAGCGCGGTGCCCGACCCCGCCACCACACACACCCCGCCCATGCGGCCCACGTGCGCCGCGCCGAATCCCTCGACCAGGCGGTCGCCGGTGAACCGGCCGATCAGCTGGGCGCCCTGTACGGCGATGAAGCCCAGCCCCGCCAGACCGGCACCGGCTGTCGTGACCTCGCGGAGGTAGAGGGCCGACCAGGTCTGGGCGAAGTCCTCGACGACCTCGGCGCAGCAGGCGAACAGGCCCAGCGCCACGAGCCACAGCAGTGCCCTGCCGCCCGGGATCCGGCGGTGCGGGACCGCCGTACGGGCCTCGGGCCGCTCGCTCTCCGGGTCACTCCCGAGGTCGAGGTCCAGCTCGCTCTCGCGGTCGAGGTCACGGTCGTGGTCGAGGTCACGGCCCAACTCGTCCTCTGCCACCGGGCGGCCCAGCCGCAGTGGGTAGGCGGCGAGCGCCGCGAACGCACAGATCAGTCCCGCGCCGATCATCTGACCCTCCACCGGGATCCCGGCCCCGGCCGCCACCGATCCGCCGGCCGCCCCGAGCACCGCACCGAGGGACCAGACGGCGTGGAACCGGTTGATCAGGGACTGCCCGTGGCGCAGCTGAACGCGGATGCCGTGGGCGTTCATCGACACGTCGGTGATGGCGTCGCACACCCCGAACAGCAGCAGCAGCCCGGCGAACACCGCCACCACGGGAGAGAAACCGAGGAGCGCCGCGACGGCGGAGGCGCCGACCATCATCGCCACCGCCACGGCCCCGTCCGAGCGCCTGCGCATGAGGGTCGGAGCGAACAGTCCTCCCACCAGTGCGCCCGCAGGGTAACACGCCATCGCCAGACCGAACGCGGCCGGACCCAGCTCGAGCGCATCCTTGAGGTCCGGAAGTCGGGGGACGATCGCACCGAAGATCGCCCCGTTCGCCGCGAACAGCAGGGCGGTGGCGGCGACCGGGCCCCGGACGGCGGCCCCGCGCCCGTCGCGGTCCGCCGCCTCCCCCGTCGCGATCACGACCGTCAGACTACGTCCCGTACCCACGCCGGTAGCGTTGTCGGCGGTAACGGGCGGACGGGCGGGCAGGAGCGCGATATGTACGGGGTGACGGCGGAGATCGAGGCCACGGACGACGGCCGCCACGTGGTGTGCAGCGTGCCGCTGCCGGTGGCGCCGCACGTGGTGTGGGACGCGGTCTCGACCGGAGAGGGCATCTCCTCGTGGTTCGTCCCGTGCGCCCTGGAGCCGCAGGTAGGCGGTCGGATCGTGCAGTTCGCCGACCCCGGGGCCCCCGATCCCACGACCGGGCCGGAGGCCGCCGCCGAGGCGATGCTCACCGCGACGGTCGGCGAGATCACGGTCTTCTCGCCCCCCGCCGGCAGCGTGCCCGGTGTGTTCACCTTCGAGGAACGGAACTGGATGGGCGAGGGGATCCCGGTGCCCCCGTGGACGACCTCCTGTGAGGTCGCCGACGACGGCGAGGGCGGCACCGTGTTGACCCTGCGGTCGGGGTTCGCCTCCGGCGGGCAGCTCGCGGAGGAGTCTGTCGACGGAAGCCTCAGCGGCTGGGCCCAGTCCCTCACCGTGCTGGCGCACCGGCTCACCCACCGGCCCGCCGACGGCGTGGTGACGGTCCACGCGGCCACCGATCCCATGGCGTCGTCGGTGCCAGCGTTGTGGTCGCGGGTGCTCGGCCGGCTCGTGGCCCCCGCGGCCGGGGCCGGTGGTTCGCACTCCCACGCAGCACAGGGCACCGGCACCGGCACCGGCACTGGCACTGTGGCCCGGTCGGGCGAGGTCGGGGGCATCGTCGCGACGGAGTCGGAGGCCTCTGCGCTGGTCGTGCTCTCCGCGCCCGTCGACGGCGTGATCGAGCTCTACGTCTTCCCCGCCGGGGACACGCCCGAGGACGCGACGAACAGCGCCGCGGTCGCTGTCCGCGCGTACGAGTACGTGGACGCCCCGGGCTCCTCCGGCGCGCCGCTCGGGGCCGCCGCGGTCGACGGGGTCGAGCCCACCTGGGACGCCGAGCGCTGGCGCGGGTGGCTCGAGGGCCTGGTCACGGGCTGAGCCGGGGGTGGGCGTCGAACGGCGACGAAACATCGCCGTCGGGTGCGACGATGTCCACCGAGACAGCAGTACTGTGTCGGGGAGCACTAGCCGTGCACCCATCACGAGCCGTACACCGACGAGGAGCACCATCCGAATGGCGGATTCCAACGACACCGTGACCATCGCGACAGGCGAGGGCGCGTCCGGCACCACCCTCCTGGGCATCGGCGCCTACCGTCCACGTCGCGTGGTGAGCAACGAGGAGATCTGCGAGAAGATCGACTCGACCTCCGAGTGGATCTACGAGCGCTCGGGGATCCTCAACCGCCATATCGGGGAGCCGGACGAGACGATCATCATGATGGCCAGCACGGCCGCCGAGCGGGCGGTGGCCTCCGCCGGGATCGACGCCGAACTCATCGACGCCGTCATCGTCTGCACCTCCACGTACGAGAGCATGGTCCCGCACGCCGCGCCCAAGGTCGCCATGAACATCGGCCGCAACGGGATCGCCGCGTTCGACCTCGCCGCCGGCTGCGCGGGCTTCGGGTACGGCCTCGCCGTGGCCACCAACATCATCCGTGGCGGTGGCGCGAGGTACGTCGTGGTGGTGGGTGTGGAGCGCATGAGCGACGGCATCGACTTCACCGACCGCAACACCGCCTTCATCTTCGGAGACGGCGCCGGCGCTGTGGTGGTGGGCCCGTCCGAGTCCAACGACGTCGGACCGGTGGTCTGGGGTTCCGACGGCGAGCAGGCCGACGCCATCAGCCAGACCAAGAACTGGCGCCAGTTCATCGACCAGGCCGCGGTGGGCCCCACGGAAGGGCCGTACCTCGTCATGGACGGCTCCAAGGTGTTCCGCTGGGCCGCGGTCCAGGTGTCCAAGGTGTGTGCCAAGACGCTCGAGACCACCGGGGTGACCGCAGAGCAGATCCAGGCGTTCATCCCCCACCAGGCCAACGGTCGCATCAACTCGGCCATGGCCAAGCACCTCGGCCTCCCCGACTCGGTGGCGATCGCGAACGACATCGAGCAGACCGGCAACACCTCGGCCGCCTCGATCCCGCTGGCCATGGAGGCCATGCTCCGGGACGGCCAGGCCAAGGAGGGCGACCTCGCGCTGTGTATCGGCTTCGGCGCAGGACTGTCCTACGCCGGCCAGGTGGTGCGCCTGCCTGCCGCGCCGCCTGTCGCCTGAGACAGCTCCTGCATTTTCCCTGCAGCCGCGCGTTCACCGCGCGGCTGCCGGCGTTCAAGTGGTGCAGCGCCGGAAATTCTCGCACTACTGGACGGTCGTTCATGAGAAGGTGATCTCATGCACACCTCACGTCCACGCGGCCTCTCTCGTTGGGCGGTCACCGGCATCGCTGTGGCGGCCGCGACCGCTCTCCTGACCTCGCTCGCCTCCACCGGAGCGGCCCAGGCCGCCCCCGGGATCCCGATGGCTCCCCCGATCACGGGGTCCACGGTCGAGCAGGCGGGCGGGTCCGCACAGACACTCGGGCGGAACCTCGAGGGTCAGATCAGCGGCGCGGGGATCGGCCCCTCCGTCCTCTCGGGACCGGGCACCGGCCCGGGCCGCTACGTGGCGCTGGGAGACTCCTACGCTGCGGTCGGCCGCGTGGCACCGGGGGCGTGGGGCGCCGGGCCGGTCTCGTGTGTGCGGACCGACGACGCCTACCCCACGGTCGTCGCCCGCGAGCTCGGCGTGGGGACCTTCGTCAACGCCAGTTGCGGTGGCGCCGTGACCGACGACTTCTGGGAGCCGGGGCGTACCGGCGCCCCGCCGCAGTTCGAGGCACTGGACGCCGACACCGACCTGGTGACGATGACCATCGGCGGCAACGACGTGGGGTTCGCCGCGGTGATCGTGGCCTGTGCACTGCGGCCGAACTTCGCCCCCGAGTTCCTGCCGATCGTCGACGGGATCGGCGAGACCGTGGCCACGGACTTCGACACCACCACCGGCTGCAGCGACGTGATCGACCGCCAGGCCGCGGAGGCGCTGCGGACCCTCGACGGACGTATGGACTCGGTGTACGCCGAGATCGCCCGCCGCTCGCCCGCCGCCCGCGTGGTGACCGTGGGCTACCTGTCCGCGGTGCCCGACGACCAGACGGTCCTGAGTTCCCCCGACTGCGCGCCGTTCATGGCCATCTCCGAGTCCGAGCGGGACAAGGTCCGCGGGTTCCAGGAGAGCATCAACCGGGTGGTCCGGGACGCGGCCGACCGCAACGGTGCGACCGTGGTGATCCCCGACGAGCCCGGGCACTCGATGTGCACGTCCCCGGAGACCCGGTGGGTCGACTTCACCGGACTGCAGACCTCCTCGGTTCCCGTTCACCCCACGTCCGCCGGGCACGCACACGTGGCCGGTCGGGTGCTGGCCGCGCTCGCCGGGGAGCGCTGACGCACACCGAAAGTGAGAGAATTACTTAGTTGACAAAACCACCAACGGCGCGGCGGCCGGGATAGCAGACTGAGAACATGTTCACCCCCCTACGCCGCCGCGCTGCCGGCTCTCGCACCCTCACCACGTCCCTCGCGCTGGCCGTCGCCCCCGTCGCCGCCGCGCAGTCGACCACGGAAGCGGACGGCACGATCGCCGTCGGCTCCCTCGGCTCGACCGCCGGAACCCCCCTCCCCGCGTCTGGCTCGCTCGGATCCCTGGCCCAGCCCGCCTACGCGGACTACGTGGCGTTGGGTGACTCGTACGCCTCGCTGGGCGACTCTCGCCAACCGGTCGACGTGGCGACGCAGTGCGGCCGCAATCTGGGGAACTACCCGCACCGACTGGACGCCAACCCGGCGGTCGGGGCGCTCACCGACGCCACCTGCGGCGCGGCCCAGATCCCCGACCTCACCGCCCCGCAGCGCACCGGTGTGCCGCCCCAGGTCGACGCGCTGAGCACCGGAACCGACCTGGTCACGCTGTCAATCGGTGGCAACGACGTCGGCTTCGGCACGATCGTCGCCTGCATCACCAAGCAAGGGCCGTTCGCCACCGTGCCCAACTGCGAGGCCGCGATCGGCACCACCATCGCGACCGAGATCGCGGAGACCTTCGGCGAGGGCGGCCCGCTCGACAGCGTCTATGCGGAGATCGCCGACCGCTCGCCGGGCGCGACCGTCGTCGCCACGCAGTACCTGCCGCTCATGCCCGCCGAGGGTGAGAGCTGCACGTTCACCAACCAGCTCAACCCCGCTGACGTGCAGTGGGCCCGTGAGGTGGCCGAGGTCATCAACGACGCGGTCGACGACGCCGCCCAGCGCAACGGCCACACCTCGGTCCTGCCCACGGACAGCGTCGACCGCAGCGCCTGCGCACCGGCCGACCAGCGCTGGACCGATTTCCAGGGCACGGTCCCCGGGTCCGCTCCCATGCACCCGACGGCGCTCGGCCAGCAGGCCATGGCCGACGCGATCGCGGCGGTCATCTGACACAGCTGACGCTGCCCCTTCGGCCAGCATCCACACCCCGCAGCAGTCTCACGCCTCGAACAGCCCCTGGCCCACGTAGCCGCCCTCCGGCGCGCCGGGCGGGAGCGCGAACACAGCCGACCCGATGGGAACGGTCCACGTGTTGAGCGCGTCCTGCTCGGCGAGCCGCTGCTGGACGGGGATGAAGGTGCGCACCGGGTCGGCCTGGTAGGCGGTGAAGATCAGGCCGCTGTTGCTGATCAGGCCCTGCTCCGGCGGGTCGTCGTAGTTGTACGGCCGCCGGAGCATGGCCTCGCCACGATCGCGCTGCCGGGCCCGCGCCATGTGCGACTCGGGTGGGATCACCGGCAGACCGACCTCGTCGATGGCGTCGAAATCGGCCGGGTCGTGCTCGGCCACCCCGGTCAGCGGCGCCCCGGTGTCGATCCGGCGGCCCATGCTCAGCTCGCGGGAGGTGCGGTCGATCTCCTCCCAGGTGTCCATGGTCATGCGGATGCGACGCAGCACCAGTGAGGACCCGCCCCGCATCCACCGCTGGACCTGCCCGTCAGAGGAGCTGCCGTCGGAGAACAGGATCTGGTCGAAGTCCACGTCACCGGGCCCCGGGTTCTCCGTGCCGTCGATCTGGCCGAACAGGTTCCGCTGCGTGCGGCCAGTCGGGTCGGTGCCCACGGCCTTGCGGAATCCCCGCTGCGCCCATTTCTGTTCGGCCACGCCGCGCACGCCGGAGGCGAGGATCCGGGCGGCGTGCGAGACGATCAGCGGATCGTCGGCGCAGATCTGCAACAGCAGGTCCCCCTCCGACCACCGCTCCTCGAGCTGGTCGATCTCCGGGAACGCCGGCAGCTGCCGCAGCCACGACGGCCGCCGCTCGGGCATGCGCACCGCGTCGAACAGTCCGGGACCGAACCCGATCGTCACCGTGAGCCGTGCCGGGTCCTCGGCCAGTTCGGGTTCGAGATCGGCCAACCCGCCGCGACCCGAGGTGAGCCGTGCGGCGTCCTGGGACCACGCCCGCAGGACGCCCTGGACCTCGGCGCGGGTCGCCCCCGACGCGATGTCGAACCCGACGAAGGCGGCGTGGGCCTGCGGCGGTGTGGTGATGCCGGCCTGGTGTGCGCCGTGGAACGGCTCGGTGGCCGCCCCCACGACGCGCGAGTCGGCGACCGTCTTCCAGCCGGGGACGGGCTCGTCGTCACCCAGGGCGCCGCGCCCGGCGTAACCGGCCGCTCCGCCGACCACACCGCCGACCAGACCACCACCCACGACGGCGCCACCCACCACGGCTCCGGCGCCGCGGGTGAGCACCGACCGCCGAGACAGTCCGCGGGAGGCCTGGTCAGCCATCGTGGCTCATGCCCCCGTGGTCCATACCGCTGTGGTCTCCGCCGACGTACTCCTCCTCGCCTCCACGGAAGTCCCGGGCGGAGACGGTGACGTCCTGCTCGGCACCGTCAGAGAACTCGAGCGTCAGGGTGATCGGCTGGCCGGTGGTAATGGGCTCGTCCAGCTCCATCAGCATGATGTGGTCTCCGCCGGGTGCGAGGGTCAACTCGCCGCCGGCGGGGACGAGGAAGCCGTCCTCCTTCTCCTGCATCATCATCCCGCTGCCGCCGGGGACGGTCTCGTGGAGTTCGGTGCGTCCGCCGAGCTCGCCGGAGACGCCGGTCAGATGGACGTCGTCGTTGCCCGGGTTGCGGATGGTGCCGAAGACTCCGCTCATGTCGGTGTCGGTGGCCTTGACCCAGCCGTCGTCGAGGACGACGACGCTGCCGGTCTCGCCAGGGTTGGCGGTGGCGTCGGACGCGTCGTCTGTGGCGCAGGCCGCCGTGGTGAGGGCGAGGGTCAGTGCGGTTGCCGCGGCAAAAGCGGCACGGGTGTGGGAGCGCATGGGTGTGTCAGTCCTTGGTGTGGTGTGTGAGGTCGCCCGGCAGCGCGAACACCGCCGGGACGTGAGGTCAGGTCACACAGCCACGGGCGGCGCCCGGGTGCCTCCGCGGGCCAGGAGGAACCGGTCGCGCGGGGCGCCGGCGTCGTAGGACGAGACGAGCGGGGCGACGACGACGAGGTGGGCCGACCCCAGGAGCGGCATCACCCGCGCCGCGACCCAGGCGAGAGTTCCGGACAGGACCGCCACCAGGGCGAGCGTGACGGCGATGGCGGCCAGGTGGGCGCCGAGCATCCCGGGGGTCAGCAGCGCCGCCGGGGAGGTGGCCGCATCGGATCCCGCGCCGCCCAGGGCCGCACTGTCCATGGCGGCCCGGACGAGGGCGGGGTCGGTCACGTGGTGGCCGAGCGCGGCGTGGGAGGAGCCCGGGGTGGCCGAGTGCGTGTGCCCGGGCGCCAGGAGAAGGTGGACGACTCCCTGGCCTGCGATCAGACCGGCCCCCGCCACCGGGATCGGGGACCGCTGCCGGGCGATGGCCGCGGTGGCCGCCCCCACGCCCGAGCTCGCCGCCGCTATCAACAGGATCTGCCCGGGGGTCGGGGCCACCGCACCCGTTCCGGCGGCCAGGCCGTGGGCGGCGATGCCGAACACCGCGCTGACTACCGCAACGACGATGCCGACGACCGCGGTCACCACGGGGGGCACCTCGGCTCGGAATCGGTCGGCGGGCATGCCCCGATTCTAGTTGGACTCGATTTCTAGTTGAACTCGGTGGTCAGCTCGATCCGGGTGCGGTCCTCGTCCGCCAGTCCCGCCTCGAGCCGGGCGAGCATGTGGGGGCGCATGTCGGGCAGGTCATCGACCGCGAACCAGCGGACGTCGGTGTTCTCGCCGTCGGCGGGGTGCGGGTCACCGTCGAGGTAGGTGCAGGCAAAGGTGTGGTCGATGTACTGCGCGCGGTCGCCGTTGGCGTAGGTGACCATCCGGGAGACACCGATGGACGCGACGCGGTCTACGCGGATTCGGACGTCGGCCTCCTCCCGCGCCTCGCGGACTGCGGCCTCTGCCGGGTGCTCGCCCGGGTCGACGATGCCGGTAACGGGGGTCCACCAGCCGTTGTCAGCCCGCCGCACCAGCAGGACGCGTGCGCCGTGGGGGTCGCGGATGACCGCGGTGGCGCCGGCCAGCCAGAGCGGCGCGGTGCCCACGTGACGGCGGAGTTCGAGGACGAAGTTGGGGACGGACATAGCCCAGAGCGTATCCAGACCCCGGGAAATGCAGCGATCCCCGCCGACCGGGTGGTCGACGGGGATCGGTGGTGGAGCTATCCGGTCGCTGACTCAGTCAGCGTGGACTGGGCAGAACCTCAGTTCTGCTCCTCCTCGGGCTCGCACTCTTCCTGCTGCATGGAACCGTTGTCCTTGAGGAAGTCAATGGCCTCCTGCGGCAGGTTGCAGACGATCCCCACGTTGACCTGCGGGAGCGGCGGGAGGTTGACGCCACCGGAGACGACGAGGCCGATGCCGATGCCAGCGGCAGCGAGCGAGCCCACTGCGAGCAGGCTTCCGGCGTCAACGGAGCCGGCATCGCCGAGCGAACCCTCGACGATGATGTCGCCCGAACCGGCCTCGGAACCGAACTCACCAAGCGAACCGGCCTCGAGGGAACCGCCCTCAAGCGAGCCACCCTCAAGCGAACCGGCCTCGAGAGAGCCACCCTCCAGCGAACCCTCAGCCGAACCGGCAGAGATCGCGGCGAAGATGCTGGCCAGCGAACCGCCCTCAAGCGAGCCGTCCTCCAGCGAACCCTCAGCCGAACCGGCCTCAAGCGAGCCACCCTCAAGCGAGCCCTCGTCCAGCGAACCCTCAGCGGAGCCGGCCTCAAGCGAGCCACCCTCGAGGGAGCCCTCGCCGAGCGAACCCTCAGCCAGCGAACCGGCGTCGGAACCGGTCTCACCGAGCGAACCCTCAGCCAGCGATCCGTCCGGACCGGCCGAACCAAGCGCCACGTCGAGACCCAGTCCGAGGCCCCCGAGGGAGCCCTCGGCGCCGAGTCCGAGTCCGAGGTCGAGGCCGGCGCTACCGGCCTGCGCGTTGACGACACCCGGCATGGCGCCGAGTGCGAGTCCGGAGGCCGCGATAACAGCCATCATCCGCTTTGCATTCTTCATAGAGATGCCTTCCTGTTGTTGGTGACGACCCAGCGACCCGGGTTCTCCCCCTCGTCGCCCGGTCCGGCATGTAGCCCTAGGGGCAACTCACCGTCGGATCGTGTCACCACACTATCGGCCACGTTTCTGGACCTGTTACAAGAAGACTGGTTTAGCCACAGCAAATGACCAGCCGAGAGGTCGCCCTCAGAACCCGAGGTCCGGCGGCCCATTGCCGCTGCAGAACACTTCTCGCGCTACTACCTCGACTTATGTAGACCTTAAGAAATAAGTTCCTTTTGATACAGGCAAAAGTACCGAGGCTGATAGTGATGTTCATCACTTCTCACCTAAATTCGACCGACTCGCCGTCAACAAGCCGCGACCCGGGCTCCGGCGTGCATAAATATGAGGATAACCTCGGATAAATCTGCCCCCGATCCAGGAGCGACATGACACCGAACATCACCGGAGTTCAGTTCCCTACCGATTCGACCGGAAATCGCTCGTCCGGGCGGCTGGCCAAGCAGGTCGTCGCCGACGCACTCGCCACCGTGGACCCCGCAGCGGGCCAACGGGTCCACAAGATCAAGGACTGGCGAAAGGGATACATCCAGCCCTTCACGGAACTGGTCAGTGCCGGCGTCGCCGATTCCGACAAGTGGAACGGGGTGGCCCGGGCCGCCCTCGACTCACTCCAGTCCAGGATGGTCGGCATCCATGAGGTCGACGGCGAGATGGTCGAGACCCCGATGGCGGATTACCTCGCCGTCGTCACCTCCCTGTCCACCCCGGGAACCGAGACGATCCAGGGCACCGCGGCCCCCGCCACGGAACTGGCCATCCCCTACCGCGGCGAGGAACTGACCGGCGCGGTGCTGCGGGCCCGGTTGGACAAGTGGGTCGCCGCCGGGGTGATCGAGCCGAGCTGTGCGGCCGCTCTCAGAGTGGTGCAGGAGAACCCTGAGTGGCTCTCGCTGCCCGGGCGCGCGATGCTCGTTCTCGGCCTGGGGTCGGAGATGGGGCCCGCCCGTCGGCTGCTGCAGTGGGGCGCCGACGTCCTGGGGGTGGACCTCCCCTCGAGCCCGGTGTGGGAACGGTTCCGCGAGCAGGCCCCTAGATTCGCGGGCAGGCTTCACCTCCCGACCGACGCGTCAGGCCGGCCGGGCATCGACCTTCTGACACAGCTCCCGGAACTCGCCGCCTGGGCCCGGTCCGCCGCCCCTGCCCCACTCACTGTGGGCAGCTACTTCTACGCCGACGGCGGAACCCACGTCCAGCTCTCGTCCGCGGCCGACGCCCTCGTCGTCGACCTCCTGAAGGACGGAACCGCCGACGCCCTGGCCTACCTCGCCACCCCAATGGACACGTTCGTGGTCCCCGCCGACGTCCGCCAGGCCTCCGACACCGCCCTGGCAGCGCGCAAGGTCACCAACGTCAAGAAGATCGTCGGCACCCTGACCGGCCAGAAGGTCTTCCACCGCAACTACGAGAAAGGTCACGGCCCGGCGGTGCACGACGCGCTGGTCCCCCAGCAGGGGCCGAACTACACGCTCGCCAAGCGCGTGCAGCGTTGGCGCGCCACCACCGCGTTCGCGGACGGCCACACCGTGTCCGTCAACGTCGCCCCCGCCACCGACACGCGCTCGGTCACCAAGAACAAGATCCTCGCGGCCACCTACAAGGGCGCGCACGCGTTCGGCATCGAGATCTTCGATCCCGCCACCTCGTCGGCGCTGCTCGCCGCGCTGATGGTCCACGACCTCAACGTGGGGCGGCCGGACGTCGGGGTGCAGTGGGAGCACGAGTCACACGGGGCGGCGTCGGGAGGGCTGTGGCGCCAGCCCTACCTGCCGCGGACCGCCCTGCCCGTGGCCGCGCTGCTCGGTACCGTCAAGAGGTAGGAACACGCCCCGCACCGATCACCCGGTTCCGGGGCCCGCCGGTGCCGACAAGTAAGGACCCCGCCATGCCGAACCCGTTCTCCAAGGGCTGGAACTACCTCAAGGCCTCGCTCGACAAGACGGTCGACGACAACGCGGATCCCAAGATCCTCGTCCGCCAGGCCATGGACAACGCCCGTCAACAGCACAAATCCGTGACGGACCAGGCGACCGCCGTGATCGGCAACGCCAAGCAGCTCGAGATAGCGATGGGCACCAAGACCCGGCAGCTCGACGAGGTGCAGGGGCAGATCCGGCAGACCCTCCAGGTGGCCGAGTCCGCCCGGGCCGAGGGGGACACCGCCCGCGCCGCCCAGTTCGACGCACAGGCCGAGCAGCTGGCCGCCCGGATGGTCACCCTGGAGCAGGACCTCGACAACACCAAGCAGCTGCACGGACAGGCGGTCCAGGCCGCCGAGCAGGCCAAGCAGGCGGTCAAGGAGTCCGACCAACGACTACGCGAGACGCTGGCCCAGGAGGACCAGTTGCTGCTCCAGGCCACGCAGGCCGAGATGCAGCACCGCACCGTCGACTCCATGTCCTCCCTGGAGGGCGCAGGCGGCGGCAACTCGCCCACGTTCGACGAGATCAGGGCCAAGATCGAGGGGCGCTACACCACTGCGCTCGGCAAGCAGGAGCTCGCGGAGGCCACGGGGGCGCCTTCCACCGCACAGCTCGACGCCGCCGCGTTCACCCGCGAGTCGGAGGGCAAGTCCAAGCTCGAGCAGATCCGTGCGTCCATGGGGCTGACCGCCGGCGGCGCTGCCGTCGAGGGCGCCGGAGCGGGTGCCACCACCGACCGCCAGCTGACCGAGGCTGCCGGGGAACCGGAACAGGGCGCTGCGGCGGGACCGGCCGGCGGCTCCGGCCGGGTCGAGCCCACCACCGAGCCCACCACCGAGACCCCCGGGGCCTCCGGTACCTCCGAGCCCGACACCGGCACCGGCGGGCCGACACTCCCCCGCGACACCAGGGAGTAAAGGGGACGAATTCGGCCGTGTCATCGTCCCGATGCACGCGATACGCTGAGGTCGGCGCTGCGCTGATCCCTCCCCCGGCGCCTTCCTGATCGCGAGGAGACGCCATGTCCACCATTCCCTCGGCCACCGGATATCTCAACGAATCGGGAGCCGTCGTGTTCTCCCGCCGTCTCCCCATGTCCCGCGAGCAGGCGTGGGCCGCCGTCACCGACCCGGACCGCACCGCCCGGTGGATCGGCCCGTGGTCGGGCGACCCGGCGTCCGGCACCGTCCAACTCACGATGACCGCCGAGGACGGCGATCCCGTCGACGGCGTGGAGGTGGTCACCTGCGAGAAACCGGGACTCCTCGTGGTGCGGACCGGACCGGGCGGGTGGTTGCTCACCGTCCGTGTGGAGGGCGACGACGACGACGCCGTCATCTTCCTGGAACAGGACATCGCAGACGCCGAGTCCGCGTCCTTCATCGGTCCCGGGTGGGATTTCTACCTGGACCGGCTGGTCGAGGCCGAGGCGGGCCGGGATCCGGACGCACTCAACTTCGAGCCGGACTACTACCCCGGCCTGGCCGGGCATTACCGGGCACTGCTCGGCGGGTGAGCGGTCCGGAGCTGCTCGCCCCGCTCCCTCCCCTTCGTCCCCCTCCCCTTCCCCATCCCCATCCCCATCCCCATCCCCATCCCCATCCCCATCCCTGACACCGCTACTCCCGCCTCCCCGGCCGCGTCAACCGCAAAGGACGTGGTCAGACGGCCGTGTCGTACCCCGTTGCTAGTGTTGCCCTATCGAACACATGAGCGATTCGAGAGCGAGCGGGGAGGGGAGAGGCGGATGCCGACAGAACACGGTTCGGGTATCGCGGCGGCCGGTTTGGCCGCCCTCGACGCCCTTCGCGCCGAGAACCGCGCCGCTGCCGCCCGCCTGCAGGCCTGTCACAGTCTTCTGGAGTTGTGCGAGGAGGAGCAGTTCGCCCGGGACGTCGAGGCCGGCTACTACGACCCCGACGGACCGGAGCGCCCGCGCGACCACGCGGTGCTCGACCCCTTCGACGTCGCCTGTGCGGAACTGGTCGCCACGTACGGCGTTCATCACCACCGCGCCTCGGCGATGCTCACCCTGGCCCGGGATCTCGTCATCCGGTTCCCGGCGATGGTCGAGGCGATGGAGTCCGGCCTCCTCGACGAGCGCACGGCGGGGATGCTCGCCAGGCAGATGCGGACGGTCGACTCCTCCGTCCTGGACACCGTTCACCGCCTGGTCGTGGACTGGCTGCTGGATGCCATCGACTCCGGCGAGCGACCCGGCCGCAATGCGATCCTGGCCAAGACCGACAGCATCGTCGCCGCCTTCGACCCGGAAGGGGTCCCCGCCCGGTGCGCCGCCGCGGCGCGTGAGCGCCGTGTCAGCGTCCGGCGCGGAGTGGACGGCATGTCCGAACTGCGCGCGCACCTCACCTCAACCGAGGCAACGGCGATCCACGACGCGCTCGAGGGCACCGCCAGGGAGCGGTTCGATCGCGAGAGAGAGGCCCGCATCGAGGCCGTCCGCAAGGGCACCGGGCCGGCGTACGACCCGCATGCCCGTTCCCGACAGCAGCATCGCGCGGACGCGCTGGTCGATGCGATCCTCGGCCCCGGTGACCAGACTGACGGCACCGGCCGGTCCGGGGCCGCACCCCTGCCGCAGATTCGACCGACCATCACGATCCTGGCCCCGCGCGGACCGGGCGAGGAGCCCGAGGTCTACCTCCCGCGGGGCGGGCCGGCGTCGATCGACGCACTCATCGCCCTGCTCGCCCGTAGCGTCGGAGCACACATCTCGCTTCCCGATCCCGAGGCCGGGGCCGCGGACTCCGCCAGCGGCGCGCGCCGCTACCGGATCAGTGCCGAGCTGGCCCGCCGGATCCGACTCCGGGACGGCACCTGTCGACACCCCGGTTGCTCGGTACCCGCGGACGACTGTGACGTTGACCATGTCGTGCCCTTTGACCACGCAGACCCGGGGCGGGGCGGACAGACCCTCGAGGCCAATCTCATGTGCCTCTGTCGGCGCCACCACCGGTTCAAGACCTTCCACACCTGGTACTACCAGCTACTGCGGGACGGAACCTTGGTCGTCGTCACTGACAGTGGCCACACCATCACCACCCACCCCGACGGCCCCCTGGCGAAGTGGCGGGACCGGACGAGAAACGGAACCGAGGCGCCTCCCGAGCCCGGCTCCGCCACGCGACCCTGGCTCAGTCCCCGGCCCGTCAGTACCCACTGGTACAGGCGTGCGTGTCGGATCGCCGCGCAGCGCCGCGAGAACGCGGCCGCGGCGCAGGACGACGGGCCGGACGACTACGACCACGACCCGCCGCCCTTCTGACGTCCCGACTCAGCGCTGACGTCCCGACTCAGCGGTGCTTGAGCAGAACCGCGCGGATCCCCTCATGGAATCCGTCGCGCAGGCGTACGCGCTGCGCCTCGGTCAGGGTGAACTCGTTGAGCATCTGGCACGCGAACTGAAGGAGCGGGCGGTCAACCACCGGCGGGAGCACGCCCCCGGAGAGCAGATGCGCCTGGTCGCGTTGCTCTTCGGTCGCGGCCTGCTCGTACCACCAGGTGGCGTACTGCTGGCCCACGTCAAACGGCGTCTGCTCGCCGGACGAGGTCCACACCTCCTCGGACAACGGCACGAACTTGGACCGCAGCGGGCGGCGGTGCGGGGCCATCATCGACGGGCTGGGCCGCGACGAACCATTGGGCGGGGAGCCCGGCGTCCGAGGCGATCCGGGTGTGGGCGCGAGGGATGGCGCGGGCGTCGACCTCGATTCGACGGGCGACGTCTCGGCGGACGTGGTCGATGTGGCCGGGGCATCTGTGTTCTGGACATCTGTGGCCGGGGTCGGGGTCGGGGCCCGGGTCTGGGACTGAATCAGGGACGGCGGCTGGGACTGAGGCTCAGTGTGCTGCGGCCGGGGCTGGGGCTTCGGCTGTGCCTGTGATCTCGTCGGGGCCTGTGGACTCGTCTGGCCCTGTGGACTCGACTGTGCCGGGGGCCCGGAGGGCTTCTCCGATGATCCCGCCGCGGCTCCCCGCTTCTCACCCCGCTCAGTCGCGGAGGCCTCGGCATCGAGGGTTTCTGAGATCTCAGCGCATTCCTGCTCATCGGCCGCGCGCTCCTCGGCGTCCGCGGCCCACTCCTCGTCGGCGATCGTCAAGCTCGTCTCGTCGGCCACCGAGGTGGCGGCTGCACGATCGGAGCGCAGATCGACCTCGACCATCCCCACCGACTCCTCGCCCTCGGGCTCGCTGGCCTCGTCTCCGGGTGCGGTGGGCCGCTCGGTCGACGCCCGCACCTTCGGCGGGATCGGACCCTCGAGGACCCTGATCTGCATTGCGTCATGGAAATCCGTGCGCGGATCCAGGACCATCGTGGTGTCGCACGCATGGCGCAACGCCGAGGAGATGGAATCCCAGCCGAAGCCGACGAGGTGCATCCGCACGCCGGCGTCCACTGCCACCCGCACCCCCGGGATCATGTCCGCGTCCCCGGTGACCAGAACCATGTCAGAACACTGACCCTTGTAGGCGGCCTGGATCATGTCCGCGACCAGCAGCGTGTCGACGGCCTTCTGGGTACGCCGCTCGCCCCATTCGATCAACTGTCCCGCGCGCAGCTGCACGCCCTCGATCACCCGGAGCGTCCGCTGGTAACGATGCGGGCCGGAATCCGGGATCCCGTCATACCAGTTCTGTCGTTGGACAGGCTGGTCCACGAGTCCGTGGGCGACCTGATCTAAACGGTGCACGACCGTGGCCAGGGATATCTCCAACTGACCTCGCGCACCCTCCTCCCACGAGTTGTAAAAGCTAGCCAGTAGATACGAGGTATCCACTAGGACAAGAGTCCGTTCAAGCATGATGATCACTACCTATCACTTTGTCTACGTTGGACTTCCAGCATGCCGCAGGGCGGACGACCCCGCAGGGCCCGCCACCGAACACCGAAGGACACCCACCATGTCGAACCCCACCGCCAACCCGCCCGAGCTGACCGGAAAGGTCGTGCTGGTCACCGGCGCCGCCCGCGGGCAGGGCCGGGCGCACTGCGAGGCGTTCGCCGCTGCCGGGTGCGACGTGATCGCCCTGGACCTGTGCCGAGACATCGAGACGGTCCCCTACCCGATGGCGAACCCGGAGGACCTGCAGGCCACCGCGGAGGCGGTGCGCGCCCTGGGCCGGCGGTGCGTGACCGCGGAGGTCGACGTGCGCGACCTGCCCGGGATGCGGGAGGCCGTCGATGCCGGGGTCGCCGAGCTGGGCGGCCTCGACTTCGTGGTGGCCAACGCGGGGGTCTCGCCCGAGCCCACCGCCTCCTGGGAACGTTCCGAAGAGGAGTGGGACACCACGCTGGACATCAACCTCAAGGGCACATGGGTCACCACGACGGCCGCGATCCCCCACATCCTGGCCACCGGGCGGGGCGGGTGCGTCGTGATCATCAGCTCGATGGTGGGCCTGCGGGGTGCGCCGTTCACCGCCAGCTACACGACCTCCAAATGGGCGGTCCGCGGGCTGGCCAAGTCCCTGGCCGGCGAACTCGGTTTCTCGGGTGTGCGGTGCAACTCGATCCATCCCGGCAACGTCCGCACCCCGATGATCGAGAACCCGTCGATGATCGCGATGATGACCGGGGGCCAGGGCGCGACGCTCGAGGACGCAGCAGAGACCTTCAGCGGGATGAACCAGTTGCCCGAGCCGTGGGTGGAGGCGTCGGCGATCTCTTCCATGGCCGTCTATCTGTGCAGCGCCGCAGGTGCGGGCATCACCGGGGCCTCGATCCCGATCGACCTCGGCGGCAGTGAGAAGTTCGGGCTCTGACAGGTCGGACTCTGACCGTTCGAACTCTGATACCGCACCGCGTCGGATCCGTTCCGGGCGCCGGAAAGCACGACGGCCCCCCCCGCGGGGGGGAGGGGGGCCGGGGCCGGGGGGCGGGGTGTCTAACCCGCCCCCCCCGGG
>JBKBRA010000017.1:0-28095 GCA_046292305.1 Dietzia sp. | reverse complement strand
GCCGCGCCTCGGGTGTGGGGGGGGGGCGGTTTCTGGGGCCCGGTTTCTCTCCCCGGCCGCGCCTTATCTGGTGGGGGGGGGGGGGTTAAGGGGGCGGGGAACGCTGACGGTCGAGCCGGTGGCGGTCCACACCAACGTCCAGAAGATGTCGACGATGGGCTGGATGGCCTGAAGGAAGATGTCGTTGGCGCTGCTCATGATGTGTCCCCTTGTGATCCGTACTGAAATCGTACTGGCGTATCTGGCGGTCTGGTGGTCCCCGTTGCCGCCGGACGGTCTCAAGAGAACTCCTCGAGCCGTCCGCGGCGCGTGACAACCTGTATGTCGTCGCGAACTCGTCCGACGTTACACAACCGTGACATCCGATGTGGCATCGTCTGGCTCCGGCGCTGGCCAGGGCATCGTAGCCTCGATCCGAGCGGCGTCGAAAGACGCCCGATTCGGACGTTCCACGATGGGCCCGATCCGGAACCACTGTGTGACCCAGTCAACTAAACCCTACCTACGCGACCGTAAGTTACGGTACCGTAGGTTCATGGCAATCACAGACATCCCTGAATTCGCACACCTGTCCGAGGCCGACATCGAAGCTCTCGGTGAAGAGCTCGAGCAGATCCGGCAGGACATCATCGGCTCCCTGGGCGAGCGGGACGCGACCTACATCCGCAACACCATCCGCTTCCAGCGTGCGCTCGAGGTGGGCTCCCGCGCTCTGCTGATGGTCGGTTCGCGCAACCGCACCGCGTGGGCCATCGGCGCCGGCGCGCTCGGGCTCTCCAAGATCGTCGAGAACATGGAGCTCGGGCACAACATCATGCACGGGCAGTGGGACTGGATGAACGACCCGGAGGTCCACTCCACCACGTGGGAGTGGGACATCGTCGGCACCGCCGAGCACTGGAAGCAGACCCACAACTACATCCACCACAAGTACACAAACATCGTGGGCCTGGACGACGACGTCGGGTACGGCGTGCTCCGCGTGACGCGGGACCAGCGCTGGCACCCGTTCTTCTACGGCAACCTCGTCTACAACGCGGCACTCGCGCTGCTTTTCCAGTGGGGCGTCGGCATCCAGCACCTCGAGCTGGGCAAGGTCGCGAAGGGACGGGACGACCGTCGCGAGACCATGAACAAGCTCGGGCTCTTCGCCAAGAAGGCCGGGCGTCAGCTCGCCAAGGACTACGTGTTCTACCCGGCGCTGTCGCGCAAGGGCTGGAAGTCCACGATGACCGCGAACCTCACCGCCAACGGCATCCGCAACGTGTGGACCAACGCCGTGATCTTCTGCGGGCACTTCCCCGACGGCGCCGAGAAGTTCACCAGGAAGGACGTCGAGAACGAGACGCGGTCCGAGTGGTACCTGCGGCAGATGCTCGGTTCCGCCAACCTCACCGGCGGACCGGTCATCGACTTCCTCTCGGGCAACCTGTCGTACCAGATCGAACACCACATCTACCCCGACATGTCGTCCAACCGTCTGGCCGAGGCATCGGTACGTGTTCGCGAGGTGTGCCGCAAGTACGACCTGCCGTACGTGGCGGGCCCGCTGCCGGTGCAGTACTTCAAGGCATGGAGAACCATCGCCAAGATGTCGCTGCCCGACCACATGCTGCAGCGCACGGCGGACGACGCCCCGGAGACGCACTCCGAGCGCATGTTCGCAGACCTGCCCAAGCCCCTCCCCGCACAAGAGGAAGGGCAGCGAGCGGGCCTGCAGACGGCGCTCAACTACTCGGCGAAGCGGCGCGCCCGCAAGCTCGCCTCGGCGGCCTGAGACACCCGGCCTCCCTCGTGGACGCCCCGACACCGAAACCGGTGTCGGGGCGTCTGCTGTTTCGGCGCCTCCGGCCCACTCCCGGCGATAGGCTGACCCTCTAGTCGGCGCCAGCCCGCGCTACAGCGGTCGAGCCGAAGGTTCGTGAACCACGACGACGGGAGCCACCATGGAGGACCGGCGCATGCTCATCGCCGATTCGGCGATCGAGGTGGTGGCCAGGGACGGCGTGCGCGCGCTGACCCACCGCGCCGTGGACTCCGAGGCCGGACTGCCCTCCGGATCCACCTCCTACTATTGCCGGACCCGTGCGCAGCTCCTCTCCCTCACCGTCGACAGGCTCACCTCGCTCCTGCGTGGGTTCGTCGAGGTCTCCGGGATCCAGGAACTGGCCTCCTCCGACGCCGACGACGTCCTGTCGTTGCTCACGCGGATGATCGAAGGCCTCCTCGCCGACTACCGCGGCGAGCTCGCGGCCCGCTCCGCGCTCATCATGGAGCTCACCGGCAAAGACGACACCACCGATCTCGTTGCCGCCCTGCTCGACCCGAGCGACCTCCTCAGCGCCCTCGACGCCGCCGGACTGCGCGACCCCGCCGCCGCCGCCCTCGACCTTCTCGCGGTGTACGAGGGGCTCCTCTGGGAGCGCACAGTCGGCCGCCTGGCCGGCAGCGAGGTCGACCACACGCACGACGCCGACCTCCTGGGGTCCGCGCTCTCGCGCCACGAGCACCGTGGCGGACGCCTCTTCGGCCTCCTGCGCTGATTCCTCGCCCCTTCGGGGGAGCATTTCTTACTACACCCACGCCCCGATGCGGCGCATCGTTGACACCTGTCCAGACACGAGATCGCATTCTTTTAGGTTTACCTAGCTATCTTTCAGGGTTTTCACAGGCTATAGTTTCGAGTCAGAACCACCATGGCGCTACCATCGTTTGCCAAACCGACAAGATTCCTGCCTCTGCCGCCCCTCCGGCCAGAAGCCCTCACAGCTGGCGACAACCACTGTGCGGGTGGATGTATGCGGTGTTCAGTTGCGCTCTCGGGCTGATCACACTCGGCCGGGCCCGCCACGTCCGGCAACCCCGGACCCCAAGGGCCCGACCCGTCCAGTCCGCAGGGACATACTGAGGCACCGAATTAATCAGTTTGTTTTGACAATCGAAGATGATGTGCCATAGTGATTCTCGTCACAGATTCGCAATCACGAATCGGACGCCCCTCCCCTCGGGCCGCTCGGCCCCCGCACCATAAGGACGGTTCATCATGAGCCAGGCAACTGCTTACTTCTTCACCCTCTACACCCTCATCGGTGACCGCTTCGAGGACCGCAAGGACCGCGGCGCGACGGCCGTGGAGTACGGCCTGATGGTCGGCCTGATCGCAGTCGTGATCATCGTCGCCGTAGCCCTCTTGGGAACCAACCTGCAAGAAATGTTCAACAACGTCGCGGGCCGCATCCCGGGTGGCGCTGCCGGCGGCGGCGAGGGCTGACCGTCCATTCGGCCCGTTCTCCGGCGCAGTGCCCATCCCGGGGTGCTGCGCCGGAGTCGGTTTCCCCTCTCCCATTCATTGACCCCTCCACCTCTTGAGGACCGACCATGCTCAGACCCCTCAACGATCGCGGGGCGTCGGCATTGGAATTCGCCCTGGTCGTTCCGGTTCTCCTCGCCCTCGTCATCGGAATTATCGAGTTCGGCCGCGCCTACAACATCCAGACCACGCTCTCCAACGCAGCCCGTGACGGCGTGCGAGTGATGGCCCTCGAAAACAACGCGGCAGCCGCCCGGACGACTACCCGAAACTCTGCCGGCCCCCTCAACCTCTCGCGCGCAACGATCAGCGTCACTCCCACCAGCTGCGCGGCCACGGCGACGACCCCCGCCGGCACGGCCACGGTCACCATCACCTACCCGCTCGAACTGCTCTCCGGGTTCCTCCCGATAGACGACTTCACCCTCACCGGCAGAGGAACCATGCGATGCAACGGCTGAAGGACGACCGCGGTGCGGTCAGCGTGATGGTCGCGCTTCTCATGATTCCCCTCATCGGCTTCGCCGCCATCTCGGTCGACATCGCCTCCATCCACTCGGAACGGCAACAACTCCAGACCGGCACTGATGCTGCCGTGCTTGCCATCGCCCAGGACTGCGCACGCGGCGACTGCCGGGCACCGCGCACTACGGCGCAGCAGTTCATCACCGCCAACACCATCGACACCGAGGCCACCGCGGAGGTAGTTCCGGTACCCAGCCCGACGACCGGCCGGGTGTCGGTAGCTGGCTCCGCTGTGCGAGAACACTGGTTCGCCCCGGTCCTGGGAATCAACGAGACACCCATCGGCACCTCGGCGGTCGCCGGCTGGGGCGCCCCGACCGGTGGGTCCGCCGTGCTCCCGTTGACCTTCTCCCTCTGCGACTTCCGCGCGCAGACCGGTGGCGGAATGCCATCGGGAACCGTCAAACGCACCATCTTCGCCTCCAAGACCGCGGGCGCGAACGGGTGCACCGGCCCCTCCGGCAACCACGTGCCAGGCGGTTTCGGCTGGCTGGCGGCCAATTCCGGACGGTGCAGCGTCGCCAACAGCATCAACCAGATCCTCTGGAGCGACCCCGGCAACTCCGTCCCCAACGCCTGCACCGACGCCGACCTCATCGCCCTGCGGAACGCGACCGTGTTGTTGCCGATCTTCGACCGCTCGGAAGATTCGGGCAACAACGCCTGGTACAGCGTCTACGGATACGCGGCCTTCCACATCACCGGCTACCGCTTCTCCGGCCGGAACTGGAACAGCAGCTGTCGAGGAGACGAGCGCTGCATCGAGGGGTACTTCACCCGCTTCGTGGACATGTCCGATGACTTCGAGTACGGGCCCTCCGCCCCCGACATGGGCGCCTCCGTGGTGGCCCTGCTCCCCCGATAGGTAAGTGAGTTCCCCTGTGAATCGTCGTGTCGTGGCCATCGTGGCGGCCGCCCTGCTCGCGGTGCTCGGTGCCGTCGTATTGATCAGTTACGTCAGCAACGCCGATCAACGAGCAATGGCCGACATGGAACCGGTCAGTGTGCTGGTGGCCACCGGTCCCATCACCGAGGGCACCCCGGCCGAAGCGTTGGAAGAGCTCATCGCCACCGAGTCCATCCCCGCAGCCGCGGTGGGCCCCGGGGCCGTGACCGATCTCGCGGAGCTCGACGGGCTGGTGGCCGTCACCACCCTGCAACCGGGCGAGCAGATCCTGGCAGGGCGGTTCGCCGACCCGGCGTCGATCCTGAGACCCGGGGAGATCCCGGCGCCGCCCGACCTGCACCAGGTCTCGATTCCGCTCGCCGCACCCAGGGTTCTGGGCGGGACGCTCACTCCCGGTGCGACGGTCGGCGTTTTCGTTTCGCTCGGCCCCCCACTTGACGAAACCCACCTCGTCCTCCACAAGATCCTGGTGCTCAGGGTGCAGGGTGGCATGGCGCCTCCCTCCGACACCGAGACGACCGAGGACCCCGCAGCCGCAGCGATGCCCGACGGCGGAATGATCGTCACCCTCGCGGTCAACGCCCGCGATGCGGAGACCATCGTGTTCGGTGCCGAACACGGGACGATCTGGCTCTCAGTGGAAGGACTCGAGGTGCCCCAGGACGGGACCCGCGTCGTGACTCCTGGGAACGTGTACGAATGAGCCGCATCGCTTTGGTGACCGAGTCCGCCGATCTCCGCGACCGTGTCCGAGCAGCGGTGGGAGACGCGCTTATTGACCTGCCGCTCGGGCCTCTTCCATCCGACCCCGCCAGATTGCTCGCCATGTCGGGCGGGACCCAACCCCTGGCGGTGGTAGTCCTCGACACGGGGGCGGATGACGGTGCGGTCGCTCTCGAACTGACGGCCGGACTCGAAACCGACAACACGGGCATCTCGGTGGTGTTGGTGAGCGACCGGGCCGAAGAGATCGGTTTCGCGGCGATGCGCGCCGGCGTGTGCGACATCGTGCACCCCGAAGCCGACCTCTCCGAACTCGGGTGGGTCCTGGACAAGGCCAGCCGGGCCGCTCGATACCGCCAATCCGAGGAGGAAACGGGCCCCGGAGATGGAGTCAACGGATCGGAGACACCACCAGGCCGGGTGATCAGCGTGGCCTCTCCCAAGGGCGGCGTCGGCAAGACCACCGTCGCCACCAACCTGGCCGTCGGTCTGGCCCGGGCCGATCCGCACTCCACGGTGTTGGTCGACCTCGACGTGCAGTTCGGCGACGTGGGCAGCGCCCTCAACCTCTCGCCGGAGTACACCCTGGTGGACGTTGTACACGGGCCGGCCGCCCGGGACACGATGGTGCTCAAGACCTTCCTCACACAGCACGAGACCGGCCTGTACGTGGTGTGTGGACCGGGATCGCCCGCGGAAGCCGATTCCGTCGGGGTGGAGGACATCGGCCGGTTGCTGCAGACCCTGGCCTCGGAGTTCCGCTATGTGGTGGTCGACACCGGCCCGGGTCTGACCGAGCTCACCCTGACGGTGCTGGACAACACCCATGACCTGATCCTGGTGACGAGCATGGATGTACCGGGAGTCCGCGGACTGCGCAAGGAGATCGACATCCTGCGCGAACTGGGCATGGTCTTCACCGGCCGCCACGTGGTGTTGAACTTCGCCGACACCCAGAACGGCCTCACCAAGACAGATGTCGAGGCGACCATCGGTGCCACCGTGGACATGATGATCCCCCGGTCAAAGGGAACAGTCTCGTCCGTCAACCAGGGCATACCCCTGTTGCAGAACGACAGACGCGACCCCGTCACGACCCAACTGCGGCGGCTCGTGGCCCGGTTCACTCCGTCGCCTGTCCGTAAGCCTGCGTCCCAGTCGGCGGTCGGCAAGCTCTTGGGCCGACTCAGGCCCACGCCCGCGCAGACATCGGACTCGCCGGCCACCAGGTCCGAGGGCCGGCACCGGCTGCACCGGCGGGACCACCGAGGAGACGACAGATGAGCCTGTCCGAGCGGCTCAGGGCCGCCAAGTCCCCCGACGTCGGCTCGGAAACCGCGCCTGCCGTCGCTGCCGTGGAGCCCGTCGCCGCTCCGCAGTCCCCGACGCCTGAACACCCACCGAGCACCGAGCGACGGACCCTCTCCGCTCGCAAGGCCGCTCCGCACGCGACCGTGGCTGACAGCACGGTGACCCCGGTGGTCCCCCCTCCCCCCGTCGTCCCGCCCGCGGACAATCCTGCGGCGCCCCCCGCGGGTGGCGACGCGCTGTCCAAGCTCAAGGAGCGCGCCTCGACGGCCTTGTTCGAACGTATGGGGACGCGCCTGAACAATCCCTCGCTTACCGAGGAACAACTCCACGCGCTGGTGCGCAGCGAGCTCAATCAGGTCGTCGAAGAGGAGACGGTCCCCCTGACCAGTGAGCAGCGCAAGCGGCTCATCGCCGACATCCAGGACGACGTCCTGGGCCACGGCCCCCTCGAACGTCTGCTGGCCGACCCCACCGTCACCGAGATCATGGTCAACGGACCGGACATGATCTACATAGAGCAGAGCGGAAAACTCACCCGCAGCCCCGCACGGTTCACCTCCGAGGAGGACCTGCGCCGGGTGATCGAGCGCATCGTCTCCCGGATCGGTCGACGCATCGACGAGTCCTCCCCGCTGGTCGACGCCCGACTGGCCGACGGTTCGCGCGTCAACGCGGTCGTCCCGCCGCTGGCGGTCAACGGCTCGTCCCTGACCATCCGTAAGTTCTCCCGGGACCCCTTCAAGGTCCCCGACCTGATCGGCTTCGGGACCCTCACCCCGGAGATGGCCGAACTCCTCCAGGCCTGCGTTCAGGCCCGGTTGAACATCATCGTCTCCGGAGGTACGGGCAGTGGAAAGACCACCCTGCTCAACGTGCTGTCCTCCTTCATCCCCGAGGGCGAACGCATCGTGACCATCGAGGACGCTGTGGAACTGCAGATGCAGCAGGACCACGTGGTGCGATTGGAGGCCCGGCCGGCCAACATCGAGGGCAAGGGCGAGATCAGCATCCGCGACCTCGTGCGCAACTCCCTGCGTATGCGGCCCGACCGCATCGTGGTGGGCGAGGTCCGTGGCGGCGAGACACTCGACATGCTCCAGGCCATGAACACCGGTCACGACGGGTCACTGTCCACCGTGCACGCCAACTCCCCCCGCGACGCGATCGCCCGGTTGGAGACCCTGGTGCTCATGGCCGGGATGGACCTTCCCCTCCGAGCCATCCGTGAGCAGATCGCCTCGGCGGTGGATGTGATCATCCAGCTCACCCGCCTGCGCGACGGCACCCGACGCGTCACCGCGGTCACCGAGGTCCAGGGGATGGAGGGCCAGACCGTCACCCTGCAGGACGCCTTTCTCTTCGACTACTCCGCTGGCCTCGACGCGAACGGGAAGTTTCTCGGCAAGCCGATCCCCACGGGTGTCCGCCCGCGGTTCACCGACCGCTTCACCGAGTTGGGCATCACCCTCTCGCCGCGGGTGTTCGGCACGACCGGTCCGACGGGCAAGCCACGGTGAACCAGGAAATCCTCTCCCCGGCGATCATCGGAGTGGTGGCGCTCTCGATCGCTCTACTGGTCGCGGGGTACCTCTTGGTCCAGACCCTGACCCGCACGCGCGTCCCCCGCGATCGGCGGCGTCCCATCGACTCCGAGGGCCCGGGGCCGGTGACCCGGGCGTCGACCGCGCTGACGACGGCCATCGATACCACCCTCCGCCGTCGCGGAACCCCCGGTGCCGGGGCGCTGGCCGAGGCCGGGATAAAGATGCGCCTGCAGGACTTCGTCTTTCTCGTGATCGTCGCCGCACTCGCGGCCACCGCGATCGGTCTCGTCGCCTCCGGGGCACTGCTCGGTATCGCGCTCGGCCTCCTGACCCCCCTTGTGGCCAGGGTGGGTCTCACCGTGAAGGCCGGTCGACGCCGGGCCGCCTTCGCCGACCAGTTGGACGACTCCCTGCAGTTGATGGCCAGCAGCCTCCGGGCCGGGCACAGCCTTCTGCAGGCCCTGGCCTCGGTGTCCCGCGAGGCCGAGGCGCCCACCTCCGAGGAGTTCGCGCGGATCATCAACGAGACCCGGGTGGGGCGCGAACTGGCCCCCGCCCTCGAGGAGACCGCGCAACGGATGGGGAGCGAAGACTTCGTCTGGGTGACCCAGGCCATCGCGATCAACCGCGAGGTCGGCGGCAACCTCGCCGAGGTGCTCGACGGGGTCGGCCACACCATCCGCGAGCGCAACCAGATCCGCCGCCAGGTCCAGGCTCTGGCCGCCGAGGGCAAGCTGTCGGCCTACATTCTCATGGCCCTGCCCGTCGGGATCTCGGGCTTCCTCTTCATGACCAACCCCGCGTATATGGTCCCGTTCACCCAGAGCCTGCTCGGCTATGCCCTGATCGGCGTCGCCCTGATCCTTCTGCTCGTCGGCGGATTGTGGCTGCGCAAGGTCGTCAACATCAAGTTCTGACCCGTTTCCCTGCATTCGAAAGGAGATCACCGTGTCCCCCTCGGCCCTGTTCGCCGTCGTCGCCATCAGCCTGGCCGTGGCGCTGGTGGTCTGGACCGTGCTCGCCGATCTCGGCGGAGATCGCACCCGCACGGTCGCCAACCTCACCCTCGGTCTGGATCCCGGGCCGGGTTCCACACCACTCGCACCGGAAGAGGAGACGAGTTCCGGGGGGCTGGTCGTCCTGGCACGGCGGCTGACCCCCAGCGGGTCCATCCGGATGCTGGAGAAGCTGCTCTCCCGCGCCGGACGCCCACCCGGCTGGTCACTGGACCGGCTGCTGGTGGTGAAGCTCGCCCTGGGCCTGGGGGTCGGCACCCTGAGCGTGCTGTTCATCCGCAGTTCCGAAGGCCCCCTCCCGGTGTTCCTCGGGCTCGCCACCACCGTGGTCTGTTACTTCCTGCCCGAGCTCCTGCTGCACAGCCGGGGCCAGGAACGTAGCCAGGCCATCCAGCTCGAGCTGGCCGATACCCTCGACCAGATGACCATCGCCGTGGAGGCCGGGCTGGGCTTCGACTCCGCCATGTCGCGGGCGGGCAAGAACGGCACGGGTCCACTCGCGGAGGAGCTGGTCCGCACGCTGCAGGAGATCCAGGTGGGCCAGACCCGTAGACAAGCCTACGAGTCCCTGGCCACCCGCACCGACGTCGCCGACCTCCGCCGCTTCGTCCGTGCGATCATCCAGGCGGACGCCTACGGCATCTCCATCGCCGATGTACTGCGCACCCAGGCCGCCGAGATGCGGATGAAGCGCCGGCAGCGCGCGGAGGAGAAGGCAATGCAGATCCCCGTCAAGGTGATCTTCCCGCTGATCGTGTGCATTCTGCCGGTACTGTTCATCGTGCTGCTCGGCCCCACCGCGATGAACATGATGGAGGCCTTCTCCTGATGCTCGTGATCCTCACCGCGGTGGCGTGCGGGGCACTGGCCGCGGCGCTGACCGGGTGGATCCGGTCGATCGCCGACTCCGACTCGCGGTGGCTGCGCTCAGGACTCCACGTGGGACTGGCAGCCGCCGGAGGGGCCGGGGCCGCCGGGCTGGCCGGCACCGGATCTGTCGACGCCGGATCAGTCGAAACCCTGCCCGAACTGGTCGCGTTCGCGGCGCTGGCGGTGGCCTGTGGGCTCCTCGTGGCGATCGACCTGGCCGTGCACCGGCTGCCCGACCTCGTCGTCGTCCCCATGTACCCGGTCCTGTTCGCGGCGCTTGCCGTGGCGTCCGCGGTGACCGGCGACTGGGGCGCCCTGGGCCGAGCTGCCGCGGCGGCACTGGCCCTGCTCGCCCTCTACTTCACCCTGGCGTTCATCAACCCCTCCGGACTCGGGCTGGGCGACGTCAAGCTCGCCGGCGTGCTCGGCATCTTCCTTGGGTGGCTGGGCTGGTACTACGTGCTGGTCGGGACCCTGGCCGCGTTCGCGATCAACGCCGTGGTGGCCCTGGTGCTCCTGGCCGCCCGCCGCGCGAACCGCCACACCGGCATCGCGTTCGGGCCCGCGATGATCGCCGGTGCGACGGTGGCGGCATGGCTGTCGGTGGGCAGCTAGTCCGCAATCGCCTCGAGGGGATCGGTCTTGGCGGCCCGGTGCGCCGGCCACAGGGAGGCCAACACCCCTACGAACGCTGAGGCCACGAGCACGGTCCCGATGGTGCCCCACGGGATGGTGGTCTCGCTCAACCCACTGTCCGCCAGCACGGACACGAAGGCCCAGCCCAGATAGACGCCGACCGCCGCTCCGACCAGAGCCCCGAACACCGCGATCTGCGTGGACTCGAGGTTGATCGTCCGCCGGATCTGAGATCGCTGCATCCCCACCGCCCGCAGCATGCCGATCTCCGTGCGCCGCTCGATCACCGACAGCGCCAGGGTGTTGACGATCCCCAGCACCGCGATCACCAGGGCCAGGCCGAGCAGGGCGTAGATGATCGTCAGCAGTTGGTCGATCCCGCCCGACTGGACGTCGATGTACTGCTGTTTGCTCTGCACGGTGGCGATCGGGATGTCGGTGAGCTCGTCCGTCACAGCTGCCAACACCTGGTCGGGCGAGGTGCCCTCTGCCGCCTTGGCCAGCACGATCGCGGTGGAGCGCAGGTTCTCCGGCACCAGCCGCTCGTATACATCTATGCCGGTGTAGAAGGGGCCGAGGATCTGGGCGTCGCTGTACACGCCGGTCACCCGGAGGGTGGACTCGCTGCCGTCCGGGCCGACGAGCGGCACCCGGGCGCCCATCGTCCAGCCGTTGTCGCGCGCGACCTCCCGCGAGACGACGAGGGAGTCCGCCTCCGGCTCGAGCGAGCCGTCGAGCACGGTGGCCTCGAGCAGATCCCCGACGGGTCCACCGGCGGCCGCGAGCGCCTGGGGTTCGCCGCCGAGTTGGCCGAAGCCGAACGCGAGCCAGGCCACGTCCCCGACGCCGTCGACGCCGGCGATCCGGTCCTCGATGCCCCCGGCCAGCGGGGTCGGCGGACCCTGGGAGGCCACGCCCTGGACTATGACGTCGGCGTTGATCCCCTGGTCGATGAGGCCGCTCACGCTCTCCCTTGTGGTGGCGCCGAGCGTGCCGAACGCCGCCACCAGGGTGAGCCCCAGGGTGAGGGCGAACGCCGTGGCCGCGGTGCGGCGGGTGTTGCGGCCGGCGTTGGTGGCCGCCAACTTGCCGACGGCACCGAACGGCGCGCCGATGACCCGCCCGATCCCGCCGGCGATGGGCCTGGCAAGGGCGGGCATCACCAGGAAGCTGCCGACGATCAGGGCAGCGGCACCGACGCCCACGGTGATCGCGCCGCTCCTCGTGGTGTCCTGCCAGGTGCCGATCAGGGCCAGCATGATGCCGCTGACCACGGCCAGTACCCCGACCGAGGTGCGCCAGCCCCCGCCGGCCTCCGAGGAGGCGGCACCGACCCGCATGCCCTGGACGGGGGCGACCCGTCCGGCGCGGCGGGCCGGAGCCCATGCGGAGAACACGGTCACCACGAAGCCGAGCACCAGCGGGGTGATCACGGCCATCGGCGTGAGCGCCAGGTTTCCGGAGGGGATCCCCAGGTCAAAGGCGTCGAGCACAGCGAAGATGACCCTCGCCAGCCCGAACCCTGCCAGTACGCCGATCGCGGACCCGACCAGACCGGTCAGCGCGGCCTCGGCCAGCACGGACCTGGTGAGCTGGCCGCGGGTGGCGCCGATCGCCCGCAGGAGGGCGAGTTCACGCAGCCGCTGCGCCACCAGCATGGAGAAGGTGTTGTAGATGATGAACGTGCCCACGAGCAGCGCGATCAGTCCGAAGGCCACAAAGAAGTAGTTGACAAAGTCGAGGACTGTCGAGAGCTGCTCTGAGAGCCGCTCCTTGACCTCCTCACCCGTGCTCACCTCGTACTGGGGGAACTCGGCGGCGAGGGTGTCTCGCATCTCCTCCTGGCTCACCCCGGGTAGCGCACGGACGGCCACGTTGCTGGCGTTCTCGCCGTCGGTGAACAGCTCGCGGGCCTGCTCGGAGGTGAACCCGACCCCGACGTAGCCGCCGACATCGGTCTCCGAGGAGTAGGTGCCCACGACCGTGACGTCGAGCATCCCCTGTGAGGTCGTGTACACCTGCGCGGAGTCGCCGATCGCGAGTCCCGCGTTGTCCAGCACGGATTCGGGGAGTACGACCTCGCCGTCCGCGGCCGGAGCCCGTCCGTCCGAGATCCAGCTACTGCTCCCCACCGCCTCGTCGGGCTCGACCCACTCCAGCCCCTCCGACGGGGCGCCACCCGACTGGTAGGGCGTGCCGTCGGAGTTGAACATGACCACGGTGCCGGTCACCCCGGGGGTGACGGCCTCGACGCCCGGCAGTTCGAGCGCGCGGTCGGCGACCTCGAAGGGCACGCCGGCGCCCCGCGGGTCGTCTGGTTCGATCATCGCGGACAGGTCTTGGGTGCCCTGGTCGAGCAGTCCGTCGAAGGTGCTCTGGAGGGTCGAGGTGAACACGAGCGAGCCGGTGACGAACGCGGTGCCCAGCACCACGGCGAGGACTGACAGGACCAGGCGCAGCTTGTGTGCGGCGATGTTGCGGAGCGAGACCCGGAGCATGGGCCGCGCGTGGCTGGGGGCCTGACCGTGCGCGTCGCCGGGGGGGTGAGCAGCAGCGTGGCGGGCGGCGGCCATCACTGCTCCTCGAGCGCGCCCATGGCCGCCAGGATCTCGTCGGCGGTGGGGTGGGAGAGTTCACGCACGACCCGGCCGTCGGCGAGCAGCAGGACGCGGTCGGCGTAGGTGGCGGCCCGCGGATCGTGGGTGACGATCACGACGGTCTGCTGGAAATCGTCGGCGGCGCTGCGCAGGATCGCCAGCACCTCCGCCGACGAGGTGGAGTCGAGGTTGCCGGTGGGCTCGTCGCCGAACAGGATGTCGGGGCGTCCGACCAGCGCGCGCGCACAGGCCACGCGTTGCTGCTGGCCGCCGGACAGCTCCGACGGCCGGTGCGAGAGGCGGTCCTTGATTCCCAGTCTCCCGATCACCTCGTCGAACCACCCCCGGTCGATGGGGTGTCCCGCGATGTCCTGCGGGAGCGTGATGTTCTCCTCGGCGGTCAGGGTGGGGACGAGGTTGAAGGACTGGAACACGAATCCGATACGGTCGCGGCGCAGCGCGGTGAGCTGCTTGTCCGCCAGACCCACGATCTCGGTCTCCCCCACCCGCACCGAGCCGGAGGTCGGCCGGTCCAGGCCCGCCATACAGTGCATCAGCGTGGACTTGCCGGAGCCGGACGGGCCCATGATCGCGGTGAACCGTCCACGCTCGAACGAGGCGCTGACGTGGTCCAGAGCGCGGACCTCGGTCTCGCCCTCGCCGTAGGTCATGACGAGGTCGGTGGCGACGGCTGCGAGTTCCGCGCCCTCCGCCCGGTGCTGGGTCTCGGCCTGCGTGGTCATCTGCTCCCCTGGATCATGGTGGTCGACCTAAAGCATGCAGGAGTTCGGAGCCGTTGCCGATGGGGGATGGCCCGGATCTTGACCCCTGGCCCACCCGTACGGCCACGCTTCGAGCGATCTGCGGGTCCTGAACTGGCATTTCTCCCCGGTGACGGGGTCGGTGAACCCAATGCTCTCCGCGAGCAGCTGCAGAGGGTGGGAGAAATCACCAGGTGTGATCGTTCGCACACACGGATACAGGTCGTCGCCGAGGATCGGCGTGCCGAGCGCGTTCATGTGCACGCGGAGCTGGTGCGTGCGCCCGGTGGCGGGCTCGAGGCGGTACAGACCGAGCGGCGCCCCGGACCCCCACATGCCCTCCCCGTCGTCACGTTCCCGGGCATCACGGGTCGCGATCAGCGTGATCCGTGTGTGGGCGTCCGGTGGGCCGTCCACCTCGGCGGCCTGCAGCACGCCGCGCGTCTTGACGATCCGGCTGGACCGCTCGCGGACGTGCGGCGTCCCCTCGGGCGCGGGCGCCACGGCCAGGTAGGTCTTGGAGACCCGTCGCGCGGCGAAGAGGTCCTGGTAGGCGGCGCGGAGGGCGGGGTCGACGGTGAACACCAGAACTCCCGCGGTGAGCCGGTCGAGCCGATGCGCCGGTGCCAGGTCCTCCAGCCCGAGATCGCGGCGGAGCCGGACCAGTGCGGTCTGGGTGACGTGCCCGGCGCGGGGGGTGGTGGCCAGGAAGTGCGGCTTGTCGACGACGACGAGGCGATCGTCCCGGTGCAGGACCTCGATCCCGAAGGGCACCTCTACCTCGGGCTCGGTGGTCCGGTACGTCCACACGTCCATCCCCCGGCGCCGCCGGGTGGCGTCGGTGACGGCCTCCCCGTCGGCGGTCACCACCTGCCCGGAGGCGAGCGCCGCCTCGAGCTCGGCGAGCCGGTCGGGGAATCGCCGGCGCAGCTCCTCGGGGATGCTGCGGGGCCCCTGACCGGGGTCGGCCAGCCGGATCCGGACCGGGTCCACGCCCTCGCGCAACGGCAGTGGCCGTCGCGGCCGTCCTGGCTTCGGCATGTGCAGAGTCTAGTCGCTGGGCTACACTCGCCTTTCGCACCAGGTGCCTCATCGGTCACTTCGGCGCCAACTGCCCCAATTACCCCAGGAGCACTCATGATCGACGCCGTAGTCGACTTCTTCCTCTTCGGCCCCGGCCGCGCCTTCCTCCCGGCGTTCCAGGGCAGCTTCAACATGGCCTACCCGCCCAACGCCCCCTTCCCAGACGAGTTCTGAGACACACGGCCGAGTTCTAAGAACGCGGTTCGCGAATCGGGCCCGGCGGTATCCTTTGAGGTATGGCCTCTCTCGAGAATTCCGTGGTCGTCGGTATCGACGGTTCAGCCGCCTCGACCGGCGCCGTCGCGTACGCCGCCAACACCGCCGCCACACGGCGGGTCCCGCTCGTCCTGGTGACCAGCTACACGATGCCTGCGGCCATGTTCGCCGAGGGCATGGTCCCGCCCCAGCCCGTCTACGACGAGTTGGAGAAGGAGTGCCAGCCGGTCGTCGAGCAGGCCAGGGAGACCGCGCTCAAGGTGGCCCCGGACATCGAGGTCTCGCACGCGGTCGTCGAGGGCAACCCCTCGCAGGTCCTGATCGACTACTCCCGCAAGGCCAAGATGATCGTCCTGGGGTCCCGCGGACTCGGCGGGATCAAGGGGATGGTCCTCGGTTCGGTCTCGGCCTCGGTGGCCAGCCACGCGTTCTGTCCGGTCGTGGTGACCCGTGAGGACACCGACGACCTCGACCGCTCGGGCCCGGTCGTGGTGGGCGTCGACGGTTCCGAGGTCAGCGCCAAGGCCACCGAGTGGGCCTTTGCCGAGGCCTCGGCGCGCGACACCCCCCTCATCGCGGTGCACACCTGGATGGACCCCCAGGTCCAGGCCGCCGCGGCCGGGATCGCGCTGACGGACGAGGACTGGAAGCAGCTCGAGGAGCAGCAGCTGGAGACCCTGTCCGAGCGACTCGCCGGCTTCTCCGACCGCTACCCCGAAGTCCGGATCGAGCGGTTCGTCACCCGCGATCGCGCGGTCCGTGCACTCGTGGAGCAGGCGGAGAACGCCCAGCTCGTCGTCGTCGGATCCCACGGGCGGGGAGGGTTCACGGGCATGGTCCTGGGTTCGACCAGCCGGGCGCTCCTGCAGGCGTCGCCCTGCCCGGTGATGGTCGTGCGGCCGGAATCGCACACGTGAGCGCCGGGGAGGACGTCCAGGTGCGGCGCAACACCGCCGCCGGCCGGTTCGAGATCCTGGTCGACGACGTGGTGGCGGGCTTCGCCGACTACGGCGACGCGGACGGCGTCCGGACGTTCCCGCACACGGTCGTCGACCCGGATTTCGGCGGCCGCGGCCTGGCCGGGCGGATGATCGCCGAGGCCCTGCAGGTCACCCGCGAGGAGGGGTTGCGCGTGCGGCCCAACTGCTCGTTCGTGGAGCGCTACATCCAGAAGAACCCGGATTCGGCGGAACTCGCCTGACGAAACCTGTTCACATGACGCCTGAGGCGCAGGTAAGTAACGAATAAGCGACGATTAACCCCACACGAGGCTCGACCGGAGGCAATCCGGGACGAGCCGTGTTCTGCTGTAGAGGCGGCCCGTACGGGGCCGAGTAATACTCTCGGGAAAGGACACACCACTATGTGGAGCATCATCTCCTGGATCATCATCGGTGGCCTCGCAGGCTGGATCGCCTCGATGATCATGGGCAAGAACGCCCAGATGGGCGTTGTTGCAAACGTCCTCGCGGGCGTCGTCGGCGCATTCGTCGTCGGCTTCCTCGTCTCCATGTTCACCAGCTCTGAGGGCGGCGCAATGCCGGAGGCCTTCTCGATCCCCGGCTTCATCGCCGCGATCGTGGGCGCATGCCTGGTCATCTTCATCGTCTCGCTGGTCAAGGGCCGGGGACGTAGCCGGGTCTGACCGTGCGTCGATTCTGACCAGCACGCTCTCCGGCGGGGGGGGGGGGGGCACCGCATGGGCTGCGCGCGACGGGGAGCTTCAGGGGACATGGATCAGGTCTCGGTGACGGTCGGTGGCGCCGTCGTCGACTCCGTCGGGACGAGCGGGGCCCGTTCCTCGGGGGATTTCTCGGACATCAGGTCACGTGCGCCGCGGCCGAGCAGGTCAGCCGCGAGTCGGCGACCCAACTCGTCGGCCGCGGTGACGGGACCGTCGGGGTGGTCTGCGGTGGCGGCGGTGCCCTCGGTGCGCAGGACGGTCGAGCCGTCGTGGGACGCGGCCACCGCGTGCAGCGTGAGGACTCCCCCGTCGAGTTCGGCGCGCGCCCCGACGGGGGCGGTGCAGCCCGCCTCGAGTTCGGCGAGCAGTCGGCGCTCGGCCGTCACCCGGACCCTGGAGGGCAGGTGGTCCAGCAGTGCGATCGCCTCGGCGGCGCCGGTGTCGTCGGCGCGACATTCGACGGCGAGGGCGCCCTGCGCCGGGGCGGGGAGCATCTCGTCGATGCCGAACCGCTGGGTGGCCCGTTCGCCCACGCCCACCCGGTCGAGCCCGGCGGCGGCCAGCACGACCGCGTCGAGATCACCACTGGTCACGTAGGACATTCGCGTGTCGATGTTGCCCCGCAGCGGGTGCAGGTCCAGATCCGGACGGATCGCGGCGAGCTGCGAGCGCCGACGGGGGGCGGAGGTGCCCACGCGGGCGCCTTCGGGCAGCGTCGCCAGGGTCAGACCGTCGCGGGCGATCAGCACGTCCGAGGGGTCGACCCGCGGCGGCACCGCGATGGGGGCGAACCGGTCGTCGGGCGCGGTCGGAAGGTCCTTGTACGAGTGGACGGCGACGTCGCAGTCGCCGCGTTCGAGCGCGTGGCGCAGTTCCAAGGTGAACACGCCCACGCCGATCCGCTCGACGGGTGCCATCACCACGTCGCCCTTGGTGCGGACGATCACCAGCTCTGCCGGGTATCCGGCGGCGATGAGCGCGTCCCGCACGTGCCCGGCCTGCGTGGTGGCGAGGTTGCTCCCGCGCGTGCCGACCTTCAGGATCCTGCTCATGACGCCTCCTCGTCCACACTGGTCTTGGTCGCATGGGTCTTGGTCGCACTGGTCTCGTCCGGGCGGTCCACGCTGTCCAGGTCGAACAGCGTCCGCACGACCGCCGCGAGGTTCTCGCCGTCCGGCTGGGCGGCGAGCTCCTTGAACCTCACCGTCGGCGGGTGCAGCAGCTTGTCGACGACCCGGCGGACGGTGTTGGCCACCTCGTCGCGGACCCGGTCGTCCAGATCGGGCAGCCGCGAATCCAGTCGACGCATCTCGGCCGCGACCACCTGGCCGCCGCGACCGCGGAGCTGGCCGATCAGCGGCCCGACCCCGGCCATCCGCTCGGCCTGGGTGTACGCGGCGAGCTCGGTGTCGACGATCGTGCGGGCGGCGTCGGCATCGGCGGCCGCCGCCGAGGTGGCGGGATCGGCGTTGAGCTCCTCGATGCCCAGCACGGTCACGCCCGGCAGGCCCGAGACCGAGGGGTCGACGTCGCGCGGCATCCCCAGGTCGCAGATCACCAGCGGGCGGCCCGGTCCGCGGCGGGCGAGCGCCGTGTGCACGTCGCCCAGGGTCACGACCGCGCCGACGGCGCCTGTACAGGTGAAGAGGATGTCGGCCGCGGCGATCCCGTCGGCCAGGTCCTCCATCGGGAACGCCGAGGCCGGGGTGCCGGAGTCGCGGGCGATCTCCGAGAGGCGATCGGCGCGCTCCGGGGTGCGGTTGGTGACGTCGATATGAGCGATCCCGGCCCGACCGAGGTGGGCGACGGCCAGTCCGCCCATCGCGCCCGCTCCGAGTACGACCGCGCGGCGACCGTCGAGACGGCGGGACGGGGACACCGTGTTCGCGGTGGACGACCCCACGGGTCCGCTCTCGGCGAGGATCTCCGCGGCGCGGTCCAGCGCCACCGACACCACCGACGACCCCGCCGAGTCGATCCCGGTCTCGGTGTGGACGCGCTTGCCCACGTGGAGGGCCTGCTGGGCCAGGCGGTGCAGCGTGGTGCCGGCCGCCCCGATGTCGGAGGCGCACTGGTAGGCGGTGCGGATCTGCCCGATGATCTGCTGCTCGCCCACGACCATCGAGTCCAGGCCCGAGGCCACCGAGAACAGGTGCTCGGCCGCCGACTCGGAATAGCGGACGTAGAGGTGGCGACTGAGCTCGTCGGCCGAGAGCCCGGAGTGCCTCGAGAGCAGACCCACGACGTCGTCGAGCGCCGGGTGGAACGCCTCCACCGCCGCGTAGACCTCGACGCGGTTACAGGTGGTGACGATCATCGCCTCGTCGACGTTGCTGCCGCTGATCAGGTTCTCGGTGAGGGTGTCGCGATCGGCCTCTGCGACGGCCACCGATTCCAGAAGCGCGACCGGGGCGCTGTGGTGGGACAGGCCCACCAGGAGAATGCTCACAGCCGACCCCCGGACGCGAGTGCCGCGGGCGCCCATGCCAGAATGGGCACCGATGCGTCAACTCGGGACACCGGGAACGACGGGACGACACTCGACGCACACGCGGAGCAGTGGTCCACAGTCGGTCGTCTCCTGTCGGTGTGCACGGCTGCGTACAGGGAAATTCCCAGTGGAATTCCCTGCCGGGACGGCCGTGGCCTGAGCCTGCGTTCGACCCGCAACGAACTCCACCGTAACCCGCATGGCACCCCGGGACAAAACCGTCGCCGGGGCGGATGCTATGCCCGGGGGACGCCGCGCGGCCGCCATGAACAGCGCGGACCCCTGACGGCCCGAGCCCGGATCCCGGCGCGCGCGGGCAGGGGATCGCAGAGCGCGCGTGGCCGACGTACGGTGGCGCCGTGCCGCCTCGCCGTAGGTCCTCCTCCAGCACCGTGTCCGCGGCGACACGCGCGCGCTACGCGAAGCGACGGCAACGACGACTCTCCCGCGTGGACAACGACCTCACCGCCGCGCAGTGGGCCGATCTCCTCCACGCCTGGGGCGGGTGCGCCTACTGCCTGGCGCCCGGCCCGGTTCTGCAGCGCGACTGCGTCATGCCCGTGTCCCGCGGCGGTCGCTACACGCTGGAGAACGTGGTCCCCGCGTGCGCGTCCTGCAACGCGAGCAAGCACAACAGCGAGGTCACGGGGTGGCTCCGGCGAAAGAAGCTCGACGAGCGCACCTTCCTGCTGCGGCACGCGACGATCCTGCGGGTCCTGCTCGCCGAGGACTAGCGCGAGCGGCCGGGCGCCGTGGGACGCCCTGGGTGGCGGCCGCGTGGCGGTGGGCGGCAGGCTCAGTCCCAGCCCCGGAACGGCTCGGGTGCTGCGAGGTCGGCGATCAGCTCGTCGTCGTCGACCTCCCAACAGGAGTGCTCCGCGCCGTCCACCAGGACCACCGGCAGGCGGTCGCCGTACTCCACCGCGAGCTCGGTGTCGGCGGCGCGGTCAACGTCCACCACCTCGAGCCGCGCGTGCGCCCGCGTACACAGCGGGATCAACTGACCGTGGACGCGGACGCAACTTCCACAGCCCTCGCGGGTAAGCAGGGTCACCGTGTGCACCATGCCCTGATAGTGCCCGACCCCATCTGGGCTCCCCTAGGATGGGGTCCCACCCCCACTAGGAGGTCCACCCGGTGAACGACCACACCGACGCCACCGACGGCTCCGACTCCGGGGGCAACCGTCTCCGGCTCCCCGGACGGGCGGACGTCACCAGTGCGATCGGCCGGCTGGTCTGGCGCCGGCGCAACCACCGTGACCAGCGGGTCGCCGGCGAGGCCTCCGCCAGGAACGCCGTCAAGCTCGAGCCCGGGGCCGAGCCCGGCGCTCCCCTGGCGGACGCCACCGGAACCGAGGACGACGACGACCACGCCGCCACGCTGTTCGTCCCCGACCCGCAGGCGGCGGCGTTCTTCGACGTGGACAACACCCTCATCCAGGGTGCCTCGATCATCCTGCTGGCCCGCGGGCTGGCCAAGCACAAGTTCTTCACCGCGCAGGACGTCGCGGGGATGGCGTGGTCGCAGATCAAGTTCCGGGTCTCCGGCAACGAGAACGCCGACGACGTGGCCGCCGGCCGCGACAAGGCGCTGAGCTTCGTCAAGGGTCACACCGTCGCCGAGCTGACCGCGTTGAGCGAGGAGGTCGTGGACACCTCGATGCTCGACCGCGTCTGGCCCGGTACGCGCTCGCTGGTGCAGATGCACCTCGACGCCGGTCAGCAGGTCTGGCTGGTCACCGCCACTCCGGTCATGCTGGCGCGGGTGATCGCGGCGCGGCTCGGCCTCTCGGGCGCGCTCGGCACCGTGGCCGAGGAGGAGGACGGCGTGTACACCGGCCGGCTGGTGGGCGACATCCTGCACGGGCCCGGCAAGGCGCACGCCATCTCCAGCCTCGCCGAGGCCGAGGGCTTCGAACTGTCCAAGTGCTACGCGTACTCGGACAGCTTCAACGACATGCCCATGCTCACGATGGTCGGCAACCCGGTGGCGATCAACCCGGACGGGCGGCTGCGCAAATACGCGTCCGAGAACGGCTGGGACATCAAGGACTTCCGCACCGTGCGCAAGGCCGCAAAGAAGGCGATGCCCGGAGTCCTCGCGGTGGGCGGGCTCGCGGGTGCCCGGGCGGCCGTCCGCTCCTCGTACGGCGCGCGGACGATCGACCAGATCCGCCGGATGTTCTGAGCCACAACGCCGCACGCGATACGCGTCCGGCACGCGGCGACCGGCACCCTGCTCAGCCGAAGAAGACGCTCCCGCGGCGCGCGAGATTCCGGAACAACGTGTTCTGGATGGTCTCGCGGACCTGGTCGGTGATCTCAAAGACGACCATCGGGTCGTCGCCGGCGTCCGGACCCAGGTGCGAGGTCTCGATGGGCTCGCCGAACTCGATGGTCCACTTGGTGGGCAGGGGGATCCCGCCGAGCGCGCCGAGCAGCGGGAACATGGGGGTGATGGGCAGGTACGGCACCCCGAGCAGCCGCGCCAGTGGGGGGAACTCGCCGATCTTGGGGTAGATCTCCTCGGAACCCACCACCGAGCAGGGGATGATCGGCACGCCAGCGTCCAACGCCGTGGACACGAACCCGCCGCGACCGAAGCGCTGCAGCCGGTACCGGTCCGCGAACGGCTTGCCCAGACCCTTGTAGCCCTCGGGCCACACCGCCACCACGTGGCCGCTCCCCAGCAGACGCTCGGCGTCGGCTGCGCAGGCCAGTGTCGCACCGGCCCGCCGCGCCAGCGGGGCGGAGACGGGCAGCGTCATCGCCAGGTCGGCGGCCAGGAGCCGGAGGGCGCGTCCGCCGTGGTCGTGGACGGCGACGGTGGTCATCATCGCGTCCAACGGCAGGACGCCGGCGTGGTTGGAGACAATCAGGCCGGCGCCCTCGGCGGGGATGTTCTCGGCGCCGATCACCTCGACCCGGAACCAGTGCTCGAACAGCGGGCGCCACAACGGCAGCCACACGGTGCTGTGGAAGTGCTCGTCAAAGCCGAACTCGTCGACGTCGTACCCGCCGGTGACGCGCGTGGCGATCAGCTCGCCGGCCCCGTTGATGGCGTCGACCAGCCCCGACATCGCGCTGACGTCGCCGGTCGCGAGCATCACGTCGACGTTGCGCACGACCTCGCGGACGGGGCCCAGCATCTCGGCGTCGACGGGCAACGCCTCCAGCACCTGGCCGAGAGACTCCCGCACGGAGGTGAGGAACCGGTCGACGATCCGGCCGATCTCGGTGGCGGCGGCGTCGCTGTTGCTGGTGGTGCCGAGAAAGCCCTCGCCCACGATGCGGTCGCTCCGCGAGTCGCGGCGGCCCTCCCCCCAGCGAGGCCCACCGAGTGGCTGGCTCAGGTCGAATTCAGGGCCCTTCACAGCGCCTCCTCCTCGATCGGGTCGGACTCGCTCGCAACAGGCTCGTTCGGATCTGGCTCGTTCGGATCTGGCTCGTTCGGATCTGGCAGGGCGCCGATCGCCTCGAGCTCGCACAGGGTGGTGTCCACTCCCGCGCGCAGCTTGTCGGCCACCGGCGCCGGGAGCAGGGCCGCGATCCTGGCGGTCTTGCGCTCCAGCGTGGCGCGGGTGATCAACGGCTCCGTGCCCGAGTCCACCAGGTAGGAGTGCAGCGCCTCCTCGGTGGTGTACCGGGGTGTGAAGCCGAACTCGTTGCGCATGCGGGTGGTGTCCACGGCGCGGCCGAAGCGCAGGTAGCGCAGCTGCGAGGCCCCGATGTCGCGCAGACCCTGGCTGGACAGCAGGCGCACGGCGAGCTTGAACGTCTGCGGCGGGACCGGCAGCGGGACGTGCCCGGCTCGCCGGATGGCCTGGGAGAGGGTGAGGATGCCGTCGGCGGCGATGTTGAACGTCCCCGGTGCGGCGCCCATCGTGGCGTGCAGGAGGGCGTCGAGTGCGTCCTGCGGGTGAAGCAGCTGGATGCGGGGGTCGTAACCGCCCAGGACGGGGGCGATCGACGGCGCCAGCAGTTCCCCGAACACCGTGGGCTCGGGCAGGCCGAGGATCGCGGGGATCCGCAGGATCGTCACGTCGATGTCCGGCCGCTTGCGGGACATCCCCCGCACGTAGCCCTCGACCGCGAGGTGGTCCAGCGGGATGCCGCCGCTGGGTTGGCGGCGGGCTGCCATGTCCTCGGTGAACATCGCCGGGTCCACGCCGGAGGAGCCGTAGACGGTGGTCGAGGAGATCAGCACGAACCGCTTGACCGTCGCGGCCCGTCCACAGGCCGCGATCACGTGCATCGAGCCCATGATGTTGGACTCCTTGACGGCCGCGCGGCCGCCCGGGGCGAAGTCCGTGTGGTGCAGGCCGGCGTGGACCACGGTGTCGATGCCGGCATCGCGGAGGATGCCCTGGAGGCGGGGCGACTGCGGGTCGAGTCGGACGAACTCGGCGTCCCTCATCCGGCGGCGGTGCTGCGGCGACGGCTTGACGGAGTCGATGGCCAGGACGCGCTCGACGGATTCGCTCCGGAGCAGCATCCCCACCAGGTGGGCGCCGAGGTACCGGCTTCCGCCCACGACAGCGACCGCCCGGGCGGGCCGACGGGTTGGCGCTTCGGGGTTCACCCAGACCACTGTAGCCGTGGACCCCCCTGCGCTGTTGCCCGGACCACGTACCCCGGACACACCGATTCACGTACCCCGGACACACCGATGCCCGCCACCGCTAGAGGGTGACGGGCATCTGCTACAGGCGTGAGTCCGGGCGCTATCGAGGCGCCGCCGGACTCACTTACCGAGTTTGCGACGCTGCACGCGTGTCCGGCGGAGCATCTTGCGGTGCTTCTTCTTGGACATACGCTTGCGGCGCTTCTTGATCACAGAACCCATATCGGGGGTCACCTACCTGTCGATTACTGGTCTGGGGCCTTGCGGCGGAATTACTGCGCTCCGGCAACTAAGCGGGCTCGGAAGCCGGTACGGAACCCGTCCAGACTACCTGCAGGTGGGGCCGCGACGAAAACTGGCCCGGGGGCCGACTCGGAGTGAGTCAGCCGGCCGAGAAGTACGAGGTGTCCAGGTACTCGTGGACCGCCTTGGAATGCACGCGGAACGACCGACCCACCCGCACCGCGGGCAGTTCGCCCGAGTGGACGAGCCGGTACACCGTCATCTTGGACACGCGCATCAGCGCAGCGACCTCGGCAACGGTCAGGAACTGGGAACCCCCCGCCGCCTGTGCGCCGCCTTCGGTCTTGTCGGTAGTCGCCATCTCACAACCCTTCGTGGCACGCGTCGTGCCGCAGGCTTCCCCTCCTGCGGTACGGACACGCACGTGCTGGGTATGAGCCTAGCGTGAAGGGTGTGATCAATGCGACGGGAGTGGGTAAATAACTTTGACGACACGCCGCCCGACCGCCACGTGACCCGGCCTGAACAGGGCTTGTGCTAAAAGCAGCGTCCCGCCAGGTGGCTGATCTCTCACCTGGCGGGACGCGTGGACTCCGGTGCCCGGTTCGCCTGGTCGGCGCGGCGGGCGATCCCGGGACTGCGTGTCAGTCGTCGCGCTCGTCGTCCTCGGCCTTCTGTGCCGCCTGCGCAAGCTCGAGCGACCTGGTCGCGGACGCCTCCACGGCGTCCGCCACCGCGGATCTGAAGCCCCCTGCCTCGAGCCGCCGGATCGCCGCCGCCGTGGTGCCACCCGGGGAGCAGACGGCCCAGCGCAGGTCGGCGGGACCGTCCCCGCCGGCGGTGAGCATGGCGCCGGCGCCCAGGGCGGTCCCGGACGCGAGTCGCAACGCGACGTCACGCGGCAGACCCTGTTCCACCGCCGCGTCCACCATGGCCTCGGCAAGGAGGAAGAAGTAGGCGGGGCCGGAGCCCGACACGGCCGTCACGGCGTCCATCTTGGACTCCTCGACGACGACGACGGCGCCCACGCTCTCCATGATGTCGACCACCTTCTTTAGGTGCTCGTCGCGCGCATAGCGACCCTTGCAGGCCGCCGAGACGCCCTGCCCCACGAGCATCGCCGTGTTGGGCATGACCCGCACCACCGGGGAGCCCGCGCTGAGCTTGCTCTCCAGCACCGACGTGGGCACGCCGGCAGCCAGCGACACCACGATCGACTCGTGGACGCTGTCGGAGATGGCGTCGCCGATCCTGTCGACGACCGCGGGGACGTCACCGGGCTTGACGGCCACCACGATCACGTCCGCGCCCTCGCACCCGATGTCCAGGCTGGTCGAGAGGATGCAGTACTTCTTGGCCAGTTCGGCGGCGCGGGCCTCGACGGCCTCGATCACCACGATGTCCGAGGGCTGCGTCCCCGAATTGCGGAGTCCTGCGATGAGGGCCTCGCCTATGCGTCCGCCGCCGACCACTGCGATTCTCGTCATGCCCCCAACAGTGCCACACGCCCCCGGTAGCCCTGCAGGGCTCGTCCTTCATGTGCCTCGTCCTGCAGGGTTCGCCGGGCCGGACCGTCGAAGACGGCTCGGTGGGCACCTGCCTATACGACTCCGCCCGCACCGTGAGAGGCGCGGGCGGAGCGGGGCCGGGGCGGGCGGGCCCGTCAGGTGACCACTCTGAGCAGTAGTGGCCCGCAGGTCACGCCTAGTCCGACGATCACCGCGAGGGCGATGCTGATCATGTCGTTCGACCGCCGCAGGACGCGGACCATGGCGACCAGCCCGACGATCACCACGACCGCCAGGGCCATGGCCACCCACGGCAGGTCACGCCACAGCAACTGGAAACCGACGAACAGTGCTGCACCAGCGACGCCCGAGGCCAGCACCTGCGCCACCAGGACCAGCCACTCCGTGGTGGAGGAGCGCTCGACCGGCTCGGCGCCGTCGGGGGTGTCCTCCGGGTCGAGATCCGTCGAGTGGTCGGGCCGGGCCGGCTCCCCGTGGTGGGCCGGGGCCGCCTGAGCCGGGGTTGCCTGCGCGGTGTCGGCCTGAGCCGGGGTTGCCTGCGCGGGGGTGATCTCCCGGGTCGGGGCCAGGCCGGCGGCTGCCACACCGGTGGCAGGCTCCTCGATCGGGGCATCGGGGGCCCGATGCGCGGTCGACCCGCTGCCCGACGGGACACCCCACTTCGCCGGTTCACCGGCGGGAGCGGACTTCTCGGTGGGAGTCTCGCTGGGTTTCGGCTCCGTGGGCTTCGGCTCCGTGGTCTTCGGCTGCACTGGCGCGGACGCCTGTGCAGGTGCGGACGTCTGCGCAGGCGCGGACTTCTGTGCAGCTGCGGGCGGTGTCGACGCAGCCGGCGCGGGTGGTGCCGCCGCGGCAGGCGTGGAAGCAGCGGGCATGGACGCGGTCGGCGCGTCGGCCTTCTTCGCCGGCACCGTCGGAGCGGACCGGTCAGCTGCCGGTCCCGTCTGGCGCCCGGCGGTGTCCGGCGTGACCGACCCGGGTGTGTCTGCAGTGCTCTTGGACGCGGCCACTCCCGCAGCCGCGGCCCCTGCGACGCCTGCCGCGGCACCCGCGGCGACGCCGGGCGAGGTCTCCGAACGCCCAGCGGGAGCCGGTCGGACGGCGGGGGCGTCGAACTGCGCCCGATCTGCGTCTTTGTCCTTGCGCTTTCGACTGAGCAGCCCGCGAAGGCCGCCCTTCTTGCCGGCATCGGCGGAGCGCCCGTGGTCGGCCGGCCGCGGTGTCGGCTGCTGCGGAGCCGCCTGACTCTGCGGCGCGGTCGGCACTACAGGAACGGCCTGGGCCTGAGCCTGCGGAGTGGTCGGCGCCGCGGGGTCCGGCGCCCGGCGCCTCCCCGGAGCATCCTGGGCCTCCGCACGACGCTTACCCGGCGCGTCCTGGTCCTCCGCCCGGCGCCTACCCGGAACATCCTGGTCCTGCGCCCGGCGCCTCCCCGGCGCGTCCTCGTCCTGTGCCCGGCGCCTGCCCGGAGCATCCGGGGTCTGCGCTCGACGCCTACCCGGCGCCTCGGGAGCCGCGCTGCCGGCCGACGGGGCGCCTGCGGGCTTCGCCTGCGACTCGGCGGCGGGGGTCGCGGGTCGGTCCGCGGACTTCTGCGGCTGTACCGGCGGGGCTGTGGCCGGCCTCGTCGTCGTCGTCTCGGGGGTCTTCTCACGCGCCCCAGCAGCTGCTGCGGGGGCCGCTGCGGCCGCCGGACCGGTCGAGCCCGCCTGGCCGGCGCCCTGACCGGACGTCCCCGCGGTCTCGGCGGCAGCCTCCTCCGCCTCGCGGGCCCGGCGGCGCGCGGCGCGGCTGCTGAGCTCGGTGTCGTCGGTGATCCGCGGGATCTCGCCGGTGAGCTCTGACACGCTCACGCCGCCACCACTCTCGTCGGCCCGCCGGTGCCGGCGACCCGTCGGTGCGGCCGCGTCCGACTGCTCCGCGCCCATGCGCTTGAGCAGCTCCGCCACGGTGATCTGCTGACCGTCCTGATCCTCGGCCATCTCAGCTCCCCTTTCCGTCGCCGCCCGCGTCCCGGTCGAGA
>JBKBRA010000016.1:0-49824 GCA_046292305.1 Dietzia sp. | reverse complement strand
CGAGGAACGATTTGTTGAACGCGAACACCGACGAGGTGGCGATGATCGTCTTGTCGAGGTCGAAGAACGCGGCGATCCGGCGAGGTCGGTGCGATGACCGAGGGCCCTGGCGGCGTGGGGCGGACACGCCTCCACGATACGGTTCTTGTGCTCACGGCGTGCGTAAGTGATACTGATCACGCTCGATAGAGCATCCCCCTATAGGTGCTCGGTTCGTCCCCCCACGGATCGAGACGTCGAGAAGCCGCGGCATCCCCTGCCGCGGTTTCTCTCATTTCGCCCGGCGTGGGGCGCTGGTTGTCCACACCCCTCGGCCTCTCCACAGCCGGCGCCCAAATCGCGCTCCGGGCCGGGTCTGGCGGCCGGTGTGTGGGCCACGCTGTGCCCGTGACCCAGAGCCCGCGACCATCGCACATCACAGGCCTCGACAATGTCTCCGGCAGAGCTGCCTCGGACAGAGCTGCCTCCGACAGGACCATCTCCGTCGATGTGGCCGATCCGGATCTCGACGCCGATGTCCGGGCCGTGCTCGCAGCTCTGTCCCTGGACCCCGGCCGCCGGGACGATGCCTCGGCGGACGTGCTGGTGACGGACCGCCCGGACGCCGACGTGAGACCCGGCGGGGCACGCGTGGTGCGGGTGGGCGCGGAGGGAGCCTGTGGCGACGACGACGAGGTGGTGCTACTGCCGTCCGGGACCGCGGATCTCGTGAGTGCGCTCCTGGCGCCGGTCGCCACGGGTCGCGGATCCCTGGTGGCGGTCGTGGGCGCGGTGGGCGGGTGCGGTGCCAGCACCCTGGCGGCCGCGATCGCGGTCCGCGCGGCCGACTCCGGCCGGGCACTTCTGGTGGAGGCGGACCCTCGGGGAACAGGGGTCGACCTGGTCCTGGGCACGGAGTCCGAGCCGGGGTTGAGGGTGGAGGACGTTCGCGCCGAGCTCGGTGGCCCCGACCCCGACGCCCTGTGGGGAGCGGTCCCCGCGGCGGAAACCGGGTGCAGGGTGCTGGCCCGGGCCAGAGGACGCGAGGCGGGGGAGACCGTCTCAGATGGCGCGCTGGGCGCCGCGCTGGCCCATCGGTCGGCGGGGGGACTGGTGGTCTGCGACGCGGGCGGGTTCGTGGGCGGCGACCCGGTACTCGCCCGTGCGGACCTCGTCGTCGTCGTCACCAGGGCCGATCTCCAGGGCGCCGTCGCGGCCGGTCGCACGGCCGACGACCGCAGTGGCGTCACGCTGGTCATCCGGACGCAGCGCGGCGACCCGCTCCACGCGGCGGACGTGGCCGACTCGGCGGGGATCCCCCGGTGGCACGTGCTCCCGGAGGTCCGCGCCGTGCGGCACCTGGCCGGGTCCGGCGACCTAGGCCGTGCGCTCGGGCGCGGACGGGGCGGTCGGGTGCGGCGACTCGGCGCCGTGGCGGACGCGCTCCTGGGGGAGGTGCGCACCGGTGACCGGTGAGGGGGCCGGGGCGGCTGCGCTCCCCGCGGATCTGGTGGACCGGGTCCGCGCCCGGTTGGCCGGACTGGGGGTGGACCCGGAGCCCGACGAGGTGGTGCGCGCGGTCCGGGCCGAGTCCGACGCCCTGCACGGACACCTCGACCTGCTGCGGACCGCGCGCCTGGTGCGGGAGCACCTCGCCGGCGCGGGGCCGCTCGAGGCGCTGCTGGCGAGCCCCGGGGTCACCGACGTCGTGGTGGACGGGCCTGGGCCGGCGATGGTGGACCGCGGCCGTGGACTCGAACAGACCGACGTGGTGGTGCCGACGGAGTCCGAATTGCGGGCCCTCGCGGTGCGGCTGGCGGGGCGGGCCGGGCAACGTCTGGACGACGCCCGGCCCTGGGCGGACGGGGTGGTCCGGTCCCGGGACGGCATGGCGTGGCGGCTGCACGCGGTGCTGCCCCCGGTGGCGGTGGACGGGACCTGCCTGTCGCTGCGGGTCTCTCGGCCCGCGCAGGCCACCTTCAGCCGACTCGTGGAATCCGGGACCGTTCCGCCGCAGGCCGAACCGCTGCTCCGGGCGCTGGTCGCGGCCCGGATCGGATACCTGGTGGTCGGCGGGACCGGCTCCGGCAAGACCACCCTCCTCGCGGCGCTGCTCGGCCTGGTGCCACCGGGCGAGCGGCTGCTGTGCGTCGAGGACTCCCCGGAGCTGCGGCCCGCCCACCCGCACGTCGTGCGCCTGGTGGTGCGGCACGGCAACGTCGAGGGCGCCGGCGGGGTGGCCATGTCCGACCTGGTCCGGCAGGCGTTGCGGATGCGCCCTGACCGGATCGCGGTGGGTGAGGTCCGCGGCGGCGAGGTCGCGGACCTGCTCGCCGCACTCAACACCGGACACGACGGCAGTGCGGGCACCGTCCACGCCAATTCCCCGACCGAACTCCCGGCCCGGCTGGAGGCGCTCGGGGCGCTGGGCGGGCTCGATCGTGCGGCCCTGTCCGCGCAGGTTGCCGCGTCTCTGAGGGTGGTGGTGGGGATGCGCCGCCTATCGGACGGGCGGCGGATCGTCGACTCGATGGGCGTGGTCCGGCGGGATGCTCAGGGGATCGTGGTTGACCCCGCCTGGCGCGCCGACGGGGGCGCGGTGCCCGGCAGACCGGCGTTCGACCTGCTTGTCGCGGGGGGTGGCGGGTCATGATCGCGGCGGTGCTCCTGGCCGGGGCCCTGCTCGTGTGGCCCGACGGGGTGGCCCGGATGCGCCTCCGCCACCTGGGCGGCGCACCGGCGGCGGGGCTGCAGGGCCTGCGTGCCGTGGTGGGGAAGGCGCCGACGACCGTGCTGGTCCCTCTGGTCGCGGGGATCGCGGGCCTGGTCCTGGCCGGGCCCCTCCACGCCTGCGCCGCCGCCCTGCTCGGGACCGTGGCGTCCGACCTGCGAAGGCGGGCGGGCGTGCGCGGACTGCGGCTGGAGCGCCTCGGTGCCTGGGAGCGCGCTCTCGACGACACCTCCTCGGCGCTGCGTGCCGGAGCCGGTCCGGAAGAGGCTCTGAGCCGGGCCGCGGAGGGCGCACAGTCCGGCGATCCCGAGGTCGCGGCAATCCTGACCGCGGCCGGTTCCCATGCCCGGCTGGGCGGGGACGTCGCCGCCGCGCTGTACGCGGTCGCAGTCGGACCTGCTGGTGGGGGAGCTGCGGGTGACCGGGGAGTGGATCGCGTGGCGGGCGAGCTCGCGGGTGCGTGGCTCCTGGCCACCCGGCACGGGGTGGTGCTGGCGGAGGTCGTGGACGGGCTCCGGGCTGACGTGGCCTCGCGCCGCGAGCGCGCGGTCCGCGTGGACGCCGCACTCGCCGGTCCACGCGCCACCGCGGTGATCCTCACCCTGTTGCCCGGGTTCGGCGTGCTGCTGGGTTCGGGTTTCGGTGCCGACCCCCTCGGGGTTCTGTTCGGTGGCCCGATCGGCGGCGTGTTGTGCCTGATCGGAGCCGGGTTCCTGGCGGCGGGCCTGGTGTGGACGGACCGGATCGTGGACGGGGCCTCCAGATGAGTGCCGCTCTGCTGCTGGTCGCCGCCGCGGTGTGCGTGGCCCCCTGGCGGGGGACGGCCACCGAACGGTTGCAGGGACTCGACCTTGCCGCCACCCTCGCTACCGCTACCGCTACCGCTACCGCTACCGCTACCGCCACCGCCACCGCCGGGCGCACGCCGGGGCCGTCGTGGATGCCCCTGCTGTCCCCGGTCCTCGAGTGGGTCGGAACGCGGCGGGCGGGGCCGGTGGACACCGAGTCCCTGGCGCGGATGCTCGACCTGCTCGCGGTGGCCTTGCTCGCCGGTCTGCCCACCCATCTGGCGCTGGCCGCGGTCGGGGACGCGGTCGCCCCCACCGAGCCGGAGGTGGCCGGGCCTCTCCACGCCGCGGCGGCCCGGGTCCGACTCGGTGCGACGCCCGCCCAGGCGTGGTGGGAGGTGCCGGGGGCGGACCGGCTGGCCCCGGTCGCGTCGGTGCTCGCCCGTGCCACGGACGGGGGCGGATCCGTCCGCTCGGCGCTCGACCACGCGGCCCACCGAATGCGCTCGGACGCCGACGCCGCCGCGACCGCCCGCGCCGAGCGCGCGGCCGTGCTCGTGGCCGGCCCGCTGGGCCTGTGCTTCCTCCCGGCGTTCGTCTGCCTGGGAGTGCTCCCCGTGGTCGTGGGACTGGCCGACGGGATGTTGCCGGGGGTCCTGCCGTGAGTAGGCGCCCCGCACACCGATTCCGGGGTGGAGACGCCACCCCGGTCAGCAAAAAGGAGAACCACGATGAACATGCACCACAACTCCCGGATCGCCTCCACCACCCACAGTTCCCTCACCCACAGTTCCCTCACCCACCGCGCCCGCGCCGCCCTGGCTCGCCGGTTCGACACCATCGCCGGCCGCGACGCCGGGATGTCCACGGTCGAGTACGCGGTGGGCACCATCGCGGCGGCCGCCTTCGGCGCTGTGCTCTACACGGTCGTGAGCGGCGACTCGATACCCGACGCTCTCGGCGGGATCATCGAGCGGGCGCTCAACACCTCGGTGTGATGGCCTCGCGTCGGTTCCGCGGGGCGGCCACGGGGGACGGCGGGTCGGTGACCGTCGAGGCGGCGCTGGGGATCGCCTCGCTCGTCGTGGTCCTGGCCGTGGCCGCCTCCGGAGCCGCCGCGGCGCTCACCCAGATCCGGGTCGTCGACGCCGCGCGGGAGGCCGCCCGGGTGGCGGCGATGTCCGGTGCGGGGGAGGGCGTCGCGGCCGGGCGCGCGGCGGCTCCGGGTGCCGACGTGTCGGTCGACAGTGGCGGCGGGAGCGTGACGGCCCAGGTCAGCGTGCCGGCCCGCGGCCTGCCCGGGGTCGTGCTGTCGGGCCGTGCGGTGGCGCGGGCCGAACCGGGGGTGTCCGGGTGAGGGGGCTGGGCCGGCGCGGTGTCGTGCGGCGCGGCGTGGGTCGGTTCGATGACGACGACGGGTACATGAGCGTCGTGACCGCGTTCGCTGCGGCCGCCGTCCTGGCCCTCACCGTGGCCGTGCTGCTGGTGGGGAGGGCGGCGGTGGCCGCGCACTCAGCTCGCTCGGCGGCGGACCTGGCCGCACTGGCAGGCGCGCACGCGCTGCGCACCGCCGAGGACCCGTGCTCCGTCGCAGCCGGGGTGGCCACCGCCAACCGGGCCGTCGTGGCCGGATGCACGGTCGACGGCCACGACGTGGTGATCCGGGCGGAGGTGCGGGTCGAACTCGGTGTGCTGGGGGTGCGGGCGGCGTCGGCGGTGGCCCGGGCGGGGCCGCTATGAACCGGTGACCTCGGCCAGCTGCCCCACGACCTCTGTGAGTAAGGCGATCGCACCCGGTTTGGAGAGCGGGTCGTTGCCGTTCCCGCACTTGGGCGATTGGATGCAGGATGGACAACCGGTCTCGCATTCGCACGAGCGGATGGCGTCCAGCGTCGCCCGGAGCCACGAGGTCGCGCGCCGGTACCCGCGTTCGGCGAAGCCGGCGCCGCCCGCGTAGCCGTCGTAGACGAACACCGTGGGCAGTCCGGTGTCGGGGTGCAGGGCCGTCGATACGCCGCCGATGTCCCAGCGGTCGCAGGTCGCGACCAGTGGGAGCAGGCCGATGGCCGCGTGCTCGGCGGCGTGCAGCGCGCCTGGCCAGTCGGCCTCCTCCAGCCCGGCGACCCGCAACAGTTGGGGGGTCAGGGTGTACACGACCGCCCGGGTGGCCAGGATGGTTTCGGGAAGGTCCAGCGGCGTCACGTCGAGGATCTCCCCGCCGCGCAGGCGCCGCTGGTACCCGGTCACGCGGGCGGTCACCTCGACGTCGGCAAGGGACAGGGTCACCGGACCCGCGGGCATCGACTCCAGGGTCTCGATGAGGTCGATCGACACCTGCTCGCGGGCCGAGGTGGTCCATTCCGGTTCCTCCGGGCGACACAGGGCGAGCCCGTCTTCCAGGTCCAGCTCGTCCACCACGAAGGACTCCCCCTGGTGCAGGTACAGCGCCCCCGGGTGGACCTGGGACCGGGCCCGGACCGAATCGATGGTGCCGAGCATCCGGCCGTCGACGGCGTCGACGATCACCACCTCAGCCCCGCCGGTCCCGCGGATGTCGACCTCCGTGTGCGGGGTGTGGTCGTCCGCCGCCGGGTACCACCCCACGGGACGGCGCCGGACCAGTCCCTGCGCGGCCAGCGCCTCCAGGACGGCGGTGGCGCCCCACGCCCGGGCCTCCTCGTGCGTCATGGGCCGTTCGCTGACCGCGCACCGCAGCTGCCCGGCGAGCAGCACCGGGTTGCGGGGGTCGGTGACGGTGGCCTCGACCGGCCGGCCGAGCAGGGCCTCCGGGTGGTGGACAAGGTAGGTGTCGAGGGGGTCGTCGCGGGCCACCAGCACCACGAGCGCGCCCTGTCCCCGTCGCCCGGCCCGCCCCGCCTGCTGCCAGAACGAGGCGATGGTCCCCGGGAACCCGGCGCTGACCACGGCGTCCAGTCCCGAGATGTCCACACCCAGTTCGAGCGCGGAGGTCGAGGCCACCCCCACCAGGTCCCCCTCGGCCAGCCCGCGCTCGAGTCGCCGTCGGTCCTCGGCCAGGTACCCGGCGCGGTACGCGGCGATCCGCCCCGCCAGCTCCCGGCCCCTCTCGCCGTGGTCGGTGGCCAGACGCTCCCGTGCCCGCAGTGCGGTGGCCTCGGCGCCCGCCCGCGAGCGGACGAAGGTGAGCGTTCGGGCGCCTTCGGCCACCAACCAGGCCATCAGCGTGGACGCCTCGACTGGCGCCGGCCGCCGCACGGGCGCACCGTTCTCCCCGGAGAACCCGTCCATGAGCGGCGGTTCCCACAGCGCGACGGTCCGGCCCCCCTGGGGTGACGCGTCGTCGGTGACCTCGACGCAGGGTCGGCCGACGAGGGTGCTGGCGGCCGCGCCGGCGTCCGAGGTGGTGGCGGAGGCCAGGACGAAGGTCGGTTCGGCGCCCAGGGCCCGGGCGAGCCGGTCGAGCCGACGCAGGATCAGGGCGACGTTGGAGCCGAACACGCCGCGGTAGGAGTGACACTCGTCGACGACGACGTAGCGGAGCCCCCGCAGGATGCGCGTCCACTGGCGGGACCGACCGAGCATCGACAGATGGAGCATGTCCGGGTTGGTGACGATCCAGCGCGAGTTCTCCCGGATCCACGGCCGGGCGTCGGTGGGGGTGTCCCCGTCATAGGACGCGGGGGCCACATGGGCGAGCCCGGGCACGGAGTCCACCAGCGACACCACCGAGGACAACTGGTCCTGTCCCAGAGCCTTGGTGGGGGACAGGTACAGCACGCAGGCCCCCCGGTCGGCGGCGAGCGTGCTGAGCGCGGGCAGTTGGTAGCCGAGGGACTTGCCGGACGCGGTGCCCGTGGCCACCACCACGTTCCTCCCCGAGTGCGCGTGCTCTGCGGTGGCCACCTGGTGGGCCCAGGGCCTGTCGACGCCCCGACTGCGCAGTTCGTCGACCAACCCCGGGTGTGCCCAGGTCGGCCAGTCGCCGTACCGGGCCTCGCGGGCTGGCAACTCCGCTGTGTGGGTGACGGGGGACGGCCCGGCCGGGAGCTGCTCGAGCAGGTGGCCCAGGAGTTCGCGTCCGAAAGTCGTCACCCCTCGACCGTAGAGGGGTTCTCGCCCGGGCGATCACCCGAGCACGGGAGTGGAGTCGGCCCCGCGCGCGAGACGGATCCCCGACGGGTGGGTCGCCCTGCGGAGATCAGTTCACCTTGCGCGGGTCTCGTGGTCTACTTGACGCGGTCGTCGACGCCGCCCGCGGGCTCCCCACGGACGGTAGGGCGACCCGATTCGCGTGGCCATCCCGTGGGTCGCACCAGGCAGTACGGAAAAGGAACACAACAACATGGCACAGGGCACCGTCAAGTGGTTCAACGCGGAGAAGGGCTACGGGTTCATCGCCCCCGAGGACGGCTCCGCCGACCTCTTCGTCCACTACTCCTCCATCGAGGGCAACGGCTTCAAGTCGCTCGAGGAGAACCAGCGCGTCGAGTTCGAGCTCGGCGAGGGGCAGAAGGGCCCGCAGGCCCAGGAGGTCCGCGCCATCTGAGGCGCTTGGTCGGTGATCGGCGAGGCCCCCGCCGCGCGAGCGTCGGGGGCCTCGCCGTGTGTCGGGGGGCGACCGTAGGCTCGGCCCTGTGACGCAGCTGTCGTTCTTCGCCGCCGACGAGCACGTCCCCGAGCCGACAGACCTCGAGGGCGCCCTCGCCGCCCGCGGCCAGTCCACCCTCACCGGTGCCCTCGCGCAGGTCTCGGTGGTGCTCGACGCCGCCTGGCGCGCGGACGCCCTCGTCACGCTGCTCTCCGAGGCCGGACTCGACCCCGTCCGCTCCGCCGCTGGCCCGGACGGCCGGTGCACCGTGTCCTCCGCTCGGACCGCGGTTCTCGTCCCGGTCGTGCGGCGCTGGCGGCGCGGCGCCGTGACCGCCGTGCCGGACGGGTGGACCCCGTCGGCCGGGGCGCTGCGGGTCTGGTTCGTCACCGCCGGCCGGATCACGGAGGGCGGGGCGGTCGATCTGGGGATCGACGGCGGCGTCGAGCAGCACGCGCCCCGGCGGGTGGCACTCGGAGAGGCACTGGGCAGGGCCGGGATCCGCACCACCTACGTTGGCCCGCGGGGTGACGGGCCCCTGCTGCGGCTGGGGACGGCCCGCGCCCGCGCACGGTTGGCAGAGACCCTCGGGGCAGCGCCCCCCGGGGTGCCGTCGGCACTGTGGCCGGGCTGAGCGGCCGGGCTGAGCGGCTGAGCTGAGCGGCCGGGCTGAGCGGCCGGGCTGAGCGGCTGAGTTGAGCGGCTGAGCTGAGCGGCCGGGCTGAGCCGGTGCCGCGGGCCGCGAGGCCCTGTGTTGCGCCGGGTCATCCGGTGCGGAAGTCTTCGATGCCATGTGCATGCTCGTCGTCGCCCGCCGGGTCCACCCCCGCTACCCGCTGGTGCTGGTGGCCAACCGGGACGAGGTCCACGCCCGCCCCACCGAACCCCTCCACGAATGGACGACCGGCAGAGAGGGGACCGGGGGCATCGTCGCGGGCCGCGACGTCACTGCCGGCGGGACGTGGCTCTCGCTGGCCTCCGGAGCACGCCTGGCGGCGGTCACCAACGTCCGCGAGGGCGGCCCGGTTCTCCCGGCGACCGCGTCGCGCGGGGAGTTGCCGGTCGCCGCACTCACCGGGCCTGTCCCCGTCACCGGGTTCGCAGGCCACGTCGTAAACGACCTGACCAGGTACGGTCCCGTCAACCTCCTGGCCGGCGACCTCGACGAGATGTGGTGGGCGTCCAACCGCTCCAGTCGGGGGCCGATGCGGTTGGGCACCGGGGTCCACGGTCTGTCCAACGCGGCGCTGGACACCCCGTGGCCGAAGGTCGTCGGCGCGGTCGGGGAAGTGCGGGCCCTCATGGGCACCGAGGCGATCTCCGGTCCGGACTGGGCGGGCCCTCTGCTCGACCTGCTCGCCGACCGCCGGAAGGCCCCGCTACGGCACCTGCCGCGTACGGGGGTCCCGCTCTGGCACGAGTGGCGGCTGTCGTCGCGGTTCGTCCGGATGGGCCGGTCGTACGGGACCCGGTCGACGACGGCGGTGCGGATCGACCAGCACGGTACGGCCGACGTGGTCGAGCGAACCTGGGACTCCCGGGGGCGCGTCGCGGGGACGGTCACCACACAGGTCTGAGCAGTGACCGCCCTCGGGGACGGTTGGTGCCGTGGTCGGACTAGCCGACGGTCCAGGTGTTGCTGCCGTCGAGCAGCGACTGCAGATCTGACGGTGCAGTCTCCTTGGCGGCGGCGACCTGGGCGCGGGCCTGGTCGTCATAGGTCTCGCGCCGGACCTGGCGGATGATGCCGGTGACGGTGTACTCGAGGTCCTGGCTGGACAGGTTGGCCAGCGCGTGCGCGTAGGAGGGGTCCTCGGCGTAGGCGTCGTGGACCACGATGTCCGCCTGGTCGACCTCGGCGGTCGCGGCGACCTTCAGCGAGAACCCGGACCGGACCACACAGTGCTGGCCGTCGTCGCCGAAGATGATCGGCTCGCCGTGGCGCACCGCGATGAGGTGGTCGCCGGCGTCCTCTTTGCGCAGCAGGTCGAACGAGCCGTCATTGAAGATCGGGCAGTCCTGAAGGATCTCCACGAAGCTGGTGCCGCGGTGGCGGGCGGCGGCCTCGAGGACCTCGGTCAGGCCCTTGCGGTCCGAATCCAGGGCGCGGGCGACGAAGCTCGCCTGGGCGCCGAGCACCAGCGACAGCGGATTGAACGGGTGGTCCAGCGACCCCATGGGGCTGGACTTGGTGACCTTGCCCGGCTCCGAAGTGGGGGAGTACTGGCCCTTGGTCAGCCCGTAGATCCGGTTGTTGAACATCAGGATGTTCAGGTTGACGTTGCGGCGCAGGGTGTGGATGAGGTGATTGCCGCCGATCGACATGGCGTCGCCGTCACCGGTGACCACCCACACCGACTGGTCCTCGCGCGCGGTCGCCAGACCGGTGGCGATGGCCGGGGCGCGGCCGTGGATCGAGTGCATGCCGTAGGTCTCGAGGTAGTACGGGAAGCGGCTCGAGCAGCCGATTCCGGAGATGAACGTGATGTTCTCGCGCTTGAGACCGAGCTTGGGCAGCAGGGCGCGGATGGTGGCCAGGATGACGTAGTCACCGCAGCCGGGGCACCAGCGCACCTCCTGGTCGGAGGTGTAGTCCTTGGGCTTCTGGGGCGCATCGCTCTTGGGTACGGAGGCCAACGCGTCCAGCGGCAGCGGGCTGCCGACGAGTCCGGGTTCGGTGGTGGTCATGGGAATCCTCTCCTTGCTCGTGGTCAGCGGGTTCGGTTGGCGGTGGTGGTACCGGTGGCGGTGTGGCCGATCCGCCGGTTGCGCGCAGCGGGCTCGCCTGTCGTGGTGATGACCCCGTCGAGCGCCAGCCGGTACTTGTCGTGCTCGGTATGGGTGAGGCGGCCGGCGAACTCGGCCTCGATGGCGGTTTGCAGCTCCTCCGCCGAGAACGCCATGCCGTGCACCTTGGTGACGGGTTGGATATCGGCGGGGAAGCGGGCCTTGAGCAGCATCGCGAGCTGGCCCAGGTTCATCTCGGGCACCAGGACCCGGCGGTACTTGGCCAGGACCTCGCCGATGTTGTCCGGGAGCGGGTTGAGGTGACGGACGTGTGCGCGGGCCACCCGGTGGCCGTTGGCGCGGGCGCGGCGGACGGCCTCACCGATGGGGCCGTAGGAGGATCCCCAGCCCACCACCAGGACGTCGGCCTCACCGGACGGGTCGTCGACCTCGAGGTCGGGCACGTCGATGAGCGCGATCCGCAGGGCCCTGGTCCGGGTCATGAGGTCGTGGTTCTCCGCCGTGTACGAGATGTTGCCGGTGCCGTTGGCCTTCTCGAGTCCGCCGATGCGGTGTTCGAGTCCGGCCTCGCCCGGGACCGCCCAGTCGCGCGCGAGGGTCTCCGGGTCGCGGGCGTAGGGCAGGTACTCTCCGGCAGCCTCGTCGTCGCGCGCCGTGGCGAGGTTCTTCTCGATCGGCGGCAGGTCGGCGACGTCGGGCAGCAACCACGGCTCGGAACCGTTGGCGATCGCGCCGTCGGACAAGACGATGACCGGGGTTCGGTAGGTGACCGCGATCCGCGCCGCCTCGCGGGCGATCTCGAAACAGTCCGAGGGGGACTGCGGGGCGATCACCGCGACGGGCGACTCGCCGTTGCGGCCGAACAGCGCCTGCAGCAGGTCCGACTGCTCGGTCTTGGTGGGCAGGCCTGTCGAGGGGCCGCCGCGCTGGACATCGATGACCACCAGCGGCAGCTCGGTCATCACGGCCAGTCCGATGGCCTCCGACTTCAGCGCCAGGCCGGGTCCGGACGTCGAGGTGACGCCCAGCGCTCCGCCATAGGAGGCGCCGAGGGCGGCGCCGATGCCGGCGATCTCGTCCTCGGCCTGAAAGGTGGTCACGTCGAACTGCTTGAGCTTGCTCAACTCGTGCAGGATGTCCGAGGCGGGCGTGATGGGATAGGTGCCCAGGAAGACGGGCATGTCGGCCGACCTACCGGCGGTGACCAGTCCGTAGGCCATCGCCGTGTTGCCGGTGATCTGGCGGTAGCGCCCCTTGGGGAGCTGGGCCGGCATGATCTCGTACTCGGAGGCGAAGGCCTCGGTGGTCTCGCCATAGTTCCATCCCGCGTGCAGGGCCAGTACGTTGGCCGCGAGGATGGCGGGCTTCTTGCCGAACTTGCCGCCCAGGAACTTCTCGATCGACTCGACCGTGCGGCCGTACATCCAGGTGAGCAGCCCGAGCGCGAACATGTTCTTGCAGCGCTCGGCGTCCTTCTTGCCGATGTCCACGGACTCGACCGCGCCGATGGTCAGCGTGCCCATGGCCACCTCGTGCACCTGGAACGCCTCGAAGGCGGGGGATCCGAGAGGGTTGGACTCGTAGCCGACCTTGGTGAGATTGCGCTTGGTGAACTCGTCCGAGTTGACGATCAGGATGCCGCCGGAGGGCAGGTCGTCGATGTTGGCCTTGAGCGCGGCCGGGTTCATCGCCACCAGGACGTCGGGGCGGTCCCCGGCGGTGAGGATGTCGTAGTCCGCGATCTGGATCTGGAAGCTCGACACCCCGTGGATCGTGCCCTGAGGGGCCCGGATCTCCGCGGGGTAGTTGGGCTGGGTCGCCAGGTCGTTGCCGAAGGCCGCGGCCTCCGAGGTGAACTGGTCACCGGCGAGCTGCATGCCGTCACCTGAGTCGCCCGCTATGCGGATGACCACCTTGTCCAGCTTGGTCTTGGACACATTGCCCACCGCTGCTGACCTCCGTTGCGTCTTGGATGATCGGGGCTGGTCGTGACTCCCGTACGGCCACCGACGGTACGCCGGTTCCGGCGCAGCCCCGTGGCCACGACCGAGTTCGAAAACGGTAACACGTTCCAGTTCGGTGTAGTGGCCTCTCGTGACTACGGTAGACCGGTCTGTCTAACTGTGCCAATCCGGAGCGCAGTACGTGCGTTTTTCGGTGACTGACCGGCCAGGATGAGAAAGTCATGATCATGGCAGTGTCATCCTGGGCGGCGGCGGACGTCGTTCGGGACCTGCGTGAGGAGAAGACGGAGACGCCTGTACTGACCTCGGACACGACGACCCCCCGGTAGTCCTCGACTGCCACCGGTAAGCGCCAAACCCCCTCCGCTCTCCATCGACGGCCCCCGTATGCGACGCGACCAGCCCCGTCGCAGCAGAGCGGCCGGCGCAACGCTCCTCCGGAGCGTTCTCTCCCTAGTGCCTCCCCCATTGCCCCGAAGAACCCCCAGGAAGAAGACCCCCGTGATCATGGCTCGTCTCTCTCGCTCGTCAGCCGTTCTGGGCGTCGCAACCGCTCTCGTCCTGGGGCTCTCGCCCACGGCGACCACGACCCCGCTGGGTCTCGAGGTCACCGGTGTCGACACGGTCGCCTGGACCCCCTGTCCCGCCGTCTCGGCGGTCGACGAGAGGTTCGGCCTGCCCCGCCCAGACGTGCTCTGTTCATCGGTCTCGGTGCCGGTCGACCACGAGGTCGCGGACGGCCGCCGCGTCGAGGTGGAGGTGCGCAGGATCACCGCCACGGGGGAACACACGGGAACTCTCTTCGGGAATCCGGGCGGCCCGGGCGTCGACGCACGTCAGCTCTGGTACGGCGCGATCGACGGGAGACCGGACGACGCTATCGATGAGGTGCGACGAGATCACGATCTGGTGATCGTCCAACCCCGCGGGCTGGAGGCCGCGGGAGCGCTCGAGTGCTCCGCAGGCGGCGAGAACGCGGGAACCGACTACCTCGCGCGGGCGAAGAGGTGCATGGACAGCGATCCGGAATTCGTCTCGTCGTTCACCACCGAGAACATCGTCCGGGACCACGAGGTGGTCCGCGAGGCGATGGGACTCGAACGGGTCTCGTTCCTGGGGTACTCCTACGGCACCGCGATCGGGATGATGTACCAGACACTGTTCCCGGACAGCATCGAGCGCATGGTCCTGGACTCGGCGGTCGGGCCCACCGATTCCTGGTGGTACGAGATCGACCGCCAGCAGGCGGTCACCCGCCACCAGGCACGTGACTACGTCATGCAGTGGATCGCCGATCACGACTCCACCTACCAGCTCGGCACCACCCCCCTGAAGGTCTACAACAACATCCGCGCCCTGGACCGTCAGGAGGGCAGTGATGCGTCCCGGTTCCTGCCGCCGCCCGCGCAGCCGGAGGACGGCGTCCCGGGCTCCCTGGCCACCGGCTCCCTGAGCACGGGCTCGGTGGACGGGTTCGCCGCGGGGTCGGTCCGGTTGGACAACGCCGCGCTCGCGTCGACCGGGCAGTTCGACCGCGAGATGGAAGACTCCATCCAGTTCTTCGCGATGTTGGACTCCGTCGTCGGGACACCCTGGCGGTGGTCGGACGCCGCCTGGCTGATCTCGGCCGGGGCGAACGGATGGCTCGAGGGAGAACTCGACGGGGACGACCTGGAGGAGATGGTCGAGGAGCAACTGGCGATGCAGTCCGATGAGCCCGAGCTGACCTCGGACATGGAGACGTACCTGGTGATCCTCCAGTGCAACGAGACCGCTCCGCCGGTTCGCAATCCGCTGGCCCCGGCGTTGCTGGGCAGCAGCGACGCCGTCGGCAGCACAGCCGAGGACGTCAAGAACCTGGAGCACCAGACGGCGTTCTGTCCCTTCCCGCCGTCGACGGTCCCGCCGCGCATCGAGGCCAACCCCATGGTCGCCGCCCCGCTGGTCCTCCAAGCGGACCACGACACCCAGACGCCGGGGAAGTTCGGTCCCGCGACCGCCGCGGCGACCGGTGGGACCCTGGTCCGGGTCCGCGGGACGGTGCACTGCCACTTCGACACCGGCAACCTGGCGGTCGACGAGGTGGTCCTGAACTACCTGCGCACAGGTGAGGTGGCCGAGGGGCAGTACCTGGACACCCCCCGACCGACGCCGGGTCCGGTCCCGGGGGATGAAGAGGACTAGGACGACGAGGGATCAGGGCGACGTATGGCGTCACGCGGTCACCGGCGAGCGGTCGGGCGCGCTGCCCGGGTGGGAGCACGCGCACCCCACGAACGCCGCCGTGGGCAGGGTGGTCCGGCGTCACCTCCGCACGAACGGGCCTCCGGGTGTCGGCACATGCCAGCCGCTCCGGGGGCCCCTCCCCGGTAGAGCGCGACTCTCGGGGAGCGCCCGTGGCCTGGTATGAATTCTCATAGACAGGCCCCGGCACGCGTACCGTATCCGGGACCGGAGGTCGGTGACACACGTCGCCGACGGATCAGCGCAGGTTGGGAGCAGTTCAGTGGCGAGCAAGCAGACAGCATCGGGCGGAAAGCGGAGCCTGGTGATCGTCGAGTCCGCCACCAAGGCCCGCAAGATCCAGCCCTACCTGGGGTCCGACTACGTGGTCGAGGCGTCGGTCGGCCACATCCGTGACCTGCCCAAGGGCGCCGCCGACATCCCCGCCAAGTACAAGAAGGAGCCGTGGGCGCGGCTCGGCGTGAACCCGGAGGACAACTTCGAGCCGATCTACGTGGTGAGCGCGGACAAGAAGAAGAAGGTCGCCGAGCTCAAGAAGGAACTGGCCGGCGTGGACCAGCTCCTTCTGGCCACCGACCCGGACCGCGAGGGCGAGGCGATCGCCTGGCACCTTCTCGAGGTGCTCAAGCCCAAGGTTCCGGTCAAGCGCATGGTGTTCCACGAGATCACCAAGCCCGCGATCCTCGCCGCGGCCGAGAACACCCGCGAGTTGGACACCGACCTGGTCGACGCCCAGGAGACCCGCCGGATCCTCGACCGTCTCTACGGCTACGAGGTCTCACCGGTGCTGTGGAAGAAGGTCATGCCGCGGCTCTCCGCCGGCCGTGTCCAGTCCGTGGCCACACGCGTGATCGTCGAGCGCGAGCGCGAGCGCATGGCGTTCGTCGCCGCCGACTACTGGGACATCACCGCGACCCTGACGACGCAGAAGGCCACCGGCGGGGATGCGGGCGAACCGCGCAGCTTCACCGCCCGTCTCGCGGCGGTGGACGGTGCCCGGGTGGCACAGGGCCGCGACTTCGGCCAGAACGGCCGGCTCAAGACCTCCGGTGCGGCCAAGGACTCGGTGGTGCTCGGTGAGACCGCGGCCCGCGCGTTGTCGGACGCACTCGACGGCGCCGACTTCGTCGTCGACTCGGTGGAGTCCAAGCCGTACACCCGTCGCCCCTACCCGCCGTTCATGACCTCGACGCTGCAACAGGAGGCCGGCCGCAAGCTCCGCTACACCTCCGAACGCACCATGCGCATCGCACAGCGGTTGTACGAGAACGGCTACATCACCTACATGCGTACCGACTCCACGACCCTCTCCGAGGGCGGAATGTCGGCCGCCCGCGCGCAGGCCACGGAGTTGTACGGGAGCGAGTACGTATCGCCCACCCCGCGCCAGTACACCCGCAAGGTCAAGAACTCGCAGGAGGCACACGAGGCCATCCGCCCGGCCGGTGAGACCTTCGCCACCCCAGGCCAGCTGCACAGCGTGTTGGATGCCGAGGAGTACCGCCTGTACGAGCTCATCTGGCAGCGCACCGTCGCCTCCCAGATGGCCGACGCCAAGGGCACCTCGGTGAGTATCCGGATCACGGGTGCCGCAGGCCAGAATCCGTCCGGGTACAGCCGGGCGACCTTCGCCGCATCGGGGCGCACCATCACGTTCCCCGGATTCCTCAAGGCGTACGTCGAGGCGGCGGAGGAGTCCACCGAGTCGACCGACAAGCCCATGGCCGACGATGCCGAGCGACGGCTTCCCCGGCTCAACGAGGGCCAGGAGCTCACGGGTTCCGATCTGTCCGCCGACGGCCACACCACCAGCCCGCCGGCCCGCTACAACGAGGCCAGCCTGGTCAAGATCATGGAGGAGATGGGCATCGGCCGCCCCTCCACCTACGCCAGCATCATCCGCACCATCCAGGACCGCGGATACGTCTACTCCCGCGGCAACGCCCTCGTTCCCAGCTGGGTGGCCTTCGCCGTGATCGGCCTGCTCGAGCAGAACTTCGGCCGACTGGTGGACTACGACTTCACCTCGCTCATGGAGGACGAGCTCGACGAGATCGCCGAGGGGCGCGAGAACCGCGACGACTGGCTGCGGCGCTTCTACTTCGGCGACCCCGAGGGCGCCGGGCCGACCGGGGACGCGGATCGCGCGGTCGGGCTCAAGAACCTCATCGACGTGAATCTCGAGGCCATCGACGCGCGGAGCATCAACTCCATCCGGGTCTTCGACGACTCCGAGGGGCGTCCGGTCCACGTCCGCGTCGGGCGTTACGGCCCGTACCTGGAGCGCATGGTCGAAGGGGAGGGCGGCGAGCCGGAGTCGCAGCGCGCCAACCTGCCCGAGGGGATGAGCCCCGACGAGCTCACGCTCGAGGTGGCCGAGAAGCTGTTCTCGACCCCGCAGGACGGGCGCCCCCTGGGGGTGGATCCCGAGACCGGTCACGAGATCGTGGTCAAGGACGGCCGGTTCGGCCCCTACGTCACCGAGAAGCTGCCCGAGCCCACCGACGCGGAGAAGGCGCAGTGGGCCAAGAAGGTGCTCGCCGACGCCGAGGCGGAGAAGAAGCAGATCGACGCCGAGCGCGACGCGGCCATGGCGGCAGCGAAGGACGACGAGGCCAAGGCAGAGGCCAAGAAGGCCGCGACCAAGGCCAAGTCGGCCGTCACCCGCAAGGCCAAGAAGGAATCGGACAACCCCACCGGCCCCAAGCCGCGGACCGGGTCACTGATGCAGTCCATGGAGCCGGCCACGGTCACGCTCGAGGAGGCGCTCAAGCTGCTCTCGCTGCCACGGGTGTTGGGCGCCGACCCCACGAGCGGTGAGGAGATCACCGCGCAGCTCGGCCGCTACGGGCCGTACCTGAGGAAGGGAACCGACTCGCGCACCCTGGACAACGAGGACGCCGTCTTCACCATCACGCTCGAGGAGGCTCTGAAGATCTACTCCGAGCCCAAGCGGCGGGGTCGGCAGGCCGCCGCGCCCAAGGCGCTGCGCGAGATGGGGGTCGACGAGGTCTCCGGCAAGCAGATGCTGGTCAAGGACGGGCGCTTCGGCCCCTATGTGACCGACGGAGAATCCAACGCGTCGCTGCGCAAGGGCGACACCGTGGAGACGCTCACCGACGCGCGCGCCTCGGAGCTGCTGTCGGAGCGGCGGGCCAAGTCACCGCCGACGAAGGCCGCCGCGAAGAAGGCGCCGGCCCGGAAGTCCCCGGCCAAGAAGGCCACCGCGGGGCGCTGACCCTGCAGTGGGAGGCGCCGACCCGACTGTGGGTCGCCCCTCGTCCCCGACACCCTCCCAGGGTTGCGGTTCAGGCGTCGGCGGTGTCGACGCCCTCGACGGTGGGGCGCAGCGCCACGTTCCCGGCCTGCCACCGGTCCGCCAGGGTCGGCCGGAGCGGCCGTGCGAGCTGCGTCATGATGCCGCGCCCACGCAACTCGACGCTGCGGCCCAACACCCACCTCGCCGCCTCGGGCGCGTCCGCGTTGCGGATCGCGGCGGCCGACGCCAGGACGTGGCCCTGTTCGGACTTGGCCAGGGTGGTCAGACGTGCGGCCTCGTTGACCGGGTCACCGATCACCGTGTACTCGAAGCGCTTGGCGTGGCCGATGTGACCTGCGATCACGGTGCCGTAGGAGACCCCGATGCCTGCCGACAGCGGGGAGAGTCCGGCGAGTTGGCTCTGGAGTGCGCGGGCGGCCCGTAGCGCCCGCCCGGCCTCGTTCTCCACCTCCAGGGGAGCGCCGAACACCGCGAGCAGCGCGTCGCCCTGGAACTTGTTGATGTAACCGCCGTTGGTGTCGACGGCCTCCACGGCGATGCGGAAGAACTCGTTGAGTACCGCGACGACCTCGGCCGGTTCATGTGCGGCGGCGAACTCCGTCGACCCGGTCAGGTCGACGAACAGCACCGCGACCTGACGCTCCTGGCCCCCCAGTTCCGTCCCTCGCTCGAGGGCGTTCCGCGCCACGTCCTCGCCGACGTATCGACCGAAGAGGTCCTGGATGGCCTCGCGCTCCTGGAGACCGGTCACCATCTCGTTGAAACCCTGGCCCAGGCGGCCGATCTCGGAACTGTCGTAGATGGTGACGCGGGCCTCCAGGTCGCCCTTCTTGACCCGTCCGACCCCCGCCTGCATCTCGCGGACGGGGTCGGCGATGGAGTCCGAGACCAGGCCCATTCCGATCGCGCCCGCGATCACGGCGACGCTGGCCATCACCGCGAGCGCCACCAGGATGTGGCCCGGGTCGTCGCCGAACAGCCCGACCCACTGCCCGGTGAGGATCAGCAGGATCCCGGCGACGGGGATGACGGTGGTGAGTGCCCAGCCCAGGAAGATCCGTCGCCGCACACCCGGAACGTGCCGGTTGGCAGGTACTCCCTGGGCGAGGGCGCGGACGGTGATCGGCCGCATGATCCGCTCGGCCTGGAGGTAGGAGATCAGGCACGTGGTGGTTCCGCCGAGGATGCTCGTCACGCCCACGACGAGGGCGAGTCGGGGCGAGTAGGCCACGTTTGCGATCACAAAGACGAGGGTGCCGATCAGCCACATGGCTCCGGAGATGAGCGCCTGGTGGAACGGCAGTCGCAGGGCCCGGTTGCGGATCGCTCCGCCGAACTCCTCACCGGAGCGGTCGACCCGGAGCACCGGGAGCAGCAAGAGGGTCGATGCGATGACCCCGCCGATGAAGGCCAGGACCAGGTAGCCGATGAACAGGTATTGGTTGAGGAACCGGAACTGGTCCAGGTCGAGGAAGCGGTCCATCGGGAGGACGAAGCGCAGGAACGCGAAGACGAATACCGCGCCGATGATGTTGGCCTGGACCATCGTGAGGGCATAGACGGGCCAGGGGGTGGCCCACAGCCACCGGAACAGCCTGACCCAACGCTCCATTGGGTCAAGAGTAGTTCCCGGCGATCGCCACGGGAACGCAGGTGTGACGGACTGCGGCGATATGGTGGGGCCATGCCAGGGGTGTTCGATCGGTTGGCCGGTCAGGCCGACGTCGTGGCGGAGCTGACCGCGGCGGCGATGGCCGCGCGTGCGCGGGTCCCCGGCCAGGGGTGGGAGGCGTCGGACGCGCGGATGGTCCATGCCTGGCTGTTCACCGGCCCGCCGGGCAGCGGCCGGAGCGTCGCCGCCACGTGTTTCGCCGCCGCGTTGCAGTGCGAGAATCCGGAGATCGTGGGCTGTGGCGAGTGCCGGTCCTGCCACACCGTGCTGGCGGGGACGCACGCCGATGTCCACCTCCTGGCTCCCCAGGGGGTCAACATCCTTCTCAAGGACGTCAAGGAGACCATCCACCGCGCGGCCAGTCGCCCCAGCACCGGACGCTGGCAGATCGTGGTGGTGGAGGAGGCGGACCGGCTCACCGAGCAGTCCGGCAACGCGCTGCTCAAGGTGGTGGAGGAGCCGCCGAGCCGCACGGTCTTCCTGCTGTGCTCTCCCACGACCGACCCGATGGACATCATGGTGACCCTGCGTTCCAGGTCCAGGAACGTCGCACTCCGCCAACCGGACGCCACCGCGGTCGAGAGCGCGCTCCTAGCCGGCGGCGGGATCGACCCGGAACGGGCGCGGTGGGCGGCGGCGGTCTCCTTCGGGCACATCGGCCGGGCCCGGTGGTTGGCCACCGACGAGGCCACCCGGGAACGCCGGGACGTGGTGCTGGAGCTGCCCATGGTCATGCACAACCCCGGCCGGGCGTTCCCGCTGGCGGACCGGCTCGTCAGCGCCGCCGAGCAGGAGGCGCTCGCCCGGAATACCCAGAACGACGAGCGTGAGGTGGAGGAGCTGCGCACCGCGATGGGTGTGGGCGGCACCGGAAAGGGCGCGGTCGCGGCGGGTCGCGGCGCCGCGGGTGCGGTCAAGGAACTCGAGAAGGCGCAGAAGTCGCGGCGGACCCGCTCCACCCGTGACTCGCTCGACCTGGCGTTGGTCGACCTGGCGGGTTTCTACCGGGACGCGCTCATGGCGGGCCTCGGAGTCGCGGACGTCGCCCCGGTGCACCCGGACAAGGCGGAGGAGTCGGCGCGCCTCGGGGGGCACTACCCGCCGGCGTCGGTGCTGAGGGCCATCGAGGCGATCCAGGAGTGTCGGGCCGCCATCGAGGTCAACGTGAAGCCGAAGTTCGCGGTGTCCGCGATGGTGGGGGCGATCCGGGAGGCGCTGGGTTGAAGGAGCAGGACTGAGGCGACCGGTGCACGGCGCCGGTCGTTTTCCGGCGGCGCGAGCCGGTCGTATATAGTTGCCTCGCCCCACAAGGGCTCGCCGCGTTAGCTCAGTCGGTAGAGCATTTCACTCGTAATGAAAAGGTCGTCGGTTCGATTCCGACACGCGGCTCAGATCCAAGAACGCCCCTGAACCCGGGAAACCGTGGCCGGGGGCGTTCGTCGTCGGGGCCCCTGCCGGGATGCGATCAGCCGGCCGGTTCGAGCGCCTCACCCGGGCGCGCTCAGCTGCGCAGTTCCTCCCGAGCGTGGCGGATGAACCAGCTCTCCCACTGCTGCGGGGTCCACCCCCGTTCTCGCGTCAGCCTCAACCACACAGACCTGGCTGTGAGCATCCACATCGCGTCGACGACGGCGTCGGGGGGAGGGGAGCCGAGGATGAGCTTTGAGGCCCACCGCACCTCGTCCCAACGGGTGCGCTCTCGTTCGGCGAGTCGCCCTGCGGCGACGTCGTCGACGACGGCGGCCTCGTCGAGAACGTGCTGGATCGAGGCCGATCGTTCGTGCGCGCCCCGCAGCCACCTCGCGCCGGCGGCCAGGCGGTCCTCGGCAGTACCCTCGCCCATCCTCATGTACTCCGGCAGTTCGCGAACGGGGGAGTTCGCACCATCGGACAACGACAGGTCGATACAGGTGTCGAGAAGGGTGAGCTTCCCGTCGAACTGCTGGTAGACGGTCTGCCGGGTGAGTCCGGCGGCGGAGGCGACACCGGACATCGTCGTGGCCACCCATCCCCGTTCGACGAACATCTCGTGTGCGACGGCCACCACTGTCGCCCGATTGAGGCGCGCCCGTTCCGTACGGAGATCCGACGAGTAGGTCCTGGCCATGATTCAAGTCTAGACAAAATTGGATTTACAGAGTGTAATGTCAATATGGAATCAGGATTCGTTGATACACGACTCGGCCGACTTCACGTCGAAGTGATCGGCGAAGGCCCACCACTCGTGCTGTGGCACAGCATGTTCGTCGACTCGACGAGCTGGAACCGGCTGGTGCCCCTGCTCGCGGGCGCTCACCGCCTGCATCTGATCGACGCACCGTCCTGCGGAAGAAGCGACCCGTTGCGTGAGGCGACGGACGTCTCCGCATGCGCGGACGCGGCGATCGAGGTGCTGGAGCACGTCCGGACGTCGACCGGGCAGGACAGGATCGACTGGTTGGGCAACGCATGGGGTGGTCACGTCGGCATGGAAGTGGCTGCTCGTCGCCCCGACCTGATCGGCAGTCTGGTCGCTGTCAGCGCACCGACGCATCCGATCGATCGGTCACTGCGGCGAAAAATCCGGATGCTGCTCCCGCTCTATCGGCTCATCGGCCCCCGCGGACCGGTGAGGTCCGCCATCGAGGAGGGCATATTCACCGACCACACCCGCACACACGATCGCGAGGCGGTCGGCCTCCTGCGTGACGCGCTCGATCGGGCGGGGCGAACGGCGACGATTCGAGCCATCGAGACCGGGATCCTCAACCGCACCGATCTGCACTGGGCGGCTCTGCAGGTGACGTGCCCGGTTCTGTTCGTCACCACGGACGACCGAGGCGAATGGACGCCGGAGCAGGCTCGCGCGGTCGCCGTCGAGATGGTCGACGCACGCGAGAGAACGGTCCGCGGGGCGCGAGCCATACCCGCGCTCGAACAGCCCGAGGCGACCTTCCGCGCCCTGAGTGAGTTCTGGGAGGGTCTGGATCGTCCCTGATGTGCGCAAGGGTCCTGTTGCGCGCGAGGGGACCTGATGCGCGCGAGTGGCGAGGACCGGCCGGAATCGACGACGACGACGAGGTCTGCCCCGTCCCGGACTGTGCGGCATCGGAGCATTCGTGGTGAAGCGACCACCGGCTTGGCTAACGTTGGTCGGCGACCCCTCAACAGGAAGTGCCCATGACCTCTCAGCCCCTGATAGTCGAGCGAGCCGACCACATCGAGACGTGGACGCTCAACCTGCCGGATTCCCGCAATGCCATCTCCGACCCGGCGATCGTCGATGCACTGTGTGACCGGGTAGCCGCGGTCAACGCGGATCACGACGTCCGGGCCGTCGTGCTCACCGGCGCGGGCACGGCGTTCTCCGCCGGCGGCAACGTCAAGGACATGGTCGACAGAACCGGGATGTTCGGCGGGAGTCCGTACGAACTCCGTGACGGCTACCGGTCAGGCATCCAGCGGATTCCACGCGCCCTGTACCACTGCGAGGTGCCGGTGATCGCGGCGGTGAACGGCCCCGCAGTCGGTGCCGGGTGCGATCTGGCGGTGATGTGCGATCTCCGGGTGGCCTCGACCAGAGCCTGGTTCGCGGAGAGTTTCGTGCAGCTCGGGATCATCCCGGGCGACGGCGGCGCCTGGCTGCTCACCAAGGCGATCGGCCCGGCGCGGGCGGCGGAGATGGCGCTCACCGGCGACCGTGTCAAGGCCGAGCAGGCCGCCGCGTGGGGCCTGGTCAACGAGGTCGTGGAACCCGAGAATCTCCTGGAGGCGGCCCACGCCCTCGCTGCTCGGGTGGCCAAGAACCCCCCGCACGCTGTGCGGATGGCCAAGCGACTGCTCCGCGAGTCCCAGCACCAGTCACTCGAGTCGCTGCTCGAGCTCTCGGCGGCGATGCAGGCCCTCGCGCACCACACCGCCGACCACCGGGAAGCACTCACCGCGTTCGGGGAGAAGCGCGCGGGGGAATACGAGGGGCACTGACCCGTCGACACGACCAACGCCAGCCAGTCAGAGGAGCCCCGATGAGGTCCGCACTCGTTCCACCGACCACCCTCGCCTCGGCGGACATGGACGAATTGCGCGTGGAGGTCCGCGCGTTCCTGGCCGAGGAGATCGTTGCCGGTCGGCTCACGCCGTGGATCGACACCTGGCTCACACGCTGGGACGAGGACTTCACCCGTCGACTCGCCGACCGCGGCTGGGTGGGGATGGCCATCCCCACCGAGTACGGCGGCCGGGGGCGCACTCATCTCGAGCGGTTCGTCGTCACCGAGGAACTCCTGGCCGTCGGGGCGCCCGTGGCCGCGCAATGGGTCGCCGATCGTCAGATCGGCCCTTCGCTCCTGCGCTACGGGACGGAGGAGCAGAAGCGCGAGTTCCTGCCGCGCATCGCCGCGGGGGAGTGTTGCTTCGGCATCGGGATGAGTGAGCCGGACTCCGGGTCCGACCTGGCCAGCGTGCGGACGAAGGGCGTCCGGGTCGACGGGGGCTGGGCCGTCACCGGGACCAAGGTGTGGACCTCCGGTGCGCAGCACGCGGAGGCGTTCATCGCACTGGCCCGCACCGAGCCGTTGGACACCTCCCACCGCCACGCGGGACTGAGCCAGTTCATCGTGGACCTGCGCAGCGAGGGCGTCTCGATTCGCCCGATCGTGTCCCTGTCGGGCGACCGTCACTTCAACGAGGTGGTGCTCGACGAGGTGTTCGTCCCGGATGCCCGGGTGTTCGGCACTCTCGGCAACGGCTGGGATCAGGTGAACTCCGAGCTCGCCTTCGAGCGCAGCGGCCCCGAGCGGTTCCTGTCATCCTTTCGCCTGTTCGCCGCCGAGATCGGCGCGATCTCCGAAGGGCGGTTGCCCGCCAGGGCAGATCTCGGTCGGTCGGTCGCGCGGATGGCGGGCCTGCACGCGCTGAGTCAGAACATCGCCGGGACCCTGCAACGCGGGGAGCCGGCGGACAACGCCGCGGCCCTGATCAAGCTCCTGGGCACCACCACCGAGGGCGACATCGTCGATGTGGTCTCCGCTCGGCTCGGCGACGAGTTCTCGCCGGGCGAGGCGGACACGGCCTCGTCCGAACTCACCGACCTGCTCCGCGCCGGACTGCATCAGCGGCCCGGCTTCACCCTGCGGGGTGGGACCAACGAGATTCTGCGCGGTGTGATCGCGCGGGGACTGGGCATGCGATGAACGAGCACACCGGTATGAGCGAGAAGGCCGAGACCGCCGAGGCCGTCGACCTCGACGTGGACGAGGCCCTCGAATCGATGATGGCGGACGTCCTGGCGCAGTTCTCCGGACCCACGACCCGGCCCGATGCGGTCGCGGTCTGGGAGGCCCTGACAGAGGTGGGGATCGGCCGCCTCACTGCCCCCGAGGAGTCCGGGGGCAGCGGCGCGGGGTGGGCCGAGGCCTCCGCTCTGCTGCGCTTGTCCGCCGCCGCCGGGGTCGCGGTCCCGTACGCGGAGACCGACCTCGTCGTCGGACCATTGCGCCGCGCCGCCGGCCTGGACGACTCCTCGACCGGTACGACGACCCTCGCCGTTCTCGGTCCCGGCGGCCGCGCTCGTCGCGTGGCCTGGGCCGGGGCGACCGACACCGTGCTGTTCGTCCGCCGGTCATCGGCCACCGGTGACGACTCGCCGCGGTACGAGATCGCCGACATCGCGACCGGAAGGGCGGAGATCCTGGTCGCCGACGGAACCTCCGCGGTGCCGCTGGGCGACGTCGCCCCGCCGCACGACGCGGACTGGACCACTGCCGACGCCGCCGACGTGGAGTCGGCGATCCTGCGCGGAGCCCTCGCCCGGGCAGTGCAGTGCGTGGGGGCCGCGGAGGGGATGCTCGACGCGGCGATCGCCCACTCGACCGAGCGCACCCAGTTCGGCCGGGCGCTCGCCAGGTTCCAGTCCGTGCAGAACCTCGTCGTCGACATCGCCGCGGAGACCGTCCTGGCCCGCGCCGCGATCGACCAGGCCGTCGCCGACGCCATGGCCACTGACCTCTGCGGGCCGCTGTCCGGTTTCCGGGTGGCCGTGGCCCGCAGCGTGGCCTCGCAGGCCGTCGCCGTGGCCGTCCGCAACGCCCACCAGGTCCACGGGGCCATCGGCACCACGCACGAGCACACCCTGCACCGTCTGACCCTGCCGGCGCTGCAGTGGCGCGGGGAGTTCGGATCCGCGGCCTTCTGGGAGGCGAGGCTCACGGATGCCGCGGTCGCCGGCGGGATGGACGGCGCCTGGCCGATGGTCGTCGAGGGCACGGTCGTCGAGGGCGCCGCCGCCGCGTGGCTCGACCGGGTCACGCTCGACGTGTAGGCGGAATCCGGTCTGGAGTGGGCGACGGCATCCGGCCGGGAGGACCGCTGACCGGCGGGCCGCGATGTCGGTACGCTCGACGAGTAGTACCGAGAAAGGTCGATCCGTGGAATTCCTCCTCATCGCCGCAGTGATCGCCGTTGCCGTCGCGGTGGTCTCCCGCAGCCAGCACAAGGGCCAGACCCAGCTGGAAATGCAGCACAACCGCCATATCGAGGACTACCGCGCCGAGGCCGCGCGTTGGGTCGAACGGCTCGGCGGTCAGGTGTTCAACCTCGACGGCACCGACGAGGCGTCCAAGCAGGCCATGGCCGACGCCTCCGAGCGCTACACCGCGGCCGTGACGGAGCTGGAGAACGCGCGCACGCCGGTCCAGACTGAGCTCGCCAAGGACACCGCCCTCGAAGGCCTGTACTACGTGCGGGCCGCGCGTTCGGCGATGGGCCTGGATCCCGGTCCCGAGCTGCCCAAGACCGACGGCCAGGAGCGCGCCGGCCGGGTGACCGAGGACCGGACCGTCGACGTCGAGGGCCGCACGATGACCGCGGCGACCGGTCCGAGCGACCAGACCCCGCACTACTACCCGGGCGGCGTGGTGGCCGGCCGGCCGGTGCCCGCCGGTTGGTACTCAGAGCCGTGGTGGGCCTCCGCTCTGCACACCGGCGTGTGGATGATGGGCTCGATGCTCATGTTCAACATGATGTTCGCGGGGATGTCGGGCATCGGCTACTCCGGCGAGGACTTCGCGGCCGGGGTCGGTGAAGGCGGCGTCGACGTGGGCGGTGGCGACGGTGGCGAGGGCTTCTTCGACGGCGGACTCATGGGCGGTGACGGCGGAGACGCGGGCGGCGACGGCGGCGGGTTCTTCGACGGCGGCCTGTTCGGTGGCGATGGTGGGGGCGACGGCGGGGGAGGCTTCTTCGACGGTGGTCTGTTCGACTTCTGACCCCTCGGCCCGTATCCGCTGATCGACAGCGGGTCCCTCTGCCGGCCCGCTCTGCGGGCCCGCTCTGTCGGCCCCCCCTGCCGGCCCTCTCGATCCAGGCCCGCGTGCTCAGTTGCAGCTGGCCAGCACCCGCTCCATCGCCTCGTGCTCGGCCGGGGTCACCCAGAGCCCGTAGCGTTCCTTGACCAGGATCTGCCGCGAGACCATGGGGCAGCGGAACTCCCGGCGTGGGGGGAGCCAGGTGGCCGCGTCACCGTCGCTCTTGCTCTGGTTGGCGTGACCCGCCACCGCCAGTAGGTTGAGCGGATCGTTGGCGAACTCGCGACGCTGGTCGGGCGTGAGTTGCTGGGCGCCTTTCTGCCACGCGTCCGACAGGGCCACCACGTGGTCGATCTGCACCGCCGTAGAGGTGTCCTGGCCTCGCTCGAACTCGATCCGCTCCCCGGTGTAGGGCCCGTAGAGCACCCCGGTGAGCACCACGCAGTCCCTGGTTCCCTCCCGCACCGTGATGTCCTGCAGATCGCGCCGCAGGATGTCGTTGCGCGTGTCGCACCCGTTGCGTCCGAACTCCACGGAGACGTCGTCGGACCACGCCTGACCGAACAGGTCGCGGTCATATCCGGTCTTGGGCGCGCGGCCCTTGATCTCCAGCTGGGGCAGGGCCAGTCGCGCGGAGGCGACCATCGGATCACCCGGCGGGACGGCCTCGGGCGGTGCCTGCTCGGGCGGTGCCGGCTCTGGGGCGGGCGGGGCCGCCGGATCCGGCACCGGTGGCGGGGGAGCAGGGGCCAGGGACGACGAGGAGACGGGCATTCCGACACCTCCGCCGCCCATGCCCTGTTCGACATCCGCGCACCGACCCAACCCGGCCAGGACGAGTACCGCCAACACCGAGACCACTGTGACGCGAGTGGTACGGGTGGCTCGAGGGGTTCGTGATGCCATGCACGCACCTTAGCGACACCCTCCGACACCGAGGCCCTCCGTACGGCTACGCTGACGCCGATGCCGTCCGTGACCGCCCCTCAGCCGACACCCCACGACCCGACGCGTGCCGGGTCGGGACGGCAGGGACCCGAGGTGGTGTCAGCGTGCGTGGTGGCGGCGTGCGTCGTGATCGTCGTGGCGTTCACCGCGCTCCGCACATGGGTCGCGGCCGCGGGCTGGTTCTACTGGGACGATCTGATCCTGCACGGGAAGGCCGCCGCGCACCGGTTCCCGGACCCGGGGCTCCTGCTCTCCGACCACGACGGTCACCTGATGCCCGGCGGGATGGCGCTGGCCTGGGTCGCCGCCCACGCGGCCCCGCTCGACTTCCGTCTGCCGCTGGTGCAGATCGCGGCGCTCCAACTGGCCGCGGGTGCCGCGCTCGCACGGATGATGTGGGTGCTGCTGCGGGGGCGGCCGGTTCTGCTCGTCCCGCTCGTCGCGACCCTCGCGATCCCCCTCGGACTGCCGGCGGCCACGTGGTGGGCGGCCGCGCTCAACGCGTTGCCGCTCACCGCCGCGATGGCGTGGGCGGTGGCGTCGACGATCCGCCTCGCTGAGACGGGTCGCAGGCGTCACGCCCTCGGCGCGACCATGGCCACGATGGTGGGCCTGCTGTTCGTGGAGAAGGCACTGATCGTCCCGGTCGTGGCGGCCGCGGTCCTGGTGGGCTGGTGGTGGATCGGCCGGAGTGGGTCGATGAACCCGCGCGAGATCTGGCGGCGGACGCGGGGGGCCTGGGCCGCCCAGGGAGCCGTGGTCGTGGTGTGGGCGGTGGTCTTCCTCGTCGTCGTCGGTCGTATCGGAGGGCGGGGACTGTTCGGGGAGGCCGAGGGCACGCGACCGGGGTTTCCGGCCCTGGTGGATCACGCCTACCGGATGGCCGTCGTCCCCACCCTGGGGGGTGGCCCGTGGCGCTGGGACCGGTGGCACCCCGGGCCGCCCATGGCCGATCCCCCGGTGGCCGCCGTACTGATCGGTCTCCTGGCGTGCGCCGGGGTGCTGGCGTGGTCCCTCGCCACCCGTCGTCGCACCGGGGCCGTCTGGGTGGTGGTCGCGCTGTACCCGCTGATCTCGGTGGTGCTGGTCGCCGTGGGGCGGGCGGGCCCGGACAGCGCGGCTGAGATCGTCCAGACCCTCCGTTACCACGCCGAGTTCCCGGTGGTCCTGGGCGCCGCCGCGGCGCTGGCGTTGTCGGCACCGCGGCGAGGAACAGCCTCCTCCAGGCGCGGGCCGGTGACGGCGGGCGCGGTGGCGCTCGTCGCGTTGCTCGTCTCCTCGACGGTCTCGACCCTGACCTACCGGCAGACGTGGGCCGAACAACCCTCGCGTGACTACGCCCTCCCGCTGCTCGAGACCCTGCGTGACCGCAGCGCCCCCCTGCTCGACCAGGATCTCCCGCTCGAGGTCCTGCTCCCCGTCACCGCACCGGCGCACCGGCTCTCGTCATTGCTGCAGGGTGTTCCCGGGATCCCGCCGGTGGCCGAGTGGACGACCGATCCGGTCGTGATCGACGCCCTCGGCGCCCTGCATCCGGCAGAGGTCGTCGCGCTACGCACGATCCCCCAGGGGCCCGATCCCGACTGCGGGTACCGGGTCACCGCGGGCGGCACCAGGATCCTGCTCGACGGCCCCCTGATCGACCGGGACTGGATGGTCCAGCTCAACCTCTTCGCCGATGCCGACGGCGACGTGGGCATCCGGCTCGACAGGGGCGAGGAGACGACGGTGCCGGTGTCGGCCGGCCTGGGAACGGTCTTCGTCCGCGTCGAGGGAGGGGGGACGGGGCTGACCGTCTCCCCACGCGGGGGAGTCTCGGAGCTGTGCGTGGGCAGCGGTCCGGTCGGACTACTCGTCCCGCGCTGAGTCCCGCGGGTCGGGTGGCCCATAATGGGGCGGATCGGATGAGCACGACAGGGACGGAGGCAGGTCATCGACATCGCGATGGTCATGCTGACCCTCACCGCGCTCCTCGTGCTCCCCGGGCTGATCGTGGGACTGGCCGCGCAGCTACCACTCCGGCTGGCCGTGGGAACGTCGATCCCCGTGTCCGCGGGGATCGTCACGATCGCCACCTACGCGTACGGCCGGTCGGGCGTGTCCTGGTCCCTGGGCGGGTACGCGGTCGCTACGGCGATCACCGCGGTGGTCGTGGGGCTGGTGGGTCTGTTCATCTCCGGGTCGGTCTGGATGTGGCGGCGCCGAAGAGGTCCGAGAGATCCGAGAGACCGGACGGGCCGGGCAGGCCGCGTGGCCGTGCGCCCGCGGCGCCGACGCTCCCGGTGGTGGCTGCTCCCCGCCGTGTCGATCCTGGTGAGCGCGTGGCTGATCGGGCAGATGATCATCACCGAACTCTCGAGGACCCCGGGCGGCACCGCGAACGTCTTCCAGGGGTGGGACGCCCACTGGCACGCCAACTACATCCAGTTCATCCACCAGACGGGCCTGGCGTCGCCTGACCAGGCGGGAGAGCTGCGCTACCCGGAGAACGGGGCCACCCTCTACTACCCGAGCACCTGGCACGCGATCGCCGCCCTGGTCATGGGTCTGCGCGGCATCGGGGCGGTCGAGACCTACAACCTCGTCCAGATCGGCACCATGGCGGTGGCGTTCCCGCTCGGTGTGGCCGCACTGGCCTGGCTCATCACCCACCGACGGTTCTCCCGGCCGGCGGTCGCCACCTCGGCGGCCGTCGCCGCGATGGCCACCCCGCTGTTCCCCGGACTTCCGTTCGTCGAGGTCATGGTGGCCGCGACCCCGTCCGGGGTGGCCAACGGACTGGCGGGCCTGGTGGCCGCGGTGGTGGTGGCCGCGGTGGCCGACCGCCGTCTCGTGCCCGCCGCCGCGCTCGGTCTGGTCGGCATCAGCGGTGTCCACCCGTCGGCGATGGTCACCGCCGGGGTGTTCGTCCTGTTCTGGTGGTTGTTCGAGGGGCTGTGGCGGCCGGTGAAGGTGCGCCTGCGGGACTTCCTCGTGCTGGCCGGGATCGGGCTGGCGGGTGTTCTCACACTGCTGCCGCAGATCCTCACCGTCTCTGAGGACGCGGACGAGATCTCGGCGTTCGAGTTCGAGATCGACGCCGACCGGGCAGCCGTCTGGGGCAGGGCCCTGGCCCTGCAGGTGCGGCACGTCCAGGACTGGGGAGTGCGCTGGGTGCTGCTGGCCCTCGCGGTGCTGGGCGTGATCGTCATGCTCCGTCGACTCGTGCTGTGGCCGATCCTTCTGTGGGGTGGACTGCTGGTGGTGTGCGTCAACTCCATGAGCACGTTCGGCAACTGGACCGGCGGCGCGCTCCGCGGGATCGGGAGCATCTACTACAACGACCCCCGCCGGATCGGGGTGCTCATGGCGATCGTCGTCGCGGCCGCCGTCGGTGTGGGCGTGGGGGTGTCGGTCCAGGCACTGGCGAGCTGGACCGCTCGGTTGATCGACCCGATCACCGACCCGCGCGGGTCCGGTGCGGAGGGCCTGCGGATCGCGATCGCACTGGCAGCTCTGGTGGCCACCGGGTCGTGGGTCGTCCAGGCCTCGCCCGAGTACGCCTCGTCGGCCGGCGCGAACCAGCGCGCGGGTCGGATGGTCGACAGTCACGATCTGCGGGCCTTCGAGTGGCTCGCCGAGCAGCCGCAGGCGTACTCGGGTCTGATCTACACCAACCCCGACGAGGGCTCGGGCTGGATGTACGCCACTGACGGGCTCCCCTCCACGGCACGCCACTACCTCCAGTCGGGCGCGGTCACTCCTCTCACCAGCTTCCTGTTCCGCACCATGGACCGCGCGGGGACCGACGACCGTGTCGACGCCGCGCTCGACGAGCTCGGCGTGACCTACGTGTACGTCAGCCCGCCCAACTACTGGGGATTCCAGAAACCCAACGACCACCTGCTCCGGCTCGACCAGACCCCGGGCCTGATCAAGGTGTACTCGGACTCCCAGGTGCGGATCTTCGCCGTCCGTGCCGCCTTCACCGAGGGTGAGATCGCCCGGATACTGGCGGACTCGCCGTTCCCACCCGACGGACGCACCCCGCTGACCCGCGCCACCGCGCTGTACGGCCAGGAGTGACGGACTCCCGCGGGGCCGGGTCGTATCCTTGGGGCTGTCGTCCGACAGGGCGCCGCGGCGGGATCGCCGCACACCGGGAGGGGATCTGAATGAGGGCACTCGTGACGGGTGGGGCCGGGTTCATCGGGTCGACCCTGGTGGACCGCTTGCTGTCCGAGGGGCACGAGGTGACCGTCGTGGACGACCTGTCCCGGGGGCGGTTGGAGAACCTCACCGGCGCCCGCGAGGCCGGTTCGCGATTCGCCTTCCATCAACTGGACCTCATCGACCCGGCGATCGCGGACCTGGTGGCGGAGGTCGCGCCCGAGGTCGTGTTCCATCTGGCCGCGCAGATCGACGTCCGCCTGTCTGTCGAGGACCCGGTGCACGACGCCGAGGTCAACGTGGTGGGCACCGTCAGGCTGGCCGAGGCCGCCCGCCGGGCCGGGGTGCGGCGGATCGTCTTCACCTCCTCGGGAGGATCGATCTACGGGCCCGTCACCGATCTCCCGGTGGCCGAGTCACGCCCGGTGGACCCGATGAGCCCGTACGCGGCGGGAAAGGTCGCCGGCGAGGTCTACCTGGAGATGTTCGCCAAGCTGTACGGGATCGAGTGGGCGGGTGTGGCACCGGCCAACGTGTACGGACCGCGCCAGGATCCCCACGGCGAGGCCGGGGTGGTGGCGATCTTCTCTCAGCGACTGCTGGCCGGTCAGCCGACCCGGGTGTTCGGGGACGGGGCCAACACCCGCGACTACGTGTTCGTCGACGACGTGGTCGACGCCTTCGTCCGTGCGGCGACCGTCCCGGGCGCGGCCGGACTGCGCTTCAACGTGGGCACCGGCGTCGAGACCAGCGACCGCGGGCTGCACACCCTGGTGGCCGAGGCGGCGGGATCAGGGGACGACCCCGAGTACGCCCCCGCCCGCCTGGGTGACGTCGCACGCTCGGCTCTGGACGCCGGCCGCGCCGCCGAGGTGTTGGGGTGGACGCCGCAGGTCTCGATCCGTGAGGGTGTCGCCCGCACGGTGGACTACTTCCGGGGCTGAATCCGAGCACTCTGACCGGGACCCCGTCCGGCGCTCCAGTCCGATCGCCCCGGCCCCGGCCCCGGCCCCGGCGCCCGGGCGTCGGTCAGCCCGCGTCGTCCGCCGTCGCCCGCCCCTGGTCCTCGACACCGACCCCGTCCTCGACATCGACCCCGGCCCCGACCTCGGCGGCGGGTGCCTGCTGCGCCACGGCGGGCTGTGGCAGGAACGGGCGCACCAGGTCGGCCAGTCCAGGTAGGGCACCCCCCGGCGCGGGACCGGGCTCGACCGGCTGGGTGATCTCTCGCTCCGGGGGCTCCACGGCGGCATCCCCGGCGGGACCCCCGGCTGTCCCGTCTCCGGTGGTGCTCGGGGCCAACACCTGGGGCTGCGCGGGTGACTGGATGACCGGCTGCGGGGCGGGGGCCGCGGGGGGCGCCGCCGGTCGGGGTGCTGCAGGTGCGGGCACGGCGACCTCGGTCGGCGCGGTCCCCGCGGGGGCCGCGGACTCCACCTCGGCCGGCGCCGGGGCCACGGGGCTCTCGGTGGGGTCCCCGGTCGATCCGGGCGTGCTGCTCCCGGTGGCCCGCTCGGAAGTGCTCACGGCGACGGGCTCCGGCGTGGCGTGCGCGGTCTGAGCGGTATTGACCTGCTCACGCGCCCGCTCTACAGCCTGTGCGCTGCGGTGCGAGTCGTACCAGAGCCCGGTCGAGATCAGGCCCACGGACACCACGCCCAGCGCGCCCATCCCCAGAGCGGTGACAGAGGGGCGGGAGAAGCGGGTGTCGAGCGGAGCCATGGGCTCCAGTATCAGTCACCCCCGGTACGGGCGACAACCCCGTTCCCCGCCGCGCGTGTCGACACCGGAACCGGGACAAGGCGTTCCGGCGACTCCCACAGGACCTCCGCGTCGCCGTACGGGTCGTGGGCCCGGTGGAGCCACAGTCCCTTGATGTGACGCCAGACGGTGGGCAGGGCCCGCCCGTCGTCACCCCGCCGGACGCGGGTGTGCCGGGCACGGATCTCGCGGTCGCGCCAGAGCGGCACCCGGCCGCCGAGCATCACCGTGAGCATCGCGTCGAACGCGCCGCAGCCACGGTCGAACACCCCGCCGTGCCCGCGCGTGCCGTAGACGGGGGTGCCGTCGGCGAAGTACCCGGTGTCCAGGCGGGTCGCACCGTCGGCGAGGTCGGAGGTGGTCCAGCTGCGCCGCAGGCCTGACCTGACCTGCAACAGCTCCACCGGGTCTCCGGGGGCGGTGAACGAGAACCTGCGCACCGGGCCCGGGGAGCGCCAGTCGGCCGGCCCGGACACGCCCACCCCGAGGTCGGGGGACTCGGCGTAGATCACCCGGTCTGCGCGCAGCCCGAGCCGCTCCGCGGTCCCCACGATCCGCCCGCCGTAGGAGTGACCCACCACGGTCAGCGCGGCGCCAGGGCATTCGATCTCCATCACGCGGTCCACCTCCCGGCAGAACCGGACCAGGCGGGGTGCCATCGCCTCGGCGTACCGTGGCCGGCCCCCGTCGGCCATGATGTCCTGCGGGAACTCGCCGTCCAGGAACACCACCACGGCCAGCCGGCCACCGCCGGCCTCGACCAGGTCGACCGCGACGTCGGTGTTGACGTGGGACATGTCGAGGTTGGTGCCCGTGCCGGGGACGTAGACAGCGACCGCCTCGGTGCTCGGACCGAGGTCGCCCACCACCTCGATCATCCGCCCTCCCCGACGGGCGGAGAACCCCACGAACGACCGGCGCCTGCGGCCGTCCCGCCGCGCCATGGTCTCCAAGCGCCCGATCCTGGGGCTCCACGGTGTCCCCGCCAGTTGTTCACGGTGCAGTGCCCGGCGCACCGAGACGGCGTTCGCGCGGGCCCGCACCGCCCACGGCACGCCGTAGGTCCCGCCGACGGCCTCCGGTTCGGCCAGCGCGAGCAGGCGCCGGTCGGCGGTGCTCAGGTGCTCGACGCTCGAATACACCTGATCGGGCGTGGCCCCGTCCCAGGCGCCGACGGTGGCCCGGGTGTCGAGGTTGCCGGATCCCGAGAGCTCGGGCGGACCCGTCCCGGCCATCCGTGCCATGTCGCTGAGCGCGTTGTCGACGGCCCGGGACAGTGACGCGCGAAGGCGGTCGCGGTCCGCGAGGGGCACCGGGTGCGGGCCGTCGAGGTCGGCCCGGAGGTCCTCGGCGAGTTCGACGAGCCTGTAGACGCCCGCCAGGAGCTCGCCCACCCCCCTGGCCTCGCCGTCGACCGCCTCGGCCAGGGCGGTCAGGGCGGGCGAGCGGGTCGGCGACGACGCCAGTGCGTCCCTCGCCGTGGTGAGCGCGTCCCGCGCCGCCACCAGCCGCGCCGCCAGCTCGAGCAGCCGCAACACCTGCTCGGGCGGCGGGTTCTCCGGCAGCGCACCGGTCATCTGGGTCGCCGTGTCGGCTGGGTCCCGGCCAGCGCCCGCACCGCCTGCGCGGCCGACGCCTCCGACGCCGTGCCGTCGGCCAGCGATCGGGCCACATCGGTCAGTCGGGTGACCCTGGCGATGGCGGGGGTCAGGAGGGTGCGCACCTCGTCGTCGTCGATTCCGGGACGCGACGCGACACTCCCACCCCGGGCCCCCGGCTGCGGGGGAGGTGTAGCCGGGTCTCGAGGGTCGAGGACGGCGTCGAGTCGCGCCCGCGCAAGTTCGAGGCGGCGCACGAGCCGGTCGGCCTCACCGCGGACGTCCGCGGCGTGGGCCGGCCTACCGGTCACCGCCGTAGGCGGTCGTCGTCGTCCGCGGCGGGCATCACCGCGGTCGCGTCGGGCTGGTCCTCCGGGCGCACCGCGTTCTGCAGCGCGATCGACCGGGCCAGCCGGGCGTACCGCAACTCCTGCTCGCGGAACCGCACATAGGTGGAGACGGTGACAAAGGCGAAGCCCATGACCAGGGCGTACAACACCAGGTCGGTGCCACGCTGGACGCCCAACGCGTTGGCCAGGACCGTGAGGTCGTCCGGGCGCAGCACGGCGTAGACCATGAACACCACGAACAGCACGAACCCGATCTTGACGCCGGCCTTGGCCCGCGCCTTGCGGCGGTTGGCCAGGAAGAAGCCCACCAGCGCGGCGCCGGCGAGCAACAGCAGTGCCTTGATCATCGGGGCAGCCTCCTTCCCACGAAGCCGTCGGAGAGGATGTTGATCCCGTTGAGCAGCGACTGCCCCTTCGACATGGAGTACTCGGTGTAGAGGATGTCGACGGGCTGCTCGGCCACGCGCCACCCGCGACTGTCCATCAGTTCCACGAACTCGCTTGCGTGACTCATGCCGTTCATCCGCAGGTTGAGCTCGTCCGCGACCCGCCGGTTGAACACCCGCAGTCCGTTGTGGGCGTCGGTCAGGCCGAGTCTCCGGGTCCGTGGGCTGAGCATGACGACGGTCTTCAGGACGATCCGCTTGATCATCGGGACCTGGTCGCCCTCGCGGCGCGGGCGACCGAAGCGGGTGCCCACCACGATGTCCACCGGCTCGACGCGAAGCCTCGCGACCATCGCGAGTACATCCTTGACCTGGTGCTGACCGTCGGCGTCGAAGGTGACGAAGTACCGGGCGCCGGGTTGCGCGCGGGCGTACTCGACACCGGTCTGGATGGCCGCCCCCTGTCCGAGATTGACCGGGTGTCGGACCAGGTGTGCCCCCGCGTCGTGGATCGCCAACGCCGACTCGTCGGCCGATCCGTCGTCAACGGCCACGATGTTCGGGAACGTCGCCCGTGCGGCGGTGAGGACGTCCTCGATCACGGTGCCCTCGTTGAAACAGGGCACGACCAGCCAGACGTCTCGGTTGCCCGCGGGGTCGCCCGGGCCCGTGTCGCCCGCAGCCGTGTCGGTGCGCCCTGGAAGTCGCTCACTGTTACTGCTCATCGCCGGTCGATACTATGCGATCGAACGGAAAACACGGTGACGAGAAGGACGGCGGTTCCCTGATGGCCATCGATGTGATGCTCCCCTACTACGGGGACGTCGGCCACTTCACAAAGGCGGTGGACAGTGTCCTCTCGCAGAGCTACCGGGACTTCCGCCTGGTGGTGGTCGACGACGGCTATCCGGATCCGGAGCCGGCCCGCTACATGGGGGAGATCACCGCGCGCGACGAGCGGGTGACCTACCAGAAGAACGAGACCACCCTCGGCGTCAACGCCAACTACCGCAAATGCCTGGGGCTGGTCACCGCGCCGATCGTCGTGGTGATGGGTGCCGACGACATCATGCTGTCCAACTACCTGCAGGTCGTGGCAAACGGGTTCGCGGCGGTTCCCGACGCGGCGGTGATGGAGGTGGGCGTCAACGTCATCGACGAGCACGGCGCCCCCGTCCGGCAGTTCTCCGACACGGTCAGGTCGTTCACCTCGCCCAAGGCCGATGGTCGCACCGTGCTGCACGGCGAGAAGCTCATCACCTCGCTCATGCACGGCAACTGGACCTACTCCCCGTCGCTCGCGTGGAACTCCGAGTGGATCCGACGCATCGGAATCCGCGAGGGGCTCGACGCGGTCCAGGACCTGGCGCTGCTCGTCGACGTGATCACCGGCGGCGGCCACATGGTCTACGACCCGACCCTGGCGTTTCTCAACCGACGCCACTCGGCGTCGGACTCCGCGGTCCGGTCGTTCGACGGTCGCCGCTTCGACGAGGAGGCCCGCTTCTTCGCCGGTGAGGCCGACGCGTTCGCCGCCCGTGGCTGGAAGAGCGCCGAACGGGCTGCGCGTCTGCACCTGACGTCGCGCTTCGACGCGCTGTCGATGTTGCCCGCCGCGGCCAGGGCGGGCAAGTTCGCGGAGGGCGGCAAGAGGCTGCTCGGCCACGGTTTCCGAAAGTTCTGACCGCTCGCGGTGGTCGCAACCACGGCGCTTCTGGTCGCACCTGCCGCGGCGAATCGGGCCCGGCACCGCGGTGAGTGCGACCACTAGGGAGGCCCGGATGATTCCCGACTCGTGGATCGCGCACCGGCGCGGCGACGGCGAAACGATCGGCTGGATCGACATGACCGTCGCCGAGCCACAGTTCGTGCCGATCGACCGCCTCGGTCGCCCGCTGGACCCGGTCGACGATTGGCACGAGGCGGAGGAAGTGCTCGACGGGATCGGCCTACGGTTCCTCATGGATCGCTACGTCGTTGAGGAGAAAGGTCGCGACACTGTGGTCCGGATAGCCCACGTGTACGAGGACCGCCTTGTTCTCTCCACGGCGCTCACGGACGCAGTAGAGGACGTCGGCCGCGAGATCGTGGTGCCGTTCCCGGCGCCGATGACCCTGCGACCCGCCTGACAGCGCGCCCCGGTCAGCGCCGTACGACCACCACCCGCGAACCCACCTCGCGGACGTCGAACAGTTCCGGGTCCGCGAACAATTGCGGGTCGAACCTGATCTCCTCCCGACTGTTGTTGTGGGACAGGGGCATCTCGTTGATCAGCACCGGAAGCACCCAGTCCGGGGAGTCGTCCCGTCCGAGCACCATCACGTCCGGGCCTCGGAAGGGGCCGGAGCCCAACTCGTCGGCCAGTTCGCCGGGGGAGCCGGCCGTGGCCCAACGACGGATCTCGTCCGTCCGCTCGGTGTAGCGACCGGCCGGGGTGGCGTAGGCCTGCGCCGGTGCCTGGAAGGTGAAGAACGGGCGGTAGGCGTACAGGGTCGGGACCGAGGTGAGGATCACCAGGTCGGAGGGCTCCCGCCCGGGGGTCATCTGGTCGATCGTGTCGAGCACGTCCGTCGGGGCCGCCGCGGTCTCGAGGGCTACAGCGGCGTACTGGGAGTCCTCCTCGGACACGTGCTGCACCAACTGGATCGCGGCCAGCCCGGCCACCACCACGGCCGCCGCCGCGACCCGGCCGTGTGAGGCGACGGGGGAGTTGGCCGCCGCCCACCGGGTCAGGGCGAGTGAGCCGACCACCCCGGCCAGTGCGAGCGCCAGTGTGATGACCGGGATCATCCGGAACGGCAGCAGAGTGGACCCGGCGACGGCCCGCAGGCCGGAGAGCGCGTACCAGCCGAACACCGTCAGTGCCATCAACCCCAGTGCCTGCGCCAGGACCCGCGCGCGTTCGGGCGCCGGCAGCGACCAGCCCAGACCGGGAGTAATGGCCTCGTCGTCGGTTCCACCCCGTTCGCTCGGCCGCACCGCACCGCGGCCGGCGAGTCGGTCGGCACCGTCCGGCCACACCGTCATCCCCAGCCACACAACCCCGATCAGGCACAACAGGCCCGTGGCGGACATCTCGAACATCGGCAGCGGCCAGTGCGCACCGACGTCCGGGGCGAAGTCGTTGGCCACCGACGGCTCGGTCTCGGCGCCACCCAGCACCGCCAGGAGGAAGCGGTGCCAGAACACGAGCGCGAGAGCCGCCGAGATCCCGGCCATCGCGACCAGGCGAGCGAGCAGCCCCGCGACCACGCGGCGGTCGGCGCGGTACCGCCAGGAGTTGATGACGACGACAAGGGCCACCAGCAACGCCGCGAAACCCGCGATGAGCGTGTACGCCAGGGCTGCCCAGCCCAGGTAGACGCCGACCGTCACGACCAGTGGCCAGGTGGGCAGTCGGTTCCCGGTTCCACGCGACCGCGCGGCGGCGCGTGTACAGAGCAGGAAGGTCGCCACCACGACCTGCGGGAGGAGGCAGATGAGGATCCACGAGTAGGGCTCGTAGGCGTTGGTGTGCACGCCGACGGCCGCGGTGACCAGACCGAACAGCACGGCCAGCCGCGTCGGCACCAGCCAGCGCCACGCGACGAACGCGATCGCGCCCGCGATCGCCATGGTGACGATCGAGAACGGCTTGTAGAACTCCCAGCCCTCGACGCCCGCCAGAGCCGCCAGTCGCCCGCCCACCCAGAACCACTGCGGCGGGTAGAAGGGCGCGGCATCGGCATAGAAGGGGTCGTTGAGGGCGGGCGAATCGGCGAAGCGGGTCACGTAGGCCACGCGGTTGAGCTGGTCGCCGCCGAGTCCGAACAGGTAGTGCGGGGTGCCGTTCAGCAGCAGCCCGAGGTGGGAGGAGGCGAGGAACGCGGGCCCGGCGGTCCCGAGGAGCCACAGTCCGCGCTCGCCGGTCCCACGGGCGGGTCTCTGCCCCCCGGACCCACCGCGGCCACCGGAACCCCCGCGGCCACCGCGGCCCCGGCGTAGCAGGAGCCAGCCGGCCACCACGACGAGGCCCGCGGCGACGGTGGCGCCCAAGGCCTCGGGCAACCAGCTGGGTTCCGGCAGCGACAGGGCGTCGATCGCGGTGAGGGCCAGGGCGCCGACGAGTGCGGCCACGACGAGTCCCGCCAGGAGTTCACTCGCGCGCCACGCGATCAACCGGGCCGCGCTCATCGGGCGGGCTCCGGGTCGAGGCGGGCGAGCACCGCTAGGCCGACGACGTGCACCGCGACCCCGATGCCGGGTCCGGCGAGGAGCGCGATGGCCGAACGTATGTCGAGCGGGCCGGGGACCGAGACCAGGAGGACCAGGGCGGCCAGCACCGCTACCCACCACCCCACGTTGTAGAGCAGATGCCGGTCGAAGGCCAGGGCGGCGTTGCCCGTCACCATCAGCGCGGCGGTCCCCACGGAGGCCGCGGTGAGGGCGGCCAGGACCACCCCGGGGAGCTCGAACTCCGCTCCGAACAGCACGCGGATGAGCCACGGGCCCACGAGCCAGGCCGCGCCGGCGCCCACCATACCCACGGCGGTGACCAGACCGAGGGGCCCGGTCAAGGCGCGTGGGCCGAGCTCGCGACGCTGGACAAAGTAGACGATGATCGCGCTCTGGAAGCTGGTCAGCGGCACCAGCAGCGGGGCCCGGGTGAGGGTGATGGCCAGGATGACCGCGCCGACCAGCGGCGCGGGGTCCGACTCGCGGACGGTGGCGGTGACCAACACGGGGAAGCCCACCACGAGCGTCGCCGTCCCCGCCGAGGCCAGCATCGCGGAGGCGGTGTTGCGCCAGAACCGTCGGCGCCCCACGTCGAGCGCACGGGCCAGGGCCTCGCGGGTGGCCGGGGAGAGCGTGATCATCAGGGCCCAGGTGACCGTGCCGGCGACGGTGGCCAGCGCGAATCCGAGCCCCGCGTCGCCAAGCCGCCACGCCACCCCGGCCACCAGCAGCCGCAGCGCGGCGTCCACGGTGAGCAGCACCGCGTACAGGCCCCAGCGCTCGGTTCCCGAGAGCGCACCCGCAGTGGCGGCCTGGAGGCTGAAGCCGAGGATCCCGACCGCCATCACCGCCACGCCCACGCCGGAGAACGTGGGCAGGCCGAGGGCGGGCCAGACTGGGGCACTCACCGCCACGGCGGCGGCCAGGGCCAGGCCCAGCATCAGCCCGGCGGGCAGGAGTCTGACCCGGCCCCCCGTTCCCGGTGCCGGGGCCACTGGCGTGGCGTCCGGCGTGGAACCGACCTGCGCCGAGCGCACGGCCCGTGTGGCCTCCTGCATGAGCCCGTTGGCCACTCCGCCCAGGGCGAAGAACGCGCCCCAGTAGGTGGCGAAGAGCGGGTAGTCCGCCGGGCCCAGCGCCCGGCCGGCGACCAGCATCACCAGGTAGCCGGAGGCGGCGGCGAACACCGTCGCCAGGGTCAGCGCCCGCATCCCACCCGCGGCGCGGTGGCCGGTCGTGGGCGTGGGTTCAGCGGCGGCCGGCGGGGTCATCCGGCATGCCGAGGGTGGGCGGCAGCGGTTCGGAGAACAGCCACGCGGCCCACAGGGGCCGCAGGTCCACGGGGGAGTGGTCGGCAGCCATGTGCAGGAAGTCGTCGGTGGTCGCGGTCCTGCCCGAGTACTTGGCCACCCAGTCGCGCAGCAACTGGAAGAAGTTCTCGTCCCCGATCGTCAGGCGCAGCGCGTGCAGGGTGAGAGCACCGCGCTTGTAGACGCGGTCGTCGAACATGTCCTTGGGTCCGGGATCGGCCAGCAGGAGGTTCTGCGGCGAGTTCTGCAACTTGGAGTAGTAGCGCAGCGCGTGGCTGCCAGCGTCCGCACCTCCGGAGAACTCGGTCCACAGCCACTCGGCGTAGCAGGCGAAGCCCTCGTGGAGCCAGATGTGCTTCCATTCGGCGGCGGTGACAGCGTTTCCGAACCACTGGTGGGCGAGTTCGTGGGCGATCAGACGTTCGTCGCCGGTCCCCGCCTCGGCGGTGTTGCGACCGAACGTGGACATCCCCATCGCCTCGAGGGGGATCTCCAACTCGTCGTCGGTCACCACGACCTTGTAGTCCGGGAACGGGTACGGGCCGAACAGGTCGGTGAAGACGTCGATCATCTCGACCTGGCGGGCGAACGCGACGCGGAAGTCGCGCTTGAGGTCGGCGGGCAGGTACGCCCGGAACGGCACAGCCCCGCCCGTCACCTCCAGGTGCTCGTACAGCCCCAGGTTGATGGTGACGAGGTAGGTGGAGGTGGGTTGCGGGAGGTCGAACTCCCACGTGGTCATGCTTCCGCTGCGCTTCTTGCCCACCAGTGACCCGGTCACGACGGCGCGGTAGGGCGAGTCCGTGGTGAGCCGGATCCGGAACGGGGCCTTGGACGACGGGTGGTCGTCGCACGGGAACCAACTGGCGGCACCGTTGGGCTGGTTGGCCACGAGGACGCCGTCGGTGAGCTCCTCCCACCCGACCTCGCCCCAGGCGCCGCGGATGGGCCGCGGGTTGCCCGAGTACCGGATGGTGAGTGTGAACGCGGCGCCCACGGGGATCGGTTCGGTCGGGGTGACGGTGAGCTTGCCCCGCGGCCGGGTGTACTTGGCGACCCGGCCGCGGTCGAGCGACACCTTGGTCACGTCGAGGTGGGGCGACAGATCGAGCTGGACGGACTCGAGCGGTTCGGTGGCGGTGGCGGTGATCACGGCCTCGCCACGCAGGTTGTTGGAGCTCATCTTGTAGGTGAGGTCCAGTTCGTACCGGGTGACCCGGTAGCCGTGGTTACCGGCGCTGGGCAGGTAGGGGTCGACCGGATCGGCGCGCGACGAATCGCGGGGAGCAGCGATCTTGGCGACGAGGTCCTTCTTGACTGCCTTCAAATCCATGACCAGCGCGAGTGTAGTGGACCCGGGGGGATCGGCTGCGTCACCGGCACCCCACGTGGTCACCGGCCCCGGCTCCGGCCCGGCCCCGGCTCCGACCTGAGGTGAGACGGCCGCAATCGGGAAACGGTGAGGTTCTCGATCGTCGCCGCGCTGGCCGGGGTGGACGACGCGGAGTTCGCCACGATCCGCGACGCGGTCGAGGTGACCGACTCGACTCTGTCCAAGCAGGTCGCGGTGCTCGAGAAGGCCGGATACGTCACGGTGCGCAAAGGCTACGTGGGCAAGCGGCCCCGTACCTGGCTCTCGCTCAGCCGCGAGGGGCGCAGGGCCTACGGATCGCACCTGGAGGCGCTGCGCGCGATCGCCGGCGGCTGACCCCCGCAGCCCCAACCCCCATCCCCGGCGCCAACCCCGCCGCAGCCCCACCCGGAGGGTGTACACACGCAGCGCATCCCGGGGTGGTGGGAGACGGCCGAGCCCGCTCAGCCGCGCCAGGGGGCGATCGGGTTGCCCTGCCAGCGGGTGCCCGGGGGGATGCGGTCGCCGCGCATGACCAGTGAGGCCGGGCCCACGGTGGAGCCGTCGCCGATCGAGGACGCCGGGAGGGTCACACAGTGGCAGCCCAGGGTGGCGCCGTCGGCCATCGTCACTCGGTCGATCTGCATGATGCGGTCGTGGAACAGGTGGGTCTGCACCACGCAGCCGCGGTTGACGGTGACGCCGTCGCCCAGTGAGATCAGGTCGGCCTCGGGCAGCCAGTAGGACTCACACCACACTCCGCGGCCGATGCGCGACCCGAGCAACCGCAGCATCACGTTGACGATCGGGGTGCCCGTGGCGGGGCGCGCCACCCAGGGCGCGGCGAGGAGTTCGACGAACGAGTCGGCGACCTCGTTCCGCCACACGAAGGAGGACCACAGCGGCTGTTCGCCGACGCGGATCCTGCCCACGAACAGCCACTTGGCCAGCACCGAGACGAACAGGGCCACCAGACCCGCGTAGGCGAGGGTGACCCCGGAGGTCAGCGCCGCGACGAGGAAGCCCCACTCCTGATGGATCTCCTGCATCACCACAAGGACGCTGACCAGTAGCAGGAACGAGAGCCACACGGGGACCAGGCGCAGCGTCTCCCACGCCCCCCGGGCCACCTTGAGTCGCCGGGGCGGCTGGTAGGTCCGTGCGTCGCTGTCGCCGTCGGTCACGGCCCTGGGCAGCTTCTGCGGAGGAGAACCGAGCCACGAGGTGCCCTTCTTGGCCTTCTGTGGCGCGGAGGACAGGACGGCGACCAGCCCGCGCGCGGGGACCTTGCGGCCGGCGGAGGCGATGCCCGAGTTGCCCAGGAACGCACGTTTACCGATCTGCGCCTGCTCCAACCGCATCCAGCCCGATCCCAGCTCGTACGGCGCCACCATGGTGTCGTCGGCGAGGAACGCCCCGTCGCGGACGGTGGTGAGCGAGGGGATGAGCAGGACGGTCGACGCCTCCACGTCCTTGCCGATCCTCGCGCCCAGCGCCCGCAGCCACATCGGGGTCAGCATCGAGGCGTAGAGGGGGTACAGCCAGTTCCGGGAGGCGTCCATGATGCGCTCGCTGCACCAGGCCTGCCACGCGATGCGGGAGTGGACCGGGTGGAACCCTTCCCGGAGGCCGACCGAGAGCAACCGGACCGAGACCAGGGTGAGCGCGGCGAACAGCGCGAGTGCGACCAGCGTCCCGGGGACGGACCACAGCGCGGTACGCAGGAACAACTGGCCGGGGGTCGCGGCGTCCCGTGCCCCCCAGGCCACCAACGCGAGTCCGGCGGCCAGGGCGAGCAGAGGCATCGCGCCGAGCGCCACCGCGGAGAGCTGGTAGACCAGGCTCCACACGCGGTTGTGGGGTGCGGGCTCGGCCGGCCAGCTGGACCCGCGCTTGCCCCGCTTGAGGGCCGGCGAGCCGGCGTACCGCTTCCCGGCCTTGACGGTGCCCACCACGGCGGATCCGATCTCCACGTGCGCGCCCCGGCCCACCACCGCGCCGGGCAGCAGTGTGGACCTGGCGCCTACCACCGCGTTCTCGCCGATCTCCACGGACCCGACGTGCAGGACGTCGCCGTCGACCCAGTGTCCGGCCAGGTCCACCTCCGGTTCGATCGAGGCGCCGTCGCCCACGGTCAGCAGCCCGGTGACGGGCGGCATGGTGTGCATGTCCACGCCGTGGCCGATCGTCGCACCGAGCATGCGGGCGAACGGGGTAAGCCACCCGGCACCCTCCAGATTGGCGACCCCGGAGACCTCGACCAGCCGTTCGGCCGCCCAGAGGCGCAGGTGGACCGACCCCGCCCTCGGATAGGTGCCCGGCGTGACCCCGGCCAAGAGGACCCGGCACAGGAGACCTGTCACCACCATCCGGCCGGCGGGCAACAGCAGCAGCACCGCGAGGATCCCGAGCACCCACCACGAGACCGGGCGCGCCCAGGGGACTCCCGCGGCGGCGGCGACGTTGTTGGCGATCCCCAGCCAGGTGAGCCATTGCAGTCCGGTGATCGTCAGCAGCGGGAGAGTGGCCAGGACCTGCACGGCCTGGGCGCCGCGGCCGACGGGCCGCACGTGGCGCGGTTCCACGGCGGCCACCGGTTCGAGCTCGTCGAGGTACCCGGCGAAGTCACCCAGGCGCGGGCGGTCATAGATGTCTCCCACCGTGACGCCGGGAAAACGCTCCCGGACCGCCACCACCACGTGAGCGGCGGCCAGCGAACCGCCGCCGAGGGCGAAGAAGTCCTCGTCCACCCCGGAGACGTCGGCCCCGAGGGCCGAGGACCACAGTTCGGCCACCCACGCATCGGTGCCGTCAAGTTCGGTCTCCGCGGCCGAGGTCTGCGCCAGGGGCCACGGCAGGGCGGCGCGGTCGACCTTCCCGGACGTGCGGGTGGGCAACTCGTCGACCAGGGTCAGCCGGGGGACCACTCCTGCCGGCAGGCGATCGCGCAGGATCCCGGCGGCGTCGGCGAGGTCGAAGTGCTCGGGGTCGTCGGCCACGAGGTAGGCCACGAGCACGGACTGGCCCGCATCGGTCTTCTTGACCGCGGCGGCTCCGGCGCTCACTCCGGGCAGGGCGGACACGGCGGTGTCGACCTCGCCCAGCTCGAGCCGGCGGCCACCGATCTTGACCTGGTCGTCCACGCGCCCGGTGAAGTACAGGCCGTCGGCCTCGAGGCGCACGACGTCGCCGGACCGGTAGGCGCGCTCCCACCCGAGGGTCTCCATGGGCGCGTACTTCTCGGCGTCCTTGTCCGGGTCGAGGTATCGGGCCAGCCCGACGCCGCCGATCACCAGCTCGCCGGACTCGCCGTAGCCGACCGGCAGGCCCGTGGCGTCGACCACCGCCAGATCCCACCCGTCCAGCGGAAGGCCGATCGAGACCTCGCCGCTGCCGTCCAGCCGCGCCGCGCACGCCACCACGGTGGCCTCGGTGGGGCCGTAGGTGTTCCAGACCTCCCGGCCGTCCCCGGCGAGTCGCGCGGCGAGCTCGGGCGGGCAGGCCTCGCCGCCGAGGATCACCAGGCGGATGTCGGCGAGCATCTCCTCCGGCCAGATCGAGGCCAGGGTCGGGACGGTGGAGATCACCGTGATCCCGCGTTCGCGCAGCCACGGGCCCAGGTCGAGCCCCGACTTGACGATCGACCGGGGCGCGGGCACCAGGCACGCCCCGTACGCCCAGGCCAGCCACATCTCCTCGCAGGACGCGTCGAACGCCACCGACAACCCGGCCAGCACCCGGTCGCCCGGTCCGAGCGGGTCGCCGGACAGGAAGATCCGCGACTCGGCGTCCACGAACGCGGCCGCACTGCGGTGGGTCACCGCCACGCCCTTGGGCAGGCCGGTGGTGCCGGAGGTGAAGATGATCCAGCAGTCGTCGTCGACTGTGGGGCCCCGGTGCCGCGACGGGTCGACCCGACGCCCGGGGTCGGTGACCCGCATCCCCTGCTCGGTGTACACGGCCGCCACGTACGCCTGCCCGAACACCAACTCAGCGCGTTCGGCCGGATCGTCGACGTCCACGGGGACGTACGCGGCACCGGCGGCGAGGGTCGACAGGATCGCCAGGTAGAGCTCGACCCCACCCGAGGGCATGTGGATGCCCACCCGGTCGCCCGCGCCCACCCCCTGATGCTGCATCCAGCGGGCGGAGGTGTGGATCTCGTCCCACACCTCGCGGTAGCTCAGGACGCGCGAACCGTCGTCGAGGCACGGCGCGTCCGGGTGACGCTGGGCCGCAGAGCCCAGGACGTCCAGCAGCGTCCGGGGGCTCGGGGCCTGTGAGCTGCGAAGATACTGCTCAGGGATGGTGTGCACGTGCGGATGCTATCCCGGTCGGGTGAACTTCCCCCCTCGGCGTGGGTGGAACTGGTTCTATGAACTCATGTCAGAATCTCTCGAGCACAAGACCGTCGTGATCGTGGGAGCGGGGCCCGGTTTCGGGCGGACCCTCGCTCTGCGGGCAGCCGAGAGGGGCGCGACCGTCGTCGTGGCCGCCAGGACCGCGTCCAGGCTCGACGGGATCGTCGACGAGGTCCGTGCGGCCGGTGGTACCGCGATCGCCGCGGCGGTGGACGCCACGGAGCCGGAGTCGGTGCGGGCGTTGCGCGAGACCGTCGCCCAACACACCGACGCCGTCCACGGCCTGGTCTACAGCGCGTTCGCGGTGCCCAGCATGAAGCCGCTGGCCCAGACCGACCACGAGCAGATCTCGCGGGGGATCGACCTGTCCGTGCTCGGCGCGTTGCGCGCCACCCAGGAGTTCACCCCGCTGCTCGAGGCGGGCGGGGCACAGGGTGGAGGAGCACAGGGTGGAGGAGCACAGGGTGGAGGACCACAGAGGAGCCCGAGCTCGGTAGTGATGATGGCCTCGGCCGTCATCCACCACTCCCGCGAGCGCTACGCCGGGTACAAGATCGCCAAGACCGCCCTCGTCGCATTGGGGCATTCGCTGGCCACCGAGCTCGGACCTCGGGGGATCCGCGTCAACACCGTGGCACCCGGATACATCTACGGCGACACCCTGAAGGCGTATTTCGAGCACCTGGCCACGAAGTACGGCGGGACCGTGGAGGACGTCTACGAGCACACCGCGGCGAAGATGGACCTGCGACGCCTGCCCAGCGAGCGCGAGATCGTCGACCCGGTGCTGTTCCTGCTCTCGGACGCAGCCTCGGCGGTCACCGGCCAGACCCTCACAGTGGACTGCGGCGAGTTCCACACCTGACCGCGCGATCCTGAGCGGGAGGTCCTGAGCGGGAGATCAGGGTGGCGACCCGGGCTTTCCCCGATGTGCCCGGGGGCCAGACGGAGGACACTGGAGGTCACAGGGGGAGAAGGTCCCCGACCATCCGGGAACGACGACGACGAGGAGAACCTCATGGACTACAACGCAGGCTCAGGTGCGAAGCGACTGACCCGTTCCGAGGACCGCTGGGTCGGAGGGGTGTGCGGCGGCCTGGCGGACTATTTCGGCCTGGACCCGGTGTTGGTCCGCGTGCTGTTCGTGGCCTCCATGCTGCTGCCGGGCCCGCAGGTGCTGCTGTACGTGATCTTGTGGTTCGTCATGCCCGACGTCCGCGCCTGATCCGGTTCTGGCAGGCTGAGCGCATGAGCACTCCCACCACCTCAGCCGCGCCCGGCGAGTACGCCTCCGTCCGCATCGAGAAGGGGGGCCGGGACCCGCACGTCGCCCAGGTGACGCTGATCGGACCCGGCCCCCACAACGGCATGGGGCCCGACTTCTGGGCGGAGCTGCCCCGCGTGATGGCCGAGCTCGACGCCGATCCGGAGGTCCGCGCGGCCGTCATCACCGGCGAGGGCCGCAACTTCTCCTACGGGTTGGACCTGATGGCGATGATGCCGCAGTTCATGGAGTTCCTGCCCCAGGACACGACGCCGGACGCCTCGAGGAACGAGCGGATCCTGGACTTCGTGGAGAACATGCGGCGGGCCATCGACTCGGTGGCGGCGGCCCGCACGCCCACCGTGGCCGCCGTCCAGGGCCGCTGCATCGGCGGCGCAGTGGACCTCATCTCGGCCTGCGACGTCCGCCACGGCGCGGCCGACTCCACCTATTCGATCCGCGAGGTCAAGGTGGGCATCGTCGCTGACATGGGGTCGCTCGCGCGGTTGCCGCACATCATCGGCCAGGGGCTGACCCGGGAGCTCGCCCTCACCGGCCGGGACATCGACGCCGAGACCGCCCTGCGCTACGGGCTGGTCACCCACGTGGCCGACGACGCCGCCGGCGTGCTGGACTCGGCCCACGCCACCGCCGCCGAGATCGCGGGCAACCCGCCGCTCGTCGTCCGCGGAACCCGCGAGGTGCTGAACCGCGGAATCGAGGGTCAGATCCACGAGAACAACCGCTACGTGGCCACGTGGAACGCGGGCTTCCTCGCCTCAGCGGACATGATGGAGGCCATCTCGGCGACCCTCGAGAAGCGCGAGGCCAGGTACACCGGCCGCTGAGGCCCCGCGCCGAGGACCTGCGCCGGG
>JBKBRA010000015.1:21530-52414 GCA_046292305.1 Dietzia sp. | reverse complement strand
GACCCGGACGCCCCGATCGTCCTCGAGGACGAGGAGATCAGCGAGGCCGCCTGGTTCGACGTCGACGAGGTCCGCGCCGCGCTCGACGGCCGGGGCGGGCTCATGGTGGCGCCGCCGGTGTCGATCGCCCACGTCATGCTCCGGTCATGGGCGGCGGCGGTGGAGGGTTAGGCGGTGGAGGGTTAGGCGTCGGCGAGCTCGGCGAGCTTGGCCCGCACCTCCGAGGCCGGGGGATTGGTGGCGGTGGTGCCGTCCGAGTACAGGGCGGTGGGGACGACACGGTTGCCGCCGTTGACGCTCTCGACGAACGCAGCGGCCTCGGCGTCCGCGTCCACGTCGATCTCGGTGTAACCGATCTCCTTCTCGTCCAGCAGCTTCTTGAGCCGGGTGCAGAAGGGGCACCACGTGGTGGTGTACAGGGTCAGGGCCTCGACATCGTTGTTCGTCAGATCGCTCATGACGGGGTCCAACGCACGGAGACGGAGGAATCATCCCGGGGGAGGCCCTCGGCGATGTGTCGGGCCCGGATGCCACCATGGGGGCGTGAATGACGTGCCACGTGCCAGGGAGTCGGCGCTCGACGGATTGGACCCGCAGCAGCGGCGGGCCGTCCTGGCGCCGCGTGGTCCCGTCTGCATCCTCGCGGGCGCGGGGACCGGCAAGACGCGCACCATCACCCGGCGCATCGCCCACCTGGTGACCACCGGACACGTGCGGGGGGACCAGGTCCTGGCGGTCACGTTCACCGCCCGTGCGGCCGGGGAGCTCCGCATGCGGCTCGCCGGGCTGGGCGTGGCGGACGCCGGGACGGGGCCGGTCCAGGCGCGGACCTTCCACTCGGCGGCCCTGCGGAACCTCTCCTACTTCTGGCCCCGGGTCTACGGCGAGGAACCCTGGCAACTGCTCGACGGACAGTTCCGGGCGGTCGCGCAGGCGGTCCGCCGGGTCGGGTTGGATCCCTCGACGGAGACCATCCGGGACGTCCTCACCGAGATCGGCTGGGCCAAGTCCAGTCTGCTCACCCCCGACACGTACGCCGAGCAGGCGATCGCCCTCAGTCGCGACCTCCCGGCCCCCGCCCCGGAGGTGGCACGGGCGTTCCGGGCGTACGAGGACCTCAAGGTGTCGGGCCCGGTCCGGATGCTCGACTTCGACGACCTGCTGGGGCACATGGCGGAACTGGTGGAGGAGGTCCCGGCGATCGCGGAGGAGTTCCGGGACCGCTACCGGTGCTTCGTGGTGGACGAGTTCCAGGACGTCACCCCCGCCCAGCAGCGCCTGCTGGGGGCCTGGCTCGGTCGGCGCGACGACCTCACCGTGGTGGGGGACGTCAACCAGACCATCTACTCGTTCGCCGGGGCGGACCCGGACTACCTGCTGGGTTTCGCCGAACGCTACCCGGAGGCGACCGTCGTCCGCCTGGAGTCGGACTACAGGTCCACCCCGCAGGTCGTGGACCTGGCCAACGCCGTGATCGGTGCCGGCGCCGGGCGATTCCGTACGGCCGGTCTCACCCTCCGGGGTATGCGCCCGGCGGGGCCCGATCCCGTGCTCACCGAGTACCCGGACGAGGACGCGGAGGCGGAGGCGGTCGCGGGAGCGATCGCGGACCTGGTCCACGGCGGGCTCGACCCCTCGGAGATCGCCGTTCTCTACCGCGTGAACGCACAGTCGGAACGCATCGAGGCCGCGCTCGACGAGGTGGGGATCGGCTACCGGCTCAAGGGTGGGGAGGGCTTCTTCGACAGGACGGTCATCAGGCGCGCGATGTCGACGATCGACAGACTGGTCGACGGGACGGACGAGGCGGTGACGGAGGAACACTCCACGCTCACCGATCCCACCGCCGTCGTCCGGGTGATCCGGGCGTCACTGGAGCCGTTGGGCCTCACGGCCGCCGAACCGTCGGGCGCCCAGGCCAGGGAGAAATGGGAATCCCTGACCGCGTTGGTGGGCCTGGTGGAGGAGATCGCCACCACCGAGGCCCGTCCCGGACTGCTGCCGGTGGTGGCCGGGTTGAGAGCCCGCGCCGCCGCGAGGCACGCGCCCGACCAGCGCGGGGTCACCCTGGCGTCGTTCCACGCAGCCAAGGGACTCGAGTGGGATGCGGTGTTCCTCCTCGGGGTACACGAGGGCAGTCTTCCCATCAGCCACGCGATCAAAGCCGGGCCGGAGGCCATCGAGGAGGAGCGGCGACTGCTGTACGTGGGGATCACCCGGGCCAGGGAGCACCTGTCCGTCTCGTGGAGCCGCAGTCGACGGGCCGGGGGCCGCGCCACACGCCGTCCCAGCCGTTTCCTCGACCCGGTGCGCCCGGCACCGGCACCTGCCGGCACCCGGCATGCTGCCGAGTCGCAGGACAAGGGGCGCTGCCGCGGATGCGGGGAGCGTCTGACCGGCCCGATGCACCGGGCGTTGGGATCGTGCCCCGATTGCTCGGTGGAGATCGACACCGGGTTGTTCGAGCGGCTACGCGACTGGCGCCGGGAGACGTCGGAGCGCATCGGCAAGCCGGCGTACACGGTGTTCACCAATGACACTCTCGTGCAGATCGCCCGCGAGCGCCCCGCGGACACCAGCTCGCTCGGGCGCATCGGCGGGATCGGGGCACACAAACTCGGCGAATACGGTGACGACGTCCTGCGCCTGGTCAGGGAAGGCTGAGCCGGGCCGATCCGCCGTCGGTCACTCCTCGTCGGCGAAGATCTCCGGCATCCAGCGCTGCACGATCTGTTGGTACGGCGCGGTCGCCTCGAGTTGGCACAGCATTCCGACCGAGGCCGAGAGCACCCGGTGGATGAGGACGTATTCGCGGGGAAGCGTGAACGACCGGGAGGTCCGGAACTCGCGGCCGGAGATGTCCCCGTACACGGCCATGATCCCCTGCATCCACGCGCGGTCGAAGTGGAACTCCGGCTTACGCATCGGCTCGATGAAGGGCCCGAGGAAGGCCATGGCGTCCGCGGGGTCCAATCCGCCCCGGCCCACGTAGCCGGAGCGGGTCATGAGCGCGAGCAGCTCCTCGGACTCCTCGGCCAGGGCGAGCCGCATCATCGAGGTGAGGACCGTCGGCATACCGTCCGGCAGGGGGAGTGAGGCCCCGAAGTCGAGCACCACCATCCGGCCGTCGGCAGCGAGGAGGAAGTTCCCGGGATGCGGGTCCCCGTGCATCATCCGGGCGCGGGTGGGCGAGCAGAACTGGAACTCCGCCAGTAGTTCACCGGCCCGGTTGCGTTCTTCCTGCGTCCCGCTCGCGGCGATCCGTCCCAGCGTGCGGCCTTCGGCCCATTCGGTGACCAGGACCTTGGGCGCGGACGCCAGTACGGCGGGGACGCGGATCAGCGGATCATCGCGGAACGCGGCGGCGAACACCCGCTGCGTGTCGGCCTCGCCCCGGTAGTCGAGTTCGGCCACTGCGCTGTCGTACAGCTCGTCGATGACCCCTTTGACGTCCGTGCCGGGGGTGAGGGGCCGCAGGAGCGGGGCGAGACGACGCAGCTGGCGGAGGTCCGAGCGCAACGCCTCGTCGGCCCCGGGGTACTGGATCTTCACCGCCACCTCCCGACCGTCCGACCAGACCGCGCGGTGCACCTGGCCGATGGAGGCGGCGGCGGCCGCGGAGGTGTTGAACTCGGTGAACCGCTCCCGCCACCGCAGCCCAAGTTGGGTGTCGAGGACCTTCTCGACCTCAGCGGGGGGCAGGGGCGGCGCCTCGGCCTGGAGCTTGGTGAGCGCCTCGCGGAACGGGCCGGCGTACTTGTCGGGCATCCCGGCCTCGAACACGCTGAGGGCCTGTCCCACCTTCATGGCCCCGCCCTTGAGCTCTCCGAGCACGGCGAAGACCTGTTCGGCCGCCTGGTCGGCCAACTCCTCGGTCAGGACGCCCTCGCCCCTGCCCAGCGCCCGCCGGCCCAGCGACCCGGCGGCTCGTCCGGCGATTCCCAGTGGCAGGCCTGCGAGGCGCGCTGCTCGGCGGGATGAGGAGCGGGGGAGTTCGGACACGCCTCCAATCATGACAGAGGAAGCGGGTGTGACGCCGCGCCGCAGGTACAGCGTCCGTCCGCCGGCCATTCGAGCCTCCTCCACAGTCCCTCGGCGGGATTGATCTCGACCGATGCTCCGACGGTCTGGAGGGGGCGCCCGGGTTCACGACTGGCGGAGACCTCGGCGAGCACCAGGGCCGCTGCCGCGGTGAGGGCGGGAACTCCGGCGGCGGGAGCCCGGCCGACGAGTTGGGCGGCGACGAACGGCCACCGCGGGTCGCACCCGGCGCGGAACAGGTCGACGCACCGCAGGCACGGACTCACGCCGGGGAGGACGGTGGGTCCCACCACCACGCGCCCGTCGCGGCAGTACACGTGGAGATGGACCTGGCCGGACCGGGTGAGTGAGGAGGTCACCACCGGATCTACCGCGATCGACCCGGTCAGGATCACCAGATCCGGTGTCGGGCCGCGCCGGTGCCAGGGCGGCCGGTCCCGGTCGAAGGCCAGGCCAGGGTCCGGCCCGGTCGTGACCCGGCAGCCGTTGACCGACAGCGGTCCGCGCAGTACCTCCGACACCTGACCCGTCCCGAGGATGTGGACCTGCCGGATGGCGGGCGGCCACGACGCCGGCACCGGCTCCGGCGTGGAGGTACCCGGGTTGGTGGTGCCCGGCGTGGAGGTACCCGGGGTGGTGAGTCGGACGTGGCCGAGTTCGGCGAGTCGGACGAGGATCCGGGCGACGGCTGGCAGATCGGCGGCGTCGACCCCCGCACGCGTGGCGGCGTCGTCGAGGTCGGCGCCCCCCTCGAGTTCGACGAGCAGCGAGGCCAGACCCCTGGGTCCGCACGATGCGGGGGCGCCCACCACGACAGCGCGATCAGGGGCCAGGCCCACCTGCACCGAGTCGTGGTCGCGCACCACGACGACCGTCCCCGCCCGCAGGGCGGCCCGGACGGGTTCCCGGGAGGTGGGCGAGATGACGGGGGGAGCGGGGGGCGGGTGGCCGACGGACCCGGTCGCTGGTGTCACGGGCACATCGTGGCACGCGTGCGCTCGTGGCGGGGGCCTCGTCACGTGTGTTGTCCACAGGCCCGGTGTGGGCGGTGTGGCCTGTGGAGAACCAGGTGGTCGCCGGTCGTCTACGGTGGTCGGCGTGTCGCCCACGCCCCGCCCAGACGCCGATGTCGACCCGGACCCCCGACTCGACGACGGGCTGCCCACCAGCCCGGATGACCCCCGGATCGAGGTGCGGCGGTCGCGTCGACGCAAGCGGACGGTCTCGGCGCGTGTGGAGGGTCGGACAGTGGTTGTGCTAATGCCGGCGGGGTTGCCCCGGTCCGAGGAACGGCGGCTCGTCGTCGACATGCTGGCGCGCCTGCGGCGTTCCGGTCGGCGGGCGGGGGCGACGGCGTCCGACGAGGACCTGATGCGACGGGCGACCGCGTTGTCGGCCAGGTGGATGGACGGACGCGCGCAGCCGGCATCGGTCCGGTGGGTGCCCGCCATGACCACGCGGTGGGCATCGTGTTCACCGGGGTCGGGGGAGATCAGGATCAGCGAGGCGTTGCGCACGGTGCCCTCGTACGTGCTGGACTACGTCGTCGTCCACGAACTCGCCCACCTCGTCGTCCCGGGAGGGCATCCACCGCAGTTCTGGGAGGTGGTGCGTCACTTCCCCCGGACCGAGCGCGCCATGGGCTACCTCGAGGCGTACGCGAGGACGCTCGGGCCGGGAGCGAACGGTGCCGCTGATGGCGCCGATGGCGGCGATGGCGGCAATGGTATGGGGGACCTGGTGCAGGCCGACGACTCACTGACCGACGACTGAGGGACCGGGTTCGAACCCGATGCCGAGCCCGACGCCGAGGTCGACGTCAGCCGACCGACCCGCCGATCGGCTCGTTTGTCAGACGTCCCGCCCGGGTCCGTCCGTGTCGGCGTCTCCCGCACCGTCGCCGGCACCGTCGCCGCCTCCGGACTCGCGGAGGAACTTCTCGATCTCGTCCACCCCGGACTGGTCGCCGGTCGTCTCGTCGAGGAGCCGGTCGATCACGGCGGCCGGGTTCTCGAGGTCCTCGCCCACGGGGAGCAGATCCGGGTGGCTCCACAGGCCGTCGCGGCGATCCGTTCCGACCGCCTCCCCGACCCTGCGCCACAGCTCCGAGGCCTCACGGGCCTTACGCGGGCGTAGCTCTAGGCCGACGAGACTGGAGAAGGCCTGCTCGGCCGCTCCACCGGTGGCGCGCCGTCGCAGCCACATCTCACGCAGCTTGTCGGCGCTGGGCAGGCGGTCGCCGACCGCGGCGGTGACCACAGCGTCGACCCAGCCCTCGACCAGCGCGAGCAGGGTCTCGAGGCGTCCGAGTGCCGCCTCGTTCACGTTGGTCACCTTCGGCCCGATGGCGCCGGCCCCACCGGACAGCAGCTCCTGGAGCTTGGCGGGGTCCTGGAGGATGGAGGGGTCGAGCCCCGCGGCGAGGTCGTCCAGGCCCGAGGTGTCCACCCGGATCCCGCGGGCGTACTCGTCGACGGTGGCCAGCACCCGCGCACGCAGCCACGGCGCACCGGCGAACAACCGGACGTGCGCGGCCTCGCGCGCGGCGAGGAACACCACGACCTCCTGCCGGGGCAGCTCCAACTCGTCGGCGAATGCGTCGATCGCGGTCGGGCACAGTGCGGCCACCCCGTCGTCACCGAACGGCAGCCCCACCTCGGAGGAGAACAGCACGGCCGGTGCGAGCTTGCCCAGTCCCTGACCGAGCTGCATCCCGAATCCCATGCCGCCCATCTGGTCGAGCATGCCCAGCAGCGGCCCGGCGAGCTGGCGCGCCTCCTCCGGCATCGCCCCCTTGGTGGCCGAGTTCATCTGTTCGGCGACCGGGGTGCAGATCTTCTCCCACGTGGGGAGCGACTGATCGACCCACTGCTGGGGGGTCCACACCTCGGTGCGGTGCACACCGGAGGGGAACATGGTGGTCTCGTCCAGCCACAGTTCCGCCAGCCGGACGGACTCCTGGGCGGCGGTGCCGGAGGCCTCGCTGATGACCGGCGTGCGGCCGAGGGCCTGCAACGCGACGGTGCGGGCGAGCTGGTAATTCACCGGACCCGAGGCACCCGGTCCGCTCATCGCGGACCCCATGGAGCCGAGCATCTGCCCGAACTGGGAGAGCATCTGGCCGAACTGACCGAACTGTGAGGGGTCGAAACCGCCGGAGCCGCCCGGGTTGCGGTCCCGGTCGTCGTCGCGACCGTCGTCATCGGAAGCGGAGAAACCGAAGGGCTGGTTCATGCCACAACGGTACAGCCCGACGGGTGAGCAGGTCCGGGCGCGACGTCACGGTTTCGCCCGCGCGGACTACCCTTGCCCCCGTGAGTCGCCGATTGCTGACCCTCCTCGCCGCTCTGGTCCCGGCGGTGCTGCTGCTCGTCCTGGCCACGTCGGCGACGGTGCCCCTCGTGGCCATGGGCCCCGGACCCACCTACGACACCTTCGGTGAGGTGGAGGTCGAGGGTGAGGACGGGGTGGAGACGGTGCCCGTCATCGAGGTCAGCGGGCGGGAGGCCGACGAGACCTCCGGTGCCCTGCGGATGACGACGGTCGCGGTCCGCGACAACCTCACCCTCCTCGACGCCATGCGGTTCTGGGTGGACCCGGTGCAGGTGGTGGTCCCACGCGATCAGGTCTTCCCCCCGGAACGGTCCAGGGACGAGGTCCGTGAGTCCAACGCCGCGGAGATGGTGGGGTCGGAGAACTCGGCGGAGGCCGCCGCCTACGGATATCTGGGGATACCGATGCAGCCCCGGGTCGAGGCCGTCGACCCCGAGGGCGCGGCAGCCGACCTCCTCCGTGCGGGCGACATCCTGACCTCGATCGACGGGGAGCGGGTCTCCGACTCCACCGCGGTGGTCGAGCAGGTCAGTGCCCACCGGCCGGGCGACGAGGTCCGGCTCGGGTTCACCCGGGACGGGCGTGAGGAGACGACGACGACGACGTTGCAGCAGGCCGGTCCGGACGGGGATCCCGACCAGGGCCGCCTGGGCATCCTCGTCGGTGACACACCTGCCGACGGGACCGACGTCGACATCAACATCGACCCGAACGTGGGGGGCCCCTCGGCGGGGCTGGTCCTGGCGATCGCGATCGTGGACAAGCTGTCCCCGGGCGAGTCGACCGGCGGCGCCGAGGTCGCGGGATCGGGCACCATCCGGGTCGACGGCACCGTCGGACCGATCGGTGGGATCACCCACAAGATCCGGGCCGCCCGGGAGGCGGGTGCGACAGAATTCCTGGTCCCCACGGGAAACTGTGCGGAAGCCGTGCAGAACCCACCGGGCGGGATCCGACTGATCGAGGTGGACACCCTCCGGGGCGCGCTGGAGGCGCTGGAGGAGGCCGCTTCCGGGGGAGAGCCACCGACCTGCGGGTGACCCGACGCTTTTCCGTAAGGTGGGGTCCACGAGCATGTCCGCCCCAGCAGTCCAGGAGCTTCCCCGGTGTCCGTCCGCCCACCCGGCAATCCCGGTCGGCCGATCGCGATCTCACGTCGCGGCCGAGCCGTCGCCATCTCGATCGTCGTCCTCATCGTCCTGATCCAGGTACTACCGAGGATCAATTCCACCTACACGAACTGGCTGTGGTTCGGCTCAGTCGACGCCACCAGTGTCATGAGGACCGAACTGCTCACGCGGATCGGTCTGTTCGTCGTGGTCGCCCTACTCGTGGGACTCGCGATCACCGCGGGCATCCTGCTGGCCTACCGCTTCCGACCGGTCTTCCTCGCGCAACCGGGGATGCCGGACGCGTTGGCGCGTTACCGGGCTGCCCTCGGCGACTCGCCGGCCAAGACGGTGCTCTGGGTGCCTGTCGCGCTCGGACTCCTGGCGGGTTCGGTAGCGCAGACGGGCTGGCAGTCGGTCCTCGCGTTCTTCAACTCCACACCGTTCGGTCAGACGGATGCCCAATTCGGGCTCGACATCTCGTTCTACGCCTTCGAGCTACCGCTGTGGCGTTCGATCGTCACCTGGCTCATGGTGGCCGTGGTCTTTGCGTTCATCGCCAACCTCGTCACGCACTACCTGTTCGGTGGGCTCCGTCCCGGAGCCCGTGAGGGTGCGCTGACGCGCGCTGCCAGGGTTCAACTGGTTGTCCTCGGCGGCCTGTTCATCCTGCTCAAGGCCGCCGCGTACTGGCTCGACCGCTACGAGTTGCTGTTCCGTGAGAACGCCACGTTCACCGGTGCCGGACACACCGACGTCAACGCGCTGATCCCCGCCAAGATCTTCATGTTCTCCGTGGCCATCGTCTGCGCGATCGCCTTCTTCTCCGCGATCGTCATCAGGGATCTGCGCATCCCCGCGCTCGCGACCGTGCTCCTGCTGTTCTCCGCTCTCGTGGTGGGGTCGGCGTGGCCGCTCGCGGTGGAGCAGTTCTCCGTCAACCCCAACCGCGCCGAGAAGGAACGGGAGTACATCGCCCGCAACATCGAGGCCACGCGGGCCGCGTACGACATCGGTGACGACCGGGTGACCTATATAGAGAACTGGGGCTCGGCCGACCCGAACCCGCGGGAGGCCGCCTCGGATGTCACGACGCTGTCCAACGTCCGCGTGCTCGACCCCAACGTCCTCTCACCCACGTTCACCCAGCTGCACCAGCTGCGCAACTTCTACGGCTTCCCCGAGACGCTGGGCATCGATCGGTACACGATCGATGGTGAGATGCGGGACTTCCTCGTGGCCGCCCGCGAGCTCAACCCGGAGTCACTGCAGGCCAACCAGCGTGACTGGATCAACCGGCACACCGTCTACACCCACGGCAACGGCTTCGTGTCCGCGCCCGCCAACCGGGTCAACGAGATCGCGGATGACGCCGGGTCGGACCGCGGCGGCCTGCCGAACTTCCAGGTGTCGGACCTCGAGGCCATCGCCAGTGGTCAGGAGATGGTGATCCCGGTGACCCAGCCGCGGACCTACTTCGGTCCGCTCATCGCCCAGTCGGACCCCGACTACGCCATCGTCGGCGATAACGGCGAAGGCCCCCGCGAGTACGACACGGACACCGAGCAGTACACCTACACCGGCGAGGGCGGCGTGCCGATCGGCGGTTGGATCAACCGCACGGCCTACGCGCTCAGGTTCGCCGAGCGCAACATCCTGCTGTCCAGCCTGATCGGCGCGGATTCCAAGATCATCTACGACCGCGATCCCCGGGACCGCGTCCAGAAGATCGCGCCGTGGTTGACCACCGACACCAATACGTATCCGGCCGTGATCGACGGACGGATCAAGTGGATCGTCGACGGGTACACCACGCTGAAGACCTATCCGTACGCCGAGCTGAGTTCGCTGGAGGCCATGACGGCCGACTCGACCAACGAAGCCGGCGGCCGGGTGCTGCCCGACGAGGAGGTCTCGTACATCCGCAACTCGGTCAAGGCCACGGTCGACGCCTACGACGGCACGGTGGACCTCTATGCGTTCGACGAGTCGGACCCGGTGCTGCAGACCTGGATGAAGGCACTGCCGGGCATCGTGCAGCCACGGGACGCGATCTCGGAGGAGCTCGAGGAGCACCTGCGCTACCCGGAGGACCTCTTCAAGGTCCAGCGTGAACTGCTGGCCAGGTACCAGGTCGACGACCCCGGACAGTTCTTCACCAACGACGCCTTCTGGTCGGTTCCCTCCGATCCCACGGTCACGACCTCCATCCAGGACCCGCAGATCCCGCCCGCGGGCGGACCGGCGGGCGGGCAGGCCGGCGGAGTCGGCGGCGCTCAGGCCGTCGACCGGGAGGGGCCGAGTCAGCCGCCGTACTACGTGGTGGTCTCGGATCCGACCGACCCGGACTCGGATGAGCCCTCGTTCCAGCTGATCTCCGCGTTCCGCGGCTACGAGCGCGAGTTCCTGTCCGCGCACATGTCGGCGAGTTCGGACCCGGACACCTATGGCGACATCACGGTCCGTGTCCAGCGGCCCACCGAGCCGCTGTCCCAGGGCCCGAACCAGGCTCAGGACATCATGATCGCCTCCCCGGCGATCGCCGAGGACCGTCGACTGTGGGGTGAGACCGCCGAGATCACCGAGGGCAACCTCCTCGCACTGCCGCTGGCGGACGACTCGGTTCTGTACGTGGAGCCCATCTACACCCAGCGCAGGGACCAGGATACGGCGTACCCGAGGCTGTTGCGGGTGATGGTCTCGTACGATCGCGCCGTGGGATACGCGCCGACGCTGTTCGAGGCTCTGCGGCAGGTCGGGATCGAGGCTGACCCGGACGTCGTGCGCATCGATGAGAGCGGTGAGGCCGAGGCTGAGGCCGAGGACGCCGCAGAACCGGCCACCGAGGCGAGCGCCCCGAGTCCGGCGACGCCCGCCACCGGCGGTGGTGCGGACGACGCCGAACGTGCGACCGCGGTGCGGGACCTCAGCCAGGCCCTGGCGGCCGTCCGCACCGCCCAGAGTGAGGGAGGAAACCTCTCGGACCTGGGTCAGGCGCTCGAGGACCTCCAGGAGGCGGTGGATGCCTATCAGGCACTCGGGAACTGACCTGACCAGGGGATATGGCGCCCCTGGTGTGAGTTAGGTCATGTTCCGTTCGTATTGCGTCCACCGATTTGCCTTGCGCGGTGACTGGCACGTAGTGTCATAGACGCAAACGACGCGGGGTGGAGCAGCTCGGTAGCTCGCTGGGCTCATAACCCAGAGGTCGCAGGTTCAAATCCTGTCCCCGCTACCACGATAAGGCCCCCTGACCGGGTGAGAATCCGGTCAGGGGGCCTTTGTCGTAGCCGGGTTCTCCGATCCCGACTCCGGGGCCACTCGAGTCCCCGTCCCGTGGAGCGACAGGTCTGCGCCGGGCTCGGGGATTGCGCGAGAGTTTTGTTAGTGACTATCATTCGGCGCATGGGTCGGTCCGAGCAGACACGAGAGCGACTTCTCCGTGCCGCCCTCGAATTGATGGGCGATCGCGGGTACGACGGCGTCACCACGGCTGCCGTGGCCAGCCGGGCGGGGGTCAGCGAGATGACTCTCTTCCGCCACTTTCCGACCAAGGCGGCGCTGCTCGTGGACGACCCCTACGATCCCCTGATCGCGGACGCGATCGCGCGCCGGCCGGTGGACGAGCCCCCGTTGACAGCGGTGGTGCGCGGGATCCGGGACTCCTGGCGCTCGGTGCCGGAGCCCGCCGCGGAGGCCGTGCGTGAGCGACTCCGGATCGTCGCCGAGACCCCGGCTCTCGCCGGTGCGCTCGCAGCGGGGAGTCGGGCTACGGAAGACGCGATCGTCTCCGCCCTCACCGGGCGCGCCGTGACCCCGCCCGCCGCCCGAATCGCCGCAGCCGCCGCCATGGCCGCCCTGAACGCGTCGCTCCTCGATTGGGCGGTCGGTACAGACCCGGACCTGGGCAGCGCCCTGGAGCACGTGTTCCGGGTCCTGGAGGGCGGCGATGACTGAACCCGCGATCCGCGCCGAGCGGGTCACCCGGTGCTTCCGCGACGGCGCGGGGATCCATGACGTCGACCTCACGGTGGGGGAGGGGGAGATCGTCGCGCTCGTGGGCCTGAACGGAGCGGGCAAGACGACGCTGTTGCGAGTCCTGCTCGGGATGCTGCGTGCGGATGCGGGCCACGTCTACCTGCGCGGTCGAGTGCTCGCCGGTGCCTCGCCCCCCGCCGAGGAGTGGGCCACCGTCGGCCAGTTCGTCGACGGAGCGCCCGGGTACCCGGAGTTGACCGTGCGACAGAACCTGATGTCGAGCGCGAGACTACGGGGGCTTCGTGACCCCGGCGCGATCGTCGACTCGGCGATGCGCACGTTCGCCCTGGACTCGTATGCCGACCGACGCCTGCGGGTCCTGTCGCTCGGGAACCGGCAGCGGGTCGGGCTCGCCGCGGCCCTGCAGCACTCCCCGTCTGTCGTGGTGCTCGATGAGCCGGGCAACGCGCTCGACCCCCGCGGCATCATCATCCTCCGGGAGCACCTCGCCGGGCTCGCGGGAGCGGGGGCCGGTGTCCTCGTGAGCAGCCATCACCTCGATGAGGTCGCCCGCATCGCCGACCGAATCGTCGTGATGAACGGCGGCCGCGTCATCGGGGAGCTCCCGCCCGGAGGGGCCGAGCTCGAAAGGGCCTTCTTCGAGGCCGTCCGACTCGACGACGAGTCCGCGCAGAACGCCACGTCCGAGGGCGGGGCCCCGCAGTGACTCCGGCGCTGTCGACCGAGGCGGTGAAGCTGCGATCCTCGCTGGTGGGGGTCGTCGCCACGACCGCGATCGTCGTGGGGATCGCGGTGTTGTCGGGGGCGATGCTGCTCGCGGTGACGTCCGGGCAACCCGACCTCGTGGCGAAGCTCGGCCCCGGCGCCACCGCCGACTGGGCCGGCCTGCTCTTCTCGGCCGCGCAGATCACGGGCGCCGGGGGCCTCCTCGGGTACGGCATCGTCCTGGCCTGGGTCTTCGGCCGCGAGTTCTCCGATGCGACGGTGAGCTCGCTGTTCGCCATGCCGGTCGGCCGGGGGTGGATCGCGGCGGGCAAGATCGCGGTGTTCGCACTGTGGAGCGTCGGGACGGCGCTCGCTCTGGCCGGCGCGCTCGTGGTGGTCGGACTTGCCAGTGGTCTCGGTGCCCCGTCGTCCGAGACCTGGGCCGGCCTCGCGCGTCAGGCCGGGCTCGGGGTGTTGACCACTGCGATCGTCACGCCCGTCGCCTGGATCACGACCCTGACCCGATCGACGCTCGCGGGAGTCGCGGCGACCATTGCGATCGTCATCGTGGCGCAGGTGGGCGTCCTCGTCGGCGCCGGCGGATGGATGCCGTTCGCCGCCCCGACGCTGTGGGCGATGAGCGGCGGCAGCGGGGTGTCGCCGCTGCAACTCGCCCTGGTCGGGGTGATTCCGGTGGTCTCCACCGCCCTCACGGTCGCGACGTGGCGGAGGCTCCAGCTCGACCGCTGAGGAGTCATACCGAGGGACTCTGTCGCCGGGGACACCACGCTCCCTCGTGTGCCGGCCAACCACACTGAAACGCGTTCTCGAAAACGCACCCCGAGTGAGGCGAGCGTCCTACAGTAGACAGGTGTCTGTTCGCACGTCCGTCGCGACAGGATCCCACCCAGTGACACCCAGGAGACCGCCCATGACAACTTCTCTCGACCGCGACGCCTTTCTGATCGGCACCGAGTGGCGCTCTCCCGCGACGGACAACGTCATCGAGGTGATCAGTCCTCACACCGAGGAGAGGGTCGCCCGCGTCCCGGAGGGCTCGGTCGCCGACATGGACGCCGCCCTGGCCGCTGCACGAGAGGCGTTCGACTCGGGTCCGTGGCCGCGGATGAGTCCCGAGGAGCGGATCGACGTGGTCGCCCGTCTCTCGGCCCTCTATGCCGCACGCCTGGACGACATGGCGACCCTGATCTCCACCGAGATGGGGTCACCAATCTCGTTCAGCAAGCTGGCCCAGGCCCCCGCCCCGTGGATGCAGATCGAGGCGTTCGTGAACATCGCCCGCGAGTTCCCGTGGGAGGAGACCCGGCCGGGCGTACTCGGCGGCGAGGTGCTGGTCCGCCACGAGCCGGTGGGCGTGGTCGCGGCGATCCCGCCGTGGAACGTCCCCCAGTTCACCGTGCTGTCCAAGCTGATCCCGGCGCTGCTCACCGGCTGCACGATCGTGATCAAGCCGGCCCCCGAGACCCCGCTCGACACCTACCTGCTGGGCGAGTTGCTGATCGAGGCCGGCGTGCCGGCGGGCGTGGTGAGCATCGTGGCCGGCGGCCGTGAGGTGGGGGAGCATCTGGTGCGTCACCCCGCGGTCGACAAGGTGGCCTTCACCGGGTCCACCGCGGCGGGGCGGAAGATCGGGGCGATCTGCGGCGAGCAGCTCAAGCGGTGTTCGCTGGAGCTCGGCGGCAAGTCCGCGGCGATCGTGCTGGATGACGCCGACCTGACGAGCGTCGTCGAGGGGATCAAGTTCCTGGGCGTGATGAACTCGGGTCAGGCGTGCGTGGCGCAGACCCGCATCCTGGTGAGCCGGGACCGGCACGACGAGGTCGCCAGGGCACTGGCCGAGGGGATCGGGTCGATGGTCGTCGGCGATCCGATGGATCCCGCCACCGAGATCGGGCCGATGGTCGCGCAGCGGCAGCAGGAGCGCGTGTCCTCCTACATCGAGATCGGACAGCAGGAGGGCGCGCAGCTCCTCACCGGCGGGACCGGCCGCCCGGACGGCCTGGACACCGGCTGGTACGTCCAGCCGACCGTGTTCGCCGGGGTCGACAACTCCATGCGGATCGCGCAGGAGGAGATCTTCGGGCCGGTCCTGTCCGTGATCGCTTACGACGACGTCGACGACGCCGTACGGATCGCCAATGACTCCGAGTACGGGCTGGCGGGGACGGTGTGGACCGCGGACCGCGAGGCCGGACTGGGTGTGGCCCGCAGGGTCCGCACGGGCACCTACGGCGTCAACACGTACACGATGGACTTCGCGGCCCCGTTCGGTGGCTTCAAGGCCTCGGGGGTCGGCCGCGAGTTCGGCCCCGAGGGCTTGGCGCAGTACACCGAGATCAAGGCCGTCTACCTCGACGAGCCCGCGCCGGCCGGCGAGGCCTGATCCCGCCGTGGTGGGGGAGGTGGCACCGCCGCTGACGGTGCGGGACGCCGACCGGGTCCGCACGCTGACGCTCGCGCGTCCGGAGGCGCTCAACGCGTTCGACGAGGCACTGTACGACGCCCTGACCATCGCGTTGCACCAGGCGTCGGACGATCCCGCCGTGGCGGTGGTGCTGCTCACCGGGCAGGGCCGGGCGTTCAGTGCCGGGACCGACCTGGTCGAGATGGCCGAGCGGGTCACCAACCCGGACTTCGTGCCCGGCGAGCACGGCTTCATCGGCCTGGTCGATGCCCTGGCCGGGTTCGACAAACCCCTGATCCTGGCGATCAACGGGCTCGGCCTGGGCATCGGGACGACCGTCATCGGGTTCGCCGACCTGGCCTTCATGGCCGAGGACGCCCGGCTCAAGTGCCCCTTCACCAGCCTCGGGGTGGCGCCCGAGGCCGCGTCGAGCTACCTGCTGCCTCGTCTCGTGGGTCGGCAGAACGCCGCCTGGGTGCTGCTGTCCTCGGAGTGGATCAGTGCCGCCGAGGCCCACGAGATGGGTCTGGTCTGGCGTCTGTGTCCGTCCGAGGAGTTGCTGGAGGTGGCCACAGCGCACGCCACGCGGCTGGCACGGCTGCCCATCTCGAGTCTGCGGGCGGTCAAGCGGACCATGATCGGACCGCTGGCCCGCCAGATCGCCGAGGCGCGCGAGCGTGAGAACCAGTGCTTCGCCGAGCTCATGGGCGGTCCCGCGAACTCCGAGGCGCTGGCCGCGTTCGCGGAGGGGCGGCCCGCGGACTTCACGGCGCTCCCCGACGGGGCCTGATACCTCCCTCCCTTCCCGCCCGCCCTCTCTCCCGCGGCTGCGGATGCTGGAGTGCGCCGGCGCCGGCCGGGCAGGTGTCCGGGGTGCCCGGATACCCTCGCGGGAGGTCGCGCTGACGGCCTGCCCCCGCGAAAAGGTGAGAGGTCCGCCATGACCGCGCAGGTACCGAGTCGGGCGCGTGAGGTCGACGTCGTGGTGATCGGCGCGGGCCAGGCGGGCCTGTCCGCCGGGTACCACCTGCAACGCCGGGGCTTCGTCCCCGCCGACCGGGCCACCGCCGGCGACCCGACCGTCGTCATGCTCGACGGCGACGACGGCCCCGGCGGGGCGTGGCGGCACCGCTGGGAGTCGCTCACCATGAGCACGGTCAACGGGATCTTCGAGCTCCCGGGCGCGCCGGTGCCCGAGGTGGATCCCGCACTGCCCAGCCGGGAGGTCTTGCCCGCCTACTTCGCGGACTACGAGGAACGCTTCGCCCTCGAGGTCCGGCGTCCGGTGCGCGTGCGCGAGGTGCGCCGCACCCCGGACCGGCGGGGCGACCCGGGTGGCGGCCGCCTCGTCGTCGTCGCCACCGGTGGATCGGGAGACGACGACGAGGTGTGGCACGCGCGGTACGTCATCAACGCCACCGGCACGTGGTCGCGGCCGTTCTGGCCGCACTATCCCGGCAGGGAGAGCTTCCGCGGGCGCCAACTGCACGTCCACGACTACGTGCGGGCAGAGGAGTTCGCCGGACAGCGCGTGGTGATCGTGGGCTCGGGAATCTCGGCAACCCAGCTGCTCGAGGAGATCTCGCGAGTGGCCGACACCCTGTGGGTGACCAGACGGGAGATCGAGTGGGCCACGGGCCCGCCCCCGGAGAACTTCTCGGCGGCCATCTCGAAGGTCGCCGAACGCACGGCCCTGGGGCTGGCACCGGAGAGCGTGATCGGCGTGACCGGCATGTACCGGACTCCGTGGATCGATCGCGCGGAGGCCCGGGGTGCGCTCGTACGGCACCCGATGTTCACGCGGATCGAGCCCGACGGGGTGCGGATGCCGGACGGCGGGCTGGAACCCGCCGACGCGATCCTCTGGGCCACCGGGTTCCGGCCCGCCACGTCCCACCTGGCACCGCTCGGCCTGCGGACCCCGGCCGGGGGCATCCGGGTGGCGGACGGCCGGGCGCTCGACGAGCCCAGGCTGTTCCTGATCGGCTACGGCCCGTCCCAGTCGACCGTGGGGGCCAACCGGGCGGGCCGTGACGCCGTCCGTGCGATCCTCGCCGACACGCGGCAGGCGCGGGCGCCGGTGTGAGGGGTGAGCCTCAGAGCGTGCGGGAGATCAGTTCCTTCATGATCTCGTTGGTCCCGCCGTAGATCTTCTGCACGCGGGCGGAGGCGTACATCCGCGCGATCGGGTACTCGGTCATGAAGCCGTAGCCGCCGAAGACCTGCAGGCAGCGGTCGATGATCTCGCACTGCTTGTCGGTGCAGAAGTACTTGGCCATGGAGGCCGTGGCCGGGTCCAGCTTGCCCTCCAGGTGCAGGGTGATGCAGTGGTCCAGGAGGGTGCGGGCGGCCAGTGCCTCGGTCTTGCACTCGGCCAGCTCGAAGCGCAGGTTCTGGAACTTCAGGATCGGCTTGCCGAACGCCTCCCGCTCCTTGGCGTAGTCGATCGCGAGCCGGACCGCGGTCTCGGCGGCGGCCACGGCGGTGACGGCGATGATGAGCCGCTCCTGGGGAAGCTGCTGCATGAGCTGGATGAAGCCCTGGCCCTCACACTCCTCGCCGCCCAGGATGTTCGCGGCGGGGATCCGCATGTCGTCGAAGAACAGCTCCATCGTGTCCTGGTACTTCAGACCGATCTTGTCGAGCTTGCGACCGCGGTCGAAGCCCGGCAGGTCGGTGGTCTCGGCGAGCAGCAGGGACAACCCCTGGGCGCCCTCGCCGCCGGTGCGGGCAACGATGATCAGCAGGTCGCAGTGCATGCCGTTCGAGATGAAGGTCTTGGCGCCGTTGACGACCAGCTCGTCGCCGTCCCGGACCGCCGAGGTGCGCAGTGCCTGGAGGTCGGAACCGGCCCCGGGCTCGGTCATGGCGATCGCGCCGACCATCTCGCCGCTGGCGAGCTTCGGCAGCCAGCGCATCTTCTGCTCCTCGGTGCCGTACTGGAGGAGGTAGTGCGCCACGATCGTGCTGTGGACCGAGTTGCCCCAGCCGTCGTCGAGGGCGCGGGTCTGCTCCTCGGCGATCACGGTCTCGTGTGCGAACGTGCCCCCGCCCCCGCCGTACTCCTCGGGGATGGAGATGCACAGCAGGCCCGCATCACCGGCCTTGTTCCAGAACCCGCGGTCCACGGCGCCCTCCGCGGCCCACCGCTCGAGGTTCGGTGCGGTCTCCTTCTCGAGGAACGCGCGCGAGTGGGCGCGCAGGGCGTCCAGGTCGTCGGTCATCCACGGGGAGCGGTAGGTGGCGGTCTCGAACACGGTGGATCTCCAAGGGTCGGTCGCGTGGGCCCAGGCGGCCCGGCTCGAGGTCCACAATACGAGTGCATGCTTTGCTATGCAATCGTATTGTCGATGTATGGTCTCTCTCATCGAGTGATCGCTTGACGCCGTGTGCCGCACGCGGCGCGGAGACGAGGTGGGGCACATGACCGGATCCACTCCCGACCGGGTCGTCACCGGGTCCGCTGACGGAGACCTCACCGCGCGTGCGCGGATCCGGTACGCGGCGCTGGACCTCTACGCCGACCACGGCGAGGACAGGGTGTCCATGCGCCGGGTCGCCGCCGAGGTCGGGGTGACCATCGGCCTGATCCAGCACCACTTCGGCACCAAGGAAGGCCTGCGCCGCGCCGTGGACGACCTCGTGGTGGAGCGGGTGGTCGGAGCGCTGTCGACCGTCGAGCACACGGGGCCGGCCGCGGAGGTCGTGGAGGCGCGCAACGTGGCGGTCCGCGAGATGCTCCGGAGGAACCCGCAGGTAGTGAGGTACCTCAACCGCGCGCTGCTCGAGCCCGACGGTCGGGGGGCTCCGCTGTTGGAGGCGATCGTCGAACTCACCACCAGGGAGGTCGAGGGGCTGCGACGCGGCGGCCACGCGTCCACGCGGACCTCGGACAAGGTCCAGGTGGTGCGGACTCTCGTGGATCAGGTGGGGGAGTTGTTCCTCCGGCCGGTGGTCGAGGCGATCTGGGCGCAGATCGGCGGGGACCCGGGTGAGCGGCCCTCGATCAGGATCACGGTCGAGGGGCACTGACCCTGACCGCGCCGGGAGTTCGACCGGGTGGGCCGGAGGGGCCGCCCGCGCCCGTCGTGCAGTCGAAGCCCCGGCCCGTTAGACTGGCAGCGCGTATGCCCGGGCAGTTTGCCGGGGTGGGAAGGACACGCTCATGAGGTTCACCGGTCTGGCCAAGCTCGCAGTGACTGCCGTGATGGCCGGTGCGACCGCCCTCGCGGCCCCCGCCGCTGCCCAGGCCGCGGTGCCGGTCGGCGGCGGCACGCCCGTGTTGGTCAACGGCGTCGCCGGGTGCACCCTCACCGCCGCCGGGTACGACGCCGCCGGCACGCCGGTCGCCTTCACCGCCGCCCACTGCAGCGATCGGATCAACGCCCCGGTCATCCTCCGGAACGACCCGGGAGCCGGGGTGATCGGCACCGTGGCGACCCGCAACGAGATCCTCGACTACTCGGTGATCCGGCTGAACCCGGGCGTCGCCGTGCCGGTCCGCCAGGCGGGCGTCAGTGGACGGGGGCCCGCCCCCGAGTTCGGTGACGTGGTGTGCAAGGACGGACTGTCCACCGGCCACACCTGTGGCATCACGTGGCAGCGGGATGGCGCCAAGTTCTGGAGCCACGCCTGCGCCGGGTACGGAGACTCCGGCGGGCCGGTGACCCGCGACGGCCGCCTCGTGGGATTGCTGTCCGGTGGCCACATGCCGCCGGTCGCGGGATCGGTCGGCAGCGTCGGCCCACTCCTGCCGTCCTGCATCCACCCCGCGCAGTCACCCGTCTTCCTCCCGGCCCTGTCGTACTCCTTCGACGCGATCGTGGCCGATGCCACGGACCGCAACTGGCCCGGGCGCGGCTTCCGGATGGCCTGACCCCGTCGCAGTCCGACGGGTCAGGCGCTACCCCGGATAGGCCGCTGAACCCGGTGTGCGATCCCGGCTCACCTGGTACGACTGGATTCACCCCAGACGAGAGGCGAATCCATGACCCACCGTGGCACTCCCGAGCCGGAGGAACGTCGCGACCGGAAGGGCAGAGGACTGCTCGCGGTCGTCGCGCTGATCGTCGTACTGATCGTCGGCGCGATCCTGGTATTCCTGTTCACCGGCAACGCCGAGGAATCCGAACAACCCGCTGCTGAGGACCCGCAGACGGCACTCGTCGACGCCATCGACGCGCAGGTACCAGGCTCCGCGGTCGAGTTCACACCCGGCCGGGTGACGGTCGGGTTCCTGGTGCCCCAGGGCGAATCCGCGTCGGCGACGGCGCTCAGCGCTCAGGAGGACACGATCGGTGTTCTCCGAGCCGTGAAGGGCTCCGACTGGGAGGGTGCTGTGGAGATGACAGCCGTCATCGACTCCACGGAACCGGTGGGTGAGCATAACCAGCAGGAGGCGCTGAGGGTGGTGTATCTGCCCGAGACGGTCGAGCAGATCGACCCCGACGGGATCGCGAGTGAGGACGTGTGGGAGAGGGCCGACGAGCGGTTCGTGGGCCCCGCCCTGATGGAGTAGCGCGAACGTCGGGCGACACTATCGAGTCCACAGCTCCGCGGTCTCGTCGGCACCGACCGCCGACCGGATGCGCTGCCAGTTGCGGCCGCCCCGCGCGAACGTAGCCCGGACGGCGGCGGGGACGCTCGACCGGTCTGTCGGCTCCGGTCGCCACCGGCAGTCGCGGACGTGGACCAGGTCGACGGATCGCGCCTCCTCCGAGTCGTCGTAGTGCCACGGTCCCCCGAGGCGCCCGAGCCAGTAGTGACCGTCGACGTCCCGTGTCCACACGTACGCGCCGTCGGGCACGTCGGCGAATCGTTCGAGGCGACGGGCCAGTCGGAGGTCGTGCTGCGTCGCGGCGGCGTCGATCGCCTCGGCCAGCGACGACGGCGCACTTCTCAGTCTGCCCCCCATGCCGCAGAGTCCGCTGCGAAGGCCCCGCTCGACGCCGGCACCGTCAGCGACGTCGTCGTCCCTCGAACGCATGGGGGCCCGGAACAGGGGGACGTGGTCGGGCGTCATCGGATCTTCTCCTCTTCCGGCGGGGCCGGTTCGGGACGGGCGGGTGCGGGACGGGCGCCCACCGCGAACGAGATGTGCCCCCGCGGATCGATGATCCGCGGGGGCACGTTCGGTCAGGCGAGAGCCCGTGATCGGCTCACTTGAGCTCGGCGCTGGACAGGTCGAGCAACCGCCGCGCGATCACCAGCTGCTGGATCTGCTGGGTGCCCTCGAAGATGTCGAGGATCTTGGAGTCGCGCGACCACTTCTCCAGGAAGCTGCGCTCGGAGTACCCGTAGCTCCCGGCCAGTTCGACGGCGCCCAGGGTGACGGCGGAGCCGGTGCGCCCGGCCTTGGCCTTGCACATCGACGCCTCCTTGGTGTTGGGCATCTTGTTGTCGGCCATCCATGCCGCCCGCAGTGTGAGCAGATACGCGGACTCCCAGTCGGCCTCGAGCTCGAGGTACTTGGCCACCGCGGCCGGCTGGCTGGTGGCGGGCCGGTCGTAGTCGATCACCATGCCCGCCTCCTCGAGGAGGGTGCGGATCTCCTCCAGAGCGGCCCGTGCGACACCGACCGCCATTCCCGCGACCAGCGGACGGGTGTTGTCGAACGTCTGCATGGCGCCGGCGAAGCCCTTGTCCACCCGGACCTCCGGATCGCCCAGGAGGTTCTCCTTGGGGATCCGGCAGTTGTCGAAGGTGATCTGCGCGGTGTCCGAGGCGCGGATGCCGAGCTTGTGCTCCAGCCGGTCCACGTTGACCCCGGGGTGCTCACGCGGCACCACGAAGGACTTGATGGCCGCGCGCCCCTTGCTCTTGTCGAGAGTCGCCCACACCACGATGTGGTCGGCACGGGCACCGGAGGTGATGTAGATCTTGGTGCCGTTGATCACGTACTCGTCGCCGTCCAACCTGGCGGTGGTGGAGACCGCCGCTGAGTCGGAGCCGAACTCGGGCTCGGTGATGGCCATGGACGCCCAGACCCGACCGAACTTCTCCATCTGCTCGTCGTTGGCGACGGCGGCGATCGCGGAGTTGCCCAGTCCCTGGCGGGGGATGGAGAGGGTGAGGCCCACGTCGCCCCAACACGTCTCGATGATGTTGAGCAGCGACTTCATGTTGCCGCCGTTGGCCACGCCCTCGCGGCGCGGTGCGCCGCCCGAGCCCATGGTGGCACCGGAGGCGGCCTGGCCGGCGTCCTCCATGGCCTCCATCATGGCCTTGAGCGTGTCGAGTTCGACGGGGTACTCGTGCTCCGCGAGGTCGTACTTGCGGGAGACGGGACGGAAGATCTGCGTGGCGACCTGGCGGGCCTGGTTGGCGCCCGCCTCGAGCCGCTTGGGGAGTTCGAGGTTGATCATCGTCAGAGGTCCTTAGTCCGGGTGGGGCGGGCGGTGTGGTGGGCGGTGTTCACAGGACCACCACGCCCTCGGCCACACCCACGGCGCGCAGGTCGCGGTACCAGCGCTCGACGGGGTGCTCCTTGGTGAAGCCGTGCCCGCCGAGCAGTTGGACGCCGTCGAGGCCGATCCTCATGCCCTTGTCGGCGGCGATCTTGCGGGCCAGCGCGGCCTCGCGGGCGAAGGGCAGTCCCTGCTCCGCCCTGGACGCGCCGCGCCAGGTCACCAGACGCATGCCGTCGAGTTCGGTGGCCATGTCGGCGACGGCGAAGGCGACCGCCTGACGGTGGGCGATGGGTTCGCCGAACGCCTGACGCTCCTTGACGTACGGGGTCACGTAGTCGAGGACGGCGTGCGAGGTGCCCACGGCGAGGGAGGCCCAGCCCAGGCGGGACAGGCGGATCACGTCGGCGTAGGTCGCGGCCCGCTCGTCAGGGGAGGCGTCCGGGCCACCCAGGACCGCGTCGGCGGGGAGCGAGACGTCGGTGAGGACGATCCGCCCGAGTCCCGCGGCGCGCAGACCCATGGACGGGTCGGCCTCCACCACGAGCCCGTCGGTGTCGGACTCGACCACGAAGAGGGTCGGGAACCCGTCGAGAGAGGCGGCGACGACGAAGAGCTCCGCGCTGCCGGCGGTGGGCACCATCGACTTGACGCCGTTGAGCGTGAACCCGCCCGGCCCGCGGGTGGCGGTGGTCTTGAGCTCGAACGGATCGAAGAGCGGACGAGGCTCGGCCACCACCACGGCGGCCGCCGGGACCTGCTCGGAGGCGAACGCCGGCAGATAGGACTTCTGCTGGGCGTCCGATCCGAACTGGGTCAGGGTGGTGGCGACCCCGGAGGGCGCCAGGATCGGCAGGGCCAGCCCCATGTCGCCGTAGGCCAGTGCCTCGGCGACGAGCGAGTTCGTCACCACTCCGCGCTCGGAGGCGATGCCCTCGAACTCCTCGGGCACGTTGAGCATGGTGGCGCCGATCTCGGCGGACCGGGCCAACAGCGACGCGGGCGCCTCGGCGGCGTGATCCGCATCGTGGGCAGCCGGTCGAACAACCTCGGCGGCGAAGTCGCGCACGGTCTCGACGATCATCTGCTGGTCGTCGTCCAGCGTGAGGTCGAACAGGTCGGGCCGGGCCTCGGTGTCGGCGTCGGGCAGGCGCTTCGGCGCGCCGGACCCGGAGACCTTCTTGAAGGACTTGGTCGCGGCGCCGAGCGTCTTGAAGCCGGTCTTGGTGGCCTCGTAGGTCACCCGGTCGACCTTCTGGCGCAGTTTGAAACGCTCGGCGAACTCCGACCCGGTGATCGTGGTGAGCGCGCGCATGGCCGCTCCGATCGCGTCGATCCTCGTGGGGTTCTTACCCGGGGTGGAGGCCTCTGCGCGTCCGGTCGTGGACGGGGGCGTGGGGTTCTTGCTCATCATCACCAGCTGTTCTCGTGACGGACGGTGGACTGTGCTGTCGGAGTCATCTTACTTCGGAGTAAGTTCCGAACGCCAGACTTTGCCCGCAAGTCGTCTCAAGCCCTGGTGAGAGCGTTCTGGTCAGCCGCGGAGGAGTGCGACGGCCTGGTCGACCGCGCCCGGACGGCCCGCCACGAACCAGTCGTAGCCGTTCACCTCGACGGTCGCGCAGACCCCGCCCGCGCCCTCGACCAGTGCCCGGCCGGGAAGCCAGTCCCACTCCGGACACGAGTGCTGGCACCACACCGTGTGGACGCCGCAGGCCACCGATGCCAGGTCGACGGAGCCCGAACCGAGCATGCGGATCGTCGCCGCACCGCGGCTGACCCGGTGGAAGGGGTCGGCGAGGTCGGGGTCGGCGAAGAACGGCGGGTGGAGATAGGTGGCCAGGCTGCCGGCGGCGAGGTCGCCCGGCGCGAGGCGGGCAACGGGCACCCCGTTGCGACGCGTGGGTACGTCCGAACCCCCGACGAAGGTGTCCCCGGTGACGGGCCGGTGGACGGCCCCCAGCAGGTAGTCGTCCGGACCGGTGACGGCGACGGCAGAGCACCAGTAGTCGGATCCGTTGACGAAGTTGTAGGTCCCGTCGACCGGGTCGACCACCCACCTGCGCTCGTGACGTCCGGGGACCAGGGTCCCCTCCTCTCCGAGGACCCCGTCGTCGGGCCGGTGGGCGGCCAGGAGGGCGGTGATCTGGTGTTCGGCGGCCTTGTCGGCCTCGGTGACCACGTCGGAGACCGAGGTCTTGTGGCGGACGTCCAGTCCGTCCTCGCGCAGGCGCCGGGCGAGGGCCCCGGCGTCGACGACGAGCCTGGCGGCCAGATCGGCGTCGGTCATCGGCGCGACGAGCTCGTCGGAGGGTGGCCGCCGGTGGCGGGTGTCAGGGGACATCGGTTTCCTCCGCTGGGCCGCGGCGGCCCGCTGACCTCGGGCGGTAGCGGGTCCGTCGCTGGCGACGCTACCCCCGTCGGTCGACGGCAGGGCGTGCGCCGGACCGCGGGCAGGTGGCGGGTGGGGAAACGCGAGGCGGACCCCGGGCCGCGTAGAGTTGGTTCCCGTGCACCCTGACGTTTCCGCCGACATCGCAGCCCTCGACGCCACCATGACCACGGTCGAGAAGGTCCTCGACATCGAGGAGCTCGCCCGCCGTGTCGACGAGTTGGAGCAGATGGCCGCCGACCCTGACCTGTGGAACGACCAGGACAGGGCCCAGAAGGTCACCAGCGAGCTCTCCTATATCCAGGCCGACCTGCGGAGGTGTCGCGAGCTGCGTCAGCGCCTCGAGGACCTCCCGCTGATGTACGAGCTGGCCGAGGAGGAGGGCGGTGGCGCCGTCGAGGACGCGGACGCCGAGCGCGTCCAGCTGCGTGAGGACGTGGAGGCCATCGAGGTCAAGACGATGCTCAGCGGTGAGTACGACCAGCGCGAGGCCGTCGTCAACATCCGCGCCGGCGCCGGCGGGGTCGACGCCGCGGACTTCGCCGAGATGCTCATGCGCATGTACGTGCGGTGGGCGGAGAAGGCCGGCCACAAGGTCGAGGTGTACGACACCTCGTACGCGGAGGAGGCGGGTATCAAGTCCGCGACGTTTGTCGTCCACGACCCGTACATGTACGGCACGCTCTCCGTCGAGCAGGGCACCCACCGGCTCGTACGCATCAGCCCGTTCGACAACCAGGGCAGGCGCCAGACCTCGTTCGCCGAGGTCGAGGTCCTGCCGGTGGTGGAGACGACGGACTCGATCGAGGTGAACGAGAACGAGGTGCGGGTCGACGTCTACCGTTCGTCCGGCCCCGGCGGACAGTCCGTCAACACCACCGACTCGGCGGTCCGCCTCACCCACGTCCCGACCGGGATCGTGGTGACGTGTCAGAACGAGAAGTCACAGCTGCAGAACAAGGTCGCGGCCATGAAGGTCCTGCAGGCCAAGCTCCTCGCGCGGAAGCAGCAGGAGGAGCGGGCGGCCATGGACGCGCTCGGTTCGGGGGGCAACGCCTCCTGGGGTAACCAGATGCGCTCGTACGTCCTGCACCCCTATCAGATGGTCAAGGACCTGCGGACCGAGTTCGAGGTCAACAACCCGTCCGCGGTCCTGGACGGTGATCTCGACGGGTTCATCGAGGCCGGTATCCGGTGGCGGATGCGGGAGGGGGCAGTCGCCGAGTGACACTCCGCAGTGACTTCAGTGGAATCCTGAACTGGCTCAGTAACGACGGCCTCGAGGTCGTCCTCCTGATCCTCGGCGCCGCCCTCATGACGCGGGTGATCGCCAAGATCGCGCGGATGTGGACCGGGCGGATCGACTCCCGGCACGCGGCCGAGGACTTCTGGTCCGAGGAGTCCAAGCACCTCCATTCGCTCATCCAGGTGATCTCCTACGTCGCGGTGGGGATGCTGTACATCCTCTTCGGGATCCAGATCCTGCTGCGCTTCGGTGTCAACCTGGTCGCGCTGGTCGCGCCGGCCACGGTGCTCGGCGCGGCTCTGGGCTTCGGTGCCCAGAAGATCGTCCAGGACTTCCTCGCCGGGTTCTTCGTGCTCGCCGAGCGGCAGTACGGTTACGGCGACATCGTCGAACTGACCACCGCAACCGGCGTCACCGCCGGCACGGTAGAGGACGTCACCCTGCGGATCACCCGCCTGCGCACCCTCGACGGGGAGGCGGTGATCGTCCCCAACGGGCAGATCGTCACCGCCATCAACCAGTCCCAGGACTGGGCACGCGCGATCATCGACGTGCCGGTGCCCAACAACGCGGACATGGACAAGGCCAACGAGGTCCTCGCGCAGGTCTGCCGGGACATCGTCGACGACGAGAGGGTGGGCGAGTACGTCCTGGACGAGCCGACCGTCATGGGCGTTCAGTCGATCCGTCTCGAGCAGACCGTGATCCGGCTGTTGGCCCGCACCAAGCCCGGCATGCAGTGGGAGGTGGGTCGCCGGATGCGCGCGATCATCCTGCGCCGCTTCCGGGCGGAGGGGATCGTCCTCGAACCCGAGGCGCTGGCGGCGATCCGCGCGGGCATGCTCCGCCCGCAGACCGGAGAGGGGAGCGTCTGATGGCCGAGATCCGAGACGACGAATCCACACCCGATCGGCGGGAGCCCCTGGTCGGCGGGGATCCGCTGGGCCTCGGGGGGACCACCGAGCCCGATGCCCCGTCCCGCCGTCCGCGGCCGAAGATCGTGGCCCTCCTCGGGGAGTTCTTCAAGATGTCCCGGGCCACCGCGATCCTTCTCACCACGTTCGTCCTGCTCGGCGCGTTGTACCTGCTGGTCCGAGAGGAGCCGGTGGTCGCCTTCGGTCCCGGGCCCCAGACCACCGAACCCGCCGAGCAGTCGGAGCCGGTCGTCAGCCCGACCCCGGACGAGCAGAACACGCAGACGACAGTGCCGACGGTGTCCACCCCGCCGACGCAGCCCGGCGGCACCACCGACGATCCGACGACGGACGGTCAGCAGACCACCGCGCCCGCCCCGACGGGGAACCGGACCACTCAGCAGGCGCCGCAGCAGACGCAACCGCAGCAACAACCGCAACCCCAGCAGCAGCCGCAGTTGGTCCCGGAGGGCGCGGCTGAAGGCCCGGCCGGTGGCGACGAGACCTCGGAATAGCGCGCGGGACACGCAGAAACCTGTGGTCGGCGACGAACCGAGCCGACCCCGAGCCGTGTGACTGGAGTAGCGCTAGTCTATTGGTGTGATCAGTGCTTCTCATGTGACTAAGTCGTACGCGTCCTCGAGGCGCCCGGCTCTGTCGGACGTGAGCGTGGAGATCGCCGAGGGGGAGTTCGCGTTCCTCATCGGCGCCTCGGGCTCGGGCAAGTCCACCTTCCTGCGGCTCCTGCTCCGCGAGGACCGGCCCGATTCCGGAAAGCTAGTCGTGGCCGGCCACGATCTCACCCGCATGAAGTCCTCCTCGGTGCCGGCATTCCGGCGCACGCTCGGCTGTGTCTTCCAGGACTTCCGGTTGCTCGAGGGGAAGACGGTGGCCGAGAACGTGGCGTTCGCCCTGCAGGTGATCGGCAAGTCGCGACGGACGATCGACAAGGTCGTCCCGGAGACGCTCGAGATGGTGGGCCTGGGTCGCGAGGCCGGCCGACGACCGCACGAACTCTCCGGGGGCGAGCAGCAACGCGTCGCGATCGCGAGGGCGTTCGTCAACCGGCCGCTGTTGCTGCTCGCCGACGAACCGACCGGGAATCTCGACCCGGAGACGAGCGAGGACATCATGCTGCTGCTCGACCGGATCAACCGGACCGGGACCACCGTCGTCATGGCCACCCACGACCGGCACATCGTCGACCGCTCGCGGCGCCGCGTGGTGGAGCTGGTCGACGGAAAGGTCGTCCGCGACGACTCGCGGGGCACCTACGGGGTGGATCGCTGATGGCCGTCAAGTTCATCGCCTCCGAGGTCGGCCAGGGCCTGCGCCGCAATCTGTCCATGACGCTGGCCATGATCATCACCACCGCGGTCGCGTTGGCGATGCTCGGCGCCGGCGTCCTCGTGGTGATGACCGCATCGGCCAGTCAGGTCAAGTACGACTACCTCAACGAGTTCCGCGTCTACGTGGACCGGTCCATCTCGCTCGAGGACCCCGACTGCACCGCGGCATGCGGGGAGATCCGTGGCGAGCTCGAGAACACGGCCGGCGTCGCCTCGCTGGAGTACAAGAACCCGCAGGAGACGTACGAGGAGTTCGTGGACCTGTTCGCCTCGACCGATCCGGTCCTCGTGGAGTCGACCTCCCCGGACGCGCTCGGTTCGCGGTTCACGCTCACCCTCGAGGACCCGACCCGCGCGGAGTCGGTGGCCGAGGATCTGGGCGGCATCGCGGGGATCGAGATCGTGCAGGGGCAGGGGGAACTCGTCGAGCGGGTCTTCTCGGTGTTGGACGGTGTCCGTAACGCCGCCTTCGCCATCGCCGTGGTCCAACTCGTGGCCACCGTGCTGCTCATCGCAAACATGACGCAGATCGCGGCATACACCCGCCGGACGGCGCTGGGGATCATGCGATTGGTCGGAGCGAGCCGCTGGTACACCGAGCTCCCGTTCGTGCTCGAGGCGGTGATCGCCGCAGTGGTCGGCGCGCTGCTCGCGGTGGGTGGACTGCTCGCGGCGAAGGGCGTCTTCCTCGACAGGGTCCTGGCGGAGGCGTACCGGGCGAACCTGGTGGAGCGGATCACCACCAACGACATCCTCCTCCTGGCCCCGGTCCTGGTGGTTGCGGGCGCCCTGGCGTCCGCGCTCACCGCGTGGGTCACCCTTCGGATCACGGTTCGGCACTGATCCTGCACTCATCTAGACTCAAGGATCTGCCCGACTACCGCACGAGGAGGTGAGCCGACGTGGCCAAGAAGGGGAAGAAGGGTGCGTCGACCCTCGGCCGTGACGGCAGCGTGGTCGCGAGCAACCGCAAGGCCCGGCACGAGTACACGATCCTCGGCACCCACGAGGCGGGCATCGCGCTGTTGGGCACCGAGATCAAGAGCATGCGCGAGGGCCAGGCCTCGTTGGTCGACGCGTTCGCGACGATCGACGACGGCGAGCTGTGGCTCCGCGGGCTCCACATCCCCGAGTACTCCCACGGGAACTGGACCAACCACGCGCCCAAGCGCGCTCGCAAACTGTTGATGCACCGTCGCGAGATCGATTCGCTCGTCGGGAAGGTGCGGGACGGCAACGCCACGCTCGTCCCGCTGTCCCTCTACTTCGTGAACGGACGGGTGAAGGTCGAGCTGGCCGTCGCCCGGGGTAAGCAGGCCCACGACAAGCGTCATGACCTAGCCAAACGGACCGCCGAGCGCGAGGCCGTGCGCGAACTCGGCAGAAGGATCAAGGGCATGCACGCGTGATGCCGGTCGCGACGGGCTGACGCGGAGACGGATATCACCCTGGCGGTGGGGCCTCGGTCGGGGTAGGGTCAGTGGTTCGTCGATGAGAGTCGGCGGACCTGACGGGGCTGATGTGGTTTCGACTACGTGAGTTGACGCAGGGGAAGCGTGCCGGTGCAGGCCAGAGACCACCGTAAGCGTCGTGGCAACCAATTACGCGCCGATACCAATCAGCGCGACTACGCCCTCGCTGCCTGACAGCGAGCCCGTAGTCTGTCGGCCCGGGGTCGCCCTCGCCCCGGTCACCGGCATCATCTAGAGGGATCACCGGCTCACCCGGTCACGGGGTGGGTCGGGACATCCAACAGTGACTGGGATCGTCATCGCCGACATGTCCGCATGAGGGCGAGATCCGAGTAGAGGCCAACGCGGACTGCGCACGGAGAAGCCCTGCCGATGCTGCGGAGGACCCGGGTTCAATTCCCGGCAGCTCCACCATCGGGCCGAGCCCCCGGTCGATCATCGACCGGGGGCTCGGTGCATTTCTCCGCCTCCGCGCCGACCCCGGACTCCACTC
>JBKBRA010000015.1:1124-21431 GCA_046292305.1 Dietzia sp. | reverse complement strand
AACGGCCCGCCCGTCCCGGCCCGCGTCGCGGTTTCGGTACCCTCTCGGTAGTCGCCGATCGCTCGGAACGGGCCGACGGTTTCCCAGTAGAGAAAGGCCCACTCACACGTGAACGCCAAGTCCGCAGGTAACAAGAGCACCAAGGTGCTGAAGACCAAGAAGAACAACGGGATGCTGATCACGGTCGGGGCATTGATCGCGATCGCCGTCCTGGTCCTCGGCGGCGTCGTGTGGATGGCCCAGCGGGGTGGCGAGGCCAACCCGATCTCGTTCGGTGAGACCGCGGACGAACTCATCGACATCACCGATACCGGTGTGATCGTCGTGGGTGAGGAGAACGCCCCGGTCCTCCAGGTCTGGGAGGATTTCAACTGCCCGGCCTGCGCCTCCTTCGAGGGACAGTACGGCGAGCCGCTGGCCACTGCCGTCGAGGACGGGGATCTGCGGGTGGAGTACCACAACCTCGACTTCCAGAACCGCGCTTCGGCCTCCGGTGAGTACTCCACCAGGGCGATCGCGGCGATCCAGTGCGTTGCCGCCAAGGACTCCCTGCCCGTCTTCTTCGACGTCAAGAACGCCTACTACGCCAACCAGCCGGCCGGTCAGGGGGGCGACCTCTCCCCGAGGGAGTTGGCGGATATCGCTGAGTCCGCCGGCGCGAACGCGGACTCGGTGGAGTGCATCGGGAACGTCGAGACGAACGGGGGCATGGAGAAGGCCGAGGAGACCGCCGACAACGCCGACCGCTCTATTCGAGACGTCGCGGGCAGCGTCTCGACGCCTACCGTCGCTTTCGAGGGTGAGGTCATCGACCTCGCCGACGCGACCTGGCTGAACGATATCCTCAGCTGACAGATCGCCGCCGCTCACCCATCACGGAGCCGGCCCCGCCCCGTCCGGGGTGGGGCCGGAGGCGATTTGGAGGGCCGAACCGGGATGGTGTAACTTTGGTCGAGCCGGTCGCCGAGAGGTGAACGGAGCACGACAACTACGGGGCTATGGCGCAGCTGGTAGCGCACCACACTGGCAGTGTGGGGGTCAGGGGTTCGAGTCCCCTTAGCTCCACCCAAGAGATCGGTCCGGAAACGGAGCGTTCGTACGAGCAAGAGCCCGGCCATCGGCCGGGCTCTTTTTTCGTGTCTCCACTAACTGTGGCCCCGCATTCACAGCCGCTTGGCAGCTGCGGCCGAGGTACGCGGCAGGTCCGGATTCCAGAGTGTGGGCCATGACAGCAGAAGCACTCGTCGATGTGCCGGTCGAGTCGGCCGCCATCGTTTTCGATCACACGCCGCCGGGTCCCGTGCTGGACATAGTGGTCCCGGTGTTCAACGAGGAGATGGATCTGGGCAACTGTGTGCACCAGCTCGCGGAGTATCTGAGCACTCAGATGCCGTACACCGCACGGATCACCATCGCGGACAACGCCAGCACGGACGCCACTCTCCAGATCGCCTGCCGGCTGGCCGCCGCCATCGACGACGGGAAGCGCGTGCGGGTGACGCACCTGGATGCGAAGGGACGCGGGCGAGCGCTCAAGGCGGTCTGGAAGGACAGCGACGCACTAGTGGTGGCATACATGGACGTGGACCTGTCCACCGACCTCAACGCCCTGTTGCCGTTGGTCGCACCGCTGGTGTCCGGCCATTCCGATCTCGCGATCGGATCGCGGTTGACCAAGTCCGCACGAGTGGTGCGGGGACCCAAGCGCGAGTTCATCTCCCGCGGCTACAACCTGCTGCTTCGCACCACGATGGGTGCGAGTTTTTCCGACGCACAGTGCGGATTCAAAGCCATTCGATCCGAGGTGGCTCGCCGCCTGCTGCCCATGGTCGACGACACCGGCTGGTTCTTCGACACCGAGATGCTGGTGATCGCCCAGCGGGCGGGCTTGCGGATCGCCGAGGTACCCGTGGACTGGGTGGACGACCCCTCCAGCAAGGTCGACATCGTCAAGACCGCCACTGAGGACGTGAAGGGGTGCTGGCGCGTGGGACGAGCCCTCGCCAGCGGGCGACTACCGATAGCGGACCTGCGACGAAGCTTCGGGCGCGACGAGCCCGGGCCCGAGGTGACCGGTGTACCTCACGGCCTGGTGGGCCAACTCGCCAGATTCTGTGTGGTCGGCGTGGCCTCCACGATCGCCTACGCCGTTCTGTACCTCGCACTTCAACCGATGGTCGGAGCGCACACCGCCAACTTCTCCGCGTTGCTGATCACCGCAGTGCTCAACACAGCATCAAACCGCGCCTTCACCTTCGGGGTGCGTGGACGCGATGACGTCGGCAAACATCACCTGCAAGGCTTTGCCATCTTCTTGTGTGGTTGGGGATTGACTGCCGGGTCGCTTCTGTTGCTGCATATCTGGGCACCCGACGCCACCCGACATGCGGAGTTGCTGTTGCTCGTGGTGGCCAACCTGATCGCCACGCTCCTGCGTTTCGTCGGACTCCGCTGGGTGTTCCGCGCCTCGAGCCGGTCCGGGAAGAAGGTCTCGGTATGACGGACCTCATCAGTCGACCGCCCGCCAGTCCTGGGTCCGATGCCTCCGAGTCGTCGCCGGGGGCATCGACCCGAGCGAGGTGGGAATGGCCCGCCTTCGCCGCTCTCATCGTCGGCACGGGTGTCCTCTATCTGTGGAACCTCAGCACTAACGGGTGGGCCAATTCGTTCTACTCCGCAGCCATCCAGGCCGGTTCCCAGTCGTGGAAGGCGTGGTTCTTCGGTTCATCCGACGCCGCGAACTCGATCACGGTGGACAAACCGCCGATGTCGTTGTGGATCCCGGCTATCGCCGTTCGGATCTTCGGTCTCAATTCCTGGTCGATCATCGTGCCCCAGGCACTCATGGGCGTCGCGTCGGTGGCACTGCTGTACTGGATCGTCCGCACGCGGTTCGGGCCGGGCGGTGGTCTGATCGCCGGTGCGGCACTCGCCCTGACCCCGGTCGCGGCGTTGATGTTCCGGTTCAACAATCCTGACGCTCTGCTGGTGCTGTTGATGATCGCCGCAGTATGGGCGATGTTGAAGGGCATCGATGACGGACGCGTCCGTTGGATGATCCTCACCGGTGTCCTCGTCGGCTTCGGGTTCTTGACCAAGCAGATGCAGGTGTTCCTGGTCATCCCGCCCCTGGCGTTGACCTACATCGCGTTCGGTCAGAAAACATGGCTGGTGCGGCTCGGCCATCTGTTCGCGGCCCTCGGCGCGATGCTCGTCTCCGCCGGCTGGTGGGTGCTCGCAGTGGAGTTGTGGCCCAAGGACTCCCGCCCCTACATCGGCGGATCTCAGAACAATTCCATCCTCGAACTCACGTTCGGTTACAACGGTTTCGGGCGGCTCTTCGGCAACGAGATCGGTGGCGGCGCCCTCGCCGGTGGCGGCGCCGGGGATCGTTCGGGCGCGCCGATGGCCGGCGACGACCTGATGCCTCCGGCAGGCGCGGCCTTCACCGGACCCGGCGGTGCGGGGCCCGGTGGTGGCGGTGGAATGTGGGGTGACGCGGGTATCACCCGGATGTTCGACACAGGAGTAGGCGGTCAGATCGCCTGGTTGATCCCCGCCGCAATCATCCTGGGAATCGCCGCGATCGTGCTGCGTGGCAGGACACCTCGCACCGACAGCCGGCGTGCACTGCTGACGGTCTGGGTCCTGTGGCTGGTCACCACGGCGGGTGTCTTCAGCTTCATGGGTGGAATCTTCCACGAGTACTACACCGTGGCACTCGCGCCGGCGATCGCCGCTCTGGTGGGAGCCGGGGCGGTGGAGTGCTGGCGTCAGCGCGAGAGACTCTGGGTACCTGCAGTTCTCGCTGCGGCGGCACTCGCGACCGGCGTCACGTCGTTCGTCCTGCTGAACCGGTCAGCAGAGTTTCTGCCGTGGCTGCGATACCTGGTCCTGGTCGGATCGATCGCCGCTGCCCTGGGTGTGCTGCTATCAAACCGGCGGAACAGTGGTGTGCGACGGGGTGCGGTGATCGCTGGCCTCGTCGCTGTGGTCCTCGGTCTCGCGGGCCCGGCGGCCTACGCTGTCGAGACGGTCGGCAGCAGCAAGGGGGGCTCGATTCCCAGCGCCGGACCCGCTTCACAAGGCGGGTTCGGTCCTGGCGGTGGTCGCCCGATGCCCCCAGGGGACTCCGCCGGTGGCGCCGGCCAGCCGGGGATTCCCGACGTGCAGGGCGACGCGCCGCCATCGCCCGGCGGGCAAGACGGATCCACTCTGGATCAACTGGACGCGCAGATCCCTCAGGACGACGATCTCACCATGTTCGGTATGGGCGCCGGTATGGGCGGTCCCATGGAGGGCTCACAGCCAAGCGAAGAGTTGGTGGACTTGTTGACCACCAACGCTGATGCCTTCACCTGGGTGGCCGCTACGATCGGGGCCACCAGCGCCTCCGGGTACCAACTCGCGACCGAGCGTTCGGTGATGCCGATCGGTGGTTTCAGCGGCGGCGACCCGTCCCCGACGCTCGCGGGGTTTCAGGATCTCGTGGAGGACGGAGCGATCCACTACTTCATCGCCTCCGGCGGCCGCATGACGGGCGGCGGAACGATGGGCGGGGGCGGTCGCATGATGGGCGGCGGTGGCAGCACCGGGTCCGCGATCGCCGAGTGGGTAGAGGCCAATTTCGCCAGTACGACAGTGGACGGCGTGACGCTCTACGATCTCACCGCGTTCGCCTGATCGACGATCAGAGACACCTTCCTCCCACCTCGCGGCGTCCCTAGGGGCGACTGCGCACCCAGGTGTCGTGTCCTGATAGGCGCCGTGTGCGGTCACCGTCCGGGCGGTGCTACCCCTGCTGTGCGGCCCATTCGGCGACGCGTCGTGCGCTCTCGGACTCCGACAGGTCCTCCACGCGGGACATGACCGACCAGCGGATGCCGAACGGGTCCCGGATCGAGGCGAACCGGTCGCCGGAGACGAACTCGCTCACCGGTTCGCGGATCGTGGCGCCGGCCTGCTCGGCGCGGTGGACCACGTCGTCCACGTCCGAGCAGTACATCCCGATCGAGTAGCAGGCGGACTCTCCGGCGGGCGCGGGCACGAGCCCGAACTGGGGGCTGGGCTCGCCGAGTTGCAGCCGGCCGTTGCCGAAGTCGAGCTCGGCGTGCACGACGATCCCTCCCATCTCCGTGACGTCGACCACCCGGGCGCCGAACACCGAGGAATAGAATTCGACGGCCGGTGACGGCCTGAGGCCGCTTAAGTGACTTCCACCGACGCGAGGGTGCTGCCCCCCGATGTGGACTGGCGGAATGAAAACCACCGGCTTCTCGGGTCGAGCGGACACCGCCGAACCCCCACGAAGGAAGTAGCGATGACACCGCTCGAGAACCTCGTCGGCGCGCACCTCGATACCTGGAACTCGCCTTCCGGACCCCAGCGAGCTCGCGCGATCGCCACTGTGTACTCCACCGACGTCTTCGTCGGTGAACCCGGGGGAGCGCTCCGCGGCCACCGAGGCGTGGAGCAGGCTATCGCCGGTCTCCAGGCTCAACTCCCCGGCGCGGCCATCACCCGGACGGGACCGATCCAGATGTCGCAGGATCTGGTCACCTACATCTGGTCACTGGGCAGGCCGAACGGGCCGACTCTGGCCTCCGGACGTGACGTGCTGCTGATCCGCGACGACCTGATCTCCCACCTTTACGTCGTCATCGACGCTCCCTGATCGCACGACCCTGACACACCGAGGAAGAGGCTCGACATGACCCGAAAGACCTATACAGGCCGTTACCTCAACGTCTCCTTCGACGGCGAGCTGTGCCGGCACGCGGCCGAGTGCGTCCGCGGCATGCCCGATGTCTTCGATCCGTCCCGGCGACCGTGGATCGATCCCGGCCAGGCCGCCACCGAGGAAGACGCCGAGCGCTTGCGGCGCGTCATCGGACGGTGCCCATCCGGAGCGCTCGAGGCGCACGAGGTCGAGAGCGCCGGATCTGCGCCGACGAGCAACCCGTGACCGCAAGCTCCCGCGCCGCCACGCAGCTGGATCACCAAACCCCCGCTACCTCCGCCCGGCCGCCCGCCTGACGGAGGCCCTACGAAAGGATCACGCAGATGACCACGACGACAGACAGCAACGGCACCCCCGTCACGATCAGCGTCCGGGCCGGCAGCCCGATCGGTTCCTACATCGTGATCCTCGACGACGGGACGACCGCCGGGCGGGCCGACTTCGTGGACTCTCCCACCGTGGAGGGTGAGCGGATCTTCTTCCACACCGAGGTCGACGAGGCGTACAGCGGGCGTGGGCTGGCCGGCCTGCTGGTGCGCCGGGCGCTCGCGGACAGCATCCGACACGGCATCACCGTCGTCCCGGTGTGCCCGTTGTTCGCTCGCCACCTGGCGACACACGGCGACGACTTCGTCGCCGACGGTGGTGCGTTCCGCCGTCCATCAGGTGCCGACACCGCCGTGGTCAGGGACGCCCTCCGGCCGGACTGATGCGATCCGTCGTCCGAGACCGTCCCCGACGGCCTGCGTGGCCAGGTGATGAGTGCCCGGAACGCCTTGTTCACCCTGTCGCCTGCCCTCGGCGCCGATCGTGTGGGTCACGCCGTAGCCCGCGTCGCCAGGGCGGAGTTCATGGCGGTGAAGCCGGCCTCGGTGGAGGTCAGCAGGCCTCGGAACACCGGCACGAGGAGTCCGGAGAAACGTTCCGATTGCGTGAACCTGGACGACGCAGGCCCGAGCGCCGCGACCTCGAAGGAGTGCTCGCCGTCGAAAATGCCCCGAACACCCAACCTGCCGAGCCAGACGACCCGCCGGCCGGGGTCAACCTCGGTCACCGTGGGCGTGAAGTTCTGCTTCTTGGCCCCCGGCGGGGCGATCGTGACCGCGATCCGCGACCCGACATCGAGCGCCCCGTCGAGCGCGATGATGAACGGGTTCCACTCCGAATAGGCTGCCGTGTCGGTCAGGATCTCCCAGATCCGCGTGGCGGGGGCATCGATGTCGATCGTGGTGCTGACAGTGTGCATGGTTGTCTCCCGGCGCCTTGCGGCGAGGCTGAAGGGCGAAGGGTGCGTGGAGCGGGTTCGGTCACGTCGCGCGGGTCCTGTGCTGCGGCCACCTACCCGGGTCGTCCTCCAAGCTCGCCCGGTCCCATCTGCCCAGGTCGGAGGCGGCCCGATGGGTGCTGTGGAGGAACTGCGCCACAGTACGGTCCGGGTCCTCGGAGTCGGCTACAGCCTCGTACGGCAGCAGGAACTGGCCGTTCTCGACGCTGTAGTACGCCGCATCCGGTGTCACCGGGTGGGAGGCTAAGCCGGAGGGCTCGGGGTAGGCGTAGGCGTAGAACGCGCCTTCCTCGCCCCCGCCCGGCCAGAATCCGGCGCTGCTCAGCTCACGGGAGTAACCCTCGACCATCACCCAGTCGCCGCAGTTGGGGGCGCCACCGGGATGCTCGGGCGCCCCCCGGCCGGAGAACCGGGTGCAGGCCAGATCCATCGAACCCCAGAAGAAGTGCACCGGGCTGACCTTGCCGACGAAGTGGGACCGGAACTCGCCGAGGACGCGATCGGCCTGCACCAGCTGTCGCCAGAACAGCGTTGCGGCCTCGGGGTCGTAGGTGTTGTGTGACCGGTCCTGGGGAAACGGGATCGCCGGTTCCACCTCATTGGGCCGGACGTTGATGACCACCTCGATGCCCAATTCGCTGAGCGCCGACATCGTCTGGGCGTAGAAATCGGCGACGGGCCGTGACGACAGCCCGACCAGTCGCTCCCCGCCTGCACTGCTGCGCACTCGGAGGCGGTGCTCGACGAAGTCGAGCTCGAGGTCAAAAGATCTCCGCGATAGGGGATCGCGCCGGTGGTCAGCCCGCGAGGACTGACGTAGAGGGTGACCTGCCACCAATGGTTGAACAGGGGGGCCTGTGAGAGTCGGATCTTTCCCACTATCTGGGTCCACATGTGCAGGGTCTCGCGGGTATCGGTCCAGTCGTCGACCCGCAGTCGTGGCCACGAGTGTGGTGAGCCGATGTGAGCCGTCATGGGTTCTCCTCCCCGGCAGGTGGTCTACCGGTGTTCGGGGTTGTCCTGGTCGGGCGCGCAGCCGGCGTCCCACTCGTCACGTCGGTTTCCGTAGGCCGGTACGCCGCCTGCCGCGCGCAGTATCGCGGCAAGGTGCATCAGGTTGTAGGTCATGAAGGTCGTGTTGCGGTTGGCGAAGTCGCTCTCCGGTCCACCCGACCCCGGGTCGAGGTACGACGGGCCCGGGCCGACGGCACCGATCCACCCGGCGTCGGCCTGCGGCGGGATGGTGAAACCCAGGTGCTGGAGGCTGTAGAGCAGGTTCATCGCGCAATGCTTGACACCGTCCTCGTTTCCGGTGATGACACATCCGGCGACGCGGCCGTAGTAGGCGTACTGACCCGCGTCGTTGAGCACTCCGGAACAGCCGTAGAGGCGTTCGATGACGCGCTTCATCACCGAGCTGTTGTCTCCCAGCCAGATCGGTCCCGCGAGGACCAGGATGTCGGCGTCCAGGATCTTCTTGAAGATGACGGGCCACTCGTCGACCTCGGCGCCGTACTCGGTCATGTCCGGCCGCAATCCGGTCGCGATGTCGTGGTCGACGGCCCGGATCTCCTCGACGTGCACGCCGTGCTCCCGCATGATGGTGCTGCTGACCCGGGCCAGGCCCTCGGTGTGGCTCAGCTCCGGTGAGCGCTTCAACGTCGCGCTGACGAACACGGCTCTCAGGCCGTCGAACCGTGGCGGGACGACCGCCGGATGAGAGTTGGTCACGACGACTCCTCGCCGCCGCCGTTGCGGCCGGCGAGCGCTGTCCGAGCCTTCACGAAACGCAGCAGTGCCGCATTGACCTCCTCGGCGTGGGTCCACAGCAGGCCATGCGGTGCGCCCTCGACCTCGATGTAGTCGGCGTGGGGAACGAGGTCCCGGAAGCGTCGCCCGGTGACGTCGATGGGCAGGATGTTGTCGGCGGTGCCGTGGAGGATCAGCGTCGGTAGATCAGCGGCGCGGACGGCCTCGGTGTCGTCGCGGAAGTCCTCGATCCAGCTCGGGACGACGGCGTATGCCGCGACGGGGGCGCTGATGGTGGCGGTGTTCCAGTTCGCCCGTACGACGTCCTCGCTGACTCGCGACCCGAGTGTCTCGTCGAGGTTGTAGAAGTCTCGGTAGAACTGGGTGAACCAGGCGTAGCGGTCGGCCTCGGCTGCTGCCGCGATGTCGTCGAAGACGCTCTGCGGCACGCCCTCGGGGTTGTCGTCGCGCTGCACGAGGAAGGGCTCGAGGGAGGCGAGGAACGCGAGTTTGGCGATCCGCTCGGTACCGTATGTCGCGACGTAGCGGGCGAGCTCGCCGGTGCCCATCGAGAATCCGACCAGGACGACGTCACGCAGTTCGAGGGTCGTCAGCACGGTGTGCAGGTCAGCGGCGAACGTGTCGTAGTCGTAGCCGGTGTCGACCTTCGAGGACTGGCCGAAGCCGCGGCGGTCGTAGGTGATGACGCGGTGGCCGGCGGCGAGGAGCTCACGGGTCTGCCGTTCCCAGCTGTGACCGTTCAGCGGATACCCGTGGATGAGCACGACCGGCTGCCCCGCGCCCTGATCTTCGTAGTACAGCTCGATGGGCGTGCTGTTTTCTTGTGCGACGGTGATGAATCCCATGGTGCGGTTCCTTTCCCGGTTTTTCTTCGATGCGGTTGGTGGTCGATGCGAGTCACTCCGGCGCGTCACCGGGGCTCATCGGCGCTCATCGGCGCGGCTCCCAGCGAAAGAGCCGGGCGGCCAGCACGCCGGCGACGAGGACCCACGCGATGGTGGTCGCCAGCAGGGGCAGGGAGTCGGTCAGGGGGACGGTCCCGTTCCAGCTGTGGACCACCAGCTCGGTGGCCGAGCCTCCGGGAAGCAGCCGCTTGAGGAGGGTGAGGTCCTCGGTGCCGGTGATTCCGACCCAGCTGGCCACGGCGATCAAGGACAGACTGACCGGCAAGGTGGTCACCTGGGCGTGTTCGGGAGAGTTGGTGAGTCCTGTAGTGGCCAGCGCCAGGGCGACCATCATGGCCGTGGTTGCCAGGATCGCCACTGCCAGGAGCGGGACCTGTGCCGGCGCGGCGGTGATCACACCCAGCACGAACAGGATCGCGGCGACTTGGAGTAGCGCGATCGCGGTGGCAGGCACGACCAGCCCGGTGAGAATGCCCGCGTCGCTCGCAGCGGTCGAGCGAAGTCGTTTGAGGAAGAGGTTCTGCCGGCGCGAGGCAAGGGTCGTGACCGCCGTGGTGTAGAGCCCGAAGGCCAGAACGGTGAACGTGGTGATGGCCGCGACGTAACCGAGGCTGCCCAGGTCCGAGAACACTTCGTGCTGGTAGACGAAGAAGCTACTGACGGCGATGGGGATGATGAGGCCGGTGACCAGGACTAGCCGGTTCCGAAATATCTGCACGATCTCGCTTCGAGCGATCACCAGCATGGTCGTGTTCCTCTCGTGCGGAGCGTCGTGGCCAGGGGGCGGGGGTCATGCGGTGGGCAGGGCACGGAAGACGTCGTCGAGGCGGGTCGGGCCGGCCTGCAGCTCCAGTAGTTCGACGCCGGACTCGTGTGCCCACTGCAGTAGTCGGTGGAGATCGTGTTGCAGGGTGAAGGTCTCCACGTGGAAGGCACCGTTGAGCGCTCCGACCGTGGGCGGCTCGGGGGCGCCGGGCGGCAGCGCGAAGCTGATGACCGACGGGAGGGTCTGCGTGAGCTCGGCGACCGTGCCTTCGCGGACCAACACGCCCCCGTGCATCAGTCCGATGCGGTCGGCGCGCTGCTGAGCTTCCTCCAGGTAATGGGTGGTGAGCACGACAGTGGACCCCTCCTCGCGCATCCTGTCGACGGCGGCCCAGAGCGCATCGCGGGACTGGATGTCGAGCCCCGTGGTGGGCTCGTCGAGGATCACCAGCTCGGGCCCGCCGTACACGGCGGTGGCGAAGTCCACGCGGCGCTTCTCTCCACCGGAGAGCTGGGAGACGCTGGTACTCGCCTTGTGGGTGAGCCCCGCGACGCCGAGCACTCGGTCCACGTCGTCGCTTCGCCCGCTCAGGTCGCCGATGAGGCCGACCGACTCCCGGACCGTGAGGTCCGGGGCCAGGCCGTTCTCCTGCAGCATGATGCCCGTTCGTGGCCGGACGGCCTGCCGGTTCCGTGGGCTCTCGCCGAAGACGCGCACGGCGCCGGAGGTGGCTCGGTGGTGGCCCTCGACGACCTCCAGGGTGGAGGTTTTTCCTGCTCCGTTCGTGCCCAGCAGGGCATAGAGTTCGCCGTGCCGTACCTGGAAGGACAGATCACGGACGGCAGTGAAGTCTCCGTAGGTGACTGTGAGGCCCTCGACTTCGATGACGGGAGAGGCGGGCATGGCGGTTCCTTTCGTATCCACGAAGCGCGCGGGCCTTCCTGGGTCCGGTGAGCCCCCACTCCCGGGGCCGGGGAGGTGCGGCGGGCCGGTGGATCCGGTGTGTTGCCGTGCCATCAGGTTGGCTCAGGTGGCGGCGTGGTCGCGTCGGTGGAAAGTCCCGATGTCGGATCGGTTCATCGCCCCAGCACTGCGCATCGGGTCTGGCGGGTCGCGGTTCGCATAGGTGAGAATCACCTAATGCGGCGCGATCGCGGAGGGGAAGTAAGGATGAGAGACCTCGTTGGCCGGCGCGCGGAGCGTGAGGCGCTCGAGCATCTGCTCGCGCAGGCACGGGCTGGGCGCAGCGGAGTGTTGGTGGTGCGTGGGGAGGCGGGTATCGGCAAAACGGAGCTGATGGAGCACGCTCGCGGGGCCGCCGCTGCATCCGGGCTCCGGGTGGAGTCCTCCGTGGGGGTGGAGGCAGAGGCGCAGTTCGCGTTCGCTGGTCTGCATCAGCTGTGCAGCCCGCTTCTGGGCGGCCTCGGTGCACTGCCCGAGCCCCAGCAGGCCGCCCTGGGCGTGGCGTTCGGCCTGCGGGCCGGACCTGCGCCGGACCGTTTCCTGGTGGGGTTGGCGACCCTCACCCTGGTAGCCGAGGCCGCCGAGGAGAGACCGCTGCTGTGTCTGGTCGACGATGCGCAGTGGCTGGACGAGGCGTCTGCGCAGGTCTTGGCATTCGTGGCGCGGCGAGTGTCAGCCGAACAGGTGGCACTGGTGTTCGGCGTGCGCGACTCCGGCGCGGGAGACGACCATCCGTTCGCCGGATTGCCCGAGCTGCGCTTGGGCGGCCTGGGCGACGCCGACGCGCTGACGTTGTTGGCCGCGACGGTCCGCACACCGCTCGACGTCAGGGTCCGCGATCAGATCGTCGCCGACGCTCGCGGCAACCCCTTGGCGCTGCTGGAACTTCCCAGCAACCCGTGGCTGTCTCGATGGGCCGGTGGGTTCGAGCTCCCGGACGTGACGAGTGTCCCTCACCGCGTCGAAGACGGCTTCAGGCGCCGCTCGGCCAGCCTGCCGGCCGAAACCCAGCTGCTTGTGTTGGTCGCAGCGGCCGACCCGACAGGCGAGGTGGCGTTGCTGTGGCGTGCGGCCACCCACCTGGGAATCGCCCCCGAAGCGGCCGCACCCGCAGAGGAGGCGGAGCTGCTGGAGTTCGACAGCCGGGTGCGCTTCCGTCACCCCTTGGTGCGTTCGGCCGTCTACCAGGCGGCCTCTCGGCCAGACCGGCGTCGAGCACATGGCGCGCTTGCCGCGGCCACCGACCCGGAGTCCGAGCCGGACCGTCGTGCGTGGCACCGCGCGCGGGCGGTGGCGGGCACCGACGAGGATGCCGCCGCCGAGCTCGAGCACTCGGCCGGACGCGCCCGCGCCCGGGGCGGGTTGGCCGCCGCAGCCGCATTCCTGCAGCGCGCAGCCGAGTTGACCCCCGAGCCGGCTGGCCGCACGAGTCGGGCACTGGAGGCCGCGCACGCCAAGCACGCGGCAGGCGCGTCCGAGACCGCCCTGGAGTTGCTGGCCGTCGCGTCGATGGGGACGCCGGACGCCCTGCAGAATGCCAGGATCGAGCTGCTGCGCGCCCGGATCACCTTCGATACCGCGCGCGGTAGCGACGTGCCGACGATGCTGCTCAACGCGGCCAGAACACTCAGCCCGTTAGACGCCGCGCTGGCCCGTGACACCTACCTGGACGCCATGGACGCCGCGCTCATCCACGGTGGCGACGAGACGATCCGTGTGGCGACAGCCGCTCTGGAGGCTCCCCACGCCGCCGTTCCACCGCGGCCCTCGGACCTGCTTCTGGACGGACTCGTGACGATGTCCACGGCGGGGTTCGCGGAAGGTGCATCGTCCGTCAGGGTCGCGTTGGAAGCGATTCGCGACGAGGTGGACGCGGTCCCGGTGCTGGTCGGCAGGAGCGACCGCTGGCTGTGGCTGGCCGGTCGCTGCGCCGTCGGGATCCTCGATGACGAGCTCGTCCACCTGCTGGCGAGCCGTCACGCCCGGTTGGCCCGCGAGGCCGGTGCTCTGGCGACGCTGCCGGCTGCACTGAGCTTCCAGGCCAGCGTCCTGACCCTCGCCGGGGATCTCGCTCGTGCGGGGGAGCTGGCCGTCGAGTCCACGGAGATCGCCCAGGCCACCGGCGGGGTGTCACTGCGGCACGGCCAGATCATGCTCACCGCGTGGCGCGGAGATCACGCCGCCACCGCCGAATTGAACGACATGACGCTCGGTGACCTCGCCAACCCCGATGGCGGCGGGGAGGTCGCCGTTGCCCAGTACGCGATGGCGGTCCTGCACAACGGGCTCGGCAACTACGCCGAGGCACGGGTGGCGGCGGAGCGGGCATGTGAGACCGACGAACCCGGGATAGTAGCCGTAGTCCTGCCGGAGCTGATCGAGGCGGCCGTGCGTGCCGGCCACAAGGAGATCGCGGCGAACGCCCTCGAAGGGTTCAGTGCGCGCGCACTCGCCTGCAACACGTCCTGGGCGCTCGGTCTCGAGGCCCGGTCCCGCGCGTTGACGAGCGCGGGATCGGTCGCCGAGGGGAACTATCGCGAGGCGATCGAGAGGCTGGGCCGTTCCCGGATGGCCGGCGAGGCCGCGCGCGCGCATCTGGTCTACGGCGAGTGGCTGCGCCGGGAGGGCCGCCGCCAGGACGCCCGCGAGCAGCTCCGCACGGCCCATGAGTTGCTGTCGGACATGGGCGCGGAGGCATTCGCCGAGCGTGCCGCCCGCGAGCTGCGCGCCACCGGCGAGCACCCGCGCAATCGAAGCGCCCGGTCTACCGACGCGCTCACCGCCCACGAACTACACATAGCCCGACTGGTGGCCACCGGTGCGACGACCCGCGAGGTGGCCTCGCAGCTCTTTCTCAGCCCGCGCACGATCGAAGCCCACCTGCGCAACATCTTTCGAAAGCTGGGCATCACCTCCCGCAGGCAGCTCAGGGACCTCCGGCTGCCGTGACCCGGTCAGATTCGTGAGGGGCTACCCCTGCTGTGCGGCCCATTCGGCGACGCGTCGTGCGCTCTCGGACTCCGACAGGTCCTCCACGCGGGACATGACCGACCAGCGGATGCCGAACGGGTCCCGGATCGAGGCGAACCGGTCGCCGGAGACGAACTCGCTCACCGGTTCGCGGATCGTGGCGCCGGCCTGCTCGGCGCGGTGGACCACGTCGTCCACGTCCGAGCAGTACATCCCGATCGAGTAGCAGGCGGACTCCCCGGCGGGCGCGGGCACGAGCCCGAACTGGGGGCTGGGCTCGCCGAGTTGCAGCCGGCCGTTGCCGAAGTCGAGCTCGGCGTGCACGACGATCCCTCCCATCTCCGTGACGTCGACCACCCGGGCGCCGAACACCGAGGAATAGAATTCGACGGCGTCACCGGCCCCTTCGACTGCGAGGAACGGTGTGAGGTTGGTCGACCCGTGGGGGACGCCCGCGGTGGTGTGCTCTCCGGTGACCCCTGTCCGGGGCGTGGTGTTCTCGGTCATGAATCGAACCTACGAGAGCGCACGCGGCAGTGGCTTGAAGATTCGCGACGACGTCGCGACCGACCCGAAGGGAGCGGACGATGTCCGGCCTCGCCGACCGACGCGGAGTCCTCTATCCGGACCGGTTGCCCACCTTCCACCGCGAGAACGCCCCGTCCGATCTGTGCGACCGCATCCGGTGGTTCTGGATCCCGCGCTGGCGTCTCGCGTCGGGGGAGACCTCCCGTCAGGAACTGCTGCCTTTTCCCGCATCCAACCTCGTCGTCGAACCCGGCGGTGTCAGCCTCTCCGGACCGACGACCGGCATCTCCCACCGCGATCTGAACGGCACCGGTTGGGCCGTCGGTGCACTGCTCCGCCCCGCCGGACTGGCCTCGCTGACGGACGATCCGCAGCGGCTGCGTGACGCCGAGACTTCGTTCGAGGCATCCGTCCTGCATCGTGCGGTCGCGGAGGCGATGGACGGGGCAGGGTCGGAGGCGGGGCCGGAGGAAGTGCCGGAAGCGAACAGGGTCGCCGGCGGGAGGAGCGAGCTCGACCAGCGTGAGGCCGTGGCGCGGGAACGGGCGCTCCACGCCTTCACCGACTGGGCTCTCGAGAACCTCGCACCCCCGGACGACGGGGGCGCACTGGCCAACGAGATGGAAGCACTCATCGCCTCGGACAGGTCGATCGTCCGGGTGGACCAGGTCGCCGCGGCCCTCGGGGTGTCGACGCGCGGAGTGCAACGACTCGCGCACCGCTATGTGGGGATCACGCCGCTGGCGATGATCCGTCGGTACCGACTCCAGGAGGCCGCGCAGCGACTGCGAGACGACCCGGTGGTGACCATCGCGCAGATCGCCGCAGACCTCGGATACTCCGATCACGCCCACCTCAGCGCCGACTTCCGCACGGTGCTCGGCCTGAGCCCGAATTCCTACCGCCGTGCGCCCGGCGCGGAGGCGAACGGATCCTCCGACGGGTGACGGATCGGCACGATCTGCTGTCCGAGTGGGAGCAGGGCCAGCGGGACCATCTTCCAGCAGGCGATGCCGAACGGGATGCCCACGATCGTCAGACACAGCAGCAACCCGGCGATCAGGTGGGCGATCGCCAGCTCCCACCCGAGCAGCAGGATCCACAGGATGTTGCCGATCAACGAGAGCGGACCGGCGTCCCGGCGGAACTCGGTCCGCCGCCCGAACGGCCACAGCACGTACGAAGCCAGTCGGAACGAGGCGATCCCGAACGGGATGGTGATGATCAGAATGCACGCGATGATCCCCGCGATCACGTACACCAGTGCCAACCACCAGCCGGCGAGAAGAAACCAGAGCACGTTTCCCAGAGTTCGCATGACACCACGGTAGACACTGCGGCCCTCAGGTTCGGCGGGTAACGACCAAGGCAATCGATGCTGTGCTCCACACCGCGAAGAGCGGGTCCCAGATGCGTAGGCCGGGTACAGGTGTGCCTCAGGTCACATTAATTCGCGTACGGCGCGGAAGAACTGTGACATGTTCTAGTTATGAAGAGCTTGAGTCTCGTCGTGACCAGAACAGTGATCGCGCAGGTACTCGTCGTGTGTCTTGCCGCGAGCGCTCTGATCGCCGGGTCAGCGCACGCCCGCGCACAGACACAGGGGGTCGAGGGGTTCCACTGGGGGGTCGCGACGTCCGGTTTCCAGGTCGAGGGGTCGAACGCGGACTCCAACTGGAAGCGCTACGTCGACTTCGCCGCGTCACGGGGAGAGGCTGATCCGGTCAACGACGCCGTCGACTTCTGGAACCGGTACTCCGAGGACATCGCCCTCGCCGCGGACATGGGTGTGAACACCTTCCGCCTCAGCGTGGAGTGGTCGCGCATCGAACCACAGCCGGGGCAGTACGACGAGCAGGCGTTGCGTCGCTACGACGACATCCTGAGCACGATCAGGGCGCACGGCATGACACCGATGATCACCATGGTCCACTACGTGTACCCGGGGTGGCTGGTCGATCGCGGCGGTTTCCTTTCACCGGACTCGGTGGAGGCGTTCGGGCGCTACGCCGAGCTCATCACCGAGCGGTGGGCGGGTGACGGGACGATGTGGGTCACCTTCAACGAGCCACTGGTGTTCTTCAGTCACGAACTCCGCATCGGGCTCGTGGGACTGCACCAGTTCAACACCTTCCGCGACAACGTGGTGGCGGCCCACAAGCTGGGATATCACGCCGCGCACCGGGCGGACCCGAATGCCATGGTCACCGCGAACGAGGCGTACCTCCCCGCCTTCGCCCCGGCCACGGACGATCTGCTGCTCAACCACATTCGCGATGAGTTGGACTTCATCGGCGTCGACTACTACTACGGCATCGCGCTCGACAACCTCACGACGATCCGCGCCGCGTGGGACGACTTCGCCGGCGTCCGGCCGCAGCCCGAGGGGATGTACGAGTCGATCGTCCACTACGCCACTCACTTCCCCGGAAAACCGCTGTTCATCGTGGAGAACGGGATGCCCACAAACAACGGCCACCGCGATGACGGCATCGAACGCGGTGACTACCTCCGTGACGTCGTGTTCTGGATCCAGCGGGCGGTCGCCGACGGTTACCCGGTGATCGGGTACAACCACTGGTCGCTGGTCGACAATTATGAGTGGGGGACCTACGACTCCCGTTTCGGTCTGTACCAGGTGAATGTGCTGACCGATCCGACTCTCGAGCGCAGGCCGACCTCCGGGGTCGACGCGTACCGGGACGTGATCGCGCGCGGTGGCGTCCCGGAGGACTATCGCCCGGTCCTGCCGGTGGGAATGTGCTCGCTGGGCACGATCCCCGACACGTGCCTCAACCCCGTCGATGTCCACGGACCGATCGCGTCGCTGGTCGGGTGACCGCCTGATTCCTCTCCGGCGAGCCCTTCCCCACCCGGCCCCCCGGACATAAGGTCACCCCATGGAACATTTGGTGTCCGTCACCGAGAAACTCGACACCTTGGTCGCCACCGGACGGCTGACGGGATACGTCTGCGGGGTCCGGCAGAACGGTGCATCGCGGATCTCCGCAGGCGGGACACGGTCGCTCGGCGGACCTCCACTGGACCCGGACGCGGTGTTCCCGTTGTCGTCGAACACCAAGCCGGTGGGCGGGGTGCTCGCGCTCAGGCTGGTCGAGCTCGGGGTCCTCACGCTCGACGACCCGGTGGCCACCCATCTGCCGGAGCTGTCCGCCCCCCGGGTCCTCGCCCGGCCGGGCGGGCCGATCGACCGGACCGTGCCGGCCGAGCGACCGATCACGCTGGGACACCTCCTCACCATGACGGCCGGCTTCGGCTGGGTGGGGGAGGGTAGCCCCCTGGCAGAAGCCATGAGCGAGCGACAGGTCGCACCGGGGCCCTACGCCCCTCCGATGGCACCGGACGAGTACCTCGGACTGCTGGGTGCGCTGCCCCTGGCGGACCACCCCGGGCGGGGATGGAACTATCACTCGGCCAGCGATGTCCTGGGAGTTCTCCTGGCGCGGGCCACGGGCGCCACCGTGTCCGAGCTGGTGGCCGAGCACGTCACCGGCCCGCTCGGGCTGGCGGACTGCGGGTTCACCGCCGATCCGGACCGGCTCCCCACCAGCTACGGTACGGGTCACGACGGGGAGCTCAGGGCCCTGGACACCCGGGACAGGTTCGATCGCCCACCGCGGTTCGAGTCCCTGGCGTGCGGACTGGCCTCGACGGTCGCCGACTACCTGACGTTCCTCGACGTCCTGGTCGACGGGGGGACCGTGCTCGGCGCGCGGTACGTGGAGGGCATGGCGACCGATCACCTGACCCCTCGGCAGCGCGCCGCGGCCGAGGGGTTCATCGGACCCGGCTGCGGGTACGGGTTCCAGGTGGAGATCCGCCCGGACGGGGCCGTCGGCTGGGCCGGGGGACTGGGGACCATCGGCTACGTCGACCGACGCACGGGACGCTCCGCGGCGGTGTTCACCACGCAGTCCTACGACGTGCCCGGAACGGAGGACGCGCTGGACTCGGTGTGGGAGCTGCTGCGGTGACCGGCCCGGGTGGTCGCCCCTCCGGACATCACGCCTGGCGCCACCAGGTGTCCAGGGGGGTGGCCGGGACCGCCCGCTTGTGACGGGTGGCCAGGAACAGCTGCTCGATCCGGGTCACGGCCTCGGGTGGCACGCCGTCGAGGCCCTCCAGATAGTCGTCGATCTGTTCGTACGTGACGCCCAGCGCCACCTCGTCGGGCAGGCCCGGGCGGTCATCCTCCAGATCGGCCGTGGGGACCTTGCGCCAGGTCGACTCCGGTGCGCCGAGGTGCCGCAGCAGTGCGGCGCCCTGTCGCTTGGTGAGGCCGGTGAGGGGGGTCAGATCGACCCCGCCGTCGCCGTACTTGGTGAAGAAGCCGGTGACCGCCTCGGCGGCGTGATCGGTACCGACGACGAGGTGGCCCAGCTGTCCGGCCACCGCGTACTGCGCGATCATCCGCTGGCGCGCCTTGACGTTGCCGCGGACGAAGTCCCGGAGCGGTCCCCCGTGTTCGGGCAGATCCTCCAGTGCCTCGGCGGCGGCCGCCGAGGAGGCGTCCGAGGCCGCCCGCACGTCGACGGTGACGCGGGCGTCGGGTCGGATGAAGTCCAGGGCCGTGACGGCGTCGGCCTCGTCCGCCTGGGTGCCGTAGGGCAGGCGCATGGCGACGAAGCGGGCGCCGGCCAGGCCCTCGTCGCGGAGTTTCTCGACGGCGAGCTGGCAGAGCCGACCCGTGAGGGCGGAGTCCTGCCCGCCGCTGATCCCGAGCACGAAACCCGTGGCCGGCGTGGAGCGGAGGAAGTCGGCCAGGAATGCCACCCGCCGCTGCACCTCCTGCTCCGGATCGATGTCGGGGCGGACACCGAGTTCGGCGATGATGGACGCGCGGAGCCCGTCGGTGTCGAGGGGGATGCCGGTGTCGGGAGGGGTCTGGTTCATGGCGCCAGCATAGGAAGTCCGTGTGACTTCTGCGTGACATGCGGGCGGGGGCCGGGAGGGCGTCCGGTTCCGCCGGTTGGAGTTCTGACGGGGGCGTCCGTTACGATGGACCAGTTGTGTGTCGTGCATCCGAACTCCGGGTCGGACGTGTCGCGCAGTCATCCCCAGTCGTGTCGGCGGCCATTTCGGCCGCCCCGAGAGCCTAAGGAGCGCCAGATGAAGGTCCGCAAGTCCCTTCGGTCGCTGAAGAACAAGCCGGGCGCCCAGGTTGTCCGTCGTCGCGGCAAGGTCTACGTGATCAACAAGAAGGACCCCCGTTTCAAGGCCCGCCAGGGCTGAGTCCGTCCGCGTGGGATCCCACGCACCCACGAGGGCCCCCCCCCCGGTAGCCGGCGGCGGGGCCCCGGCGGCGTGCCCCGGGGGGGGGGGCCCCGCCCCCCCCGGGGCCGCCCCGCCCCCCCCCCCC
>JBKBRA010000015.1:0-1114 GCA_046292305.1 Dietzia sp. | reverse complement strand
CTCCGGTTCGCCGGCGGCGGGCCCTCGTCGTCGTCCCCGGGGCGTGTCGACCCGGCCCCACGGTGAGCGGCCCCGCCCCGCCACGGAACCCTCGGCGCCCTCACGGGACCCGTCCCGCACCGGCCGGCCGGGTTCCTCGCCTGTGGAGGGCGTGGGGACTACTTGTGGAGTCGCTGGGGACGGCCTGTGGAGCGCGGGGACGCGCCCTCCGGGGGCGGCTCGGGTCCGGCACAGTGGAGGAGGACGGTGCCGCGCGGCGGTCGGGGCGGTGCATCGGCGGAACGGTGGGCAGGTGTCCACAAGGCGGGATCGCGACCTGGGAATACCAACGATGTAAGACCAAAATGTTGTGGTCGATTGACTCGTCGGACACTAGGGGTAGTGTCTAGAGCGTTGCGGCCCCCGATGAATACCACTCGTGGGATTCGGGTCGCGAACCATGACAGACACCACGGTTGTCCACAGGCCGGGCGGAAGCGCCGGAACCGATGACCGTCCGAGAAGATCCCCTCCGCGCCTCCCGGCGCCCGTGCCGAAAGAGGTCCACGACTGATGGTCACCGTCTACACCAAGCCCGCATGCGTCCAGTGCAACGCCACCTACAAGGCGCTCGACAAGCAGGGCCTCGAGTACCGGGTGGTGGACATCTCGGTGGACGACGAGGCGCGCGAGTACGTGATGGCCCTCGGGTATCTCCAGGCTCCCGTCGTGGTGGCCGGTGGCGACCACTGGTCGGGTTTCCGCCCGGACCGGATCAAGGCGCTCGCCACGGTCGCGGCCTGACCCGGGGCGGTCCCACGCATGTGATCCGAAGGGGGGCGGTCATGGGGGCTCCGCTGCCGGCTACCGAGCCGGTGAGGATCGTCTACTTCTCCAACGTCTCCGAGAACACCAAACGGTTCGTCGACCGGCTGGGGCTCCCGGCGTTGCGCATACCCACGCGCAGAACCGAGGCCGGGCTGGTCGTGTCGGACCCGTATGTTCTGATCGTCCCGACGTACGGGGGTTGCCTCGAGGTCACGGGGAAGAACGGGGCCTCGGTCCCGCGACAGGTGGTCGCGTTCCTGAACAACGCGCACAACAGAAGCCTCTGCCGGGGCGTGATCGCCGCCGG
>JBKBRA010000014.1:0-58382 GCA_046292305.1 Dietzia sp. | reverse complement strand
TGAAAGCATCTAAGCGGGAAGCCTGTTCCAAGATGAGGTTTCTCACCACCATTGCGTGGTTAAGGCCCCCCACAGACCATGGGGTTGATAGGCCGGAACTGGAAGCGCAGCAATGCGTGGAGGTGACCGGTACTAATCGGCCGAGGGCTTACACACAAACAAGCCAAGAATTGTTACGCGTCCACTGTGCAGTATCTGAAACAACACACCCCTACCGCGGATAGTCGCGGCCCGGGGCCTTGTTTCACAGAGTTACGGCGGCCATAGCGGCAGGGAAACGCCCGGTCCCATTCCGAACCCGGAAGCTAAGCCTGCCAGCGCCGATGGTACTGCACTCGTGAGGGTGTGGGAGAGTAGGTCACCGCCGAACACAACTTCATGACCAGCGGGAGGGACTTCTAGTTCCTCCCGCTGGTCTTATTTGTGCTCCATACTTCAACAGCAGTGCCGGCAACCCGGCGCACGTAAGGTGAACGACGTGAACGAACCCCGGTCAGAACAACCAGATCGTATCCCCCGACGAGGCGACGGTGACGTACCGCGTAGAGGTGACCGGGCCTCCGGCGGCGGTCGTAAGGACAACAGTTCCTTCGGCGAACGTCGCGGCAAGCGCTACGACGGGTCGGGCGCCGGCGAGTCCGGCCGTCAGCGAACCGGCGGCACCCCGGCGGCCGGCGGTCAGGGTGAACGAAGCCGAACCGGAGGACAACGCTCCGGCGCACCGCGGGCCGGACAGAATCGCGGCGGCGCCGGTGTCGACCGCCGCGGCAGCGCCGCCCGTCCCGACCCCCGTGGTGGTGGGCGTCCGGGTGACGATCGGCGTTCCGTCGGGCGGCCCGGTCAGGACGCCCGACAGGCCGCCCGCGTCGACGAGCCGGATCTGCCCGAGGACATCGAGGCCGCGGATCTCGACATGGAGATCCGGAGGGACCTCCGGGGTCTGGACAAGGCCAATGCGGACCTCGTAGCCCGGCACCTGGTTGCCGCTATGCATTTCGTCGACGACGATCCCGAGTTGGCGCTCGCCCACGGGCGGGCCGCCAAGAATCGGGCGGGGCGTATCGGTGTCGTTCGGGAGACCCTGGGCGTGCTCGCGTATCGGGCCCGCGAATGGTCCGAGGCCCTCGGCGAGTTGCGGGCGGCCCGTAGGATCTCGGGGGGACCCGGTCTGCTGGCGATGATGGCCGACTGCGAGCGAGGTCTCGAGCGACCGCAGAAGGCGATCGAGCTGGCCCGGGGGGAGGAGTCCCACCAGGTCACCGGTGAGGACCTCGTGGAACTTCGCATCGTCGAAGCCGGCGCGCGAGTTGACATGGGACAGCTCGACGCGGCCCTCGTGACTCTCCAGGACGCCGGCGCGGACGCCGGGGCGATCGGCGAGGAGGCGGCGCGGCTGGATTACGCGTACGCGGAGGTCCTGCTGGCTTCCGGGAGGAAGGACGAGGCCGCCGCGTGGTTCGGTCACGCAGTGGCGGCCGACCCGGACCAGTACACGGACGCGGCGTCGCGTCTGGCGGAACTCGAGGACTAGCGCGGTGTCCGCAGCCACCCTGTCGGAACTGTACGACGCACTGCTCGTCGATCTCGACGGGACCCTGATCCGCGGCTCTGAGCCGATTCCCGGCGCCGCAGAGGCACTGGACGGCTCGGGGCTCCCCGTGGTCTACGTCACCAACAACGCGAGTCGCGCCCCCGCTGACACCGCAGCCCACCTACGCGAGCTGGGCTTCACGGCCCGGGCGTCCGACGTCATGACGAGTGCGCAGGCGGCCGTCATGATGCTGGTCGATCACGTGGACGCGGGTGCGAAGGTTCTCGTGGTGGGTCACGACAGCTTCCGGGACCTTGCCAGGGAGGCGGGATACGAGGTCGTCCTCTCGGCCGACGACCATCCGGAGGTTGTTCTCCAAGGATTGTCCAGGGAGTTGACCTGGGGAGATCTCGCCGAGGGGTGCCTGGCGATCCGCCGGGGAATCCCCTGGGTGGCCTCCAACGTCGATACGACGCTGCCCACGGAGCGTGGCCTGCTCCCGGGGAACGGATCCCTCGTGGCCGCGCTTCGTGCCGCGACGGACCGCGAACCCGTCATCGCGGGTAAGCCGGCCGCCGGAGTGCTCAGGGCCGCCGCCGACCTCGTCGGCTCGGAGCGTCCGCTGGTGATCGGGGATCGGCTCGACACCGACATCGAGGGTGCGTTGGCGGCGGGGATGCCCGCCCTCCTCGTCCTGACCGGGGTGCACGGGACGGCCGACCTACTGGCCGCCGACGAGTGCCGTCGTGCCACACACCTCGCCCGGGACCTGTCCGCTCTCGCCGCGCCGCCCGGGTCCAGTCACATCGATTCGGCCCCCGAGCTCGACGGGAGTGTCCTGGACGGTGCTCTGCACCTGAGCGGGATCCCGGAGACTCTGGGCGGAGTCGACCTGGCGCGCAGCGTCATCCGTCAGGCGTGGTCGCACGGAGTGCGCACTATCGGCGACCCCGGTGCCGATGTGCGGTCGAGGCTCGTCGATGCGGGACTCGTCGTGGGCTAGCGTGGACCGCGTGAGTACTCCCGGAGCGACACCATTGCCAGGGCCCGCAGGCCCGGACGTCGACGAGCTCCGCTCGGCGTTCGACGATCTCCTCTCCGACTCGGTCGGGTCGTCGTCGACTGATGGTGACGACGGCGGATCGGTCCGTGACGACCAGGTCGAGGCCCTGGATGCCGCACATGAACTGCTCGCCCGAGCACTCTCCCTGGACTCAACCCGCTGATGGCGGTGAAACGGAGGCGCCTGGACGCCGAGCTGGTCCGCCGCAAGATGTGCGACAGCCGCGAACGGGCCCAGGACCTCATCGGCTCCGGGCGGGTGATCGTCAACGGTGTCGCGGCGAGCAAGCCCGCAACCCAGGTCGAGCCGACCACCTCCATCGCGCTCGCCGCCTCGGACCAGCCCGACTGGGCTTCCCGGGGAGCCCACAAACTGATCGGTGCGCTGGACGCGTTCGAGGTGAAGGTCGATGGTGCGCGCTGCCTGGACGCCGGCGCCTCCACGGGCGGTTTCACCGATGTCCTGCTCTCACGTGGCGCGGTCCGCGTGGAAGCCGTGGACGTGGGTTACGGGCAACTCGTGTGGCGCCTGCGCAGTGACGAACGCGTCGGGATCCACGACAAGACCAATGTCCGATCCCTCACCCCCGAGGCAATCGGGGGTGATGTCGACGTGGTGGTCTCCGACCTGTCGTTCATCTCCCTCCCGCTCGTCCTTCCCGCACTGGCCGCGTGTGTACGCACCGGCGGGGATCTGCTGCCGATGGTCAAACCCCAGTTCGAGGTGGGGCGTGAGCGGGTCGGCCAGGGTGGCGTCGTCCGCGACCCGGCGCTCCGGATCGAGGCGGTCACCGGCGTCGCCCGGGCCGCGGCGGCGGTCGGGTTGGAGTCTCTCGGCTGCGTGGCGAGCCCACTCCCGGGCCCGTCCGGGAACGTCGAGTACTTCCTTCATCTACGCAAGACCGAGTCGGGGGTACCGGTGGAGCTGACACAGCAGGCGCAGGACACTATCCGTTCCGCCGTCGAGGAGGGGCCGAAGTGACCGACACCACAGGGGAGGGGATGCCCCGCCGGATCCTGCTCGAGGCCAACATCGAGCGGCCGGACATCGTCGCGATCGTCGCCCAGGTCGTCGACGCCTGTGCGAACCGGGGGATCGCGGTGCGGATGCTCGCGGACACCAGCGAGAACGTGGCCACCGGGACGGGTGTCGAGTCCGTGGCCGACACTCCGCACGCGGCTGACGGTTGCGAGCTCGTTCTGGTCCTGGGCGGAGACGGCACGTTTCTGCGGGCCTGTCAGTACGCCAACGCTGCCGATGTCCCGGTACTGGGGGTGAACCTCGGGCACATCGGATTCCTCGCCGAGTCCGAGATCTCCTCGCTCCACGGCGTGGTCGAACAGATCGCGGACCGGGACTACCGGGTGGTCGAGCGCATGACGGTCGAGGCCACCGTGATCCACGGGGACACCGTGCTCGCCCGCGACTGGGCTCTCAACGAGGTGAGCATAGAGAAGATCTCCCGCCAGGGTGTCCTCGAGGCGTCGGTCGAGATCGATGGTCGACCGGTGAGTGACTACGGCTGTGACGGCATGCTCGTGTCGACCCCGACGGGGTCGACGGCGTACGCGTTCTCGGCGGGGGGCCCGATAGTCTGGCCCGAGCTCGACGCGATCCTGGTGGTCCCGAACAACGCCCATGCACTCTTCGCCCGGCCTATGGTCGTGGCGCCCAGTTCCCGTGTGGCAGTGGAGACCGGGACCCGCTCGGGCCCCGCGGTGGTCGTTCTCGACGGTCGCCGACTGGTCCACGCCCCGGCCGGTAGCCGCGTGGAGGTGGTGCGCGGTCGACGACCGGTCAAGTGGGTGCGATTGGACGACTCTCCGTTCACGGACCGGTTGGTGACCAAGTTCGAACTCCCGGTGACCGGGTGGCGCGGGCGGTCCGCGGTCCGCCCACTGCCCTAGGGTGGGTGCGTGCTCACGGAACTTCGGATCAGCGGACTCGGCGTCATCGACGAGGCCGTGGCAGATTTCGCCCCGGGGTTGTCGGTCCTCACCGGTGAGACCGGCGCGGGCAAGACCATGGTCGTCACCGGTCTGAGGCTCCTGGCCGGGGGGCGCGCCGATCCGGGGCGTGTCCGGCGTGGGGCAGTCAGGGCCGTGGTGGAAGGCCGGTTCGACCTGGCCGCCGCGGCGACGATGGATTCCGCGGACAGGAAGCAGTTGGACAAGCTCCTCGAGGATGCGGACGTGGAACTCGACGAGGACGGCACCGTGATCGCGGCCCGCCGGGTCGGGGCCGACGGGCGGTCCCGGGCCAGGTTGGGCGGTCGCTCGGTCCCCGCCGGCACGTTGGCCCGGTTCTGCTCCCCGGTGCTCGCCGTCCATGGACAGAACGACCAGCTCCGACTCCTGCGACCCGACCGGCAACGCGAGGCGGTCGATTCCCACGGCGGCGAGCCCGCGCGGGTCGCGGTGAAGGCCTATCAGGAGACCTTCCACAGATGGCGGGAGGCCGCGAGGTCACTGGCGGAGCGCACCGGGCGTGCGCGCGAGCTGGCCCGCGAGGCCGACCTGCTGCGCCACGGGCTCGAGGAGATCGACTCTCTGGATCCCAGACCGGGGGAGGAGGCCGAGCTCGACGCCGTCATCCGACGTCTCACCGACTCCGAGGAATTGCGGGAGGTGGCGGGTCAGGCGCACGAGACGTTGACCGGGGAGGGCGAGACCTCGGAGCCGGTCGTCAACATCCTGGACCAGCTGCGGCAGCGACTCTCGGGGGCGGGGGATCCCGCTCTCGACCCCATCGCCACGAGTATCGATCAGGCCGTCGCCGCGCTCGGGGACGCCGCGACCGAACTCGGCCTCTATCTGGCCGAGCTCCCGGTGGACGCGGCGGATCTCGACTCGGCGCTCGAGAGGCGGCATGACCTCAGGGCTCTCACCCGGAAGTACGGCACCGACGTCGACGACGTGATCGCGTGGGCCGAGAAGGCGCGTATCCGTCTCTCCGAGGTCGACACCTCCGACACCGCGGTGGCGGACCTCACCGCCACGGTCGCGAGACTCGCGGCCGAGTTGAAGGAGCGGGGTGCCGAGCTCACCGCGGTCCGCAGGGCCGCCGGGGAGGACCTGGCTCGACGGGTCACGTCCGAACTGGTGGAACTGTCCATGGGAGGCGCCGGACTGGTCGTGCGGGTCTCACCATCAGGGGACGGCCTCGCCGCAGCGACGGAGTCGGGCCTGGACGACGTCGAACTGGCGCTCGACGGTCCGTCGGGAGTGGTCCCGTTGGGCAGAGGGGCCTCCGGTGGAGAGCTCTCCAGGGTGATGCTGGCACTGGAGGTGGTCCTCGCCGAACGTTCCGGGGGCGGGACCCTGGTGTTCGACGAGGTCGACGCAGGAGTCGGCGGTCGCGCCGCCCTGAGCATCGGCAAGCGGCTGGCCCGGCTGGCCAGGACACATCAGGTGATCGCGGTGACGCACCTCGCCCAGGTCGCCGCGTTCGCGGACACACACCTCGTGGTCCACAAGGCTGCGGACTCCACCGGTGGGGACGGCGTCGTGTCGGGGGTCCGCGCGGTCGACGACTCGGACCGGGTCACCGAACTGGCACGGATGCTCGCGGGCATGGAGGACACCGACACCGGCCTCGCGCACGCGGAGGAACTCCTGGGGAAGGCGCAGTCGGAGAAGTCTCAAGCTCAAGTCGACCGTTAACCCGACACGCCGACCCGACCTCCCTCGTCACTCGAATCACACGCGTGATACTCGGGCACATGAAGATGACGGGTCTGCTCAATCGCCGCTCCAACGACCTCGCCGGTGTGGTGGGTACCGTCCGCCAGATCCGGGCAGGGTCGCCGATCCCCAGGAAGCTCGGCGTCAAGGACGTCGCCGTGCTGGACCTCAACCGGACATCGGCCGCCATCGCCCGCGCCGTGGTCGACGCGGGTGTCGGCGCCGTCGTCCACGTGCCGCGTCCCGGTGAGGAGATGCTGCCCCGTGCCGCGTTCCGGATCCTGGCCTCGTCGACCATCCCGGTCATCGAGGACGCGGACCTCGCCGGGGTCGAGGACGGTACCCGGGTGCGCATCGATGAGGGAGTGGTCTACTCCGTCAAGACCGAGGACCAGCTGGCCACCGGCCGCGAGGCCGGCCCCACCACGCTCCTCACCGAGGTCGACGCGGCCGAGAACGGGTACGTCGAGTCCGCGCTGGCGCACCTGGCCAACGCCACGGAGTTCCTCAGCCTCGAGCACCGGTTGCTCCTCGACGGCGAGGGACTGCCCGAGATCGATGTCGACTTCACCGGTCGTCACGTGGTGGTGGTGACGGGTGATCGGACCTCGGAGAACCAGCTCGCCGAGCTCAAGCCGTTCATGAAGGAATACCGACCGCTACTCGTGGGCGTGGACGGGGGCGCCGAACTGCTGCGCGCGGCCCGGCTCTCCGCCGATGTGGTGGTCGCCACCCCCACCGAGGTCTCCGACGAGGTCCTGACGGACGGCGCGGTCCTGGTCGTGCCCGCGGATCGTGACGGCAGGGCGGTGGGGCTCGAGCGCGTCACCGAGCTCGGTGTGGGGGCCACCACCTTCCCGGCCGCCGCGACCGCGCGCGACATGGCTCTGTTGCTGGCCTTCCACGGCGGGGCCGAGATGATCGTGGTGACCGGTGAGGATCGCGGTCTCGAGAACGCCTTCGGTTCCTCCTCCGCACCGTCGTCGACGATGGTCGACACGGCGGTGTCGTCCCGCCTCGTCCACGCCGGTGCGTGCGCGACCCTGTACCGCTCGCGCGGGGCCGGGATCGGACTGGCCCTCGTGGTGCTCGCGGCACTCATCGCGGTGGCCGCGGTGGTGGTCGCCCGCGACTCCGCCCAGGATCTGCTCATCTGGGCCATCGACATGTGGAATACCTTCGCGCTCTGGGTCCAGGGGCTAGTCCGTTGATCTCTCTGCGTCGCCACGTTCTCACGCTGGTCGCCGTGTTCCTCGCCCTCGGGTTGGGAGTGGTCCTGGGGTCGACGTCCGTGGCGACGTCGATCCGGGACGCGGTGGTCGATCGCGAGGAGACGACGGCGGCGCAGCTCGAGACGACCAGGGACGACTTGGCCAAGCAGCGACTCGCCGCCGACCGTCTGGACGACATGGCCGGTGAGCTCACCCGGTCCGTGCTGGACGGCACCCTCGAGGGACGACCGGTCCTGGTCGTGGTCGCGCCCGGGGCCTCCGACGAGGACGTGAGCGCCGCCGTCGACGTCATCGGGGCCGCCGGCGGCATCGCCGCGGGACGGGTGACGCTCACGGACAAGGCGTTCGACACGGAGGCCGACGCAGAGCTGCAGGCCCTCGTGGCCAACCTCCCGATCGGCGACGCGCCGGCCACTGACGCGGACCTCGGCACCCAGCTGGGTACGGCGCTGGGCCGCGCCGGGTTGCTGCGGACCGAGGACGCGGAACCTCACCTGGACGACGACGACCGCGAGACGGTTCTCACGACCCTCTCCGATGCGGGGTTCGTCGAGTTCGAACCCGGCACCCTCCGGCCCGGTCAGCTGGCGCTGATCGTCACCGGCCCGGGCGAAGCCGAGTCGACCGCGGTCCGTGTGGCCTCGTTCGCCCGGACCCTGGACCGGGAGGGCGCGGGGGCGGTGGTCTCCGCCGAGCTCACGAGTGCGCAGGGGTACGACGCGGTCACCGTGTTGCGCTCCTCCGGCGAGGAAGGTGTCTCGACCGTCGACTCGGCCGGCTCCGACGCGGGCCGTCTGGCAACGGGGCTCGCGCTGGCGGAGCAGCTCGCCCGGGCGCAGGGACACTACGGGCTGCGGCCGGATGCGACAGCGGCGGTGCCGTCGCTCCCCACCGCGCCCGCTCGGTGATAGCCTGAAGCCCCGTGGGGTGCACCGGAGCCACACCAGCATTCATCCATTCCGGCGTCTGGACACGGGAGTCCCCTTGGCACTGAACCGAGCCGCGTCGCGGTCCGCGACCAAGCACATCTTCGTCACCGGTGGGGTGGCGTCGTCGCTGGGTAAGGGGCTCACCGCCTCCAGCCTGGGGCAGCTTCTGACCGCCCGCGGACTCCGCGTGACCATGCAGAAGCTGGACCCGTACATCAACGTGGACCCGGGGACGATGAACCCGTTCCAGCACGGGGAGGTGTTCGTCACCGAGGACGGTGCGGAGGCGGATCTCGACCTGGGACACTACGAGCGGTTCCTCGACCGCGATCTGAGCGCCAACGCCAACGTGACGACCGGCCAGGTCTACTCGGCGGTGATCGCCAAGGAGCGCCGAGGTGAGTACCTTGGCGACACGGTCCAGGTGATCCCGCACATCACGGACGCGATCAAGGAACGCATCATCGCGATGGGCGCTCCCGACGAGGAGGGGCGCCGCCCCGACGTCGTGATCACCGAGGTCGGCGGCACAGTCGGCGACATCGAGTCCCAGCCCTTCCTGGAGGCCTGCCGGCAGGTCCGCCACGAGGTCGGACGCGAGAACATCTTCTTCCTGCACGTCTCCCTGGTGCCGTACCTCGCACCGTCGGGGGAGCTCAAGACCAAGCCCACCCAGCATTCCGTGGCGGCGCTGCGGTCGATCGGCATCGTCCCGGACGGTCTGGTCCTGCGGTGCGATCGCGATGTGCCGGACGGGCTCAAGTCCAAGATCGCGCTCATGTGCGACGTGGACCTCGAGGGCGTGGTCTCCACCCCCGACGCCCCGAGCATCTACGACATCCCCAAGGTCCTCTTCGGCGAGCATCTCGACACCCACGTCATCCGCAAACTCAACCTGCCGTTCCGGGACGTCGACTGGACCGTGTGGGGTGAGCTGCTCAAGCGCGTGCACGAGCCGCGCGAGGAGGTCGAGATCGCCCTGGTCGGCAAGTACATCGACCTACCCGACGCCTACCTCTCGGTGACCGAGGCCCTGCGCGCCGGTGGTTTCGCCCACCGGGCCCGGGTGAACATCCGTTGGGTGCAGTCTGATCTCTGCACCACCGAGGCCGGTGCGCGTGAGGCGCTGCGCGGCGTCGACGGCATGCTGATCCCCGGTGGCTTCGGCATCCGGGGGATCGAGGGCAAGCTGGGTGCGATCTCGTGGTCCCGCAGGAACGGCATCCCGCTGCTCGGCCTGTGTCTGGGGCTGCAGTGTTCGGTGATCGAGGCAGCCCGTTCGGTGGGGCTCGAGGGCGCCTCCTCGACGGAGTTCGACCCGGACACCGAGCACCCCGTTATCTCCACCATGGCCGACCAGGTCGACGCTGTCGCCGGGCAGGCCGATCTGGGCGGGACGATGCGTCTGGGTGCGTACCCGGCCGTGCTCACCAAGGGGTCGGTGGTCGCCGACGCGTACGGCGGGACCGAGGTCTCGGAGCGCCATCGGCACCGCTTCGAGGTCAACAACTCCTACCGCGACAAGGTCGCCGAGTCCGGTCTGCGGTTCTCCGGCACCTCGCCCGACGGACACCTGGTGGAGTTCGTCGAGTACCCGCCGGAGCAGCACCCGTTCTTCGTGGCCACTCAGGCACATCCGGAGTACAAGTCTCGTCCGACCCGCCCGCACCCGCTCTTCGCCGCGTTCGTCAAGGCGGCGCTGGCGTACGAGAACGAGATGAGGCTTCCGGTGGAGCCGTGGCGAGAGGACCAGACCGGCGCCGGGACGGGCGGGACCGGGTCCCGGTCGGGAAGTGCCGAACCCGAGTTGACCTCCGACGTCCGTTCGGACGGGAGCTGATCGGGGTGTCCGACTCCGGTGCCCCCGGGTCGCACGACTACCGGACCATCGCCAGCCGGGAGATCTTCGACGGCAGGATCGTCAGACTGCGCGTGGACACGCTCACCATGCCGGGCGGGGGCACCGCCGACCGGGAGATCTGCGGCCACGACGACGCGGTCGCGGTGATCGCGCTCGACGAGGGGGATCAGGTCACGCTCGTCCGGCAGTACCGCCACGCGGTGGGGGAGCGGCTCTGGGAGCTCCCGGCCGGGCTGTGCGATGTCGAGGGCGAGCAGCCGGTGGAGACAGCGCGCCGAGAACTGTTCGAGGAGACCGGGCTCCAGGCGCGGTCCTGGGAGCCGGTGATCTCGATCGTGCCGTCACCGGGGTTCTGTACCGAACGCGTCCATGTGTTCCTGGCCAGGGAACTCCGTCAGGTGGACAGGCCGGAGGCGCAGCACGAGGAAGCGGACATGGAGGTCGCGCGGATGCCGTTCACCGAGGCCGTGGACGCCGTCCTCGACGGTCGCATAGTCAACGGCATCGCCGTGGCCGGTATCCTCGCCGCGCGCGCGTCGGTCGCCGGGCTCTGACGGGGACGTTCCCCGATGACGCCGGCCATGTCGCGATGACCCTGCCGGGCGCAGCCGCGGTCCAGATCCGCGGCTATCTCGACCACCTCGCGGTGGAGCAGGGGGCCTCGGCCCACACCCTGGCCGCGTACCGGCGGGACCTGGAGAAGTACCGGCAGTACCTCTCGGAGTCGGGAGTCGGGGACCTCGGGGAGGTGACCGAATCGCATGTCGAGGAGTTCCGCGCGCGGCTCGCCACCGCCGACCCGGACGTCGGCAGGAGGGCGCTCGCGCCCAGCTCGGTCGCCCGCACCCTGGCCGCGGTCCGGGGGTTGCACAGGTTCGCCACCCGGGACGGGGTGACCCGCGTCGACGCCGCCGCGTCCGTGACCCCGCCGCGCCCACCGCGACGGCTGCCCAAGGCGCTGCCCGTGGACCGGATCATCGCAGTGATCGAGGCCGCCGGCGGGACCGAGGTGGACACCGACCCCACCCGGCTGCGGGACAGGGCGATGCTGGAACTGCTGTACGCCACCGGGGCGCGCGCGGCCGAGCTGGTCGGCCTGGACGTGGACGACCTCGACGGATTCGATCACCCCGGCGGGGGCACGGTCATCCTGCGCGGTAAGGGCGGCAAGGAGCGTGTGGTCCCGGTCGGCCGCCCGGCCTGCGATGCCGTCGGTGCCTACCTGGTGCGCGCCCGGCCCGCGCTGGGCGTCAGAGGCGGACCCGCGTTGTTCCTCAACACCCGTGGCGGGCGGATCACCCGGCAGTCCCTGTGGAACGTGGTGTCCGTGGCCGCCGAGCGGGCAGCTGTGGAGCCGGACGTCTCGCCGCACTCGTTCCGACACTCGTTCGCCACCCATCTGCTGGACGGCGGGGCGGACATCCGTGTGGTCCAGGAGCTGTTGGGCCATGCCTCGGTCACCACGACTCAGGTGTACACCCTCGTCACCGTCGACACGCTCCGCGAGGTCTGGGCCGAGTGCCACCCTCGAGCACGGTAACGTGACCGGGGACCGGCCTGAGCGCAGGTGACGACGCAGCGAGAGGAGACGCGGGTGGCGCAGGACTCTGGGACGATGGATCCCGCACTGTTCTCCCGCGCGGAACTGCTCGGCGCCGACGACCCGGCGGCCGGCGAGGGCTTCTCGGCCATCCCCGAACCGCAGCCGCTCACCTCGCACGGCCCCGCCATGGTGCTCTCGATGTGCAACCAGAAGGGCGGGGTCGGCAAGACCACCAGCACCATCAATCTGGCCGCCGCCCTCGCGGAGTACGGCCGTCGGGTGCTCGTGGTGGACCTCGACCCCCAGGGCGCGCTGTCCGCGGGCCTGGGTATCCCGCACCACCAGCTCGACCTGACCGTCTACAACCTCCTGGTGGACAACACCGTGTCGACGGAGGAGGTGCTGGTCCGGACCCGGGTGGAGGGCGTGGACCTCATCCCCGCCAACATCGACCTGTCCGCGGCGGAGATCCAGCTGGTCAACGAGGTGGGGCGGGAACAGGCGCTGGGCCGCGCGCTGTACCCGGTTCTCGACCGCTACGACTACGTCCTGATCGACTGCCAACCGTCGCTGGGTCTGCTCACCGTCAACGCACTGGCCTGCTCTGACGGGGTGCTGATACCGATGGAGTGCGAGTACTTCTCGCTGCGCGGGCTCGCACTGTTGACGGACACCATCGACAAGGTCCGCGACCGCATCAACCCGCGTCTGCACCTGACCGGGATCCTGATCACCATGTTCGACCGCCGGACGGTCCACGCCCGCGACGTCCTCGGGCGGGTTGTCGAGGTGTTCGGCGACCAGGTCTTCGACACCCTCGTCACCCGTACCGTCCGGTTCCCGGAGACCACCGTCGCGGGGGAACCGATCACCACGTGGGCGCCCAGATCGGCGGGTGCGCAGGCCTACCGGGCGCTGGCTCGCGAGGTCATCCAGCGCGGCAGGTGAGAGAACCGGTGACCGGGGTCGGGCTCCCGCCGGGGGAGGGCACCACTGAGGTCTCTACCACCGTGGTCGACGCGGCCGAGGTCGAGGGACCGCGCGCGTTCACCGTCCACCTGACCAACTTCACCGGCCCGTTCGATCTGCTCCTCAAGCTCATCGACTCGCGGCGCCTCGACGTGACCGAGGTCGCCATCCACTCGGTCACCGACGAGTTCATCGCGCACGCCCGCGAACTGGGTCGGGAGGCGGGTCTCGAGGAGGTGACCGAGTTCCTGGTGGTGGCGGCCACGTTGCTCGACCTCAAGACCGCGCGACTCGTGCCGTCCGGGGAGGTACAGGACCTCGAGGACCTGGCACTGCTGCAGGCGCGGGACCTGCTCTTCGCCCGGCTCCTGCAGTTCCGGGCGTTCCGCCAGGTGGCCGAGTTGTTCGCCGAACTCGACAGGACCGCCCGCCACTCCTTCCCCCGGACGGCGGGGCCGGACGAGGAGTTCCTGGACATGCTGCCCGAGGTCGAGCTGGGCGTGGACGTCGAGCAGCTCGCCACCATCGCCGCCGTGGCGTTCCGGCCCCGCCCTGTCGAGGAGGTGGGGGTCTCGCACATCCACACCCAGGCCGTGTCGGTCCCCGAGCAGGCCGGCCGCGTCCTGGAGCTGCTGAGGTTCCGGGGCCGGGGCGAATGGGTGGACTTCCGGGAGCTGGTCTCGGGTTGCGGCGACTCCCTCGTCGTCGTCGCCAGGTTCCTCGCCCTGTTGGAGTTGTACCGGGCGCGCGCCGTGGCGCTCACCCAGGACGAGGCGCTCGGTGACCTGTTGGTGAGCTGGACCGGTGGGGATGCCGCCGAGGTGACACGCGGGAGGGATGAATGGACGTGATGGAGGACGACGGCGTGCGTGCGCCGGGACTGACCGGTGACGACGACGAGCCCCACGAGCCCGGTGCCCCGCCGTTGCGCGCCCGACTCGAGGCGCTCCTGCTGGTCGTGGACCAGCCGACCGCCGAAGGGCCGCTGGCGTCGGCGGCGGGCTCGACACCCGCAGAGGTGACCATCGAGCTGCAAGCGTGGCGCGATGACCTCACGGCCGTGGGCAGCGGGATCGACCTGAGGCGCACCGATGAAGGGTGGCGGCTCTACACCCGTCGGGAGCTCGCACCGTACGTGGAGCGGCTCCTCACCGACGGCACCCGGTCGACCCTCACCCGCGCCGCGCTCGAGACGTTGGCGGTGATCGCCTACCGGCAGCCGGTCACCCGATCGCGCATAGCGGCCGTCCGAGGGGTCAACGTGGACGGGGTCATGCGGACCCTCGTGGCCCGCGGACTGGCCGTCGAATGCGGCACCGACGCGGACACCGGGGGCATGCTGTATAGGACCACGGAGCTATTTCTGGAAAGATTGGGACTCGTCTCGCTCGACGAGCTCCCGGACATCGCCCCGTTGCTGCCGGATGTCGACCTGGTCGACGAGATGAGCGACGATCCCGCGGACGATCCGCGGATACCCCTGGGGCGGCGCAGAACCACCGCGCCCGACCCCACCCATGAACACGAGAACGAAGAGATGTGACGCACTCATGACTGAGTCCGCTGGCCGAGACGGCTCACCGGTCCGCCTCCAGAAGATCCTGGCACAGGCCGGGATCGCCTCCCGCAGGGCCTCGGAGGACCTCATCGCCCGAGGGCGGGTGGAGGTCAACGGGAAGATCGTGCGCGAGATGGGCGTCAAGGTCGATCCGGCCACCGCCGTGATCCGGGTGGACGGCACCCGGATCGTCCTCGACGACGACCTCGTCTACCTGGCGCTGAACAAGCCGCGCGGGTACCACACCACCATGTCCGACGACATGGGCCGGCCCTGCGTGGGCGACCTGGTCGCCGACCGCGTCGACGCCGGTCAGCGTCTCTTCCACGTGGGCCGCCTGGACGCGGACACCGAGGGGTTGCTGCTGGTGACCAACGACGGCGAGCTCTCGCATCGCCTGATGCACCCGTCGTACGAGGTGTCCAAGACCTACATGGCCACCGTGACCGGAGTCGTCGGCAAGGGCGTCGGCAAGAAGCTGCGCGACGGGGTCGAGCTCGAGGACGGCCCCGCCAAGGTCGACCAGTTCGCGATCGTCGACGTCCACGAGGGGCGCTCGCTGGTCAAGGTCGTGCTCCACGAGGGCCGCAAGCACATCGTCCGCCGTCTCCTCGACGAGGTCGGGTACCCCGTCGAGTCGCTGGTGCGGATCCGCTTCGGCGCCGTCGCACTGGGCGACCAGCGCGCGGGGAGCTTCCGCAAGCTCAACCGCAAAGAGGTCTCGGACCTCTACGCGGCGGTGGGCCTGTGAGCGCGCCGACCGGCTCCACCAGCGCCCCCCGGCGCCGGATCGCGATCGACGGTCCCGCCGGCACCGGCAAGTCCACGCTCGCCCGCACGCTCGCCGAGCGTCTCGGCGGCGCCTACCTCGACACCGGTGCGATGTACCGGGTGGTCACGCTGCAGGTCCTGCGCGCCGGGATCGATCCGGATGACGCCTCCGCGGTGATCGCCACCTCCGCGGACCTGCCGATGGAGATCGGCACCGATGCCGGGTCCGAGCGGATCCTGCTCGCCGGTGAGGACGTGAGCGACGAGATCCGCACCGCCCGCGTCACCGCAAACGTCTCGGCGGTCTCCGCCGTACCGGAGGTCCGCGTCAATCTGGTGGGCCTGCAGCGGCGCCTGGCATCAGGGGGCGGCACCGTCGTCCTCGAGGGCCGCGACATCGGCACGGTGGTGCTCCCCGACGCCGAGGTGAAGGTGTACCTGACCGCGAGCCCGGAGATCCGGGCCCGACGCCGCACCGAGCAGGACCTCGCGGCGGGACGCGACGCCGACTACGACGAGGTGCTGTCGGCCGTGGTCGAGCGCGACCGCAAGGACTCCACCCGCGCCGCGAGCCCGCTCCGGCCCGCCGACGACGCCGTCGTCATCGACACCTCAGACCTCACCCTCGACGAGGTGCTCGACCGACTGGTCGCACTCGCAGAGGGCGCCGACGCGTCGCGCAGCGACGCCGCAGAAGGGAATACACAGTGACCAGCAACGAGGACTTCGACCTGCCCACGGGGCCCGTCGAGGAGACCGTAGAGGACGCCTGGAACGACGACACGGACTGGGACGCCGTGGCCGAGGAGTGGGCCGACGAGATCGGCGCCGAGGTCGACGGTGTGGAGATCCTGCCCACCGTCGCCATCGTGGGACGTCCCAACGTGGGCAAGTCCACCCTGGTCAACCGCATCATCGGCCGCCGCGAGGCCGTCGTGGAGGACGTTCCCGGCGTGACCCGGGACCGCGTGTCCTACGAGGCCCTGTGGAACGGCCGGACCTTCATGGTGCAGGACACCGGTGGGTGGGAGCAGGACGCCAAGGGCATGCACCGCTCCATCGCGCAGCAGGCCGAGATCGCCATGGGCACAGCCGACCTCATCGTCCTGGTGTGTGACGGGAACGTGGGCATCACCTCCGCGGACGAGACGGTGGCCAAGAGCCTGCGCCGCTCGGGCACCCCCGTGATCCTGGCGGTCAACAAGGTGGACAGCGAGAAGGCGGAACTGCAGTCGGCCGAGTTCTGGGGGCTGGGTCTGGACCAGCCCTACGCCATCTCCGCCGCGCACGGCCGCGGCACCGCCGACCTGCTCGACGAGATCCTGCGCAGGCTGCCCTCCAAGGCCCGGATGCGTGAGACGACCGACGTGCCGCGGCGCGTGGCGCTGGTCGGCAAGCCTAACGTCGGCAAGTCGAGCCTGCTCAACAAGCTCACCGGCGAGGAGCGGTCGGTGGTCGACAACGTCGCCGGCACCACCGTCGATCCCGTGGACTCGCTCGTCGATCTCGGCGGCAAGACGTGGCGCTTCGTGGACACCGCCGGACTGCGGCGGAAGGTCAACCAGGCGTACGGGCACGAGTACTACGCCTCGCTCCGCACCCGCGGGGCCATCGAGGCGGCCGAGGTCGTGGTGCTCCTGCTGGACGCCTCGGAACCGATCACGGAGCAGGACCTGCGGGTCATCTCGATGGTCGCCGACGCCGGTCGGGCACTGGTGATCGCCTTCAACAAGTGGGACCTGGTGGACGAGGACCGCAGGTACGACCTGGACAAGGAGATCGACCGGGAGCTGTCCAAGATCCTCACCTGGGCCTACCGGGTGAACATCTCCGCCACCACAGGCCGTGCCCTGGCCAAGCTGGTGCCTGCGATGGAGGGCGCACTCGACTCGTGGGACAAGCGCATCCCCACCGGTCCGCTCAACACGTGGATGAGCGAGGTCGTGGCCGCCACCCCGCCGCCGATGCGTGGCGGGAAGCTGCCGCGGATCCGCTTCTGCACCCAGGCCACCACCCGGCCCCCCACGTTCGTGTTCTTCTCCACCGGATTCCTGGAGGCGGGTTACCGGCGCTTTCTCGAGCGGCGCCTGCGCGAGACCTTCGGCTTCGACGGCTCTCCGGTCCGGGTGAACGTGCGCGTCAAGGAACGTCGACAGCGCAAGTGACCAGGCGATTGGAGCGCTGCTACAGCCGTGCGCTAGTCTGATCCAGTCGCCGCGCGAGACGCGGTGGCGGGCGGGCTGTGGCGCAGCTTGGTAGCGCACTTGACTGGGGGTCAAGGGGTCGCAGGTTCGAATCCTGTCAGCCCGACGCCAGATCAGGGGCGGTTTCCCAATGGGGAGACCGCCCCTGAGTCGTTCGGTATGGCACGCTACGAGATGGCGGCGATCCTCCGCCGTGACGCCGTGACCGAGTTGTTCCCGGTCATCGGCATCTACATCCAGCCGTTCCTCACTCCACGCGTGACGTGGTATCTCAGGGGTTGATCGACGAATGATGATGGTCCGATCTCGACGCGGCCGTCTCGCCGCTGGGTCATTGGTGGTGGCGCTCGCCGCGTTTCTCGGCGGATGCTCGGGTGATTCTCCGTCGACCGACGAACCCGCGGCATCCTCGTCGCCGTCATCGGCTGCTGCCGACAGCTCCGCGGCAGAGAGCGCTGACGAGCGGTATGGGAGCTTCGATGCCGTCGAGGCGTCAGGCGAGGGCGAGGCAGTCGTTCCGCTACCCCCCGAAATCGCAGACGCGGATGGCGGAATCGTCCGGATGACCTATGAGGGAACCGAACCACTAGTTCTGTGGAGTCTTGATGCCGAGGGCGAGAAACAGATGATCCTCATCGACGGCGTGATCGAAGCGAACACCGCCGACCGGGGGAGCTTTGACGGCGAGTCGATGTGGTGGCCAGCAAATCCCGCTCCGCACGGGCTCGAGGTCGAGGGGGACGGCGTGTGGGAGCTCTCGGTGGTGCCGGTGTCGTCGGCCCCGCCGCTGGCGAGCGAGGGACGAGGTACGCGGGTCTTTCTGTACGACGGGGAGGGCGGACCGATCACGGGGAGCCGAGCAGACACCGCTGTCGGGATGGCGGTCACTGAGTTTTCCCTCCCTCGCTCGGGCGGGACTCCGAAAAATGTGGTGACCACCCCCAGCGCCGATGCAGAGTTCGGCCTCGGTCTGGCGCCCGGGCCCTCGGTGCTCATCGTGTCGCACCGTGACGAGTGGACCATCAACCTCACGGACGAGGGGTAGTACCGCACTGACCGATTTCGCGCCTGGGGGCGGAACGCCGGTGATTAGATGGGGTCTCCTCCACAGGTGTGTGCGTAAGGGGTGACGATGACTGAGATCACGATTGGCAGTGCCGTGGGTTCTCCGGACGTCCCGGTCCGGCTGGACGCCCGTCGCTTCAACCGCCACACCTTCTGGTGTGGGCAGAGCGGCAGCGGGAAGACCTATGCGCTGGGCGTGGTGCTCGAACAGCTACTCCTGCACACCGAGCTCCCCATGGTCATCCTCGACCCCAATGCCGACTTCGTCCGGCTTCCCGACGTGCGTGACGATGCCGGTGAGGCCGAGGCTGCGCGGCTGGCCGAGACCGATATCAGGGTCTTCCGCTCGTCGAAGGGGCAGGGTGAGCCATTGCACGCCCGGTACACGGACCTGTCCCCGGCGTCCAAAGCCGCCTTGTTGCAGCTCGACCCGATCGCGGACGCGGAGGAGTACAACGTCCTCCTGCGCACCAACGTCCGCGCGGAGGACTTCGACTCGGTGGAGGCGCTCGCGAGGCTCCGGGCCTCTTCCGACCCGGGGGAGGTCCGGCTGTCCTACCGGATGGAGAACCTCCAGGTGCTCGAGTGGGATCTGTGGTCAAGGGGCGCGGGTTCGGTCGTCGACGTGATCGATCAGCGGCCCCGCGCCACGGTGATGGATCTGGGCGGCTTCACCCACCCGGCCGAATCGAAGGTCGCGGCTCTGTCTGTCCTGGAGCACCTGTGGACACGGCGCGAGGAACGCAGTCCGATTCTGATCGTTATCGACGAGGCGCACAACATCTGCCCGCCCGATCCGCAGACCGACGTCGAGCGAGCGCTCACCCGTCAACTGGTCCAGATCGCCGCGGAGGGTCGCAAGTTCGGGCTGTGGTTGTTGCTCTCCACTCAGCGGCCGAACAAGATCCACCCGAACGTGCTCTCGCAGTGCGACAACCTGGGACTCATGCGCGTCAACTCGCCGCGGGACCTGGTGGAGTTGGCAGAGGTCTTCGGTTTCGCGGGTGAGGACCAGATCCGCCGATCGGCCTCGTTCGCACAGGGCCAGGCGCTCTTCGCCGGGGGCTTCGTGTCCGAACCGTCGTTCGTCCAGATGGGTCGACGGATCACCGAGGAGTCGGGCGGGGACGTCCGGGTGCCACTACGCGACGACAGTTCGCTCTCGAGAGAGGACTCGATGGAAGTGGCGGCTGCCGGTCGACTCACGCCATAGGGAAATCCGGGCTGCCGGAATTGGGCGGGCGTCGATGCCGCCGTCACTGTGGCGAAGCCGGGCGATGTGTGCGCGCGAGGCGCCTCATTTCGCGTCCTCCACCGGGTTCGTGATGGGGCTGCGGCCCACGGCGAGCCAGATTCCGGTGACGGCGAGCCAGAACGGCATGAAGACTCCGGGGAGGCCGGGGACACCGGACACCACGACGGCGCCGAGAGCTCCGATGCCGACCACAGCAGAGAACGTGCCGAGAATGCGGGAGACGTTGCGCTCGATCCACGCCATCCACGCGAGGGCGAGGGCGGATGCGATGAGTCCGGTCCAGGGGATGTACGCGCCGAAGTCGGTGAGTATGTAGTAGACGAACAGTCCATCTTCGCCGTACAGGCCTGATTCCGGGCCGAGGTAGTTCGCGAGGGCGCCGCGCCACCCGTACCCGAGGATGAGTGCACCGGCGCTCGCGATCAAGCCGATGCTCACCGCGAATGCGGCGGTGGAGCGGATGGCGAGGGTCTCGACGTGTCGGCGCCAGGCGGCAGCGAAGAAGATCAGGGCGAGGATCGAGACGAGGCCGGCGAGGAAGCCGATGCGTGCGAGCGTCGGGTCGAGACCGATCATGTCGGCGGGGACGACCACGTGGTCCACGCCGTCGGCGATCGCCTCTGTTTCGGCGTCGGGTCGGAGGTCGGTTGCGACGGTGCCTATCGTTCCCGCGACACCGGACAGAACGGCCCAGAGGGGCCATGCGGTAAATCGGACGCGATTTTCGGAGACGGCGGTGCGTGCAGTGGGGTGGTCCGACTCGGGTGTGGAAGACATGACTGTTCTTTCTCCGGGAGGTGCGCGCGATACCGGCGCGCGGCCGCGCCCAGCGACCCGTCTCGACAGTCCCGGGCCCGGCGGCCGGGACGGCAGGCGAGCAATTCCCGAATGGTCTGGAACGCTGTCCGGGACGCGGGAGGCGGACCCGCTGGGAAGGTCAGAATATCTGCTCGAAGGCTGCTTCGGTGGTGGTCCGTGAGCCGTGGCCCGCATCGTCACGCTGGCGAGATGACCAGGACATTTTGAGCCCAGCGCATCTCAATAGGTAGGAACCCTGACTTCTCCGTCCTGCAACTGCGCTATGCGTCGCGCGAGGCGGGATTGCCTGCGGGGTGACGAGAGCACCGTCCTGATCGTGGCATCACGGAGGTGGCGGAGCACGGGTGTGCGCAGGGTGGCCATGCGCGTCATGCGATCAGTAAAGGCGATCACCTTGACTGCCGCTGGGCGGCGGATGAGTTCGTACTCTGCGAGCGTGTCCTCGTGGCGGGTACCGGAGAGAACGTCGAGGAGGTGGCTGCCGAGGTCTACTGCGTCCTGGATTCCGAGGTTCATTCCCTGGCCGCCGGCCGGACTGTGCACATGGGCAGCGTCGCCAGCGAGGAAGACGTTGCCCTCTCTGTAGCGTGCGGCGAGGCGGTGAGCCACCCGAAATCTCGAGCTCCAGGCAAGGGAATGAACGGTGGTCTGACCGGGTCCGCGCTCATCGAGCAGGTGTTGGATGTGGGCGACGGTGGGCCGCGCCGGCGCATCGTCCATTGTGGCGACGATGCGGTGGTGACCACCGGGTAGCGGGGCGACGACCATCAGTCCCTGCTCGGCGAGGAACAGCTGCACCTCGGTCGGCGCGAGAGGCCAGACCATCGAGACGTCCGCGAGTACGAAAGAGTCGGCGTACTCCGCGCCCTCGAAATCGACTCCCAGTTGCTGTCGAACGCGGCTGTGGCTCCCGTCCGCGCCGATCACGAATCGCGCGTCGACTGTTTCACGGGTCCCATCACCGTGTCGCAGGACAGCGACCCGACCGGACGACGTCGACTCGAATGACTCGAACGCGACCTCTCGTTCGACGCCGCAGCCTGAGTCGGAGAGAGCTGAGGCGAGTAGCTCCTCTGTGCGCGCCTGGGAGAGCATGAGAGTGAATGGATAAGGAGTGCGGAGTCCGCGGAAATCGATGTGCGCGAGCTTCCTGTTCCGGGCGCGCACCGTGAAGTCCGGGACGATGACGCCTTCCTCGATCATGCGGGGCGCGAGTCCGATGTCGGCGAGGACTTCGAGCGTGCGCGCATGGATCACCGCCGCGCGCGAGGTCGAGGCTCCGCTCGGCGAAGCGTCGATGACGCGAATTCGAGCTCCGCGCCTGCTCATCACGACAGCTGCCGTGAGGCCGACCGGCCCGGCTCCGACGATGAGTGCGTCGATATGAGTGGGCGACGAGGATGACGCCGTCATGCTTTGACAGTCGCATCGGGACAGCAGGAAGTCAACGGGCGTTGGTGAGGTGCCGTATGCCGATTCGAGGCGGACGGATTCGTCGACTCCCCTGCTCCTGGGTGGGTGACACGAGCCCTACGGGTGACCGCCTGCGGGTTCGGATGGGCGCGGGTTGGATGGCGCGGTCTTTGGAGCTGACTCGATCGGATCTGGGCGAGTGGAGCGCTGTCTCGAGCACCCGGGGCGACACCGACGTCGCCCGGCCGGGGCTCGCCACCCCCGAGCGTGTCAGCGGTGTATGCGACGGGCCAGGTACGCCGAGCCCCGCGGGGAGAGTTCGTAGCCTTCGGGCAGGCTTCGGGTGAGTCCGAGGTCTTTGAGTTTGCGGACGTTGCGCTTGAAGGCAGCCTTGTCCATATCGCCGTCCACGTCGCCGCGCAGCATTTCTGCGGGCCGGCCGGGGTGCTCCTCGATGAGGCAGAGCGTGCGGAGGGTCCATGTGCCGTGGCGACTGCTCTGATCGAACCGCGCGAGGCGTCGACTGATCTCGGCGCAGGAACCGTCGGTGAGGTGGTCGTCGTCGCCGAGCTGCTCGCGAGGGTCGGGTCCGGCCGATGTCAGCTCGATCCTGAAAATGGGGTCCTCCGGATCGCCCCGGAAGGTCGTGACGAGCTCCTCCACAGACGCCGCTCCCGCGGCGGCGGCGTCGCGCCCTGTGATGTCGCGTATGGCGACCACTGAGACCTCGCCGACTGTCACCACGCCGGCCGAGCTGCGGAAGGTGTGGCCGGTCGCCACGCGTGGCTTCTTCCACCGACGGAACGCGAGCGTGATGCTCCCGGCGGCGACGCCGGTAGCAACGCGGCCGGTGAGAATCATGAGGGTTCTCCTGCACCGGCACTCCGCAGTCGTGACTTCCGGTTCGACATGGGCACACGGTACTGCCGAACCGGCCACGCGATGGCTACCGAGCCGCGAGGCCACCGACACGGCCCGACCGGTCCGCAGCCGAGTCGCAGGGTCCACACCCCACCGCGCGACCGACGAGCGCCCTTGTTAGTGTGACCTAAATTAGGTAAGCCTAGCCTGTTCATGTCGCACTACTCGTTCTCGAAAGGTCCTGATCCATGCCCACACCGATCCGCCGCAAGACCGTCGGACTGTTCATCGCCTCCGCTTGCAGTGCGCTTGTTCTGGCCGGGTGCGCCGGCAGCTCACCGGATCCCGGTGAGAGTGTTGCGGAAGCCTCCGGCACACATGATGTCGAGCACGCGCGGGGGACGACGGCTGTGCCGGAGGACCCACAACGTGTGGTGACCCTCGAACCGCTCGAGCTCGACACGGCGGTCGCGGTCGGCATCGTTCCGGTCGGCGCCGCCGTCGCCAGCAACATCACCGGCGCACCGGCCTACCTCGACGTGGACGGCGTCGCGGGGGTGGGCACGGTTCCCGAGCCTGATCTCGAGGCGATCGCCGCTCTGAAGCCCGACCTCATCCTCGGAACCGAGTCGCGGCATTCCGCTCTCTACGACCAGCTCGCGGCGATCGCTCCGACGGTCTTCATAGCGACACAAGCCGATCCGTGGCGCGACAACGCCCTGCTCATCGGTGATGCTCTCAACCGCGGGGACGAGGTCGCCGACCTATTGTCCGCTGTGGATGACCGCTGCGAGGAACTCGCGGAGAACTACGGGGTCGACGGAGAGACAGCGCAGCTGATCCGTCCGCGCGACGAGACGACTCTGAGCCTCTACGGCCCGGTGTCCTTCGCGGGCAGCCTGCTGGAGTGCGCCGGATTCACCATCCCGGACCAGGACTGGGCCGACGGACTGCAGGCCGACATCTCTCCCGAGAACATCCTGTCCGCTCGCGCCGACCATGTGTTCCTCACGGCGACCGACGTCGATGACGACTCGGCCGTCCCCGCAGCGATCGTTCAGAATGCCGACGCGTTCCCGTCGGTGACGGTGGTCGACACGAGCTACTGGGTGTCGGGTGTGGGCCCCAAGGGCGCGCAGGAGGTGCTCGACGACATCGAGGTGTTCCTCGAATCGAACCGGTGAGCCCTCGAACCGACACGGCGCCGCATCCGGTTCCCTCGCCGCCCCCGGCGCGGTGGTCACGGCGCGGCGACCGTGTGGTCACCGGGACGATCGTCCTGCTGGTCGCCCTCACGTTGGCCGTGGTGCTCTCACTCGCGGTCGGTGCCAACCCGCTCTCGGTGGAGGCGGTCTGGAGGGCGCTGCAGGGTGGAGGTGACGCCGAGACCGACTTCATCGTCGTCGACCTCCGCATCCCGCGTACCGTCACCGGTCTCATCGCCGGGGCCGCGTTGGGCGTGTCAGGCGCCCTCATCCAGGCCTTCACCCGGAACCCGCTCGCCGACCCCGGCATCCTCGGAGTGAACGCCGGAGCGGCGTTCGCGGTCGCACTCGGGGTCACCTTCCTCGGCCTGCGGGACGTGACGCAGTTCGTCTGGCTCGCGTTCCTCGGCGCCCTCGTCGTCACCGTGGTGGTGTACCTCATCGGCTCGTCCGGACGCGGTGCGGCGGACCCGTTGCGCCTGACACTGGCGGGAGTGGCCCTCGGTGCTGTTCTCTCGGGGATCACCACGGGCCTCTCGCTCAGCGACCCCGACGCCTTCGACTCGATGCGTAGCTGGAACGCGGGATCACTTCTCGGGCGCGGGCTCGACGTGATCCTGCCGGTCCTCCCGTTCGTCGTCGTGGGCCTCCTCCTCGCCGTCGTCCTCGCCCCCGGCCTGAACGCGGTGGGCCTCGGTGAGGACGTGGCCCGCGCGCAGGGTGCCAATGTCGCCGGCATCCGCATCGGCGTCATCGTCGCGGTGACGCTGTTGGCCGGCTCGGCCACGGCACTCGCCGGCCCGATCTCGTTCATCGGCCTGATGGTGCCGCACGTCATCCGTTGGACGTTCGGCGTCGATCAGCGATTCATCATCCCGCTCTCCGCGGTGCTCGCACCCGTCATCGTTCTGCTCGCGGATGTCCTCGGTCGGGTGATCATCGCCCCCGCCGAGGTGCCGGTCGGGATCGTCTCCGCTTTCATAAGCGCACCTGTGCTCATCGTCCTGGCCCGCCGTCGCAATGCGAGCTCGCTGTGAGGGCACCGGGGGCTACCGTGCCCGACGTCGGATACCGCCGAATCCTGCTGCGATGGGGCCCTGTGCAGGTTCCGCTGCGGCGGCGGAGCATCATCACCGGCTGCGCGGCCATCGCGGGATTATGCGTGCTCGGCGTCCTGGCTCTCGGGCTCGGCACCTATCCGCTCACCCCGCAGGAGGTGATCCGGACGCTCCTCGGGGGCGGAGACGCGATGGACCGCACCGTCGTCATGGAATGGCGGCTCCCTCGCGCCGCCGCCGGGATCACGGTGGGCGCGCTCCTGGGCATCGCGGGTGCGCTGTTCCAGACGGTGACCCGGAACCCGCTCGCCAGCCCCGACATCCTCGGTCTCTCCAACGGCGCGTTCACGGGAATGCTCCTCGCGCTGGTCCTGTTCTCGGGAAGCTGGCCCGCGCAGACCGTCGGATCACTCCTCGGTGGTCTCGGCACGGCCGCACTCATCTGGATCCTCGCCTCCAGAGGCGGGATGCAGGGTTTCCGACTCATCGTGGTGGGCATCGGCGTCGCGGCGATGCTGGCCTCGGTGAACACCTGGATGTTGCTGCAGATCGAGCTCGAGACGGCGATGTTCGCCACCGCGTGGGGCACCGGAACACTGAACGGGGTGACCGCGGCGCCGCTCATCGGCGCGCTGCTCTGCGCACTCCCGTTCGTCGTCGCGGCGATCCTGCTCGTGCCGAGTCTCGGCCAGCTCGGCCTGGGCGACGACATGGCTGCCTCGACCGGCGCGCGTCCGTCCGCGATCCGTGCCGCCGCGCTGCTCACCGGGGTCGTGTTGGTCGCGGCGGCGACCACGGTGGCGGGCCCCGTCGCCTTCGTCGCCCTCGCCGCTCCGCAGATCGCCCGACTCGTCGCACGGACCCCGCATCTCTCCCTGGTGCTCTCCGGTGTGTTCGGCGGCGTGGTGCTACTCGGAGCCGACCTCGTCGCGCAGCACGTACTGCCCACCGGCCTCCCCGTCGGTGTCGTCACCGTGTCCGTCGGTGGCGCGTACCTCGTCCTCATGATCATCCTGGAGATCCGTCGCCGTGCCTGAGACCCCCGTTCATCCCGCCCACGAATCATCGCCGCGACTGGCGGCAGAGGCGATCAGCTTGTCGTACGACCGCACCGAGATCGTGCGCGGCCTGTCGCTCTCGGTCCCGACAGGAGGGTTCACGGTGATCATCGGCCCGAACGCCTGCGGGAAGTCCACTCTCCTGCGCGGGCTGTCACGCCTCCTCGCACCGTCTGGTGGACAGGTCGTGCTCGACGGGCGGGACATCTCGTCGTACCCGGCCAAGGAGGCCGCGCGACGGCTCGGCCTGCTGCCCCAGAGTGCGACGGCGCCGGATGGGATGACGGTCGCCGACCTGGTCGCCCGTGGTCGCTACCCGCATCAGAATCTGGTTCGCCAGTGGTCGACCGCCGACGAGGAGGCGGTCCGGCAGGCAATGGAGGCGACCGGGACCCTCGACCTCTCGGCCCGTCCGGTGGACGCGCTCTCCGGCGGTCAGCGGCAGCGCGTATGGGTGGCGATGGTCCTCGCCCAGGACACCGATCTTCTGCTCCTCGACGAACCCACGACGTTCCTCGACGTCGCCCACCAGGTGGAGCTCATGGAGCTGTTCGCTCAACTCAACGCCGAGGGGCGCACGCTCGTCGCGGTCCTGCACGACCTCAACCACGCGGCACGGTACGCGAGCCACATCGTCGCCATGCGCGACGGCAGGATCCTGGCCGAAGGGCCACCCGAGGAGGTCATCACCAGCGAACGGGTGCACGACATCTTCGGGCTGGCCAACGTGGTGATCCCCGATCCCGTGACCGGCGGACCGCTCGTGGTCCCGTTGCGCGGATCCGCACCGGAGAGGACGCGATCATGACCGGGGCGAACCCGCCTGAAGCGAACCCGACTGAGGACCGACCCTGGGAGTACAGCGCCTTCCCCGTGGAGGTGCGGGAGAAGGAGAAGCTCAGCCCCCACTTCCTCCGGCTGACCTTCGCCGGCGAGAGTCTCCGGCACTTCGCCGCCTGGGGTGTGGATCAGCGGATCAAGGTGGTGCTCCCACTGGCCGACGGCAGCATCACCGACGTCGGACTTCTCGATGATCCGACCCCGCACCCCTCGCAGTGGTACACCAGATGGCGTTCGCTTCCCGAGGACGAGCGGAACGTGCTGCGCACCTACACCCCGTCGGCGATCCGGCCGGACGAGGGAGAGATCGATGTCGACTTCTATCTCCACGAACCGGCGGGGCCCGCGTCGGCATGGGCTCGATCCACGACGGTGGGGGATCGGCTCGTCATCACCGGCCCCGACAGCCGCGCGGGCTGGACGGGATACGGCATCAACTGGGACCCGGGAAGCGCCCGCCGCCTCCTCCTCGTCGCCGACGAAACCGCTTTTCCCGCGGTGCGCAACATCCTGAGACGGGTGCCACCGGATGCTCGCGTCGACGTGTTCCTCGAGTGCGGTGACCCCGCCGACGACACCGTCTCGGCGCATGCGCCCGAGAACGCAGAAGTCCATGTGGTCAGACGGGTGAGCGAATCCCGAACCGACCTCGAACACGCGCTGCGGACATGGATCGGGGGTCAGGGCGCAGACCTGCGAGGGGCCGCGGAGCTCTACGTCTGGCTCGCGGGCGAGTCGGGCACGACCACCAGGATTCGTCGAGAACTCACGGACGGGTTCGGGATCGCCAAGGACCGTGTGGCGTTCCTCGGATACTGGAAGACCGGCGGCCCGATCGTCGGGTGAGGACGCGCGGGCCACGCGCGGCTGCCGAGCCGTATCGGCTGATCGCCGGCGGGGCACCACGTCGGCGCAGGAGGTGCGTGAGCAGGATGAGGTGGGGAAACTCCGCCAGCATGCCGATCACGATCGCGGCGGCGATGACGGGCTGATCCGGTAGGGCGATCGTGGTGACCGCCAGCATGAGCGGGGCGTTGCGGGCCGACGTGGTCATCGTGAGCAGCGCGTGCTCGGGGTGGCTGAGCTGGAAGTACCGGGCGACCGCCTCACCCAGGAGATAGACGAGGACGAAGAAGAGGAGGACCACGAGCAACACCCGGCCGAACGCCCAAGGGTCGGACAGGATGGTGCCCACGTTCGCGGCGAACAGACACACGATGAGTGCTGCGATGACACAGGCGTGGTCAAGAGCGCGGGAACGCAGGTACTCGCCGGAGGGGGCATCATGGCAGCATGAAGTCCATCGGCGGTGATCGCCGGAGCGGGGGAGAGGTGCTCGGGAATGACCAGTCACGATCAGGACGGTGACGACGAGGACGCCCGGGCCCGCCTGATCCGCCACATCGACGACCTGTGCACGGGCACGGTCCCCTCGCGCCCCGGGGAACTCTCTGATCGGGCCGCCCTGCTGGTCGCCTGTGGCCTGGTGGAGCCCCGGATCGTCGACGTCGTTCTCACGCGCCTCCACCGCAACCTGCCTTTCCCGACCGTCGGCGGCTTCCACCAGGTGCGGGTCATCGAGGAACAGCGCCATGACCTCAGGCGCATCCTCGGAACCCCGGTCCCGTCGGTTCTCCGGATGGCGCTGCGCACCCGACTGGCCGATCTCGACCGGAAGTACCTCGTTCTGCGCACCGGGTTCACCCGCGGTGCCGGCGTGTTCGCGTTCCGGGTCAAGGACATCCGGGTGGACCGCAGGCGCGGCGTCCACCTGGACACCGACGACCGCGGTCGGCTCTTCGATGCCCTGGCCTCCACGCCCACGATGGCACCGGTCCCGATGGTGCCCAGGACCATCGCCGAACTGGGGACCGTCGCGGCCGCTTACGGACAACGGGAGATGGGGCGTGTCGTCCTGCCCCAGCGGGTCCAGGCGGTGGTGGGCTCCCTGCCCTCGCTGCCGCAGATCCGGGCGGATCGGCGCCGTATCCCCGAGATGTACACGGCGCTGCTCATGGAGGTCGGTGGGCTGTACGACCGATTGATCCGGGCATACGTACGCGGGGGACGATCCGTGGAGGAGATCCGCCTCCAGTTCGATGCGGAGACCGAGGTGGTGGGGCTCGCGGGAGACCTCTGTCGACTGCGCGAGACGGCCGCCATGCCGGGCGTCCCCCCCGCGAGTGACGGGTTCACCACCCTGACGGGTCTGGGCGTCGCGATCGACGAGGTCTGGGCCGAGGTGGTCGAACGGGCGGTCGCGTTCCGCGAACTGGTGGAATCGGTGGAGACCCGTGCCGACGCCGCGGTGTCCGAGGCCGCGCGCCTCGACGACATCGCCCGGGACTACGGGGTGCGACCTCCGTCCACGGCCCACGCGCCCAGCCCGGCGGACCTCACGGCCGAGCACCTGGCGGCCCGCGCCGGTGACAGGATGCTCTCCACCGAGGCCATGCGCAGGCTGCGTGGGCAGATCGACCCGGATCGCTGACGCCTCGACCAGCGGGGTGGGCCGCCGATCGCGTGGGGGCCTGCGTACGGTGGCATAAACTGTTCTGTTGACCGGGAAGGACTCCACGCGTGGGATTCGCCAACCGCTTCTGGAAGCTGATGGGCTCCACCCAGGGCCGGGACACCTCGCGCGCGCAGAGCGCGGTCGAGGCGTCCCACGAATTCGACGAGTGGGCCTCGGGTATGGACGACGGCGAGTTCGCGGACGCCGCCCACGGACTGCAGCTCTTCGGTGAGTCCACCGAGGACCTCGCCCGATTCCTTGCCCTGGCCAGGGAGGCCGCCACCAGGGCCGTCGGCCTGCGACCGTTCGACGTTCAGCTCCAGGGCGCGCTGAGGATGTTCGCCGGGGACGTGGTGGAGATGGCGACCGGCGAGGGCAAGACCCTCTCGGGCGCCGTGGCGGCGGCTGGTTATGCCCTCCAGGGTCACACCGTCCACGTGATCTCCGTCAACGACTATCTCGCGGCCCGGGACGCCCGCTGGATGGGGCCGATGTTCGAGCTCCTGGGGCTGACGGTGGGTCATGTCACCGAATCGTCGACGCGCGAGGAGCGTCGTACCGCCTACGCCTGCGATGTCACCTACGGTTCCGTCTCGGAGATCGGCTTCGACGTCCTGCGGGAGCAACTGGTCACCGACCCGGTGGACCTCATCTCGCCGACCACGGACGTCGCGCTCGTCGACGAGGCGGACTCCGTGCTCGTCGACGAGGCGTTGGTCCCCCTGGTCCTCGCCGGTTCCACCTCCGGGGAGGCGCCCACGGGTGAGATCCTCTCCGCGGTCCGGAAACTGCGGGCGGGCCGCCACTACGAGACCGACTCCGAGCGGCGCAACATCTTCCTCACCGACGACGGAGCCGAGGCGATCGAGGGCGAGCTCGGGATCCCCGACCTCTACGACGCGGAGCACGTCGCCACTACGCTGGTGCAGGTCAACGTGGCTCTCCACGCCTGTTACCTGCTGAGGCGGGACGTGGACTACATCGTCCGTGACGGGCGGGTCCAGCTGGTCAACGCCTCGCGTGGTCGTGTGGCCGAACTGCAGCGCTGGCCGGACGGACTGCAGGCGGCCGTCGAGGCCAAGGAGGGGGTCGCGGTCTCCGAGGCGGGACAGATCCTCGACAGCATCACGGTCCAGGCGTTCATCGGCAGGTACGACCGCGTGTGCGGGATGACGGGAACTGCCCTCGCCGCCGGCGCGCAGCTGCGCGAGTTCTACTCGCTGGGCGTGTCCCAGATCGACTCGAACGCCCCCTGCGTCCGACTCGACGAGGCCGATCGGACGTACATCGACGTCGACAGCAAGACCCGCGCCGTCGTCGAGCACATCGCCGCGGTCCACTCGACCGGTCAACCGGTGCTCGTCGGGACCCACGACGTCGCCGAGTCGGAGGAACTCGCCGCCCGTCTCTCCCAGAAGGGCGTGGACTGCGTGGTGCTCAACGCCAAGAACGACGAGGAGGAGGCGGCCATCATCGCCGAGGCCGGGGACGTGGGCAACGTCACCGTCTCCACCCAGATGGCGGGTCGCGGCACGGACATCCGGCTCGGGGGTTCCGACGAATCGCGCCGCGACGAGGTGGTCGAACTCGGTGGACTACACGTGGTGGGGACCGGGAGACACCGGACGGAGAGACTCGACAACCAGCTCCGCGGCCGTGCCGGACGCCAGGGAGACCCCGGCAGTTCGGTGTTCTTCGCCGCAATGGACGACCCGGTGGTGACCTCGGCCCTGGAGCCGGACAAGATCCCCGGCGCGCACGACAGGATCACCGGATCGCTCAAGGGCAACCGTGGTCGTGACGCGGTCGACCACGCCCAGCGGGTCACCGAGGGCCAGATGCTCGCGATCCACTCCAACACCTGGCGGTACAGCCGACTTCTCGCCGAACAGCGCGACATCCTGGCCGAACGCCGGGCGGCGCTTCTGGTCACGGAGAAGGCGTTCGAGGAGCTCACCGCTCACGATCCCGAGCGGAGCGCGGGTCTCGTGGAGGCTCACGGCCGTGATGCCGTGGTGCAGGGGTGCCGGGACATCATGCTGTGGCACCTCGACAGGGGCTGGGCCCGCCACCTCGAGACGATGAACGACGTCCGCGAGTCGATCCACCTCCGGGCCCTGGGGCGGGAGAACCCCCTCGACGAGTTCCACCGGATCGCGATCGACCACTTCAGAGACCTCGCCTCGGACGCGGTCCGTGAGTCGGAGAACACCTTCGAGGAGATCGAGTTCACCGATTCGGGGGTGGACCTGGTGGCCAACGCGATGGCGCGGCCCACCTCGACGTGGACGTACATGGTCCACGACAACCCGATGGCCGCGGGTGGCAACGTCTTCTCCGGGATGATGACGACCTTCCGATGAGTGCGGCGCGGGACGGCAGGCGTGAGACCGATCTGCGGGAATGGCGGACCGGCGAGGGCAAGGTCCTCGGCGCGCGCATCCCGCAACCGCGCGACGGACACCTCTCCGCCGCGGTACCACCCGGACTCGGGTACGAGCCGCCGCCGCGGGACCCCGAGGTCAGTGACAGGTTCTGGACGCTTCCCAACGTCATCTCCCTGGCGCGCATCGCGCTGATCCCGGTGCTCGTGGTGAGCATCCTGGTCTGGGACGACCCGCCCCTCGCGCTGTGGCTCCTCGGGGCGCTGGTCGTCTCCGACTGGCTGGACGGCAAGATCGCACGACTGTGGAACATGCGGTCGACGTGGGGCGAGCGACTCGACCCCCTCGCCGACCGCATCCTGGTGGCCGCCGTGCCCGTGGCCTTCGCCGTCGCCGGATACATTCCTGTCTGGGTGGTGGTGGTCCTGCTGGTGAGGGACGCGCTGTTGGTGGGGACCCTGCCGGTGTACCGCCGGCGAGGGATCGAGCCCGAGGTCACCTACCTGGGCAAAGCCGCCACCTTCGCGCTGTTCTGGTCCCTGCCCCTGCTCCTCGCGGGGTTCGCCGGGGTCCCCGGTGGGGAGGGGTTCCAGATCCTCGGTGAGGCGTGCCTGTACTGGGGCGTGGGCCTCTACTCGTGGAGCGGCGCGATCTACCTGTGGCAGGCCTGGAAGATCGCAGGCTCCGTGCCTCCGGGCCGCGCCCGATCTACTGCAGTGGGGCCGTCTGGCGGTGTGTAATGTCGCCAGATGTAAACGCCAAGTGAGCCACGCGAGAAGGGCACCTCAGTGAGCGACCAGAACATCCCCGACCAGCTCCGGTACACCGACGAGCACGAGTGGGTGGAGCGGGTGTCCGACACGCGCGTTCGCATCGGCATCACGGAGTACGCGCAGTCCAAGCTGGGTGACATCGTCTTCGTACAACTCCCGGACGTGGGCGGCGAGACGGAGTCGGGTGAGCCGTTCGGAGAGGTCGAGTCACCGAAGAGTGTCTCCGACCTGTACGCGCCCCTCAGCGGGAAGGTCGTCGAGGTCAACACCGCCCTCGAGACGTCGCCCGAGCTCGTCAACTCGGATCCGTACGGTGAGGGGTGGGTCGTCGTCCTCGAGATCTCGGACGTCGACGACCTGGAAGCGCAGCTCGAGCAGACGCTGGACTCAGACGGATACGCGAAGATCACCGAGGGCTGAGGGGTAGCGGCCGCCCCCGGCCCCGCTGCCGGACAGTCCGACATAGAATCTCAAGCACCGCATGGTGAGCCCCACGCCCGGGCTCGGACGAGGAGAGACGAACGTGACCGAGAACAAGAACATGCCCGAGGCGACCGCCGAGACCACCTCGGTGTTCCGTGCGGAGCTTCTCAACGAGTCCGATCAGCAGGCGGCTCAGTCCGAGCCCGCCGTTACCGGTGTCGAGGGCCTGCCCGAGGGGCAGGCGCTACTGGTGGTCAAGCGAGGGCCCAACGCGGGCTCCCGGTTCCTCCTGGACCAGGCGACCACATCGGCCGGCCGGCACCCGGACAGCGACATCTTCCTCGATGACGTCACCGTGAGCCGGCGTCATGCCGAGTTCCGGAGCGAGGGCGGGACCTTCAACGTCGTCGACGTCGGTTCCCTGAACGGCACGTACGTCAACCGTGAACCCGTCGATTCCGCGTCACTGTCGAACGGTGACGAGGTCCAGATCGGCAAGTTCCGGCTCGTCTTCCTGACGGGTACGCCCGGGCAGTGACAGCCGCCGGACACGGCGCCGCGGAGGAGGGGCACCTCTCCATCGGCGGCGTCATCGCACTCCTGAGTCCGGATTTCCCGGACCTCACGGTGTCGAAGGTCCGGTTCCTCGAGAACGAAGGCCTGGTCACGCCCGAGCGGACCGCCAGCGGGTACCGTCGGTTCAGCGTCGAGGACCGTGAGCGGCTCCGCTATGTGCTCACGGCGCAGCGGGACAGGTATCTGCCGCTCAAGGTGATCCGTGACGAGCTTGAAGCGCTCGATTCCGCTATCGCGGACGGGTCCACGACCGCCCTGCTCCCGCGGCACGGTGCGGACGGTGTACCGGGTTCGGCCCCGGACGACTTCCGCAGCGACACCGTCCTGCGGCTCACTCGGGAGAACGTGGTCGAACAATCGGGGGTGGAGGCGGAGCTCGTCGATTCCCTCGTTGACGCCGGACTCATCGTGGCGGGCCGCGGGGGTTTCTACGACCCGGAGGCGGTATTGGTCGCGCGGACGGCGCACGACCTCGCCGGACACGGGGTGGACGTTCGTCATCTGCGCGGTTTCCGGACCGCTGCGGACCGGCAGACGGGTCTCATCACCCAGATTGCCGGCCCGGTGGCACGGCAGGGCGACGCGGATGCCCGCGATCGGGCAGCCGAGCTCGCCCGCGAGATCGCGGCGCTGTCGGTGGCGCTGCACTCCACACTCGTCACCGTGGCGGTCCGGCACGCGCTGGAGTCCTGACGCGAGCGCCCCGGGACGGATCGGGGCTAGGCTGGACCCGTGGGAGAGGCGGAGGACATGGGGAAGAACATGCGAGAGGTGAACGTCGTCGGCATCCGTTTCGAGGAGCCGGAGTACGCACCAGTACTGATCCTGCACGAGAAGGACGGGGGACGGTACGTCCCGATCTGGATCGGCGCGTCCGAGGCTGCCGCGATCAGTCTCCAGCAACAGGGCGTGCAGCCGGGAAGGCCACTCACGCACGACCTCGTGGCGACACTGCTCGAGACCTTCGCGCACCCGCTCGAGCAGGTGGAGATCGTGGGGGTGTCCGAGGGCACGTTCATCGCCGAGTTGGTCTTCGACGGCAAGCGGGTCTCCGCTCGCCCGTCGGACGCGGTGGCCGTCGCGCTGAGGACCTCGTCACCGGTTCTGGTCAGCCGTGAGGTGCTCGACGAGGTCGGTATCTCGCTGGTGGAGCAGGGCGAGGAAGAGGTCGAGGCCTTCCGGGAGTTCCTCGACCAGGTGAGCCCGGACGATTTCCTCGGCGGCGGGGACGCGCCGGAGGAGCCCGGCGGTTCCACTTCTTGACTGCTGTAACCAGGTATTTCGGCACTCACAGCAGCCACTCCAGCACCAGTTGGCAGGTCGCGGCAAGGTCTCAAGTTCAACTTGAGGTTGAGGTTTACCGCGTGTCCTATTGATCGCGGACCCTCGCGGGCCTAGCGTTGCTCCCAGTGAACTACACCGATGGTGTTCACATGTTCAGGATCCGGACCGCAGAGTCCGGCACCGTGTCGCCGCGACAGTGGCGACACCCCACAGCTTGAGGGAGCAATCGTGGCCGACCACACCCGGGATCCGGAGTCGTCCTCCACCGGTACGCACACGGAGGGTCTCTCCGGAGGCGACGTCGAGGCCACCCAGGCCACGTTCGACGAGGTGCAGCCGGGACTGTTCCCCGACGACGGCATCCCGGACGGGACCAGCGGGTACCGCGTCCCGATCGCGTGTCAGATCGCCGGCATCACCTACCGGCAGCTCGACTACTGGGCCCGGACCGATCTGGTGGTGCCGTCGATCCGCAACGCCGCGGGATCCGGTAGTCAACGTCTGTACTCGTTCAAGGACATCCTCGTCCTCAAGATCGTCAAGCAGTTGCTGGACACCGGGATCTCGCTCCAGAACATCCGGAAGGCGGTGGATCAGATCCGCTCCCGCGGGGTGAAGGACCTGGCCACCATCACCCTCTTCTCCGACGGCCGCACGGTGTTCGAGTGCACCTCCAAGGAGGAGGTGTTCGATCTCCTCCAGGGCGGACAGGGAGTCTTCGGCATCGGGATCGGGGGTGCGATGCGGGAGCTCGCCGGGTCGATCGCCGAGTTCCCCGCCGAGACCGTCTCGGTGGAGGACATCATCGAGCCCCTCGAGGACGAGTTGGCGGCCCGCCGGCGCGCCCGCGCCTCGCGGCGTACGGGCTGATCCGGGGAGTCGTCTAGACTCGGCGGTGCGTTCACGCGACTCACGGGAGAGTCCCGCGGCTTCTGCCGCGGGCGCCGAAGGAGCAACTCCTCTCCGAGAATCTCTCAGGCACCCGGACCGTGCAGTCGTCTAACGCCTCTGGAGAGCGGTGGAACAGACCACCCGCCCACGGGGAAAGCAGGGCCCGCCTCCGGGCCCCGTGAATCTCTCAGGCGCCGGCATCAGCCGGTTGGGGACAGAGCGGAGAGGGTAGCACCGGCCCGCAGGCCGCCCGTCCGGGGTGGCCCCGCCCTTCGAGGAGCACCTGTGACGACGACCCCGCACACCGCCCGGACCGGAGGCGAGTTCGTCGCCCGCCATCTGGGACCCGACGCCGACGGACTCTCCCACATCCTGGGGACCATCGGCGTGGCCTCCCTCGACGAACTCGCCGAACGCGCTTTTCCGTCGGTCATCCTCGACGAGGTGGGGCCCGACGGCCGCGCGGCCGGCATCGATGCGCTCCCCGAACCCTTGTCGGAGTCCGACACGCTCGCGGCGCTGCGCGTGCTCGCCGACCAGAACGAGGTTGCGGTCTCGATGATTGGGCAGGGGTACTACGGCACGCTCACCCCGGCCGTGATCCGGCGCAACGTGGTCGAGAGCCCCGCCTGGTACACGGGGTACACGCCCTACCAGCCGGAGATCAGCCAGGGCCGGCTCGAGGCGCTGCTCAATTTCCAGACCATGGTGGCCGACCTCACCGGCATGGACATGGCCAACGCTTCCATGCTCGACGAGGGGACCGCCGCCGCCGAGGCCATGACGATGCTCCGCCGGGCCAACCGGTCCTCGACGAGCCCGCGCTTCGCCGTCGACGCGGACGTCTTCGGCCAGATCGCCGCCATACTGGCCACGCGGGCCGAGCCGCTCGGCATCGAGATCGTCACAGCGAACCTGGTCGACGACGGGTTGCCGGAGGGCGACTTCTTCGGCGCACTCGTGCAGACGCCGGGCGCCTCGGGCCGGGTCGCCGACGTCGCCGCGCTGATCGACCAGTGCCACGACCGGGGAGTCCTCGTGGCGGCGGGCGTCGACCTGCTCGCCGCGACCGTCCTCACCCCGGCCGGGGAGAAGGGCGCAGACGCCTGCTTCGGCTCGTCCCAGCGCTTCGGCGTCCCGATGGGTTTCGGTGGCCCCCACGCCGGATTCCTCGCCTGCCGCACCGCACACGCCCGCAACCTCCCCGGCCGCCTCGTGGGCGTATCGACGGACGCCGACGGCCGGGTGGCCTACCGACTCGCGCTGCAGACCCGCGAGCAGCACATCCGCCGCGACAAGGCCACGTCCAACATCTGCACCGCTCAGGTCCTGCTCGCGGTGGTCGCCGCCATGTACGCGTCGTATCACGGTGCGGAGGGTCTGCAGGGGATCGCCAGGCGCGTGCACGCCCACGCCGCAGTCCTGGCCGACGGTCTCGTCGCCGCGGGCGTCCAGGTGGTCCACGCCGACTTCTTCGACACCGTCCTGGCCAGGGTGCCCGGCCGCGTCTCCGAGGTGCTCGCCGCAGCCGCCGAGCGGGGGGTGAACCTGTGGAAGGTCGACGACGACCACGTGTCCGTCTCCTGTGACGAGGCCACCACCGGGGACCACCTCGCGCTCGTCCTCGAGGCGTTCGGTGGCGACGTCGCCGACATCGCGGACGCGGGACAACTGGAGATCCTCGTCGATCCCTCCTACGGCGACCGGACCTCGGGTCATCTCCAGCACGAGGCGTTCGTGAAGTACCGGACCGAGACCGCGATGCTGCGCTACCTGCGCGCCCTGGCGGACAAGGACCTGGCGCTGGACCGCACGATGATCCCGCTGGGCTCCTGCACCATGAAGCTCAACGCCACCACGGAGATGGAGCCCATCACGTGGCCGGAGTTCGCCGGACTCCACCCCTTCGCGCCGGTCGAGCAGACCCGCGGTATCCGTCGGCTCGTGGCCGACGTCGAGAAGTGGCTCGTCGACATCACCGGCTACGCCGCGGTGAGCCTGCAGCCCAATGCGGGCAGCCAGGGGGAGTACGCGGGCCTGCTGGCGATCCGGCAGTACCACCGCTCCCGCGGCGACGAGGGTCGCAAGGTGTGCCTCATCCCGTCGTCGGCGCACGGGACCAACGCCGCGTCCGCCGTGATGGCGGGGATGAAGGTCGTCGTCGTCGGATGTCGGCCCAATGGTGACGTGGACGTCGACGATCTCCGCGAGAAGGTCGGCCGGCACGCCGCCGAGCTGTCGGCGATCATGATCACCTACCCGTCGACACACGGGGTGTACGAGCACGATATCGAGGAGATCTGCGCGATCGTCCACGATGCCGGCGGCCAGGTGTACATCGACGGGGCCAATCTCAACGCGCTCGTGGGGGTCGCCCGTCCCGGCCGGTTCGGTGGCGATGTCAGTCACCTCAACCTGCACAAGACCTTCTGCATCCCGCACGGCGGCGGTGGACCGGGCGTCGGCCCTGTCGCGGTGGCCGAGCACCTTCGCGAGTTCCTGCCCGGTCACCCGTACGAGGACGGTCTGGGGTCGGGCGCGGTGGTCTCGGCGGCCGCGTTCGGGTCCGCCTCGATCCTCCCCATCACCTGGGCCTATGTCCGCATGATGGGTGCGGACGGGTTGCGCCGTGCCACGCTCACGGCCATCGCGAGCGCCAACTACCTGGCCCGGCGGATCGGGAAGGACTTCCCGGTGCTCTATTCCGGGGACGGCGGGTGGGTGGCCCACGAGTGCATCCTCGATTTGCGGCCGCTCATCGATTCGGTGGGGATCTCCATCGACGACGTGGCCAAGCGGCTGGCGGATTACGGCTTCCACGCGCCCACGATGAGTTTCCCGGTGCCCAACACCCTCATGGTGGAGCCCACCGAGAGCGAGGACCTCGCCGAGCTGGACGCGTTCTGTGACGCGATGGCCGCGATCCGCGCGGAGATCGACCGGGTCGCGTCAGGAGAGTGGACTGTCGAGGACAATCCGCTGCGCGGGGCGCCCCACACCGCTGAGAGCGTCTGCGCCGACGAGTGGGAGCACGGCTATCCGCGCAGCCTGGCGGGGTATCCGCTGGGGTCCACCTGGCGCCCCAAGGTCTGGCCCGCGGTGCGACGCATCGACGGCGCGTACGGTGACCGGAACCTGGTGTGTTCCTGCCCGCCGTTGGAGGCGTTCGCCGAGGACTGAGCCGGCAGGGGACCGGCGTTGTCGTACCCACGTGACACCGTGCGGGGCATGACGACGACCGGTTCCCGTCCTGTTCCAGACCTACCCGCTTCCTGTCTCACGTGGTGTCGCGCCCAGCCGCCGGCACTTCTGGTGGCGGACGAGTACGTGGAGATCGACCTCGACCTGTGGAACCTCAGGCTGGCGGAGCGGCGTGTGGACCTCCGGTTGGTCGCCGGTGGCCCGGACGGCGGACGGGTCGAGTCCGGTTCCGGGTATCTCCGCAGGAGCGACCTGTGGGCGGCGGGCCGCAGGGCGCGGGGCAGTCTCGAGGAGTCGGTGGTCGCTCTCTACATGTGTGCGGCCTGGCTCGCCGGGCACCCCGAGAGATCGGGTGTGCGCAGGGGGCTTCCGGATTTCAGGGTGGCGGAGCGGGACCGCTCGGCGTGGCGCTCGGTGTCCTCTCACGGATACCCGCTGGTCCTGCACGAGGTGGCGGACTGGCTCGACGCTCCTGCGGAGGCCATGAACCTGTTGCGTAACGGCGCTCCCTACGGCAGGGCCGGCAGGGGCGTTCCTGACCTCGGGTTTCCGCTCGCGTCGCTCTACCTGTCGTCGTTGGGGATGGCGTGGTCGGAGCAGAGCATCGTTCCCGTCGACTCGACCGGGATCGGCACGTTGGTCCACGCGGGATGGACGGAGATCGACTCGATCGGTCGCATGACGCCGCGCCGGTACCAGAGGTATCTGGACGTGATCTCCGCGTGGGCTGACGAGGCGGCGGTCGACCCGCTCGTGGTCGAGATGTGGCTCGTGCGGGACTGGCATGACCGACGCTCTGCGGTCGCGCCGTCAGGGTCGTCCGCGCAGAGCCCACCCGGAAGTCGCCCGCGGTGATCGACCGGCGGGGATCGACCGGCGGTGATCGACCGGAGAGGCTAGTGTCCGCTCCATGGATCCGCAGAGCATGACCGTCGATGTCCCGGTCGGCAGCCTCGACGTCCTGGAATGGCGTCCGGGCGGCCCCGAGCGCGGGACCGTGTTGGCATTGCACGGCTTCCCGGAGTCACCGTGGGAGTGGGAGTCGGTCGCCGGGCTGTTGACGCAGCAGGGGATCCGGGTCGTCGCGCCGGCACAGCGTGGATACTCGGCCGGTGCTCGTCCGGGCGACGTCGGCGCCTATGCGATCGAGCACCTGAGTGCGGACGCGCTCGCGGTCGTCGACCAGCTCGGTCTGGAGAGCGTGCACGTACTCGGTCACGACTGGGGGGCATCGGTCGCGTGGTGGCTCGCCGCCTATCACCCCGGGTGGGTGGACACTCTGACGGTGGTCTCCGTTCCCCATCTCTCGGCTTTCGCTGAGGCTCTGGAGTCGGACCCGGACCAGCAGGCCCGATCGGCCTACTTCAGGCTGTTCCGCCAGGAGGGTAAGGCCGAGGACGTCCTGCTCGAGGACGGGGCCCACCGCTTGCTGTCGCTGTTCGACGGCCAGGTGTCGGAGGAGCTGGTGGACAAGCATCTCGAGCTGGTCGGTGAGCGGGCGGGACTGACGGGCGCGCTCAACTGGTACCGCGCGATGCGGCGGTACGACCTGCCGGATGTGTCGGTTCCCACGACCTACCTGTGGGGTGAGGACGACCCCGCGATCGCGCGCGTAGGCGCCGAGGCCACCGCCTCCCGGGTGACGGGGGACTACCGGTTCGTCCCGCTGCCCGGAATGGGTCACTGGCTCCCGGAACAGGCCCCCGAGGTGGTGGCCGCGGAGGTACTGGCCCGGATCGGTTGACGTCGGCGACCGCGGCGGGCCACCGAGGCCCAGCCGAGTCCCAGCCGAGGCCCGGGCGTCAGTTCTGGCGGAGTTCCCGCTTGAGGAGCTTGCCCGACTGATTGCGGGGTAGTTCGTCCACGAACACGACCCGCTTCGGAACCTTGAACGGCGCGAGATGGGCGCGGGTGCCGTCGATGATCTCGGACTGCGTGGCGTGGGCATCGTTCTTGAGGACGACTACCGCGGTGACGGCCTCGATCCACTTGTCGTCCGGGGTGCCGATCACGGCCACCTCGGCGACGCGCTCGTCCTGGTACACCGCGTCCTCGACCTCACGGGACGCCACCAGGACACCTCCGGTGTTGATGACGTCCTTGATACGGTCGACCACCTCGATGAACCCCTCGGGGTCACGCACCACCAGGTCGCCGGAGTGGAACCAGCCGTCGCGGAACGCCTCCGCGGTGGCCTCGGGTTTGTTCCAGTAGCCCGTGCACAACTGCGGGGAGCGGTAGACCACCTCACCCCGTTCACCGTCCGCGACCTCGGCGCCCGACTCGTCGACCACGCGGGCCTCGACGAAGAACACCGGCCGGCCCGCGCTGGCCGGACGGGCGTCGTGCTCCTCCGGGCGCAGGACACTGGCCAGAGGGCCGATCTCCGACTGGCCGAAGCAGTTGTAGAACCCAAGGTCCGGGTACTTGCCCCGCAGTCGCTGGAGCACGGTCACCGGCATGATCGAGGCGCCGTACTGGGCCTTGCGCAGACTCGACAGGTCCCGGGACTCCAGGTCCGGATGCGAGGCCAGTGGTACCCAGACCGTCGGGGCGAGAAACAGAGACCCGATCCCGTCGGTCTCGACCCGGCGGAGGATCTCCGGGATGTCCGGAGCCGCCATGAGGTGCACCGTCGCCCCCAACGACAGGTACGGGAGCGCGAACACGTGCATCGCGGCCGAGTGGTAGAGGGGCATCGTCACCAGCGGCTCGTCGTCGGCGGCGAGGTCCAGGCCGAGGATGCAGCTCACGTACTCGTGGATGAGCGCGGAATGGGTCATCATCGCGCCCTTGGGACGCGAGGTGGTGCCCGAGGTGTAGAGCAGCTGGGCCAGGTCGTCGCCGGAGGCGGGGGACTCCGTCGGCGCGCACGGGGACTCGTCGAGCGCCGAGCCGAGAAGCGTCCCCCCGGAGGGCTCCCCTGCGCGGGGCAGCAGTTCGAGGGACCGCAACTCCGGCATGGTCCGCAGGACTCCCGTCAACGTGGGAGCCTGGGCCGGGTCCACCAGGACGAGAGACGCTCCCGAGTCGGTCAGCAGGTATTCGAGCTCGCCGCCGGTCAGTGCGTAGTTGACGGGCACATGGGTGAAACCCGCGCGGGAGACCGCGAGAAAGGCGATCAGGTAGGCGTCGGAGTTGACCCCGTAGGCGGCCACCCGGGCCCCGCTCTCGAGGCCCTGACCGGTGAGCATCGTGGCTACCCGGTCGACCGCCGTGTCCAACGCGGCGTAGGTCCACCGTCGTTCGGCGAAGGTCAGTGCCACGCGCTCCGGGAACCGTGACGCCGCGCGGCGCAGGACGGCATCGATCGTCGAGGAACTCGCGGCGGGGCTGAGGGACCGAGGGGTGGTGGTCATCCGTTCAGCCTATAGGGGCGGCGGGCGCGTTCACGGTTCGGCCGTGACGACGTCCAACACCTCCGGAGGGACCGCTCCGTTGCTGTCTCGCGGGGTCCAGTGTTCGCTCGGAACCCACTGGGATCCGCACCCGCGGCACGCGAACATCGGCTCGCCGCGGCGCTCCACCGGAGTCCTGGTCCACTCGCACAGGTCGCGACAGGAACGGACCCGCAGTGGGGCGAGGTCGGGATCGGGCTGACGCCTGACGGGGAAGCGGGGGGCACGGAAGCTGGACATGTCTCCGGACAGGATAGCCGGGCGACGCATGGGTAACGTGGTCGCGGACCCGAGTGGACGGAGGCGGCCGAGGTGACCGCATGCCCTTGTGGGAGTCAGCGCTCCCTGGATGCCTGCTGCGGGCCGGTCGTGGAGGACGGCGTCCCGGCCGAGACCGCCGAGCAGCTCATGAGATCCAGGTACACGGCCTTCGTGCTCGGACGGGACGACCACCTCTGGCGCACGTGGCACCCGCGGACGAGACCGGCCAGGGTGGAGGCCGGTGGCGTGGAGTGGACCGGCCTGTCGATCCTCGACGTGGTGGCCGGCGGCGCCGCCGATCAGACCGGGACAGTGGAGTTCGAGGCCCGCTACATCGGGCCCGACGGGCCGGCGGGCATGCGTGAACGGTCGGCGTTCGAGCGCCGAGGTGGACGCTGGACCTATCTCGAGGGCTCGGTTGCTCCCGGGGACCCGGAACCGTCCGAGGCCTAGGCGGCCGTCGGGTCCTCCGGCTGGCGGGTCACGGTGACCGACCCGATCGTCCTCGGGGCGACCAGGTCGATCCGGCCGATACGGTCTCCACGGGGCATCGTCCAGGCGACCATTCCCCGGATCTCCTCGCCGGGGAAGCTCAGGACGGACGGCACGAGCGGGTCCTCGACCGTCCCGGCGGGGTTCTCGATCCGCTCGAACGGCCTCCCCGAGGGGTCGAAGGCCGAGATGTCCTCGGGGCCCAGTTCCGGTTGCCCGGACGCCTGCACCACACGGACGTCCACCACCACGACCGCGTCCGAGTACACCGTGGAGGGCACGATCCGGAGATTGGACAGGGTCACGGTGGCGTCCCACGACTCCCCGGCCACGGGGAACGGTCGATCGAACTGCTGCGAGGACGGCAGGGGCCCCGACTCCTGGGCTGTCGGGACCGGGACGCCCGTGGTGTCGTCGTCGCCGAACAGAGATGCCGGCGAGCAGGCGGGCGTGGACACGGCCGCGGCCGCGATGACGGTAGCGAGGACGGCGCGACGCATGTAGGCGCTCCTGGGGCGAGGTCTCACCGGGCCCGTCCCGGCACGGTCTCAGATCCTACTGCTCACCCGGACCTTGGTCATCGGCGGCGCGCAGGTCACGCCATCGTCTGCCCGCGACGCGGTGCGCGAGATCCGAGTAGACGTCGTCGAGTTCGGCAGAGATCTCGGCCAGCTGGATCTTGAAGTTGACCGGGACGAACACCCGGTCGACGAACTCCGCTTCGGCGGAGATCGTCGTGCCGTCGAACACGTACCGGCACCACAGCGAGTCCCGGTTGAGGATTGCGACCTCGGTCTCCGCGGCCGCCGGGTCCTCCACGGACGAGACCAGTGGGCTCCGGAACACGACGAGGGGAAGCGATCGGTGCGCACGGACGAAGAGCAGGACGCACCCGGCGGGAACGGTGAACACGTCGTGCTCGTCGGGTGTGACCCGGCGTTCGTAGACCTCCGAGAGGGCGGATTCCAGGGCCCTGGTCGCCTCGTCCGGGGTGGCGATTGGCTGCGACCGGAAATCGGCGTCCGCGGGCACGGGTTCACCGGTGTCGACGCGGGCCGGATCCACGGGGTCGGACACGTCGTGGAGGAAGACAGGGTGAGGGATCCCGAAGACCCGCTCCATCGTGCCCGCGACCAGGTGGGCTGCCTCCGATGCCCGGTCGACGGGGAACGTGACGGTCGCCCCCGGCGTCATCTCGCCCCTCGGGGGCAGGAGTCCCCAGCCCAGGGCCCCGAGCTGCTCCAGTCGGACCGACCCCAACGGTGCCGGGGAGTCCTCGGACCCGCCGCCGGAGACCTCCGCGTGGATGCGACCGGCACCGATTGCGGAGAACCGCACGTACGGGGTGTGGGTGGACGGGGAGCCCAGGACGGGTACGGTCAGGTCGAACGTGGCTCCCGGGACGAGGTCACGCAGGAGTTCGGCCAGGCGGGCCGCGAAGCGGTCCCACCCGGCGGCGATCGACGCGTCGACGTCGAACTCGAAATCCGGCATGGTTGGCAGTCAACCACCGTGCAGCCGGGTCCGTCAGGACTTCGGGATGTCCGGCGGGGCGATCAGCTCTCCGCCGGTTGGCGGCCGGCCTGGTAGTCGGACCAGTACTCGTCCGAGCCGTCGAACCTCACGCGTACAGCGCCGCGGTGCTCGATGACCTCCGGTTGGATGGGGGTGATCCTGCGATCGGCGGCCAGTGCGGCGGCGACGTCGGGGAACTCGGCGAGTACACGGAGCTGGGTCCACGTCGGGGGCAGGAGCATGGACCGACCCGACCGGAAGTCCTCGAGGAGGTCGACGGGGCGGGCCCACGTGGTCAGGTCGACCTCGGTCGTGAGGTCATCGGGTTCCTGTCCCTCCGGGAGCGCGGCCAGGAAGAAGCGGGTGTCATACCTCCGCGATTCCACCGACGGGGTGATCCAGTGGTCGTAGGGGCGGAGTCTGCCCGCCGCGAGGGAGAGCTCCTCGTCGGCGAGGAACCGGCTGAAGGTCAGCCGGTGGCTCTCCAGTTCGTCCCGAATCGAGTGGTATCGACCTGCGTCCGCGACGGGAGACCCGTCGAGGTGGTCGGCCAGGAGGACGCCACACTCCTCGAACGTCTCCCTCGCGGCCGCGCACACCAGCCTGCGTGCACGCGGTACGTCGCAGTCGAAGCGTTCCGCCCACCACTCGGGCGCGGGGCCGGTCCAGGCGACGTCCGGATCGTCGTCGGATGCGTCCACGCCGCCACCCGGGAACACCGTCATGCCCCCGGCGAACGCCATGCCCCGAACGCGGCGCGCGACGAACACCTCCGGTCCGTGGTCGGCGTCGCGGATCACCATCACGGTGGACGCGTCCTTGATCGGTCGAACGTCGGGGTCGTGGCCTTCAGTCATGCAGACCAGTCTCACCCGGCGGGGTGGTGGGCGGTTCGTCGGGGTGCCCGGACGGCAGCGTCAGCGCGGGCCCTCGGGGGATACCCGGCAGGCGAGCGCTCCGTGCAATACATGATCGACATGCTCGCGCAGGTCGGCCCGGTGATCGCCGCCGGGTGACCGGTCGATCCCGGAACGCACGATGCTCATGTACAGGACGTCGAAGACGGTCTGGGCGGGGCCGTCGATATCCGTCGCCCCCGGTGGCCGTTGCGAGTGTCGGGCGAGGATGACGCCGATGATCCCGCGTAGTTCCCCGAGGATGCGCTGCGCCTCCGCACGGTGCGGGCCCGGCTCCCCGAACAGCGTCTCGCGGTGGTAGGCCACGATGTTCTCCGGCTGGTTCTCGAGCGCGGAGAACAGTGGATCGCACAGCGTGACCAGATCCTCGACCGGGTCCCCGGTGTCCGGGACGGTCTCGACCATGGCCCGGAACTCCTCGTTGGCCACCATGCACAGGAGCTCGCCCTTCGAGTGGGCGTACCGGAACAGCGTCCCGGTGCCGACCTCCGCCAGGTCGGCCACCTCCTGCGTGGTGACCGACGAGTACCCGTTGCGGAAGAACAGGTCGCGGGCGGAGGCCAGGATCCGACGCTGCTTGTCCGCCTTGTTCAGCTCTCGGCGTCCCGGTTCACGGTCCAGGCTCACGAGAACCACTCGGTGGGCTTGCCCGCCACCAGGAGGAGTGAGAAGACCACGGCCACCACGACGAGTGTCACGATGAGCGCGAGGACCGGGGAACGGAGTGCGAAGGCCAGGATGCGCTCGGCGAGGGAGCGGGGCTGCTCGCTACCGGGACCGAGCCGCCAGTTCCCCTCCAGGAGCCCGCGGCGTTCGACGGACCTCTCGAACGGCACGGTCGCGTACGGGATGACCGCGGACGCCAGTCCCAGGACACCGGTGCCCGCGGACCAGCGCTTGTCCGTCCACACCGCGACCGTCGCCACGGTGTAGCACAGGAACACGAATCCGTGGATGCTGCCACCGACCGTGGTGGCCCAGTCGAGACCGAACCCGTACTTGCCGATCATGCCCAGGATCAGCAGCGTCCAGGTGATCACCTCCGCGAAAGCGAGCCTCTTGTACAGGATGCGGGGGGTCACAGATGTCCTCCAGGGATCGTCGGATCGGCGTTCGTCGGTCATCGTACGGACACCCGATCTCCGGCCCGGCTCAGCCTCCCGGCACGGTCACCCGGCGAGGCTCAGCGAGGCGAAGCGGACCTCACCCGCATCGTCGCTGGCCGCAAGATCCACCACACCCTCGACGGCCCAGCCGTGGTCACCCTCCGGATCGTCGAGTACCTGCCTGACCCGCCAGGTTCCCGGCTCCACCCCGTCACCCGATTCTGTGACAGTGAAGAGGGCGGGGCCGCGGGCGGCGGGCCCGGTTCCGATCGCGTCGTACTCGTCCCAGTACGCATCGATCTCGGTGTCCCAGTCGGGATGCTGGGGGACGTCGGCGTCGAGCTGCACGAGCGTGTCGATGTCGTCCCGCGACAACAGCTCCACCCGGCGGAACATCGCGTTCCGGACCATCACACGGAACGCCCGGAGGTTGGCGGTGACGGGCCGGGTGGTGCCGGCAGACTGACCGAAGGCGAGCTCGGCGACCTGGTCCGGGGAGACATTCGGATCGGTGAGCAGCTCCCACTCGTCCAGGAGGCTCGAGTCGACCTGGCGGACGAGCTCCCCGAGCCACTCGACCAGGTCGTCGAACTCCTCGGTCCTCAGATCAGCCGGAACCGTCTGCCGCAGTGCGCGGTAGGCATCGGTGAGGTAGCGCAGCACGGAACCCTCCGACCGGCTGAGACCGTAGGCGGAGACCAGATCGGAGAAGGTCATACCCCGCTCGACCATCTCGCGGATGACCGCCTTGGGAGAGGGCTCGATCCCCGCGACCCAAGGGTGCCCGGCCCGGTAGGCGTCATATGCGTCCGCGATGAGGTCGCCCAGGGGTGTGGGCCAGGAGATGTCCTCGACGAGCTCCATCCGCTCGGAGTACTCCACACCCTCGGCCTTGAGGGCCCCGATCGCCTCACCGCGGGCGGCCCGCTGCTGTGCGTAGAGGATCGGCCGCGGGTCGTCGAGAACCGATTCGATCACCGAGACCAGGTCCAGGACCGGGGTGGGGGAGTCGGGGTCCAGGACCTCCATGGCCGCGATCGCGAACGGGGCGAGGGGTTGGTTGAGCGCGAAGTCCCGCTGGAGGTCGACTGTCAGACGGACGTGCCGTCCGTCGTCGTCCGGCTCCGCCACCCTCTCGACGATGCCCGCGGTCTCGAGCCCACGGAAGAGTTCTATCGAGCGCAGGACGTGTTGCCTGGTTCGGGCCCGCGTCTCGTGCGAATGCAGCAACAGGTGCCGCATGTGGGTGTAGCAGCTCCCGGGACGAGAGATCACGTTGAGCAACATCGCGTTGCTCACCTCGAAGCGACTGGTGAGCTGCTCGGGCTGCGCGCCGACGAGTTTGTCGAACGTGGACTGCGACCAGTTGACGAAGCCCTCCGGCGGCTTCTTCTTGGCCGCCTTGGCCTTCTTCTTGGGATTGGCGGCCACCTTGGCCGCGGCCTTGGAGTTCTCCACCTCGTGCTCGGGGGCCAGCACCACCACCAGCCCCTCGGTGTCGAACCCGGCGCGACCCGCACGGCCCGCGATCTGATGGAATTCCCTGGCCTTGAGGACACGCTGACGGCGTCCGTCGAACTTGGTGAGTCCGGTGAACAGAACGGTTCGGATGGGGACGTTGATGCCGACCCCGAGGGTGTCGGTTCCGCAGATGACGGTGAGCAGTCCGTCCTGGGCGAGCCGTTCCACGAGGCGGCGGTACTTGGGGAGCATGCCGGCGTGGTGCACCCCGATACCGTGCATGAGGAGCTTGCGCAGGTTCCGGCCGAACGCGGTCGAGAACCGGAAGCCACCGATCTCGTCGGCGATGGCGGCCTTGCGCTCCTTGGTGGACACCGCCACGGAAGTGAGGGCCTGCGCCTGCTCGAGGGCCGAGGCCTGGGTGAAGTGCACGACGTAGACGGGTGCCTTGTCGTCCCGGAGCAGGAGTTCGACCGTCTCGTGGACGCTGTGCAGGGCGTAGTCGAACGTCAGGGGGACCGGTCGCTCGGTGCCGCCGACGAGGGCACACTCCCGTCCGGTCCGTGTGCGCAGATCCTCGAGGAGCCAATCCACGTCCCCGAGGGTCGCGGACATCAGCAGGAACTGCGTATCTGGGAGCTCGATCAGCGGGACCTGCCACGCCCAGCCCCGATCGGGCTCGGAGTAGTAGTGGAACTCGTCCATCACCACTTGACCGATGTTCGCGGCGGCGCCCTCTCTCAGCGCGATGTTGGCCACGATCTCCGCGGTGGCGCAGACGATCGGGGCGTCGGCGTTGACCGCGGCGTCGCCGGTGAGCATCCCCACGTTCTCGGCGCCGAACACCGTGCACAGCGCGAAGAACTTCTCGCTGACCAGGGCCTTGATGGGCGCGGTGTAGTAGCTCCGCACGCCCCGGGCCATCGCGGAGAAATGCGCCCCCAGCGCGACCAGTGACTTGCCCGAACCCGTCGGGGTGGCCAGGACGACATGGCTGCCCGCCGCCACCTCGAGGACCGCTTCCTCCTGCGCCGGGTAGAGCGTCAGGCCCTGGGAGCCTGCCCACGCCACGAAGGCGTCGAAGACCGCTTCCTCCTGGAGATCGGAGGGGACGTCGTCGAGGTCGGATAGCAGTTCGGGCAGATGCACCCGACCGAGCCTAGCCGCCCGGTCGTGCCCACCCGCCCGTACTAGTGGGTGCGCGGCTCGTCGTCGCCGGTCTGCTCCGCGAGGAACCGCTCGAACTCGGCACCGATCTCGTCACCGGACGGCAGCGGCTTGCCACCGGGGTTGAGCGAGTCGGAGCCTTGGCGGCTCTCCATGAACTCGTCGTACTGCTTCTCCATCAACTCCACGGCGGTCCGGATCTCCGGGTTGTCGGAGATCTGCGCGGTGACCTGGGTGGTGAAGTCCTCGGCCGCCGTCTCGAGCTCACCGGACGGCAACTCGAGGTCGGAGATCTGGGCGATGTTGCCGACCAGGTTGAGCACCGCCGCGGGGTAGGAGGTCTGCGACAGGTACTGCGGGACGTGGACGGTGAAGCCCGCGGACGGGATGCCCTGCTCGGCCATCCGCAGTTCCAGCAGCGCGCTCACGTTCCCCGGGACCGAGAACTCCCCGGGCCATGCGGTGAAGCCACGGATGAGTTCGACGTCACTGGCGTGCGCGCTCGACTGGGTGGGGCGCGTGTGCGGCACACCCAGGGGGATGGCACCGAGCCCGATTGACATCCGGGCCCCGAACGAGCCGGCGAGGTCGATCACGGATTCGGTGAACCCGTCCCACCGCAGGTCCGGCTCGAGGCCGGAGAGCAGCAGGAACGACGTCCCGTTGGCGTCCTTGACGGCGTGCATCTGGATGGTCGGCTCCGAGTACCCGGCGAAGTGGTCGAAGGAGTAGCGCACCTGCGGTCGACGTGACCGGTAGTCGACGAACTCGTCCGCGTCGAACTCCACGATCAGCTGGGAATCCAGGCTCTCCTTGAGATGTTCCGTCACGCCCTGGATCGCCTGGCCGGCGTCGGAGAAACCCTCCAGCGCATGCACGAGCACCGGACCCTGTCCGGACTCCGTACGCAGATCGGGGACGGGCTCGATCAGTCGGTACAGATCGCTGTGCCTGGCCATGTCGACTCCTCTCGTCGCGACACCCCGATTCGGCCGGTCAGGACCGAAATGGTCGTCCGACCGGGACGGGGTTTCTGCTCTTTGCCAACGACAGCGGGCCGCAGATGATTCCCCACGGCCGTGTGCCCCTCCACACCGGGTCGCATCCGGCTCGTTCCTGCACGATCACGGCCGTCGTCGTATCCGAAGGTTGACCAGGGTGCACCGGCGCCCGCGGACCGACTCCGACAGGGGGAGCGGCCGCATGACGACGAGACAGGTGGACGGCGATGACGGCGAACGAACGGATCGGTGGCGACGGCATGGACGACTCGGCGACGGTGGTGATCTCCTCTCCGGAGGAGCTCATCGCGTCCATCCCGGCGATGTTGGGCTTCCCGCCGGGCCCCGGATCGGTGGTGGTGATGTGCGGGCGGACCGCGGAGGGCGGGCAGGGTCCGGTCGTCAGGATGGATGTGGACGGCCTGCTCGAGGCTTCGGGGGTGTCCGCCGACGGCGTGGATGACCGGGGCGGCGACGAGGACGGTGGTTCCGGGGATGGTGAGCGCTCGCCGATCCCGGTCAACGACGGGCCTGCTCGCGGACTGGCCCGGTTCTGCTCGAGGGAGGGGGTGTCCGAGGTGCATCTGGTGGTGGTCCACGAGGACTGTGCGGACGGGTACTCCGCCGGACTCCGGGCGGAGGACGCCGCCGCCGCGTTCGAGTACTGGTTGGGCCTTGCCGGGACGCAGGTGGCCGCCGCATACGGAGTCGGTGAGTTCGCCCGGGGCGCACCCTGGGTCGACCTGTTCGGGATGGTCCGGGGTACACAACTGGACCCGGACTCGACGGAGATCGCAGCGGTCCACGCGTACGACGGGCGGATCCTGGCCGGGTCGCGGGGGGAGATCGATCGGCTCTACCTGGTCCGGGATGACGAGGCGTGTGACGTCGACCCGCATGGCCCGGGACCGGTCAGGCTCGAGGGAGCCCTGACCGTGGATCGTGCGGTGGGAGTGCATGAGGACGCGGTCCGGCGGCTGGAGGAGGGAGAGGAACTCGACGACGACGAGTTGGCCGGGATCGGCCGGGTCCTGCTGGACATCGCGGTGCGGGACGAGGTCTACAGACGCTTGGCACTCAGGGGACTGCGCGACGAGGACGGACGCCGCGTGCTGTGGTGGTCGATCGCGCGTCGCCGGCCCGGACGCGAACGCTCGGTGGCGCTGGTGTTGCTGGGAGCCGCCGCCTACTTCGCCGGCAGCGGGGTCCACGCCCGGTCGGCTCTCGGGGCGGCGGTGACCGCGGACCCGTCGAACTCGCTCGCGCGGCTCCTCCTCCACGGACTCGAGAACGGGCTCGCGCCCGATCGGCTCCGTCGGGTGGCTGCGGCGTGAGGGGCGCGGGTCCCACCCGCCAGGTCGGTGACCGGTGGAGACCCGCGGCCCTCAGGCCGGGCTAGACCGGACGGGCTACCGCGGGGGCGGAGTGCGCCCGATCGCCCAGTGCAGAGGTGTACGCCCAGGCGTCCTGGACGATGGTGCGTAGGTCGGTGCGGGTGGGGGTCCACCCCAACTCGGTGATCGCCTTCTCGCTGGAGGCGACGAGTACCGCCGGGTCCCCCGATCGGCGAGGTGCGACCACGTCGGGAATCGGGTGACCGGTGACCTCGCGGCACACCTCGATCACCTCCCGGACGGAGAAGCCCTCACCGCTACCCAGGTTGAGCACGCGGTGGACCCCGGCCCGGTTCGACTCGAGGGCCAACAGGTGGGCGTCGGCGAGATCGGCGACGTGGATGTAGTCGCGGACGCAGGTCCCATCCGGGGTGGGCCAGTCGTCGCCGAAGACCTTGATCTCGGTTCGATGCCCGAGGGCCACCTGGAGGACCAGCGGGATGAGGTGGGTCTCGACGACTCGGTTCTCTCCCGCCGAACCGTAGGCGCCGGCCACGTTGAAGTAGCGCAGGCTCGTGGCGGCGAGCCCGTGGGCCGCCGCGTACGAGGTGATGGCGTGATCGATCGCCAGTTTGGTGGCGCCGTAGGTGTTGGTGGGCCGGGTGGCCATGTCCTCGGTGATCGGGATCTGCTCCGGCTCACCGTAGGTCGCCGCGGTGGACGAGAAGACGAGGTTCGTCACCTCGGCGGCGCGCATCGCGTCGAGGAGCGCGAGCGAGGTGACGACGTTGCCCTGCCAGTAGTCCCCGGGCTTCTCCACGGATTCTCCGACGAGGGAGCGGGCGGCGAAGTGCAGCACCCCGTCGAATCCCGGATCCAGGACGTCGCCTGCCAGTGCGGCGACATCCCCCTCGATGAACGTCGTTCCCTCGGGGACGCCGGCCCTGTCACCGGTGGAGAGGTCGTCCAGGACCACGACCTCGTGTCCGCGCTCGACGAGCACCGTCGCGCAGACCCCCCCGACGTATCCCGCCCCCCCGGTGACGAGGAGTTTCACAGGAGAATCTCGACCTGGATCGCGTGGGCGTGGTCGCCGTCGAGTTCCACCGTGTGACCGTCACCGGAGTCGAGCTCGACGAGGTGGCCCCGCCGGGTCGCGGTCACGGTCTTCAGTGGCTCGACCCCGGACGCGCGGAGCTCGGAGATGAGCTCGGTGTCGATCTGGACGTTCTCGCCGATCGCGCGGATACGGACGCGGAGCGGGACGTCGGTCTCGAGCGCCGAGAGACGGGTGAAGGTGGGCTCGTCGGTCATCGGGTCCGTGTAGCCGATACGGTCGAGCCCGGGTATGGGGTTGCCGTACGGAGACGTCCTCGGATCGTCGAGTACCTCGATGAGGCGACGCTCGACGTCGTCACTCATCACGTGTTCCCAACGGCACGCCTCGGCGTGCACCTTCTCCAACTCCAGCCCGATCACGTCGACGAGCAGTCGCTCGGCGAGGCGGTGCTTGCGCATCACGTCCACGGCCAGCTCGCGGCCCGGGGGAGTGAGCTGCAGATGCCGGTCGGGCGCCACGTGCACCAGACCGTCGCGCTCCATCCGGGCGACCGTCTGGCTCACGGTCGGGCCGCTCTGCTCGAGGCGTTCCGCGATCCTTGCCCGAAGCGGGATCACGCCTTCCTCCTCGAGCTCATAGATGGTGCGGAGGTACATCTCGGTGGTGTCCACCAGATCTTTCACGCTGAATCCTCCACGTCGGATCGTCGCAGGTACTCGCTCCCGGTGGGTGACGGTCCCAGCCGGGTCTCGTGTCGAGCCTACCGTCGGGCCTCGAAGCGGGGTGGGGAGCGCGCAATCGCCGGGCCGGGTCCGGCCCCGCCGCGTAGATTCGTGGGGCGCGCATCTCGGTGTCCCCACCGGGGGTGGGTCGCCGGGAGCGTCCCGGTGCGACGGGAGGACGGGTGGCAATGGCCGGTATCCGGGACGGCGTCGACGCCGCGGTCGTGTGGAGTCCGTCGCTGATGGAGTACCGGCACTCCACCGATCATCCGATGAGTCCGCGCAGACTCGATCTGACCATGTCACTGGCCACGGAGCTGGGAGTTCTGCAGGGCGTGGAGATGCTGGACCCCGGCTCGGCGAGCGACGAGGAACTGCTCCGCGTGCACACGTCGCGCTACATCGACGCCGTCAGGGCGGCCGGCGACCTGCCGCCCGGCGAGCACTTCGGGATGAGTCACGGCCTCGGCACGGCGGACAACCCGACGTTCCCGGGCATGCACGAGGCCAGCGCCGCCGTGGCCGGCGGCACCCTGGCGGCCGCCCGGGCGATCGCCAACGGAACAGTGACCCGGGCGGTCTCCGTCGCGGGCGGCATGCACCACGCCATGCCCGCCGCCGCCGCCGGATTCTGCGTCTACAACGACGCGGCGGTGGCCATCAGCTGGTTGCTGGACAACGGCTACGACCGCATCGCCTACGTGGACATCGACGTCCACCACGGTGACGGCGTCCAGGCCGCCTTCTACGAGGATCCGCGTGTGCTGACCATGTCGCTGCACCAGCACCCCGCGACGCTGTGGCCGTCGACGGGCTGGGCATCGGAGACGGGTGTGGGCCGGGCGGAGGGGACCGCGGTGAACCTGGCGTTCCTGCCGGCGGTCACCGACGGGCTGTGGCTACGCGGTTTCCACGCGGTGGTGCCGGGGGTGCTGCGGGCCTTCGAGCCCCAGATCATCGTCATGCAGGCCGGGTGTGACTCGCACCGGGAGGACCCGCTCGCCGACCTGTCCCTCACGGTCGACGGGCACCGGGAGTCCTACCTCCGGGTGATCGCGCTGGCGGACGAGCTCTGCGGGGGGCGGATCATCGCGATCGGCGGTGGGGGTTACGAGCTGGTCCGGGTGGTCCCGCGCTCGTGGACCCACCTCATCGCGGCGGTCCTCGGGGTCCCGGTCGATCCGGAGACCCGGGTGCCGGAGGAGTGGAAGACCATGGCCACCCGGTTCACGGTGCCGGACAGGGTCCCGCAGACGATGGGTGACGGCGGGGATACCGCGCACACGCCGTGGGAGCCCGCCGGCGCGGATCGAGGTGGCGAGGTGGACCGGACGTTGGCCCGTCTGGACCAGTCGATCCTGGACACCCGCCGGTCCGTGTACCCCCTTCTCGGGCTCGACCCGGACGACCCCCGGGACTGACCCCACCGCCCCCGCGTTGCGGGTACCCACGACTCACGACTGTTGTCTCACGGAGGACCACGATGGCCAACACCGGCGACGGAACGACCGACGGCGACGCGACCGACGGCGACACCCCGGTAGTCAACCCGCCCGAGCACGCCTCCACCGACACGGCGGTCGACGACTATCCGGAGGGCTATCCGCACGAGTGGGCGGCCGACGTGCTGGGCTCCGACGGCCGAGCGGTGCGGATCCGGCCGGTCCTGCCCAACGACTCGGACAAGATCACGCGCTTCCACTCCAGTCTCTCGGAGCGGACCCGGTACCTCCGCTACTTCGGTTCCCACGACGTCCTGTCTGCGAAGGAACTGCAGCGGATGACGAACGTCGACTACCGCGACCGCATGGCGTTCGTCGCCGAGCTGGGTGCGGAGATCATCGGGATGGCGATCTACGAACGCCTTCCCGACTCCACGTTCGCCGAGGTCGCGTTCACCATCTCGGACCAGCACCAGGGCCGGGGGCTGGGGTCGATCTTCCTCGAGCACCTCGCGGGTTCCGCAGCCGAGTGCGGGATCGACCACTTCGAGGCGGAGGTGCTGTCGGAGAACCGGTCGATGATCCAGGTGTTCCGGCGGGCGGGGTACGAGATCTCGCGATCCTTCGACGGGTCCACCCTGCACCTCGAGTTCGCGATCGACCCCACCGAGGCGCTGACCAACGTCCGCAACTCGCGCGAGACGGCGGCCGAGGCACGGAGTCTCGCACGGGTTCTGACCCCTGCTTCGGTGGCCGTCATCGGCGCCTCGGACCAGGTCGGGAAGATCGGTCACACGGTCCTGCGAAACCTCATCGGAAACGGGTTCTCCGGTCCGGTGTACCCGGTCAACTCCGATGCCACCTCCGTGCAGTCGGTCCGCGCCTACGCCAGCGTCCGCGACATCCCGGACCCGGTCGACCTCGCCGTGGTGGCGGTCCCGGCGGCGTCCATGTCCGAGGTGCTCGACGACTGCCTGTCCAAGGGGGTGTCGACCCTCGTCGTGATCTCCGCGGGCTTCTCCGACGTCGGCAGTGCGGGTGTGGTGTCCGAGCGTCGTCTGGTGAGCGAGGCCCGGGCCCACGGGATGCGGGTGGTGGGGCCCAACGCCCTCGGGGTGATCAACACCTCCGCCGAGGTCCAGCTCAACGCGACACTCGCCGAGGTGGTCCCGGGGCCGGGGCGGGCGGGATTCTTCTGCCAGTCCGGTGCACTCGGCATCACCATCCTCGCCGCCGCAGCCCGTCGTGGGCTGGGCCTGTCCACCTTCGTCTCCGCGGGAAACCGTGCCGACGTCTCCGGTAACGACCTGCTCCAGTACTGGGACACGGACACCGGAACCGAAGTGGTCCTGCTCTATCTGGAGAGTTTCGGCAACGCCCGGAAGTTCTCGCGGATCGCGCGCCGGGTGGCCCGCAACAAGCCGGTCGTCGTGGTCCGCCGGGCTGCAGACGACCTGGAATCGGGAGTGCAGGGTCTCACCGCGTCGGCCATCCGAGGACTGTTCCGCGACTCCGGCCTCATCCAGGTGGACTCCATCACCGACATGTTCGACACCGCGACGCTGCTCGCCTATCAACCGTTGCCGGCGGGCGGGCGGCTGGCGATCGTCGGGAACTCGACCGCTGTCGGCCGGCTCGGCGGGGATTCCGCACGGCTGCAGGGATTCACCGTGGCGGAATCGGTCGACCTGGGAGCCGGGGCGTTGCCCGTGGATTTTCGGGCCGCGATAGCCGACGTGGTGGCCCGTGACGAGGTGGACTCGGTTCTCACGGTCTTCGTCCCACCCGTGGCCACCGAGCCCGACGCCTACGCCGAGGCCATCCGCGCCGCCGCGGCGGACAGTGCCAAGCCGGTGGTGAGTACCTTCCTCGCCGGGGAGGGCCTGCCCGAGGGACTCACCATCACCGATGAGTCCGGCGTGGCCTCACGGGGTTCCATCCCCTCGTACCCGTACCCCGAACGTGCGGTGTCGGCGCTGGTGCGCGCCCGCCGCTATGCCGAGTGGTTGGACCAGCCCGCTGAGGAACCGGCCGGGTACGCCGACATCGACCGCTCCCGCGCCCGGGATCTCGTCGACTCGCTGTGCCACTCCAACGCCGGGAGCGAGTCGTTCGAACTCACCCAGGGGCAGGTACGGAGTCTGCTGGAGTGCTACGGGGTCGGCATCGTCGACTACCGTGTCGCGGGCGGGGTCGGGCAGGCCGTCATGGCGGCCGAGGAGCTCGGATACCCGGTCGCGGTCAAGGCGATGGGTGAGAAGTGGCGGACCCGCAGTGACCAGTCCGGGGTCCGGCTGGATCTGACCGACGCGGCCGCGGTCCACACAGCATTCGAGGACCTCCAGGCGACCACCGGCTCGCGATCGCTGCACGTCCAGAAGATGGCCACCAAGGGCGTCGCCGTGACCATCAGGGTGGCGGACCATCCGATCTTCGGCTCGCTCATCTCCTTCGGGCTGTCCGGAATGCTCTCGGACCTCCTGGCTGATCGAGCGTTCAGCACCCTGCCGATCTCCCCGTCCGAGGCCCGGTCGCTCCTCGACCGACCGCGGGCGGCGCCCATCCTCGACGGCTACGCGGGGGACACCCCGGCTGATCGCGACGCCCTGGTCGATCTCATGGGCCGGATATCCTGCCTGGTGGATGACGTCCCGGAGCTGCGACGGCTGTCCCTCGACCCCGCGCTCGCCGCTCCCCACGGGGTGTCCGTGCTGTACGCGCAGGTGCACCTGGGTCCGCCCCCGCGGTCCAGCGGCGACGAGGGGCCGCGGCGACTACGGTAGGACTCGATTGCGGAACGGCCGCCCGTGATCAGGTCCTGAGCACGACGACGCCCCGGCTCCCGTGACGGTGTGAACCCGTCTGACGTGGAGCCGGGGCGTCGAGTGCCCGTCCGGTCCGCCCGGACCTCAGACCGCGTAGGAGCGGAGCTTGTCGGCGCGGCGCCCCTCACGGAGCTTCGCCATGACCTCGCGCTCGATCTGACGGACGCGCTCGCGCGAGAGCCCGAAGCGCTTACCGATCTGGTCCAGGGTGCGCGGCTGGCCGTCGTCGAGACCGAAGCGCAGGGTGATGACCTGCTGCTCGCGCTCCTCGAGCGTGGACAGGACCGCGCGCACGTCCGAGTGCATGACGTTGGTGACGACCGTGTTCTCGGCACTGGTGGCCTCGGCGTCCTCGATGAAGTCGCCCAGGGGCGCCTCCTCGTCCGCGCCGACCGGCATGTCCAGGCTCACCGGGTCGCGTGAGTGGTCGAGCAGCTCCTCGATCTTGTGCGCGGGGATGCCCGACTCCTCCGCGAGCTCGTCGAGACTGGCCTCGCGACCGAGCTGCTGGTGGAGCTCCCGCTTGATGCGGGCGAGCTTGTTGACCTGCTCCACCAGGTGCACGGGGAGCCTGATCGTGCGGGACTGGTCGGCCATCCCCCGGGTGATGGCCTGGCGGATCCACCACGTGGCGTAGGTCGAGAACTTGAAACCCTTGGCGTAGTCGAACTTCTCCATGGCCCTGATCAGGCCGAGGTTGCCCTCCTGGATGAGGT
>JBKBRA010000013.1:0-60907 GCA_046292305.1 Dietzia sp. | reverse complement strand
CTCACCGTGCCTGACCTGCCACGGCAGTGGCGCCCGACCGGGGACCAGCCCCAAGGTGTGCGGAACCTGCCACGGGGCCGGGGTCACCCAGCGCACCCAGGGTGCGTTCGGGTTCGCCGAACCCTGCACGGACTGCGGTGGCACCGGCTCCAAGATCGACGACCCGTGCCCGGACTGCACCGGCAGCGGTGTCACCGACCGCGCCCGCACCATCAACGTCAAGGTGCCCGCCGGGGTCCAGGACGGCCAACGCATCAGGCTCTCGGGCCAGGGTGAGGCCGGGTTCCGCGGCGCGCCGTCCGGCGACCTGTACGTCACGGTCACCGTGTCGAAGGACGCCGTGTTCGACCGCGACGGCGCCGACCTGCTCGTGGACCTGCCGGTCTCCTATCCGGAACTGGTTCGGGGCTCCCAGGTGTCGGTGCCCACGCTCACCGGTCGGGTGACCGTCAAGGTCCCGGCCGGGTCGCGCGACGGTCAGATACTGCGGGTCCGGGGACGCGGCATCGCGCGCAAGTCCGGGACCGGTGACCTCAAGGTCACGCTCCGGGTGGCCACGCCCCCCGCCGGGATGGCCGAAGCCGAGCTCGCCGCCTACGACGACGCGCTGCGAGCGGCCGGCTTCGATCCACGGTCTGGCTGGGCCGGGTCGGCATGAGCCCCCGGCGGGACGTCGGGGACCTGGGCCCCGACGACAGCGTCCTGGTGATCTCCGTGGCCGCTGAGCTGTCCGGGCTGCACGCCCAGACGCTGCGCACCTACGACCGCCTGGGGATCGTCACGCCCGAACGCACCAGCGGCGGTGGCCGGCGCTACTCGCTCCGCGACGTGGCCCTGCTCCGTGAGGTACAGCGGCTCAGCCAGGACGAGGGGGTCAACCTCGCCGGCATCAAACGCATCATCGAGCTGACCAATCAGGTCGACGCGCTGCAGTCACGGGTCCACGAACTGGTTGACGAGCTCGCGGAGCTCCGCGCCGGGGGGACGCGGGGCCGGGTCGGTGGGGAGTTGGTCCACGTGCCGCGTTCGACCTCGGTCGTGGTGTGGCGGCCCAGGCACGAGCGCGACGATCGCCGCTGAGGGGACACACCGAGGCAGATAGAACAGCGAGGCAGATAAGAGAAGACTGCCCCGAGGTTCATCCAGGCGTCTCCTGGGGACCGTCTGCGCAACTCCTTTCGCCCATAGCGTTGCCCCGCCCGGGTCGGGACATGGCATCGCCCCCGATGTCAGCGCACGGCCGGGTTCGCCACCTCGAAACGGAGTCCCCGAATGCAACGCTTCTCTGTCGGCCGCACCCACAGGGCGGTCGCCCTGTCTGCGACGGTCGTCCTGTCAGCGGCACTCACGCCGATCGCCGCCGCCCCCGTCGTGTCCGCTCAGGCAGCGCACACCCTGCTGATCACCGAGTACGTCGAGGGCACCTCGTTCAACAAGGCCGTCGAGATCACCAACACCGGGGACACGCCGGTCGACCTGGCCGGATACGCGGTCGAGGTGTACAGCAACGGTTCCACCTCCACGTCCTCGAACGACCGTCTGGCCGGGATGCTCGCGCCCGGTTCGTCGTTCGTCTACGGCAGCTCACGAGCGGTCTTCCCCGTGGACCAGGGCACCGGGGCGGGTCTGTGGAACGGCGACGACGCGATCGTCCTCCGCGCCACCGACGGAGGCGTCGTGGACTCCTTCGGCCAGGTCGGGTTCGACCCCGGCACCGCCTGGACCTCGGGTGACGTGAGCACCCTCGACCGCACACTGCGCCGAATCGTGGGCAGTGCCCCGGACACCGACCCGTCGGACGTCTTCGACCCGGCCTCCCAGTGGACCTCGATGCCCGTCGACACCTTCGACGGTCTCGGCCGCTGGCCGGACGAGGACCCCGGGGAGACCCCGGGTGGTCCCGGCGACGACGATCCGCCGGTCGAGGGCCCCACGGGTGCGTGCGGCGAGGCGGCCACGGCCGTGGGCGCCGTCCAGGGATCGGGCTCGCAGTCCCCGATGGTCGGCCAGGCCGCCACCGTCGAGGGCATCGTGGTGGGCGACATGCAGACCGGCGGCTTCCGCGGTTTCTACCTGCAGGACGGTGGGGACGGCGACGCCGCCACCTCGGACGGGGTCTTCGTCTTCGCCGAGACCCCCGCGGTGTCGGTGGGGGACCGGGTGCGGCTGTCCGGAACGGTCTCCGAGCACTTCGGCATGACCCAGATCCAGCCGACCGCCGCCGAGGTGTGCGCCACCGGGCAGGATCTGCCCGCGCCCACCGAGCTGGTCCTGCCGATCGCGGACCGCGACTCACTTGAGCAGTACGAGGGCATGCGGGTGACACTGCCTCAGCAGGTGACGATCATCGAGGCGTTCAACTACGACCGCTTCGGCCAGATCGTGGTCTCCACGGGCCGGCAGTTCCAGCCGACCAACCAGTTCGAGGCGGGTTCCCCCGAGGCGCGCGCGATGGCGGAGGCCAACGCAGCGGACCGGATCATGATCGACGATGGCCGCAGCACCCAGAACCCGGATCCGGCGATCCATCCGGACGGCACGGACTTCACGATCGACCACCGCTTCCGCATGGGTGATCACCTCGACGGTGTGACCGGCGTGCTCGACTACCGCTTCGACGCGTGGGCCATCCAGCCCACGCAGGGCGCCACCCACTCCGTCGCCAACCCGCGTCCGGCGCCCCCGGTTCTCGACGCGCCGCTCACCGTGGCCGGGGCAAACGTCCTCAACTACTTCACCACTCTGCGATCGGATGACCGGAACGCCCGCGGCGCGCTGGACGCGACCGAGTTCAGGCGCCAGGAGGACAAGATCGTCGCCATGCTCGCCGACCTCGACGCCGACGTTGTGGGGCTCACCGAGATCGAGAACAACGACGAGGTCGCCCTCCGCAGACTGGTCGGCGCACTCAACGCCCGGGTCGGTGAGGGCACCTACCGCGCGCTGGAGACCGGGCGGCTCGGGACCGACGCCATCACCACGGCGTTCATCTACAAGCCCGCCGCCGTGAGCCCCGAGGGCGACTTCGAGGTCTTGGACGAGACCGTCGACCCCCGGTTCGTCACCAGCAAGAGCAGACCGGCGCTGGCCCAGGTGTTCACCGACAACGCCTCCGGCGAGGACGTGACCGTGGTGGTCAACCACCTCAAGTCCAAGGGCTCTGCCTGTACTGACCTCGGCGACCCGGAGGACCCGGACGGCCAGGGCAACTGCAACGGGGTTCGTACCAACGCCGCGCGGGCACTCGCGGACTGGCTCGAGGACCACCCGCAGCTGTCGGCCTCGGGTCACTCCCTGGTGATCGGCGACCTCAACGCGTACGCGATGGAGGATCCGATCCTCGCCCTGAACGAGGCCGGCTACGTCGACGTGATCCGCGAGCACGTCGGCCCCGAGGCGTACACCTATGTGTTCGACGGGCAGCTGGGCTACCTCGACCACGCCCTGGCCAGCGCCGAGCTAGCGGAGCACGTCACCGACGTCGCCGTGTGGACCAACAACGCCGACGAGCCGGACCTGATCGACTACACAATGGAGTTCAAGAAGGACGCGCAGGACGCGATCTACGCACCGGACGCCTACCGGGCCTCGGACCACGATCCCGTCCTCGTGGGTCTCGACCTCTCCGCTGACGGCGGCCCGGGTGACCCGGGGGAGCCCACCGATCCGCAGGAACCGGGCTCCGGCTCGGTCTCAGGGTTCTTCGGGTCGATGGGTACCGCGCTGCGGTCACTCTTCGCCGGCTCTTCCGCGTAGAAGGGCAGCCCCCCGGTCGCCGCGGAGGCGGCCTCGGGGGGCCGGCCGGGTCGCTGGGACACGGGCGAGGGGCGTGCGGTCCGCGCGCCCCTCGCCCGTGGGAGGCTCTCGAATTGTCCTAGGATAGCCTTACCTCTTACAGTGATCGGGTGACGATCGTGCAGGTGGGGCATGCCGGGCGGGTCGGGGGACTCGTGAGGGCTTTCGCCGCGCGCGGTCGGGCGGTGGCCGTGATCGACGACGACACCACTCTCACCTACACGGATCTCGCTCTCCGCGTCGCCGGCCGGGCCACCGAGTACCCGGCCGTGGCGTCGGGCCGGCGGATGATCGGCCTCGTCGCGGGCAACACCTGCGACTTCTTGGTCGACTATCTCGCTGCGCACGAGGCAGGCCACGCGATCCTGCTCCTCCCGCCGGAGAGCGCGGCCACGCGGAGCCTCGTGGACTCGTGGACCCCGGACGTCGTGGCGGGCGAGGGTGAGTCGATCCCCGCCTCCGCGCACCACACCCCGCCGCGCCATGAGCTCCACCCCGACCTCGCCCTGCTGCTCAGTACCTCGGGGTCGACCGGGTCACCCAAGCTCGTCCGGCAGTCGCGGGAGGCCGTGCTGTCCAACGCCGCGGCGATCGCCGAGTACCTGCGCATCGTGCCCGGCGACCGCGCGATCACCACCCTCCCGCCGCACTACTGCTACGGGCTGTCGGTGATACACAGCCACCTGCTCGTGGGCGCCTCGGTCGTGCTCAACGAGGACTCCGTGGCGACCCCCGAGTTCTGGACCCGCGCCGGAGCACACGGCGTGACGACCTTCGCCGCCGTCCCACACACGGTGGAACTTCTCGAACGGGTGGGTCTGGACCGGTTGGACCACCTCACCCGCCTGCGCTACCTCACCCAGGCCGGCGGCCGGCTGGCCCCGGAGAAGGTGCGCACACTGGCGGAGCGGCTCGAGTCCAGGGGCGCCGAGCTCGTGGTGATGTACGGCCAGACCGAGGCCACCGCACGCATGGGCTACCTCCCGCCGCACCTCGCGCGAAGCCGGGCCGGGGCGATCGGCGTCGCGATCCCCGGCGGGGCCTTCCGCGTGGACCGGCCGCAGGGCGCCGATTCCGACGCCCCCGGCGAGTTGGTCTACACCGGCCCCAACGTGATGATGGGGTACGCCCGCGACTCGGCCGACCTGGCCCGCGGCCCCGAGCTGACGGAACTGCGCACCGGGGACCTCGCGCGGATCGCCGACGACGGTCTCGTGGAGATCGTGGGCCGTATGGGCCGCGAGGCCAAGATCTTCGGCCACCGGATCGACCTCGGGCGCGTCGAGGCCGCTCTGGCCGACCGCGGCCTGGACGCGTGGTGCGTGGGCGAGCCCGATCGGCTGGTGGTGGTGACCAGGGAGGCGGACCGGGCGCAGGACGCACGAGCGGGAGCCGCCTCCTCGACGGGGCTTCCCACCTCGGCGGTCGAGGTGCTCGTCGTCGACGAACCGCCGCGCACCCCGGCGGGGAAGATCGACCAGATGGCGCTGCGCGAACTCGTCGCCGCGCGGGACCGGGCGGCGACCGACGACGACGCCGGGTCTCCCGGTGAGCTCATCGCGCACGCGCTCGCCCTGGACGCCCGTGAGCTCGACCCTGATTCGTCCTTCGTCGACCTCGGGGGCGACTCCCTGACCTACGTTGTGCTGTCCACCCGGCTCGAGGACCGGGTGCCGGGCCTGCCGCGAGACTGGCACCTGCGGCCGCTCGGGGAGCTCGACGAACTGGCCCGCGCCTCCGTTCCCACCGTGGCCCGGTGGTGGGCGCCGTGGCAGGCATGGGCGCGGGTGGACACCTCCATCGTGCTCCGCGCGCTGTTCATCCTCGCGATCGTCGGATCCCACACGCGGGCCATCGCGGTCATCGGTGGCGCCCACGTCCTGGTGGCCCTCGCCGGGTACTCGTTGGCCCGGTTCCGGCTCCACGCCACGGAGGCGCGTGACCGCGCCCGGGGGGTCCTGCGTACGGCCGGGCGGATCGCGGTGCCGGCGGTGCTCTGGCTGCTGATCGTCACGCCGCTGACCAGCCGGTACCACTGGTATTCGCCACTGTTGGCCACCAACCTGTTCGGGCCGCGTTCGTGGTGGGAGGACCGCTGGTGGAACCCGTGGCAGATGTGGTTCATCGAGGCGATGGTCTACGGCCTCCTGCTCGTGGCCGCGCTCATGGCCGTGCCCGCGGTGAGCCGCCTCGACATCCGGTGGCCGCTCGCGCTGCCGGCCGCGTTCGTCGCCGCCGGGCTCACCGTCAGGTTCGGGCTGATCGACCTCGGCGGCGGTCCGCAGGTCTGGTACTCGGCGCCGGCCGTCCTGTGGCTCTTCGGTCTGGGCTGGGCCATCGCGCGATCCGCCGCCCCCGGCCGTGCCGTCTCTCGCGGTCACGCAATGTGGCTCCGCCTCGCGTGTTCGGCTGTGGCGCTGCTGTGCGTGCCGGGGTGGTTCGGTGACCCGGGGCGCGAGATCGTGATCACGGCCGGGTTGCTCGCGCTGATCTGGATCCCGTCGGTCCGCCTGCCTCGGCCGGTGGTCCGGGTGATCACCCCGCTCGCCGCGGCGTCGCTGTTCATCTACCTCACCCACTTCCTCGTCTACCCGCCGATCCGCGACGCCGGCCACGTGTGGCTGTCCTTCGCCGCGTCGGTGGCCGTCGGACTGCTCGTGTGGGTGCTCTGGGAACGCGGTGCCCGTGCGGTCCGGCGGTCCGCACCGCGGGCGGCCCGGGCACTGCGGCGCGGGTAGCGTCGGGGGACGAGCACCCGGCCGGAGACCGTCCGACCCCGAGAGCCCCAGGAGGACCGCCGTGCGCATCGCCGCAGCCCAGATCCTGTCCGGACGCGACCCCGCCGACAACCTCCGGCTGGTCCGCGAGTCCGTGGCGGAGGCCGCCACCCGGGGGGCCCGGGTCGTGGTGCTGCCCGAGGCCACCATGCGCGCCTTCGGAGCCGGTCGGCTCGACGAGATCGCCGAACCTCTCGACGGCCCCTGGGCGACCGGGGTGGCCGAGATCGCTCGTGAGCACGGGGTGGTCGTCGTCGTCGGCATGTTCACGCCCGGCGAGGGCGGCCGCGTGCGCAACACACTCCTGGTCACCGGCCCCGCCGGGGACCGCGGGGATGGATCCGCGGAGGGGGATCGCGGCGGGGACCTCCACCTGGGCTACGACAAGATTCACCTGTTCGACGCGTTCGGGTTCGCCGAGTCCGACACCGTCGAGCCCGGCGACACCACGCGCGTGGTGACCGTCGACGGCGTGGGAATCGGGCTCAGCGTCTGCTACGACCTCCGCTTCCCCGGCCAGTTCCGCGAGCTCGCGGCCGCCGGCGCGCGGGTCGCGCTGTGCAGCGCGTCGTGGGGGTCGGGCCCCGGCAAGGTCGACCAGTGGCGTCTGCTGGCCCGCGCCCGCGCTCTCGACGCCACCACGTTCCTGGTCGCCGTCGGGCAGGCCGACCCCGAGGCCGAGGGCGTGGAGGTCACGCGCGGTGCCCCGACCGGCGTCGGCCATTCCCTGCTCGTGGGACCGGATGGGACCGTGCGCGACGAGGCGGGCCCCGGAGCGGGGCTGATGGTGGTCGAGATCGACGACGACGAGGTGACCGACATCCGAAAGGCGATCCCCGTGCTCGCGAACGGCAGGATCACCGAGGAGCCGGCCACCGAGGAGACGGCCGCGGAGGTCGTGCGGTGACCGGGCCGCGCGATGGCGGTGGGAGCGGCGCTGACGGCGGGCGCGAGGTCGACCCGCCCACGGAGCCGAACCAGTCAGTGGATCCGCCCACGGAGCCGAACCCGTCCGTGGACCCGCCCACGCAGCAGATGCCGCCCGCCGATCCGCCGACCGAGCACCTCCCGCCGGTGGAGGGCGACGGGGCCGGCACCGCGTGGTCTCAGTACCCCGCCGGCCCCGCTGTGGCGGCGCCCACCGGCGGATACCCGACCGGCGACATGCCCACGCAGGCGCACATGCCCACGCAGGCGCACGTGCCACCGCCAGGGGATGTCCCGCCCCCCGTGGACGGTGGTGACGACGGGTGGGACGGCGACGGGCGAGGCGGGAGTCCGACCCCGTGGATGATCGCCGCGATCCTGCTGGCAGTGCTGCTGGTCGCGGGGTTGCTCGTGTGGCTGGTCAACGCCGGCCGGGACGACCGCGAACCCGTGACCGCTCCCGCGACCACCACCACCACGATGACCTCGACCCCGCGGACCACGCCCAGCCCGACCACGCCCACCACGACAGGCCCGCCCGGTGTCGCCGAGCGCTGTTCCCCGGAGTTCGTGGCCGAGGAGTTGGGGGACGACACGACCGTGCGCGAGTGTGACGGACGGTTCCTGCTGGTCAGCGAGGAGGACGGCGATCTCGAGCTGCTCTCGTGGCGTGAGGACACCTGGGAGTTCCTGGCGGAGCCGTCGTCCGAGGTGTGCCGTGAGCAGCTGGAGCAGCTGGGTGTGCCGGATCAGTTCCGCCGCGTCTTCCAGCCCTGCGAGGCGCCCACCACCAGTCCGACCACGCCCCCGACCTCAGCGCCGACCAGCCCTGCGAGCCCGACCCAGCCCACGACTCCGGTGACCGCGACCCCGTCGCCCGCGCCGCCCGTTGACCCGGGTGAGGGTGGGGTGGGGGAGGGCGCGGCCGCGGGCGAAGGCGCCGCAGACAACAACTCCGCGAACAACAACGCCGCGGACGATGACGACGACCGTGCCGATGGGACCGCAGAGGAGTCCTGATCCCCAGCTCGGCTCGCGCGTCTGCGTGATGGCGCGTGGGCCCGACAGTGGGGTCAGGGCCGGTCGTAGCTGATGTTCTCCCGCGGGGTGCCGACCGCGACCATGCCGGCGACGGTCGCGCGCAGCATCTCCGGTGAGCCGGACAGCAGCACCTGGCGGTCCGCCCACGCACCCCAGCCGGTGACCACGTCGACCAGCGTCCCGGTCTGCCTCCGGTGCAGGGTCCTGGGCAGCTCCTGCCGTGCGCCGGCCCACCACGGGTCGGTGTCCAGTTCGGAGACCGGTTGGATGGTGAGCCACGGGGCGGTGGCGGCCAGGTCGACGAGCGTCGGCAGATCGTAGAGGTCGCCGGGGTGACGCGCGCCGTAGAACAGGTGCACCCGCGGGTTGAAGCCGTGCCGCATCATGTCCAGCAGCAGGCAGCGCAGCGGGGCGATTCCGGTGCCGCCGGCCACCATCAGCACATCCCGGACGGGCTCGGTGCGGTCCACCTCGAGCAGCCCGAGCGGCCGCGCCAGGACCCACCGGTCACCCACTCCGACGCCGCGGACCAGGGACCCGCTGAGCGCACCACCGGGCACGTCGCGGACGTGGAACTCGATCTGGCCAGCCGGGTTGGCCGGGATCGACGGGCTCAACCGGCGCCACACCCCCGGGGTGTACGGGGTCAGGACGCTCAGGTGCTGGCCCGGGTGGTAGTCCACCATCACGTCGGAGATGAGCCTGACCACCACGACGTCGCGGGTCGGCCGGAGGACCTCCACGACGGTCGCGCCGACCCGCGCGGGCCCCTGAGCTGCGACCGCACCCTCCTGCAGCGCCGTCGACAGCACCCGGTACGCGGTGCCCATGGTGGTGGCCAGCCGGTCGTCCCAGCCGCGACCGGCGAGGTGTCGCAGGGTGTCGGTCATGGCCTCGCCGAAGCGCTGGTGGTGGCGGGGGGAGAGTTCGAGCTTGCGGTGGTCGGCGCCCAGATGGCGGGCGAACTCCACGACCTCGGCGACCCTGGCCTCGTCCCCGTGGGCGTTCTCGACGGTCTCGAGCGCCCACGTCATGGCGCGGACGAACTTGCCCAGCACCCCGGAGGCGTCGCGGGGGAACAGTTCGCGGAAGTCCGGGTCGGCGTCCCGCAGGGCGCGGGCGAAAAGGTCGATGAACCGCGGGTCGGCGACGAGGTCGCGTAGCGCCAGCAGCGGTGGGGTCCGCGGGTCCACGGCGACCGGCTGCGCGACGGGCTGGGCCAACGGGTCGACGCGCTGACCGAGGTACGGCGCCAGATCGATGTCCTCGACCAGGCGTTCCACGTCGGACCTGCCGAACGGGTCGTCCGCACGGTCCGGTCCGGGGTGGCTGCTCACCTTGTGCACCTCCCGTCTCGTCGTCGTTCCATTGTTGGGACTTCCCGCACCTGTGTCTTCCCGTGCCGGACTCCCAGCCTATCCGCGTCCGGAGGGTCACCGACCGAGGGTGATGTCCACTCCCGCGCGGAGTTCGTCCTCGGTGTAGGTGAGCTGCCCCCGGCCGGGGATCTCGATCAGGTAGAACGGTGCGCCCGAGGGGACCTCGCCGAAGTCGAATGTGAAGGTGCAGGAGGAGAGGTCGCCCCCGTCGTAGGCGAGGACCGTACTGCCGAGGGTGGTGTACACGCCCTCGGTGAGTGTGATCCGTGTGCCCTCGCCGATGTCGGAGAGGGTGATGGGCAGGTCGCAACCGGATCCGTCGCCCGAGACCGGCTCACCGGGGGAGGACATCACGGTGAAGCGGCCCTCGACGGTGAACAACGCCCCGGACGGGAGCTCGGCGGGCGGGGCGGCCTGGGGTGGCAACGGCCCGCGGAGCTGGTCGGTGGGGCCGCGGCCGGGGTCGGAGCCGGGGCCGAACAGCGCGAAACCCAGGACCACGACGACGACGAGGGCCAGCCCCCCGACGATCACCGCGGCCGCCGTCCTGCCGCTCCCGCGCTCGTCCCGAGGGCCGTCCTCCGATGGTGCGCCGTGGCCGTGTCGGCCGTCCGGCGGAGGCTGCTCGTGAAGGAGGTGATGCCCGGGTGCGGGATGGTCGGTCGTGTGGTGTCCCGTGGCGTCGGGACCCGGGACGGGGGAGGGCAGGGGCTGCGGCGGATCGCCGTAGCGGTAGGTGCCGTCGTCGAGCGGCGGGTAGTGCATCGGCATGACGCGCCCCTCCGTATCCCCGGCTCGGTGCCCCGGCCCGGCTGATTCTAGTCGGCCGCGAGGTGACGGGTTGGTCACAGTGATGGCCTGTGGGCGGGGTGGTGACTGGGCGTAGGGGCGGGTCGTCGGGGAAACTAGGGGCATGTCTGTCGAGTCACCACGGCCTGCGTCCACTCCGGAGCCGGGAGAAACGCCCCCCGGCGCCGCAGCGGAGTCGGTTCATCACGACCCCGTCGCGGACTCGGATCTGGATCCGCGGTCGCCTCTCCCCGCCCCCCCTGGGCCGTTGGGGATGGTCGGCAACGGTCTCCGCGGTGCTCTGATCGGCATGGCCGAGCTCGTGCCCGGCGTCTCGGGCGGCACGGTGGCCCTTGTGACTGGCGTGTATCCGCGGCTGCTGGACTCCGGCGCGCACGTGGTGGACGGGATGCGGTCGGCCGCACTGGGCCCGGATCGCCGGGCGCGCACGGCCGCGGCCTTCCGGCACGTGGACTGGTGGCTCCTGCTGCCGCTCGCGGTGGGCATGCTGGCGATGGTCTTCACCATGGCAGGGGTCCTCAAGGGCTTCGTCGAGGGCAGCCCGGAGATCGCACGCGGGCTGTTCCTGGGCATGGTCGCGGCGAGCATCGCGGTGCCGCTCGGGATGGCGCGGGCCACCCCGGGCGGACGAAACTGGGTGCTGGGGCTGATCTTCGTGGGCGGAGCGGTGCTGGCGTTCGTGCTGTCCGGGTTGCCGAGCGGGACGATCAGCGACCCGTCCTACCTGTTGGTGTTCGTGGCCGCGGCGGTGGCGATCTGCGCGTTGGTCCTGCCCGGTGTGTCGGGTTCGTACCTGTTGCTCGCGATGGGGCTCTACGCGCCCACCCTCGGCGCCGTCGACGACCGCAACTTCGCCTACCTCGGGGTGTTCGCGCTCGGGGCCCTGGTCGGTATCTCACTGTTCGTCAAGGTGCTCGATCGCCTGCTCGAGGACTTCCGCAAGCCCACGTTGATCGCCATGGCCGGCCTGATGCTCGGCTCGTTGCGGGCGCTGTGGCCGTGGCAGACCGAGGAGGCCGACGTGTTGGCGCCCGGGTCCGACTGGCCGATGGTCCTGGCCGCGGTGGCCGCCGGCGTGGTCGTGGTGGTGGTGGTCCTGGCGATCGAGCGGGTGTTCGCCGACAAGGCCGCGACCACCGACCCGGACCCGCGGGTCACGGCGCTCGAGGATCGCGAGTAGGCGGTACCGCCGGGCCGATCATCGCCGCCGGGTCGACCGTCAGGTGACCTCCGGCCGGGCGACGTCGAAGACCATCTTCTGGACGCCGTTGCCGTAGGCCTCGCGCTCGGTGAGGACGAGGGGGGTGGCGTCGACGTCGGCCGCGCTGAACAGCCGCTTCCCCGCGCCGAGTAGCACCGGGAAGGCCAGTAGGTGATACCGGTCGACCAGGCCCGCGTCGGACAGGGCGTGCCCGAGCGTCGCGCTTCCGTGCACGAGGATCGGGCCGCCCTCGGTCTCCTTGAGCCGGGCCACTTCGTCGATCGAGCGCAGGACGGTCGTCGGTCCCCAGTTGTCCACGAGGTCGTCGGCGGTCAGGGTGGACGACACCACGTACTTCGGGAGCTCGTTGTACCGGGCGAAGTCCTCGGTCATCTCCGGCCAGACCGGTGAGAACGCCACGTAGCTGCGTCGGCCGAGCAGCAGCGCGGTGGCCTCGTCCTGTTCGCGGCTCTTGATCTCGTACGCGGCCTCGTCGAAGGCCACGTCCTTGTACGTCCACCCGGCGTTGCGATAGCCCTCTTCGCCGCCGGGTGCCTCCATGACCCCGTCGAGCGACATGAATGCCGTGATGATGAGTGTGCGCATGTGGGTCCTCCAGGTGTGTGCAGACGATGTGGTGCCCGGATGCGGGCCGGTGACCGCTCAGGCGCGGGACAGGACCTCCGATTCCAGACGCCGGTAGCCCGCTTCCATCCCGTCCGTCATGCCCGTGCCCAGGATGATGTCGCGCATCTCCTTGTTCGCGTAGGTGACGACGAGGGAGACCAGGGTCCCGCCCTCGACCGGGGTGAGGGTCTGCTCGTTGTGCGTGGGTGGGCCGTCGACGCCTTCCATTGTCTCGGTGAAGACCTCCCGGTGCGGGGGATCGGACTCCAGGAGTTCGCCGGTGAGGGCGAAGGTCTCCCCCTCCACGCCCTGCTCGGGTGAGAACTCGTAGCGGTGCCGCTCGCCCGGCGCCGCGGCCGGCTCGCAGACGGTCATCGACCAGCCGTCCGGTCCGAAACTCCAGAGACGGAGAAGCGCGGGGTCGTGGTGGGCGTCCCAGATCTGCCGGGGTGTCCCGCGCAGGACCCGGCTGATCCGGACCTGCGTGTCGTTGAGTAGCTGCGCGGCGGTCGCGCGGTCGGCGGCGAAGGAGCGCAGGTCGGCGAGCACGTCGTCGATCTGGGCCATCGCGGACCGGGTGCCCTCCTCTACACCCATGGCGAGGAGCTTCTCGAGCTCGTCGAGGCTGGTGAAGTACGTCGTGGTGGTCAGGCGGGCGCCGGTGTCGGTCTCCTCGAACGAGAACACCGCGCGCATGGTGGGCATGTCGGTGTTGGGGCGCCCGTCCTCGTGGGTGAAGCCGTCCAGGATCTCGAACGAGCTGCCCTCGTCCACGGACAGGTGCTCCCAGTACCCACCGCTCCTGCTGCCGTCCGGCCCCGTCATGTAGTACTCGGACCGGCCACCGGGGTAGATGTCGTGTCGGGTGAAGGTGGCCGGCCACTCCGGCGGACCCCAGAACTTCTCGAGCTGGCGCGGGTCGACGTACGCGTCCCAGAGCCGGCGGACCGTCACCGGGAAGTCGGCGACGATGGTCATCGTCAACCTCTCGAGGTCCTTGTCTACGGATGTCACTGGCATGATCGGCCCCTTCTCTTGGTGCGCGCTGTCTCGGTGGGTGCTGTCTCAGTGCGTGCTGTCCTGGTCGGTGGTGTCCCGGGTTGCGTCAGTCCTCGGCGAGTAGTGCATCGAGACGGTCGATGCGTCCTCGCCAGAGGCGCTCGTAGCCGTCCAGCAGGTTCTGGGCCCGGCGGATCGCCTCGGGGTTGCCGCGGATCCGGCGTTCGCGCCCGCGGCGGTCGTCGGTCACCAGTCCCGCCTCCTCGAGCACGTTGACGTGTTTGCGGACCGCCGCGAACGACATGTCGTAGTGGTGGGCGAGGTCGGAGATGGAGGACTCGTCGGTGAGTGTGCGACGGACGATGTCCCGGCGGGTGGCATCGGCCAGCGCTCGGAACAGTCGGTCCACCTCGTCGTCATCGAGAGTCACCTCGTGCGTGTGATATGAAACCATTTGGTTTCACGTTAGGTCGTGGCGGCAGAGATGTCAACGGTGTGGTCGAACTCGCACGCCATGATGTCGTGGGTCGCCCCTACCCTGGGTGCGTGCGGTCGAGCGTGTGGGTCCCCGAGTCCGAGATCGAGCGGTTCGTGGGGTCCGCGGCGCTGGCCCGTTCGCGTCCGTACGCGAACCCGGACGCCATCTGCGACGTGAGCTACAGCCCGGGGTCGCGGACGTTGTCAGCCCAGGTCAAGGGCAGCGGTGACCGCTGGTACCGGACCGAGGTCGCCTTCGGGCATCCCGACCCGAGCGGCTGGTCGCGGCCGAAGCTCAGCACGTGCACGTGCCCGGTGGCGATGCGGTGCAAGCACGCCGCGGCGCTCATGCTGTTCGGCGGCGCGGAACCGGGCAGCGGTGCGGACCTGTACAGCGGCGCGGACGGCGACACCGAACCGGTTCCCGAGTGGCGGCGGCGGGTCGAGGAGATGCTGCACGCAACGGGGTCGCAGGCCCCACCGCGGGAGCCCGAGGTCTACGGACTGCAGCTGTCGATGGTGGCGGACGAGACCGTCGACGACGGCTGGGCCGGCGGGCTGCGGCCGGGGTTGGGCAACCGGCTCCGCGCCCGCATCGTGGTCCCGGGTCGTGGCGGTCGGTGGAAGTCGGCGGGCGTGGAATGGGACCGGCTGCGCTACGGGTGGACCGCGGACATGAACGCCGCCCAGACCAGTTGGTTCCGCGCCATGGACGCCCTGGCCCGCAGTCGTCGACAGGCCAGGGTGTGGCTTGACCTGTGCGATGCCGAGGTTCCCGCGCTGTGGCCGCTCATCTCCACTGCTGCGGAGGCGGAGGTCGAGATCGTCCCCGATGACGGCCTGCACGACGTCCGGCCCGGGCCGCGCCGGCGCGTGGGGCTCACGGCGTGGTCACCCGACGGCCGGGAGGTGGTGGTCACCGCCGCGGCGGAGATACTGCCGGACTCCGACGGCGCCCGGACGATGCCCCACGACGACGAGGAGCTCGACCGCCCGCTGTCCGGCGCTCTCGTGGGGGAACGCGGGGACCTGGTCGCGGTGGTCCGGGGCCGGGTGCTGGAGCTGTGCCCGGTCGGGCGGCTCGACCCCGGGGTGGCCCGTGATCTGCGCCGATGGCGTGAGCTGACCATCCCGGACGAGGCAGTGGCCGAATTCTGCGGCGAGTTCCTCCCCGGTCTCGTCGACGCGTTCCCGGTGGTCGACCGCGCCGGTCGACTGGAGTTGCCGCAGCCGGACCGCGTCGAGTTCGAACTCGTGATCCGCCGCTACGCCGGCCCCGACTCCGCCGACGGGCCGGACCTCGTCGCGGAGTGGTACCGGCTCGACGTGATGCGGATGAGCGACGGCACCGAGACGGTTCGGCGTCGTCCGCTGACGGCCGGGGACCTGGGGGATGCGGGCCCGATCCTCGCGGACCCCGATTCGCTCGATCTCGCGGTGCGCGCCGACGAGGCCGGTTGGGGATGGGTCGTCACGCCCGGGCCCTGGCGGGTCACGGGGCACGATGCCGCGGTACTGCTGGCCGACGGGGTGGCCGCGGTGCGTGCCCTCGACGGGGTCCGGGTGACCGTGCGCGACGGGGTCCCGGAGATCCGCCGCTCGAGTGAGGGGCCGCGGATCACGGTGGCGGCCGAGGACGACCGGTCCGGGATCGACTGGCTGGGACTGTCGGTTGGCGTGACCGTTGAGGGCCGGCCGGTGCCGTTCGCGACGGTGTTCCGGGCGGTGGTGAGCGGGCAGTCGGAGTTCGTCACCGAGGACGGCGTGCTGGCCCCCGTGGACCTCGAGCGCTTCGGCGAACTACGCACCCTGCTCGACGAGGCGCTCGCGGCCTCCGCGGCGCGGGCAGGCACGGCCCCGGGCCCGGGCGACATCCGGATCGGGCTGGGGCAGGCCGGGTTGTGGGCGGACCTGGCCGAGCTGGCCGACGACCTCGCGCCGCCCACCGGGCGGGCCAGGGCACTGCTCGAGCTGGCCTCGGACGCCCCCGAGCCCGTCCCGGTGCCCGCGGCGTTGGAGGCCGCGCTACGGCCGTACCAGCAGCAGGGGCTGGACTGGCTGGCCATGCTGTGGCGGCACCGGATCGGCGGGATCCTGGCCGACGACATGGGGCTCGGCAAGACCGTCCAGGCGTTGGCGCTGATCGCGCACGCGCACGAGACGCACTCGCCCGGCACCGGGGTCGGGGCCGAGGCGGGGACCAAGGCCGAGACGGCCGGCGCCTCGCCGGGGCCGTTTCTCGTGGTCGCGCCGTCGTCGGTCGTGCCCAACTGGGAGGCCGAGGCCCGGAGGTTCGTGCCCTCGCTGCGCGTGGCCCGGCGGTCGGCCACGCAGACCAAGTCGCCCACCACGGTGGCCGAGGACGCGGCCGCCCACGACATCGTGGTCACCTCCGCCACCGTCCTGCGCCTGGACGCCGAGGCGTACGCGGGGATCGGGTGGGCCGGGGTGATCCTGGACGAGGCGCAGCAGGCCAAGAATCCCTCGTCCAAGCTGTTCGCCGCACTCGCCGGGTTGCGGGCCGACTTCCTGCTCGCGGTCACCGGCACCCCCATGGAGAACAACCTCACCGAGCTGTGGGCGATCGCGGCCCTGTCCTGCCGCGGTGTGCTGCCCGACGCCAAGGAGTTCCGCGCGCTGTTCCGAACCCCCATCGAGAAGGACGGCGACGCCGAGGCGCTGCGTCGCCTCCGCCGCCGACTTCGGCCCTTCCTGCTGCGGCGCCGCAAGGAGCTGGTGGCCGGCGAGCTGCCGCCGCGCACCGATGCGGTGCTGGAGGTCGAGCTCTCGGCCGCGCACCGGCGGGTCTACGAGCGCGAACTCGCCCGGCAGCGGGCGTCGCTGCTGGCGCTGCTCGACGACTTCGACTCCAACCGCATCAGCATCCTCGCCGGACTCACCGTGCTGCGCCGGCTGTGCCTGGACCCCTCGCTGGTGGACCCCGATCACGCCTCGATCTCCTCGGCCAAGACCGATGAGCTCATCGTGTCGCTGCGCGAGGTCGTGGCCGAGGGGCACCGGGCGCTGGTGTTCAGCCAGTTCACCAGCTACCTCGACACGGTGGTCGACAGGCTGCACGCAGAGGGCATCACGGTCGCTCACCTCGACGGCAAGACCACCGACCGGGCAGGCGCCGTCGGCGAGTTCACCGAGGGAGGCGCCCAGGTGTTCTGCCTGAGCCTCAAGGCCGGGGGCGTGGGGTTGAACCTGGTGGGCGCCGACTACGTCTTCCTGCTGGACCCCTGGTGGAACCCGGCGACCGAGGCCCAGGCCGTGGACCGTGCGCACCGGATCGGCCAGACCAGACCGGTGCTGGTCTACCGGATGGTCGCCCGCGACACCATCGAGGAGCGGGTCATCGAACTGCAGCGACGCAAGGCCGAACTCTTCGCCTCCGTGCTGGACAGCGGGGAGCACTTCTCCGCGGCGCTCACGGCCGACGACCTGCGTGGGTTGATCGAGTAGCTGCGCGGGTTGATCCGGTAGGCGGGTGCGCCGGTGCGACCGTGCGCACCTGCCGGGTCACCGCACCTGCCGGGTCACCGCAGCGCCGGCATCGCCAACCCCGCGGCCACCGCGGCCCCGAACAGCGCGGTGTCCCGGGACGGGGAGAACACGACCCGGGGCGTCGGGATGGTGTGCGGCAGAGTGTGCAGTTGCTCGGCGACCGGCCCGTGCAACGCCTCGCCTAGACCCACCACGATCCCTCCGGTGAGCAGGACCGTGCGGGGTCGGAACAGCTGGACGGCGTCCACCACGAAGGACCCCAGTCGGTGGGCGTAGATCTCGGCGGCACCGTCGCCGTGTTCCCGCTCGAGGTCGTAGAGCCCGTGCCCGCCCAGGCCCCACCACGCCTCGGTGGTGCCGCCGTCCACGACCAGCCGCCAGTGTCCGAGGTCCCACCCTGTGGGCCCGCACGGGTGGATGAGCGCGCCGTGGCGGTTGAGCGCCCCGAACGACAGGGTGGTGCCCAGGGAGATGGCGATGCCGCCGAACTCGACGTCCGGAAGTTGGGTCAGGGCCAGGGCGTGGGCGTCGCCGTGACCGATCACGGACACCGGGGCGTCCAGAAGGGCGACCAACTGGGAACGCATCGGCCCCTCGGCCCAGGCGGCGGCGCGGGAGCCCTCGATCACCCCCCGGTCGGCGTCGACGTGCCCGCTGACCGACACGCCGACGCCGCTGGGAAGGGGATCGACGGCCCGGATCACCGCGGCCAGATCCTCGGCGGTGGCCACCTCGGCCCCGTGGACTCCCACCACGCGGCCGTCGACCACCGCACCGATCCGCGTCCCGCTGCCGCCGATGTCGACGACGACGCCGTTCCTCATCAGTTCACCCATCGAGACGAGCACATGAGACCATTCTGGCTCAGAATCGCTGTGCCGCGCAGGAGTGGAAGGTCAGGTACCCCAGGCGATGACGTCGAACTCGAAGGTGGTCTCGGCGGTATTCTGCACGTCCTCCCACGGGGCAAGGCTTGCGGTCACGGAATAGGTGCCCGTGCCGGTCGACCCGGGTCGAATCGTGACAGACGTCTGACCGCTGCAAGTTGACTGACGATCGGTCAGGAGGATCTTCCCGCCGGGGTCGGTGACCGTGATTATCGCTGCGCACTTTTCCCCGTCGTAGACGGCGTTGTCGCTCACCCCCATCCATTCGATGTCGGTGAAGATGACGTCTCGTCCCTGGAGCACCCCCGGAGAGACCTCGCCGGAGGAGCTGAGCCGCAACTGGACCGAGTCGATCCCGACGGAGAGAGGAGTGTTCGACGTGGTCTCGCTGGTCGAAGTGATGGCTGTCGAGCTACTGGAAGGCGTGGACGTCGGCGTCACGGTGGTCGGGGTCGCGACGGCGGGGCTGGGCGCGGCGCCGACGGCTGTCGGCTCCCTGGAGTCGTTTCCGCACGCGGTCAGCGCTCCGAGAGCAACTGGAGCTACGACCAAGGGGATGAACAGACGGCTAATTGTGAGCACCTCGCGACGGTAGAAGCTTCCGCGCCTGATGTCTGTCCTGCGATCGTCCGACATGACCGGGAGCGAGTGTTCGCTGCGTGGTCCACCGGAGTGTCACGACATCGCAGTGGCGTCGTGCGATCGCACGACAGACCACGTGACCTGGCTCGCATACGATCCGAGCACAAGACTGCACAGAGTTCAGAGAACAGGGCACGCCATGACTGGTAGCGGGGATTGGGGCGGAGGTGGTTCCTGGGATGAGTGGGAATCGACTGACGATCCCGGAACGATCGATCCCTACTATTCGTCGCCGGACACCTGGGTGGGACAGGCCGCGGAAGCCGCAGCCTGGCATCAGGCACCGCAGGCTCACGGGGTCGGGCAGGATTCTGGGCCCCGATCAGGGTATGAGGACGGATGGGCGGAAGACTGGTGGTCGCCGACGGAGCCGCCTCGCCGCTCCAGGGCACTCCCGATCGCGCTGGGTGTCACAGCGGCCGTCCTCGGTGTGGCGGTGGTCGGCGGAGGGGCCTGGCTTCTGCTAGGTGCGGACAGCACGGCGGATGTCGACATCGTGGAGGCCGCCACGGATTCGCCCGGTCAGTGGAGCACGCCGGCGGTCGCCCCCACGTCAGAGTCCCCGACGGTGCGCCCCGCCTCGTCCGACTGTGCAGCCGCCGACATCGCTGCGGATATCTCGGTGACCTCGCCGGACGTGCGCAACTGCTACGGAGACTGGGCGGTTGTCGTGGATCCATCCGGCAGCGGGGATCCCCTGGTGCTCAGGAAGACGAACGGGGTCTGGGTGACGGTGGGCTCCCCGTCCGGCGGGTGCCCCGACGGTCGGACCCGTTCCGCGATGCCGGCGAACCTGGTGGCTGACGTCTATGGCACCACCTGTGCGTCGAGTGTGTCGACGGGTGGAGACCGCGGTGCTGTTGTCCCCGCGCCCCGCAGCAGCGTTCGTTCGGCACCGACCTCTGTCGCCCCTGTGGGATCGCGACCGAGTTCGGGGAGGTCGGTGCCGCCTCCGCCGAGGGCTCCCGCCCCTGTACCGCCTCCCCCGCCTCCGCCTCCGCCGCCCCCGCCGCCCCCGCCCACACCGGAGGCACCTCCGCGGGACGTTGCGCAGGATCTGCAAGATCTTGGGAACGCGACCAGTGACCTGCTCGATGCCTTGGAGGGCGTGAGGACGACGACGGGCGCGGACGCGAACTGATCCGCGAGGGATCCATTCGAGCCACTTTCGGGCAGGAACCACAGCGACGGCGGCCCGGCCCCGGGGGACCGGGCCGCCGCCAGCATTGCCCCGATTGCCAGCGTCGATCTCACATGGGCAGGAAGCGGGCGAGGACCTCGCTGACTCTCACAAACGCTGAACCGAGGTCAAGCAGTCTGGCCGTCTGGGAGGTGGGATCGGCGAGGTCGGTGAGCGAGCCGAGGAACTCGGCGCTACCGAAGGTGGTGTTGTCGTCCACGAGGGCCCTTTCGCGATGGTGTGCGGGTCATATGCCCGTCCATGCATTCTCTGCCGACGGTGGTCGACGATCGGGGCTTCCCGGACCGAATCAGACGAACATATGACACCAGCCGTGACACAGGTCCGCCCCGGACCTGCCCACGACTGATTCCGACATGGCCGACGGTCATCGCGGTGCTCTGGAACCCGGCATGAGCGGGTCGGTGGCAACGGGAGAGACGTCCTGATGTCGTGCGTTCGCAGGACAGACATCACCGCAGGGCGCGACTAACGTCCGCTCTGAGGTCGCCCGCGAGCTGCGACGAGGACACGCAGTGGACGAAGGGCTAGGAAGGTGCCGAGTGGATTTCGCCGGGCTTCGAGGTCGTTTCCGGCCCGTCCAGATGGCGGCCCTCCTCGTCGTCGTCCTGCTCGTCACCACCTTGGTCACGATGGCCGTACGACACGACGGCCGGCCCACCGCCGACGTCCGCCTCCATGACGACTCGGTCTGGGTGGTCAACTCCGACAGGGGCCTGGCAGGGCGCGTCAACCACACGATCGGGGAACTCGACGGTTCGGTCCGGTCCGGCTCCCAGCGCTTCGATCTCCTGCAGAGCGGTGGTGTGGTGTTCGTCCGCTCGGACTCCGACTCGACCCTGACCAGGGTGGACACCGCCGCGCTCGAATTGGGTGAGAAGACCCAGGTGCCGGCCTCCACCCTGGTCTCGTTGGGTGGTGAGACCCTGGCATCGGTGGACGAGGCCGGCGCCGTCCGTCTCGCGTCGGTGGACTCACCGTCGGGGATCGGTGAGGGCGGCGAGGTGGTCGTCGAGGTGGGGCGCGACGCCCGGGTCGTCGTGGGCACTGACGGTGTCGCGCACGTCTATAGCCCCACCGACCGGGCCGTGTACACGCTGCACCCGGACGGGGACCGCACCGACTACGAGGTGACCGGCGACCCCGACCCCGGGACGGTGCAGCTCACCACCGTCGGCGAGGCCGCGGTCCTGTTCGATCCCGGCTCGGGCACGGTGATTGGCAAGGGGTGGCGCAGAGAGATCGACGGCGCCACGGACACCGCCCGGGTCCAGCTCCCCGGCCCCGCGGCGAGCGCGGTCCGCGTGGCCACCGAGACCGCCCTGCTGTCGGTGCCGCTGGGCGGGGGAGAGGTGACCGCGGTGGCCGACGACGCCGGATCCGGGCCGCCCACCGCGCCCGCGGTGGTCGCCGGGTGCACACACGTCGCGTGGTCGGGAGGCCGGCGAGAGTACGTGCGCGAGTGCGACGGGCGACTCGACGACCTGGGAGCCGAGCTGCCGGAGCGGATGGATCGTCCGCTGAGGTTTCGGGTGAACCGCACCGCGGTGGTGCTCAATGACGCGTACGACGGCGACGTGTTCGTGGCGGACAAGAACGTCAGAACGGTGGAGAACTGGGAGGACGTGATCCCCCCGGACGACGAGAACGCCGCCGACGACGAGGAAAGCCGCCGCAAGAGGGACGAGGCCCGACGTGAGCGCACCCAGGAGAACTCGCCGCCGACCGCGCAGGATGACGAGTTCGGTGTCCGTGCGGGCCGGGGGACCAGGCTCGCGGTCATCGACAACGACACCGACCCGGACGGCGACACCCTCGTGGCCGAACTCGTGGGCCCGCAGCCGGCCGGCGCGGAGGTCCGTCAGACCGACGGCGGCCTGGCCCTGCAGATCGACGTCCCGCCGGACACCACCGGGGTACTGGGGTTCCGCTATCGGATCACTGACGGCCGCGGCGGCGAGGCGGAAGCGAACGTCGAGGTCACCGTGCGGCAGGACGCGGAGAACAGCGCCCCGGAGGCGCGGGTGGCTGAACCCGTCCGGGTGGCCCGGGGTCGCGGTGTGGACCTCAACGCGCTGGCGGGGTGGACCGACCCGGACGGCGACGACGTGTACGCCGTGAAGGCGGAGACCGAGGTCCCCGGCGACACCGCCACCCTGCTGCCGAACGGTCGGCTGACCTTCCGCGACGGGGGACAGGGCGGGGAAGACAAGCGGGTCTCGGTCACAGTCTCGGACGGCCGGGTGGAGTCGACCACCGACCTGCCGATACGCGTGGACCCGGTGGAATCGGCCACCCCGATCGCCAACCCGGATCACGCACGGGCCCTGGTCGGACGGGCGGTCGAGCTGACCCCACTGGCCAATGACATCGACCCGACCGGGGCCGGCCTGCGCCTGGCGAAAGTGGAGCGCGTGGCCGGCGCGGAGGTGACCAGTGATCCGGTGGAGGGGACCATTTCCTTCGTCGCGTCCCGGGCGGGCACCTATCACCTGGACTACTTGGCGGCGAACGGGCCGGGAACGGCCTCCTCGACGATCCGTGTGGACGTGGACGACCCGTCCGACGACGGTGACCCACCGGTCACCGCGGACGACATCGCGCTGCTGCCGGCCGGGAGCGAGACGTTGGTCGACGTCCTGGCCAACGACTCGGACCCGGCGGGTGGGGTCCTGGTGGTCAAGGCCGTCGAGGTGCCGGTCGGCTCCGGGGTGACGGTGGGTGTGGTGGACAACCGCGTGCTGCGGGTGTCCGACTCCGGGGGCCTGACCGAGCCGACACAGGTCCGCTACACGGTGTCGAACGGGCGGGCGACCGCCGAGGGATATGTCCAGGTGGTACCGGTCAAGCCGCCCGCCAAGCCGCTGCCGCCGGTGGCGGAGGACGACGAGGTGACCGTCCGCGCCGGAGACCACGTGACGATCCCGGTGATGGCCAACGACAGCCACCCCGACGGCGGCACGTTGTCTCTGGCGCCGGAGCTGGTGCAGGAGCCGGACCCTGCCGCCGGGACCCTGTTCCTGGCGGGCGACACCCTGCGGTTCCAGGCGGGCCCGGAGCCCACCACCGCCTACGCGATCTACGAGGTGATGGACTCTCGGGGCCAGGCCACCGCCGCTCAGGTGACCATCCACGTACTGGCGCGTGACGAGGAGTCCAACCAGGCCCCCCGACCCAAGCCGCTGACGGCCCGGGTGCTGGCCGGCGCGACCGCCCGGATCGCGGTGCCACTGGACGGGATCGATCCCGACGGTGACTCGGTCCGCCTCGACTCGGTGGTCACCGCCCCCACCCGCGGCCGCGTCTCGGACATCGACGGCAACGTGATCGAGTACGTGGCCGCCGCGGACGCGGTGGGCGACGACTCGTTCACCTACCGGGTGGTGGACGCGATGGGCGCGGTGGCGATCGGCCAGATCACCGTGGGAGTTGCCCCGGCCAACGAGGTCAACCACCCGCCTGCGGCCATTCCGGACCGGTTGTGGGTGCGGCCCGACCGCGCCCTGACCGCTGCGGTGCTGCTCAACGACACCGATCCCGACGGCGACGAGTTGACCCTGCTCTCCGACGGGCTGCAGGACGCCGAGGCCTTGCGCGGGGAAGCCGACGGCAACCGCGTCGAGATGTTGGCCCCGCACGATCCGGGTGCGTACTCGTTGCTGTACACCGTCGAGGACGCCCGAGGCGCCTCCGCCGTCGGAGAGGTCCGCGTGGCGGTGGACCCTGACGCTCCGCTCAAGGTGCCGGTGGGACGCGATGACGTGGTGCGGCCGGAGGACATCGTGGAACAGGACGCGGTGACCGTCCCGATCCTTGCGAACGACGAGGACCCGGACGGCTCCATCCGCCAGCTCGGCGTGACGGTCGACTCGGACGACGTCGGAGTCAATGGCGACGGGACCCTGCGCGTCCCGGTCCTCGACGAGGAGCGCACGATCTTCTACCGCATCACCGACGCCGATGGACTGTCCGGCGGAGCCTTCGTGCACGTCCCGGGGCGGTCGTCGGTCGCACCGGTGCTCCGGCCGGGCTCGCGCATCGAGACCCGAGGTGGGGAGACGGTCGACATCGTCCTGGGTGACCACGTGGTGACGCGTCCGGGTACCTCCCCGCGGATCTCCGACGACCGCTCGGTGACCGCCCCCCACTCCGACGGCTCGCCGTTGGTCGCCGACGCCACCACGCTTCGCTTCACCTCCCCTGCCGACTACTTCGGCGAGACGTTCATCAGCTTCGAGGTGACGGACGGGGCCGGGCCCGACGACCCCGAGGGGCGCCGCGCCACGCTGGCACTCCCCATCACCGTGAAGCCGTCGTCCAACCAACCGCCCACCTTCACCGGTTCACAGGTGGCCGTGGCGCCCGGCGAGACCGCGCGCCTCGAGCTCGCCGGACTGGCCGAGGACCCGGACGATGACGACCTGTCGTTCCAGGTGGGGCCGTCGACGGTGTCGGAGGTGGCCGCACGCCTGGACGGCACCACGCTGGTGGTGGAGGCTTCACCGCGCGCCGAGACCGGTGGCGCGGGGGCCCTGGAAATCGTGGTCGACGACGGAGAGGGCCATCGGGTGACGGGCGCGGTCAGCCTCCGGGTGACCACCTCGAACCGGCCGTTGGCGGTGGCGAACGACGACGTGGTGACGGACGGCGCGGCCGGCCGGGCCTCGGTGGTGGACGTGCTGGCCAATGACATCAACCCGTTCGACGAGCCGCTCCGGCTGCTGTCGGTGGATGTGGTCAGCGGAAATGGCACCGCGACCTCCGGCGGCGACGCCGTCACAGTGACACCCGCCGCGGGATTCAGCGGCGAGCTGCTCGCCGAGTACCGGATCGCCGATGCGACAGGAGACCCCCGCCGCGAGGTGACCGGCCGGATCCGCGTCCAGGTCCGCGACCGGCCGGACGCCCCGTCGGCGCCGTCCGTCGTGGAGGTCCGCAACGCGACCGCGGTGTTGACATGGACCGCACCGTCCTCGAACGGCTCGCCCATCACGAACTATGTGGTCCGTGGAGACGGCGGTTTCAGTCAGGTCTGCGCCGCCACGACGTGCACTCTCACCGGGTTGCGCAACGGGCAGGGCTACCGGTTCACGGTGCTCGCCGTCAACGAGGTGGGCGAGTCGGATCCCTCCGCACCCTCCGAGGTGGTGACCCCGGACGCCAAGCCCGACACCCCGCAGCCACCCAGGCTGATGCCGGGTGACAAGCAACTCGACGTGGTGTGGGCTGCACCGGGAAACGAGGGGACCCCTATCCGTTCGTACACGCTGGAGATCACCCCAGCCGGCCCGTCCGGCTCCCGGATCACGGGCGTGACCGGGACCACCACCACCATCTCCGGACTGGAGAACGGTGTCTCCTACCGGGTGAGGGTGCAGGCCCTCAACGACGCCCCGGATCCCTCCGAGTTCAGCGCCTACTCCGTGGCGGTCGCTCCGGCGGGCGCGCCGCTCACCCCGGCCGCCCCCTCGGCGCAGCGTGTCGAGTCCGCGGCGAACGGCGGCGCGATCGACATCTCGTGGACCGCGCCCGACGACAACGGCGCCGCGATCCAGACCTACGACGTGCTGGTGTACCGCGGCGGGTCCCGGGTCGATTCGCGGCCCGGCCTCTCGGCGGCCACCACGTCGCTGCAGTTCACCGGCCTCGACACCCGCTCCGAGTACTCGTTCGCCGTCGTGGCGCACAACGCCATGGGCGCCTCCGGTGAGGGCGCCCGGTCCACCCCGCTGGTGGCGTACGGCAAACCGGGCCAGGTCAGCGGTGTCTCGGTGGCGTTCGCCGACGCCTCCGCCCGGGTGAGCTTCAGCCCGGGGCAGGACAATGGTTCGGCCATCACCTCCTACCGCGTGAACTCACCGCAGGGCGCGTCGGCGTCCTGCGCGTCCTCACCGTGCACGGTGAGCGGGCTGACCAACGGCACCAACTACACGTTCACCGTGACCGCGGAGAACGCAGCGGGGGCGGGCCCGGTCAGCGCGGCCACCGCCACCGGTTCGCCGTTCGGCCCGCCCAGAACGCCGTCAATCAACGCCAACTCCTCGGGGACCACGGTGAGCTTCTCGTGGAACTCCAACGCGCAGAGCTACGCCAACGGCCGACAGATCACCTCGATGGACGTCACGTTCAACGGCGGTGGTGTATCCAACAATGGCTCCTTCACTCGAGACGTCGGATACAGCGCCACCGGCACGCTGACGGTCCGGGTTTGTGCGAGCGAGGGCGGGTGCTCGGAGGCGACGAAGTCCGCATCGACCGGGGCGCAACCCGAGCCGCAGCTGTCGATCTCTCAGGGATCAGGAAGTTCGGTGAACGTGACCGTTGCGAATGCTCCGGCCGGCCGCAGGGAGGTTCGCTGCTGGAATGCGGACAACGCAAGCCGCAACTGGGACTCCAACTATCTGGGAAACACGTACGTGAACGTGCCAAGTAACGGGACGTTTTCGGTGACCTGTCCCCAGAGTCCGAAGCCGGGGACGTTCGCACTCGAGTTCTTCGAGTGGCGATGGAGCTCAACGATCCAATGGCGATAGCGACAGAAACGGACGAGATCAGATGACCATCACCCCGGAAGAGGCCACGCGCTTCGCCTCGACCTTCGACAAGCTGGTGCGCACGCTCGGCACCGCCATCCTCGGTAAGCCGGACACCATCCGGCTGGTCGCCACCGCGATGTTCGCGGGCGGTCACGTGCTGCTCGAGGACGCGCCCGGCACGGGCAAGACGATGCTCGCGCGGTCCCTGGCGGCCGCGATCTCGGTCAAGCACAGCCGCATCCAGTTCACCCCGGACCTGCTCCCGTCGGACGTCACCGGCGTGACCATCTACGAGCAGTCCAAGGGCAGGTTCGAGTTCCATCCCGGTCCCGTGTTCTCCAACATCCTGCTCGCGGACGAGATCAACCGCGCCTCACCCAAGACCCAGTCGGCGTTGCTCGAGGTCATGGAGGAGTCTCGGGTCACGATCGACGGGACGGCCTACGACGTGGGCAGCCCCTTCCTGGTGATCGCCACGCAGAACCCCATCGAGCAGGCCGGCACCTATCGGCTGCCCGAAGCGCAGCTCGACCGCTTCCTGCTCAAGACCACCATGGGCTACCCGGACATCGCCTCGACGGTGGACATCCTCGGCGGCGCCGCTATCCGGGACCGGTCCGAGGGTATCGAACACGTCCTGTCCGGCGGCGACGTGCTGGCGATGGGGAAGATCGCTTCCACCGTCGACGCCGCCCCCACGGTGCTCGAGTACATCGCCCGCCTGACCGAGGCCACCCGCGACGCCCCCGAGACGAGAGTCGGTGTGTCCGTTCGTGGCGCCATCGCCATGGTGCGCGCCGCGCGGGTGTGGGCCGCCTCCCAGGGCCGCCACTATCTGGTCCCGGACGACGTCAAGGACCTCATCGGCCCGCTGTGGGCCCACCGGCTGGTTCTGGAGCCCGAGGCCGAGTTCACCGGCACCACCCCGCAGTCAGTTCTCGGTCGAGCACTGAGCGAGGTCCCGGCCCCGCGGGAACGCGCGTCGTCCCCCATCGGGGCCTGAGGGCGGTATCGGGAGAGGACGAGACGACGAGGAGGTGAACCATGACCCTGACCCAGAGTGGTGAGGCGCGGACCGGTGGGACGTCCGTGGAGCCGACCGTGCAACGGAGCGACGACGCTGACACTCCCGGCGCTCGCGAGCGGGCCCTGACGTGGGCGCGGCGGGCGCGCGAGGTGAGCGTGGCGGCGTGGCGGCTCGTCGACGAGACGCTGACCGGTCGTGGTGCGGTGGTCGCGGTGTTCGCTCTCGTCGGGATCCTCGCCGGCCTGGTTCTGTCCTGGACCGAGTTCGTGGCACTCGGACTGGCCGCGGTGCTCCTATTGCTGCTGGCCGTCCCCTTCACGCTCGGTCGCGGAGCACACGAGGTGTCCGTGGACCTGTCCGGAAACCGGGTGGTGGTGGGCGATCCCGCACGCGCGCGGATCGTCGTCGCCAATCCCACCGGGCGCTCGCTGGCGGGCGCGACGGTGGAGATGCCCGTGGGCCGCAACGTCGCCGCCTTCGACGTACCGCGGCTGTCCGCGGGGTCGAGTGTCGAGGAGATACTCGTGATCCCCACCCAGCGGCGGTCGGTCCACGTGCTGGGTCCGGCCCGCACGGTGCGCGGTGACCCGGTGGGCCTCATGCGCCGCACGCGGGAGTGGGGTGAGCGGGAGACCCTGTATGTGCACCCGCGCACGGCACCGCTGGACCGGGTGACCACCGGTCTGCTCCGCGATCTCGATGGCGTCTCCTCCGACCAGTTGGCCGCCGACGACGTGGCGTTTCACGCCCTGCGGCCCTACGTCCGAGGCGACGACCGCCGCGCCGTGCACTGGCGGTCGACCGCCCGTACCGGCACGCTCATGGTCCGCCAGTACGAGGAGTCACGGCGCTGGCACGTAGGGATCGGGCTGTCGACCGCGGCCGGGGACTACGCCACCGCGGACGAGTTCGAGACCGCCGTGTCCGTGGCCGGGTCGCTCGGCATCACCGCACTGTCCGACTCGCGATCGCTGACCGTGCTCACCCAGAGCCGCGGCCTCCGCACCGGATCGCCTCGACTGCTGCTGGACCAGCTCTCCGGCGTGGAGACCGAACCCACCCGACGCGATGTGGTGGCCCTGTCCGCCGAACTGGCCGTGGAGGCACCGGGGGTGTCCCTGGCGGTACTGGTGGTGGGCTCGACCGTCGACGTGTCGCGGCTGAAGTCCGCGCACAGCCGGGTCCCCCCGGGAACCAGTTGCATCGCCGTGCGCGTCCGACCCGGTGAGACGCCCACCCGCGGTCGGCTGGGCGACCTGCTGGTGGTGTCCGTGGAGAACCTCGCCGATCTGCCGCGGGCTTTGAGGGGAGCCCTCGGATGAGCGAGCAGAGGGGCACCGGACAGATCCGATTCGACACGGCACGTGCGGCCGAGCTACGCGGCCTCGCGGTCGACGGCGTGGGCGCGCTGCTGGCCACGCTGGTCGTGGCGGCGGGATTCTCCGCGACGGCGGGCCCGGGGACCCTGGCCCGCGTGGCCGTGGTGGGGGCGCTGGTCGGCGTCGGGCTCGGCCTGGCCTGGGCCCGACGGCACTCCTTGTTGTGGCTTCCCGCGGCGGCCGTACTCCTCGCCGTCGTCGTCGGACCCTCGGCCGTGGGACTCATCCCCTCGCTGGAAGGAGTGATCGGGGCCACGCGCGGCGTGGTCACGTCGTGGAAGGACCTGCTCACCACCACGCCACCGGTCGACGGTGACCCCCATGCCCTCTACGCCGTCTACTACACGGTGGTCCTCACCGGCCTGGCCACGATGCTCGCCGCCGCCCGCTTCGGGCGATCGGCGGCGGCGGCCGGGTGTGCGCTGGTGGGACTCGGCGCGGCGGTGTGGCTGAGTTCGTTCGAGGTGGTCCTGCCGGCGGCGGTCGGGGTGGCACTGCTCGTGGTGCTCCTGGCGTGGTCGGCAGTGCGCGCGCGGATGGGGCCGGCCGGTCGCGCGGGTACGGCGGTGACCGTCACGCGTCGTGTACGGCCGATGCGCGCGCTGGCAGGGGTGGGCATGGTGGCAGTTGCGGCCGTGGCCGCGGTGGTGGTGGCCCCCCTCGCCGCGAGCACGCAGGACCGTGTGCTGCTGCGTGACCGGGTGGAGCCGCCACTGGACGTACGGCAGTTCGTCAGCCCCCTGGTCGGGTACCGCAACTACCGCGGCCCGTTGCGCAGCGCCGAACTGTTCACCGTCGACCACCGGCCCGCCGACGGCAGGGTGCGGCTCGCCGCCCTCGAGAAGTACGACGGCGTGGTGTTCGGCAGCGCCGGTGGCCGCTCCGGTGACAGCGGCGTGTACGAGCGACTGTCGCGGGCGCGTACCCGCGGCGGCGCCTGGGCCGACCTGCCGCGCGGTCCCGAGGAGAGGCTCAGGCTGACGGTGGGCGACTACACCGATGTCTGGACACCCGGGATCGCCACGGTCGAGCAGGTCACCGAGATCACCGATACACCCGGCGACGGAGGTCGGACGCTTCCCATGACCGACCTGTACGCCAACCCGGCGTCGGGGACCCTGGTCACCACCACCGGTCTGGAACCGGGGATGGCGTACGAGGTGTCCGGTCGGTCCGGCGTCGACCCCTCCGACGGCGACGTGGCCGACGCATCCGCCGCGGACATCGTCCTGCCCCCGGCCGAGAACGTCCCGGAGGTGGTGGCAGCAACGGCCGCCGAGGTGGTGGGTGACGAGCCCACCCCACTCGGCAAGGCCCGCGCCCTGGAGTCCCACCTGCGCTCGGCCGGTTTCTACAGCAGTGGCCAGAGCGGTGAGGTGCGCAGCCGGGCGGGTCACAACGCCGATCGCATCGAGATCCTCCTCGACTCCGAGCAGATGATCGGCGACGAGGAACAGTACGCGGTGGCCATGGCGCTCATGGCCCGGTCCGTGGGGCTCCCCGCGCGCGTGGTGGTCGGCTTCGATGTCCCGTCGGCAGACCGCGACGGGCCGGTCGCCGTCACCGGAGAGATGGCGACGGTATGGGTGGAGATCCCGTTCTCCGATGTCGGATGGATGGTCTTCGCCCCCACCCCGGAACGGGACAAGGTGCCGCAGCAACTGGCGCCCGAACCCAAGACCAGCCCACAGCCCAGGAGCATCCAGCCGCCCCCGCCCCCGCAGGAGACGGTGGAGCTCGTCTCCGCGAGCTCACCCGGCGGAGCCGACGAACAGCTCGACCGGTGGGCCTGGCTGTGGGCATTCCTGCTGGACGTACTGATCCTGCTCGGGCGGACTTTGCTGCTCGGTCTGCTGCTGGCCCTGCTGCCGACCGCGGTCGTACTGGCCAAGGTGCGCCGGACGAGGTCCCGCCGCGACGCCGCCGACCCCCGCGAGCGGGTCGTGGGCGGGTGGGACGACCTCGTTGACACCTTCGCGGACCTCGGGGCGGCACGGCGCGACGGCGCCACCCGACGCGAGGTGGCCGATCGTGTGGCCGAGGCCTACCCCGATCTGGCCGTGAGCGCGCTGGCAGGAGGGGCCGACGCCGGCGCCTTCGCCCCCGGTGATCTGGCGGACGGACAGGCCACCGGGTACTGGGAGGAGATCGACCGTGTCCGGGCCGAACTCCGGACCACCGAACCCGCCGCAGTGTGGTGGCGCTCCCGAGTGAACCTGCGGTCCCTGATCCCCGAGGGCCGGATCCGGTCGCTCCGCTCCGGTGGACGCGGCCTGCTCCGCGGCGTGACCGGCCGGATCCGTGGACTGCGCCGAGACCGGGACAGGGAGTGGATCCGGTGAGCGCCGACACGATCAGATGTCCCCGGTGTGGGCAGCCCAATCCCAGGTCCACGCAGCGCTGTGTGCGGTGCGGCCTGGAGCGGCGGCCGCGGGCGGCACAGCCCGGCCGGCAGGGCCCACCCCGCGGCCAGCGGGTCGCGCCCCCGGGGAGGCAGGGTCCACCACCCGGCGTCCAGGGCCCGCCGCAGGGATGGCCGGGTGCATCTGCCCACCCCGCCCCGCCGCGTCGGACCGGCCCACCCCGCGCGCCGGCGCCGCCGCAGCCGCTACGGCAGTCGCCGTCACGTCCTGCACGACAGCCGCAGCCGCAGCCGCAGCGGCCTCAGCCCCGCACGGGACCGCGGCCGGGCGGGCGGCCGGCCGGGCAGTGGGTTCCCTCCGGCGAGCGGCCGCCGGACGGACCCGCACCCCGCCGATTCGACACCGCCGCGGCCCTGGCCAGGACCGGCCTGCGGTCGGGACGAACCGACCGGACTCCGGATGCCGGAGCACCGGTCCGGATGCGATCCGGGTCCGAGGTCCCGGCGCCCATGCTCCGGCGGGTCGCCTCCACAGGCTTGGACACCCTGCTGTGCTCCGTGCTGCTCCTCACCCCGTTCTGGCAGGTCTACTCCCTGGACGGTTCGTGGTGGCCCCCGCTGATCCTGCTGCTGGGGGTTCTCGCGACCGTGCTCATCACCGTCCTCCGGGCGCGCTCGGGGCGCTCGCTGTTCTCCGGACTGTTCGGTCTCCGGACGATCTCCGGCGACCCGGGGCACGCCCCGGGGCTGCGGGCCATGCTGCGCAGGCACCTGATGTCCGCGGCGGCGTTCCTGGCCGCCGGCTCGAGCGTCTGGTCCGCCTTCCGTGACCCCACCGGACGCCGCCGCACCTGGCAGGACATCGCCGCGGACACCCGGGTGATCGACACCCGGTGGGGCGCCGACCCGCTCGCGAAGGTTCCCGCGCCCCACCCGGAGACCGACACGGGTGAGGTGGCCGGCCTCGTCGTCGTCGACACCCCACGGCGCCGACGGACCCGGCCCGGCGTGCTGCCCAACGGCCTCGACATGACCCCCGGCGTCGACGCGGAGTCCCAGACGCCGCCGCAACAGGGGCCGGTCGCGGTGATCGACGCCGCCGAGCGCGCCGCCGGAGAGACCTCCCCGGAGTCCGTGCCGGTGGTCGTGGTGGAGGCCGCGCCGGAGAGGATCGCGGCCAGGCTCGTCGACGACACCGGCCGCAGCATCTCTCTGGCGCGATCCGCGCTGGTCGGACGGGATCCCGCCACCGCCGCGGGCGAGGAGGTCGAGCACCTGTTCGCGATCGACGACCCCGATCGGACCGTGTCCAAGACGCACCTGCGGATCGACGTGTCCGATCGCGGGGTCACGGTGGCGGACCGGGGGTCGAGCAACGGCACCTCGGCGCGGATCGGTGGAGTCGATCACCCGCTCGAGGCCGGGGTGGCGTTGGGCGTCCCGTTCGGCACCATCCTGCACCTGGGCGGTCGCACCCTCATGGTGGAGGAGCCGTGAACGGGGCGGCGGGAGGGGACCGGCCGGTGCCCGAGTCCGTGGGAGGGGGGTGGACGGCGGTCGTCGAAGGCGCGCCGGCCGACCTGACCTGGGGCTGGGCTACCGACACCGGCCGGCGTCGTGAACGGAACGAGGACGCGGTGCTCGCTGACCGGACCGTGTTCCTGGTGGCCGACGGGATGGGTGGGCACTCCCGCGGTGACGTCGCGTCGCGCACCGTGCTGACCGCGATGACCGCGCTCGCCGGCCGGCCCGACGCGACAGTGGAGGACTGCGCGGAGGTCGTGCGCACCGCGGCGACCGCGATCGCCGATCTGGGGGCCGGGGACCGGCGGCCGGCCGGCACCACCCTGTCCGGGGCCCTCGTCACGTGTAGTGGTGACGCTCCGTACTGGCTGGTGGTCAACATCGGGGACTCCCGCACCTATCTGTGGCGCAGCGGCCGTCTCGACCAGATCACCGTGGACCATTCAGCGGTTCGCGAGCTGATCGACGCGGGCGAGATCACCGCCGCCGAGGCCCGCACCCACCCCGAACGCAACGTCATCACCCGCGCGGTGGGCAGCGGACTGGAACCGCGTGCGGACGTGTGGATGGTGCCCCGTCACCCCGGCGACGTCCTGGTGGTGTGCACCGACGGGGTGACCGGGGAACTCGACGACCACGCGGTGTCCGACCTCGTCCGCCGGACCCCGGATCCCGGTGCGCTCGCGCTGGCACTGGTCGCGACGGCCGTGGGCGCGGGCGGGCGCGACAACGCCAGTGCGGTGGTGGTGGCGGTGTCCGGGACCCCGCCCGCGGAGTGCGACGTGACCGAGGACCTGCCCCGACCCGACCAGGAGTACCGACGATGAGCCCTCACAGCACACCGCATCCCGGCGCCGCGACCTCCGGGCCCGCCCGCTACCTGCCTGGGGGGGCCGTGGCGGTGGTCACCGCGGACTGCGTTCTGTTGGTGTCCCGGGGCGACGACGACGTGGCCCGGTTGCATGACGTGGTCGCCCGCGCGGGGGACGCGCGGGCCGTGCTGGCGGCGGCAGCCGGCGGGCGGGTGCTGGACCTCGACGCGCTGCCCGATCTGGCACTGGCCTACCGCGGGCCCGCCGGGGTGCGGGTGCTCCTGAGCGGGCGAACCCGGGGCACCGTCGTCGACGGCGGTGTGGAGACCCGGCTGGACGGCGCCGACGTCGCACTGCTGGGTGAATGGGGGTTCTCCACCGGCGCGACGGTCGAACTGCTGGTCCACGATGCCGCCGCGGCCGAGCCGACCTGGCCCCTCGTCGAGGGGGTGGTGCTCGCCGACCGGGTGAGCTGGGAGCCGGGCGGAGCCTCCCGCGAGCAGGGGGAACGCGCGTCGCAGGCGGTTCGGGCCCCGGTTCAGGCTCCGGCCGACCCCGTCGCCGCACCCTCGCCCGATGCGACGCTGCTACCCGAGGTCACCGACATCCCCGCTCCGAAGCCCGCACAGGCTCCCGCACCCACGCAGGCTCTCGCACCCACACCGGTCCCCGCGCCCGCGGCGCCCGCCGCTCCGCCCACCGCGCCCGCGCCCGCGGCGCCCGCCGCTCCGGCGCATCCCGCGCCGGAAGACGACTGGGTGGACGGTGACTGGGAAGAGGGCGTTGTCGACGACGTGGAGTACACGATCGGCGGCGGCATCGACTACGACCGCGTGCTCCACCCGGGACCACTGCTCCAGCCCCGGATCCCGGCACTCGCCCCACCCGAGGCACCCGGTCCGATCCGGACCGCGACGCCCGCCCCACCATCAGCTGACTCCGCTCCGGTCCTCACGCCGGTGCCTTCCCGCGAACCGGAACCTGAGCCCGCGACCGCGACCGCGCCCATCACTCCCGACCTCGGCGGGGACACGATGTCCCCGGAGGAGGTCTCCGCGATGAAACCCGGGTCGACGGCCGCCCGCCTGTGCCCCCAGAACCACGCCAACCCACCACAGTTGTCCACCTGCCGCGTGTGCTCGGCCCCGCTGGACGGCCCGGCCGCGCGCATCACGAGGCCGTCTCTCGGAGTGGTTCGTCTGTCCACCGGCATGTTCTTCGAGCTGGACCGGGCGCTGGTGTTCGGACGTGAACCGCGGATCGACGGTGTCGACGCGGACTCGGCGCCCCGGCTCATCGTGCTGCCCAGCCCGGACAAGGCCATTTCGCGGTCGCACCTCCGGGTGGACATCGACGGGTGGTCGGTGCACGCGGTGGACCTGGGCAGCACCAATGGGACCTACCTGCGCCGGGGCGCAGCCGAGGAGGTCCGGCTCATGCCGGACGAGCCCAGGATGCTCATGTCGGGTGACGTGCTCGTGGTGGACGACGTCCAGATCCGCTTCGAGGATCTACCGTGAGCCGGCGCGCACCGGCCAGGGAACCGCGCCTGTCCGGATACGTCTTCCTCCGGCCTCTCGGATCGGGCGGCTTCGCCGACGTCTACCTCTACGAGGACGTGCGGACCAGTCGTGAGGTGGCGGTCAAGGTCCTGCTGTCGGACTCGCTGAGCCCGGGCGTGCGCGACCAGTTCGAGTCCGAGGCCCGCCTGATGGGTCAGCTCTCCACGCACCCGTCTATCGTCACCGTCTACAACACGGGCATCGCCCCCGACGGCCGCCCGTACCTGGTGATGGAGTACTGCTCGGAACCCAACCTGGGCGACCGTTTCCGCACCTCTCCGCTGGATCTGCCGCGCGCACTGGACATCATCGTGGAGATCTGCGGCGCCGTCGAGACCGCGCACCGCGCCGGCATCCTGCACAGGGACATCAAGCCCGCCAACATCCTCGTCTCGGACTACGGCAAGGCGATGCTCACCGACTTCGGGATCGCTGCCGCGCTCGGTGGCGAGAGCGGCGCCGGCGGACTGTCGGTGCCCTGGGCGCCCCCGGAGTTCGTCGAGGGCGAGCCCGGTGGCCGCGAATCGGACGTGTGGAGCCTGGCGGCCACCCTGTACTCGCTGCTCGAGGGGCGGGCGCCGTTCGAGATCCCGGGGCAGGACCGCTCCGCCGGCGCGCAGATGCAGCGGATCATGCACGAACCGCTACCTCCGATGCGCGCTCCCGGCGTGCCCGCAGTGCTCGAACAGACGCTCACCGTCGCGATGGCGAAGGGCCCGACGGCCCGCTTCGGTTCCGCCCTTGAGTTCGGCAACGCCCTGCGCCGCGTGCAGGCGTCCCTGCGGCTGCCCGAGTCGCCGCTCCTGGTGCGTGCCCCCCGGTCCGCCGCGCCACCCGAACCACCGTCGATCCCCTCCGCGACGCCCCCCGAGGCGGCGGACGGGACCGTCCTGAGGGAACAGAGCATCGCCCCCGACCTCCCGTCCGAACCGCGCCCACCCGAGTCCGGCGGCCGGTTCATCCCCGGCGGCCGGGTCCACACCCCGCGACCGGAGGACCACACCTCGGCCACGGTCGCGCGCGGGCCCGGGCCCGCCTCTACGCCCGGGGCCGGGCCGCGCGACGGGCGGCGCCCGTCGTCGGGGGGGGGGGCCGGGACGGGGGGGGGGGGGCGTGGGGCCGGCGTGGCCGCCGCGGTGGCGGCGGGTGCAGTCCTGGTGGGTCTGGTCGGGTGGGCGGTGGTGGGTGGTGACGACGAGGGCCCGCGATCCCCGGAGGCCGCCGCGGAGGCCCCGCGCGCCGATCCGCCGTCGCGGGAGCGGGTGCCCGCAGTGGTCGACGCCTCCGGCGAGCTCGTCGGGTCCGACGCAGCCTTCCGGTGGACCAACCCCGATCCGCGGGCCGGTGACAGTTACCTGTGGGTCCGGACCGGCACGGGCGGCGTCGAACCTCCCACCGAGACCGACGAGACCACGGTGACGATCCCGGGCAGCCCGGGCACCTGCATCGAGGTCTCGCTGGTGCGCGAGTCGGGGCGGACGAGCGCCGACGGTGTGGAGGTGTGTGCCGGATGAGTGCCGTACACGTGGAGTTCTGTGGGGAGACGATGTCGGCACCGCCAGGCACGGAGTTCGTGATCGGTCGGGATGCGGATCTCGATGTCGACGACAATCCCTATCTGCACCGACGATTCCTCGTCCTGGTGCATGAGGCCGGCCTGTGGTGGCTGGTCAACCAGGGGGAGCGGCTCTCCGCCACCATCTCCTCGGCGGCCGACGGGCTGCAGGCCTGGCTGCCACCCGGCGCGCGGGTGCCATTGGTCTTCGGTACCACCACGGTCGTGTTCACCGCCGGGCCGACCACCTACGAGATCGGGCTGCGGACCGAGGAGCCGACGTTCACCTCGCATCACGAACGTGTCGACGAGGGCGGGGAATCCACCATCGGGGAGACCCCGCTCACCCCGAGCCAGCGGGCGCTCATCGTCGCGCTGGCCGAGCCTGCGCTGCGGAGGGAGGGAACGGGCTCCAGCGCGGTCCCCGCGACCGCCGTGGCGGCAGCCCGGCTGGGATGGCCGGTCACCAAGTTCAACCGCAAGTTGGACAACGTCTGTGAGAAGTTCGCTCGCGTCGGCGTCCGTGGCCTACGGGGCAGTGAGGGTGCCATGGCCTCGAACCGGCGGGCCCGGTTGGTCGAGTACGCGGTGTCGGCAGGCGTGGTCACGGCTACCGACCTGGCCGTGCTGGACGAGGAGAGCGCCCGCTCAACCGGGCGGGAGGGTTGATCCGTGCATCTCAAGCTCAGCTATGTCCGGCCCGAGGGGCGGACCACCAACCTCGGGGTGACCGTCGATGCGACCGCGCTGGTCGGTGACCTGGCCCGGGCCCTGTACCGGCAGGACCCCGCGCACGACGGCGCCGAGGCACCGAGCGGGCTCACCCTGAGCGTGGAGCGTCGGACCGCTCAGGCCACGACGTCGGTTCTGGACCCGGAGCGCAACCTCGTCGAGGCCGGACTGCGGTCGGGGTCGCTGATCAGGCTGTCGCGCGAGCGGCCGGCGGCGTCGCTGGGCGGCGACCGCGGTACGGCGGTCGCGCGCCTGCGCGTGCTGGCGGGACCGGACAAGGGCCGTGAGTTCGAGCTGCCCGCCGGGGTCAGCCACATCGGCCGGTTACCGACGTGCGAGATCAGCCTGTCGGACCCGCTCGTCTCCAAGCGGCATGCGCGGATCGTGGTGGGGGAGTCCATCGGGATAGTGGACGAGGGATCCGCCAACGGAATCGAGGCCGGCGGGGTGCGGGTCACCAAGACCCTCGTCGGCCCGGCTGACGTTCTCCGGCTGGGCGACACGCTCATCAGCGTCGCGGGCACGCGGCTGGCCGGGACGGTCGAACCGTCGAGTCCCAGTATCGAGTTCAACCGCTCGCCGCGTGTCGAGCCCCGGTTCGAGCCGGAGAACTTCCGCACCCCCGTCGCCCCGACCCGCCCCAACCCCATGCGGTTCCCGGTGGTGGCGATGGTGGCGCCACTGATCATGGGCCTGGTGCTGTACGCGGTCACGCGCAATCTGCTCTCGATCGTCTTCATCGGCCTGAGCCCGCTGCTGATGCTGGGCATGTACCTCGATCAACGCCTGGGCGCCGCCAAGCAGCTCACACAGCAGAAGGAGGACTTCGACACCACCCTGCGCGTGGTCGCCGGTGAGCTGACGGAGGCACAGGAGCGCGAGAGGGCTGTCCGGTTGGACCGCACCCCGTCGCTGATGGATCTGCGCCGGACGGTCGATCTCCTGGGCCCGCTGCTGTGGAGCCGTCGGCCCGAAGCGGCGGGTTTTCTCACGGTCCGACTGGGTGTGGGGTCGGCCCGGTCGTTGTGCTCGATCGACCACCCGGACTTCAGCGCTACGGCCCTGCCCTCCTACCTGCAACGCGCCCGCGAGTTCGCCAGGTCCTTCGAGGACATCGACGGGGTGCCGGTTGTCGGCGATCTGCGATCGGCGGGGGCGTTGGGGGCCGCGGGCCCCCGCGGATCCGTCGAGGGCATCGCCCGCGGGCTGGTCTTCCAGTTGGTGGCACTGCACTCGCCGGCCGAACTCGTGGTGACGGTGTTCGCCTCGCCGGTGTCCCGCACCACGTGGGAGTGGGTAGAGTGGCTTCCGCATGCCGGCTCCGTTCACAGCCCGTTGACGGGTGGCCATCTCGCGGACAACCAGGGCAGCGGTCGCATCCTGGTCGCCGAGCTGGAGGACCTCGTCGCCTCGCGGCTGGATGCCGAACTCCCGCTGCGCGGCGTACCCCGCGGCGAGGTGCAGGTCGAGAAGGGCATCCCTCGCGCCGAGGAACACGCGGTCCCCCCGTTGCCCTCCGTGGTCGTGGTGGTGGATGACGACGCCCCGGTCGACCGTTCGCGGCTGATCCGTCTGGCAGAGACCGGGCCGGACGTCGGCGTCTACGTCATCTGGTCCGCCACCCGCGTGGAGAACCTGCCGTCGGTCTGCCGCACCTTCGTCGAGGCGGGCGCGGGCCATGACGGCGCGGTGACGGGTGTCGTCCGCCACGGCATGGTGTCGAGTCCCGTCACGTGCGAGACCCTCGACGCCCCGGCCGCTGCCGCCGCGGCGTTGTTGCTGGCCCCCGTCGTCGATGCCGGTGTCTCCGTGGAGGACGCCTCCGATGTCCCGCAATCGGTGTCCATGCTCGATCTGGTGGGTCACCGGCTCGGTGATGACCCGGAGGTGGTGCTCGAGCGCTGGCGGGAGAACGGCACCCTCGGCGGCGAGGACGACGGGACCCCGGACAGTCGGCGCCGCCGCCGCGCGGGCGACCTGCGCGCGCTGGTCGGATCGACGGGTGTGGCGCCCATGTCCCTCGACCTGCGCACCGACGGTCCACACGCACTGGTCGGAGGCACCACGGGCTCGGGTAAGTCCGAGTTCCTCCAGTCCTGGGTCCTCGGGATGGCCGCCGCTCACAGTCCTCGGAGGGTCACGTTCCTGTTCATCGACTACAAGGGCGGGGCGGCGTTCGCGGACTGCGTGGACCTGCCGCACTGCGTCGGCCTGGTCACCGACCTCAGTCAGCATCTCGTGCGGCGCGCGCTCACCTCACTGCGGGCCGAGATCCGGCACCGCGAACACCTGCTCAACGCGAAGAAGGCCAAGGACCTCATCACGCTGGAGAAGACCGGCGACCCGGACTGCCCGCCCAGTCTGGTCATCGTCGTCGACGAATTCGCCGCGCTGGTGCAGGAGATCCCGGAGTTCGTCGACGGCGTGGTGGACGTCGCCCAACGCGGACGGTCCCTCGGCATCCACCTCGTCCTGGCAACCCAGCGCCCGGCGGGCGTGATCAAGGACAACCTCCGCGCCAACACCAACCTACGGATCGCGCTGCGGATGGCCGACGCAGACGACTCGACCGACGTGCTCGGCGTGCCCGACGCCGCGGACTTCCCGCCCAACATCCCGGGGCGAGCCGCCGCCAAGACCGGTCCAGGAAGACTGACGACCTTCCAGTCCGCATACTCCGGTGGACACACCAGCGACGTCCAGACGGCACCTCCCGTCGAGGTGGAGGAACTGCACTTCGGCTCGCCGATCGCCTGGGAGCCGCCCCTCGACGGCGACACGGCGACGGTTGACGAGGGGCCAACGGATATCACCCGCGTGGTGGGCAGCGTGTCCGCGGCAGCACAGATCGCCGGGATCCCCGCCCCCCGCCGGCCCTGGCTGCCGGAACTGCGGGCGACGTACAACACCGCGGCGATCCGTTGGCGACACAGCGACAGCCGATTGCTGCTGGGGATCCGCGATGCGCCGGCCGACCAGCAGCAACCAAGGGTGTTCTACGAGCCCAGCCGCGAGGGCAACATGGCGATCTACGGAACCGGCGGTTCCGGCAAGTCGGCGGCGTTGCGCCAGGTCGCGGTAGCGGCCTCGCTGGCCGCGACCACCGCCCCCGTGCACATTTACGGGCTCGACTTCGGCTCATCCGGCCTGCGGATGCTCGAGCCGCTACCGACCGTCGGGGCCGTCATCTCCGGTGATGACGAGGAGCGGACCGCCCGGCTCATGCGTGAGCTCACCGCGACGGTCGATGAACGCGCGGAGCGGTACGCGGCCGCGCGCGCTTCGACCATCGAGGAGTACCGCGCGACCGCCGGTGGCACCCGGGAGGCGAGGATCATCGTGCTGGTGGACGGGATCGGGGCGTTCCGCGATGCCTACGAACACTCCACGACAGCGCCGTGGTTCTCGATGTTCACCCAGATCGCCGGCGACGGACGCGGCGTGGGTGTCCATGTGGTGGTGACCGGCGACCGGAGCAACTCCGTGCCGACCTCGCTCGGCTCGTCCGTGCAGAAGCGGTTCGTACTTCGCCTGGCCTCGGAGGACGAGTACCTGAACCTCGGCGTCCCCAGGGATGTACTGGATCAGACCTCGCCCCCGGGCCGGGCCATCCTCGGCGACGACGAGATGCAGTTCGCGATCCTCGGCGGGGAAGCCAACGTCTCGAACCAGTCCCGGGAGATCGAGCGGCTCGCAGACCATCTGCGTGGCCTCGGGGTCACGCCCGCTCCCGGGATCCGCCAGCTGGAGGAGCGGATTCCCCTCGACGTCCTGCCACCGTCCGTCGAGCAGACCGATCGCGACGGGAGCCCTGTACTCCTGGCGCCGATCGGTGTGGCTGATATGACCCTCGGCCCGACGGGTATCGAGACCCGGGGCACCTTGATGCTGGCCGGTACACCGGGTTCGGGCCGGACATCGGTGTTGCTGACCATCGCTCAAGCCGTACGCAGGGAGCGCCCCGGCCGGATCCGGGTCCTGCTGTCGATGCGGTCGGTGCCACAACTCGCCGGGGAGCACTGGGACGCGACGGCAGTGGGAGGCGATGCGGTGGCTGAGTTGTGTCGCGGCCTCGTCGACGACATCCGCTCCGGGAGAACGGATGCACAGGGTCTGGCCGTGGTCCTCCACGGCCTGGCCGACTTCGCCATGTCGCCTGCGGAGGCCGACCTCCTGCCGCTGATCAAGGAGGCCGTGGCGTGCGGACACTTCGTGGTGGGCGAGTCTGAGAGTTCCACGTGGAACCAGGCCTATCAGCTCGCCCAGCCGTTCAAGTCCGCCCGGGTCGGGCTGCTGCTCGCGCCGGGTGATTCCGACGGCGACGGACTCCTGGGTACTCCGCTCGGGAGGGTCAAGCGAGCGGAGTTCCCGCCGGGGCGTGGCTTCTACATCCGCTACGGGGTGGCCACGAAGTTACAGGTGGCGATGCCCATGGCATGACCGGAAGGCATGGGTACCGCTACCCATTCCGCACACGCGACAAAGGCAATAGTTTCTTTATCAAGCGGGCAGCAGATGCTCAACGACAGAAGGAGAAGGACATGACCAACGGAGGCTTCCTCGGACTCGACCCGGAACTCGTCGGCCAGATGGCGACCAGGTTCGACGCCGAGGCGCAGAACATCCAGAACCTTATCTCTCAGATGAACAGCGTCGTCTCGAGCAACATCCCGGCCAACTGGAAGGGATCGGATGCCCAGCAGTTCCAGGGCGAGTGGGAGTCCACCCTCGTCCCGCAGCTGCGCAATGTGGAGCAGGCCCTGCGTCAGGCGTCCACCACGGCTCGCCGCAACATCCAGGCACAGCAGAGCACCAGCAGCCAGGTGTGAGGCATCCAGGGCGGGCGGGCTCATGCTCGCCCGCCACACACAACTGAGAGGTCGAGGCGATGACGGTAGGCATGGTCGGGGCCGATCCCCGGGCGCTCCGTGAGATGGCCGTGCAGTTCGACGCCGCGGCCCAGCAGTTGATGGCGAGCAGGGGCTCGGTCCAGGTGTGGGTGGACCGGCGGGACGTCTGGCGGGGTCTGGACAATCACCAGTTCAAGGATATGTGGGACACAATGGGCTCGGTCTCCGTCGTGGGCGCCGCCAAGGCGTTGCAGCGATACGCGGACATCCTCCGGGCGAACGCTGACGCCCAGGACTCCACGAGTGCTGCCGACGGGGCCGGGATCGGCGGCTCGGGCTTGTTCTTGGGGCGACATGACGGATCCACTGGATCGGCCGTTTCTATGCGGGCAATGGCAGAGGAGATGGAGCGGCGGTTGGGAGAGATCGACGATGTTCTCAAGTGGACGGGTCATCTGCTCGATACCACGTATAGGACCGCATTCTTCGAGAAGTTCGGCGGGGCCCTGGCCGGCTTCACAGGGACCTGGAGGGTCCTCGATGACCTGCAGCACAACAACGGTGGAAGGTTCTTCGAGCATTCGTCGTCGACCTCTGTCGCGCTGGTGGGGGGAATAGCCGGTGGTGTGAAGGGGACCGCGTGGGGCATTGCTTTCGGAAGCGTTGTGCCGGGCCCGGGCACTGCGATCGGGGCCGTCGTCGGTGGAACCATCGGCGCGATGGTCGGCTCCGGGGTCGGGGGCCTGGTCGGGGGCGGACTGGGGACGATGATGGATCATGCGCTGCGCGGCGAGGCAGCCGGACTAATGGCGAAGCAAGCATCAGTCATGTCACAGCCGATTCAATTGCCGTTCGCGTTCTAGAGGAGCCCAATGTTCAGCGGCATCACCCCACCTGTCCTGGCGAAGGAACGGGATCGCGTGGTGCATCCGGCACTACTTCGCCTGACGGCGGAAGTCCCAGAGGGGTGGGCTGTTCTCAAGCCGCCACAGGGGATCCATGCCGCCATGTGGCTGCTTGGTCCAGGCGCCCAGATCGAGGACCAGCAGTTTCGAGCGAATCTCCTCGTCCAGTCAGTGCCGATGCTTGACGACGATGCCACAGACCGCACCGCTGATGCCTTCGTCGAGGACGTTGAATCTGGACCGACCGTCCGGGTACGCACAGCCCGCAACACCGTCGACGACCACGGTGGAGCAAGAGTCGACCACCTTGCGGTCCAGTGGGGTGACCAGGATCTGTCGGTCATCCAGAATTGTTTCCTGGTGTTGATCCGCTCAGAGGACCCCACATTGGTCATCGTCACGGCATCGGCTGAGGAAGGCGACGAGATGTCGTCTCACGCACTCAAGGGGTTGTGTGAGTCGGTCATCGGTGAGCTGGTGCACCAGCTCAGCCCACGTGAAGAACCCGGTCCGGATTCAGTCTAGAGCTGGGCCATCGCCTTGCCGCCTTCGGTTGTCGTACGAATGCACGATTAAGACTGCGAAGCCTGATCTTGCCTTCCCCCCTCTGAAACACTGCCGGAAACTGAGCTGACCTGCGCGATACTCGCAGCTAGTCGATATTGGGAGGATCACCGAGATGGCGGCTAGAGACGTCGAGATCATGCCTGCTGAGACCGCGATCAAGTGGGCCGAGTTTCACCCGCACCTCGTGCTCAAACACCTCGACCAGAGCATCGTCGTGACGGATAAGCGTGTGGTGGTGCGAGTGCCGAGGACGGTGTTCTCGGTGTTCATCCTCGGCTACTTCGAACGATCGGTGACCTGGGACAACGTGGACACCGTCGTGTCCGGCCGTGGGGTGGACTCCAAGCGGCTAGTTGTGGGGTCGATCGTTCTCTTGTTTGCGCTGATGTTCTTCGCCTCCGGTTGGGGCGTCTTTCTCTTCGCGTCGACCGGACTCGGCATCATTCAGGCACTACTCACACTGGTGTTCGTATTGATAGGGCTCCTCGTCGTCCTGTCCGCGTTCGGCAGGGTGGTCGGCGTCATCACCTCCTCCGGCCAGTCGCTCCTGGTCGACGTCGGTGGGGCCGAGGTGATCGAGATGGAGGACCTGGCCGCGTTGTTGAAGGTCGTCAGCGCACAACGGACCGAGCCGACGGTCGCGCCCGCATCCGGTAGCGGAAGCGGGGTCGGCCGATGAACGGCGGAGACGACGGGTGGGATCGTGGAGAAGCCGACGACTCCACCTGGGGAGGGTGGAACTCACCACGAGACCCTGAGACGTCCGAGTTCGAAGGGATCGCCTGGTCTGATACGGCCGCGCCCGACGCCGATCCAGGGGGGTGGTACGACGACTCCGGCGGGTCCGGATGGACTCAGCCGACCGAAGTCGACATCCGCAGAAGGCGGTGGCCGATCGTCGTCGCAGCTGTGTCGGGTGTGCTGGCTGTGACGGCGGCGGGGGCCGTGGGGTGGAGGCTGGCGGAACGAGAGGGCGGTCCGGAACCGGTTCAGGCGATAGCAACGACCGCCCCGACGCGGACAAGTTCAGCCAGCGATCCCGAGCCCAACTCGGCATCGGTGTCGACTGTCAATCCCGCGCAGGGCAGGACGGCGGCGTCAGAATGTACCGCGGCCGACATCGCCGAAGATATCGGCTGGGGCCCGATCAACTTCGTTGATTGCTTTGGGGACTGGGCGGTGGTCAGCTGGGCGAGAGGCAGTGGCGACGGTGGCGTTGTCCGTTTGCTGAACGAAACCTGGACCGGCACGAATTACGGTCCGAGTTCCTGCGTCTCGCCGGGGCGCGGGGCGGAGATTCCCCGGGCGCTGTTCGCCAAATACCTCACTGACTGCTCATCGGGCAGGTCGAGCAGTAGCCGCTCCCGAGCAATTCCCGCGCCGCGAGATTCCACAGCACCGCGGAGGTCCACCGCGCGCGCTGTTGTTCCCTCGGTCCCACCACCGGCGAATGCTCCGGCGCCGGAAGCTCCACCACCACCCCCACCCCCGCCGCCCCCGCCGGTCGAGGTCGATCCGGCGCCGAGCGAAGCTCCGATTCCGACATCAGAGGCCACTAGTGCTGCGCCGACGCCCGCTGTCACCAGCGCAGCGAGCGCGCCGGCCGGTGAACGCGTCGACCAGGGGTAAAAGTCGGGCAGAGGCCGGTAGCGGGCCGGTCTACCCGGTCTCGATCTTGCGGATCGGATCGCTGGATGTCCCCATGGTGGTGCAGTAAAGCTTCGCGGACTGAAGGGTCAGAGTGACCTCGAAGCCGGCAGGATCCGAGTTGCCCTGCTCGTCCAGGTAGGTGTCTATGACCTCCCGTTGCTCGTCGGCCGCCATGTCCAGATAGTCGCCGCAGGGGGTGTCGCCCCCTTGGTTGCGGTCGAGGGCTGCGCAGCCGGCCAGCGGGACGAAGGTCAGCGCAGCCGCGGTAGCGAACGCAGCAATCCGGGTGTTGGACATGGTCGGGGTCTCCTTCGTCAGGGGTCTTTCGGGGGGCGCTGGATCGTCATGTCGGGATCATCGTCGTGGTGGCTCTCGGGTTCGGCCGTCTCGGCTCGCCCGCTCACGGGCGGGTCGGAGGGTTCGGCGGCCGGGCGGGGGTGGTGATCCTGCGTGCCGTAGGAGCCGAACCCGTGGACGGTCGAGGGCCGTCCGGGCCCGGGGGGTTCGAATCCGCGGTCGGCGCCCAGAGGGATTCGAGGTGATGGTGGGGCCGGAGCGATGGTGTGGGAAGGGCGGTCGGTCGGCGGCGATTCTCGTCCCGCCTCCGACTCCGGCACCGACTCTCGCTCCGATTCCCATCCTGGGTCGACGGGCCAGTCTCCTGCGCCGGAACCGTTCGTCGCAGGTGGTGGACCCCACGCGGTCGGCGCAGGGACATGGCCGCCCTGGTCTACCGACGGCGGTGCGCCTCCCGGGTGCGTGAATCCGGAACCGAGGACTCCGCCGCCGGCGAGGCGCCGGAGCTCGGTCGTGGCCCGGGCGCCCGCGTTCCTGGGATCGTCGAGCACGTCGGTGTCCGTGATCGCCAGCACCACGTGCACGGGGATAAGGAAAAGCACCAGCGTCCCGGGGATCCACGAGTCGGAGACGGCGAACCCGATGATCGCCAGCACTAGGATCACAAACGCCCCACCCGCCGCCACGATGATTCGGGCTGTGAGATCGTCGGGGCGATATGCCTGCGGGGACGTCGTCATGAGGGGCCCTCCTGCCTCAACACTTGTACTCGATGGGTCGGACGATGGACTCGTACGTGCCGTAGCTGAAGACCCCGGACAGGTTGCCCAGCCTCTCGCCCGCCGCGCGTACTTCGGTGTCGGAGTGACGCCGCGCCACCGAACCGAGGGCCGAGATCGCGGTCGCATCGGTGGAGAACGAATCCCACGAACGCTCCGCCGCGCGGTAGGAGGAACACAATTCAGTGTCGCTGGACTTGTTGGTGACTGCTGTTCCGCCGGAGGTGAGGAGCGTGACGACTGCCCCGGCGATCACCAGGACGACGGCCGCCACGATGACTGCCAGGTGCCGGAAGAGCAGCCGTTGGATATCCGGGAGATCGGGCGATGGTCCGGTTCCCTGTCGAGGTGGTCGCCGGGAGGCGGCGGGATCGGGGCGGTTGCCGGCCTCGTCGCCGTTCCACTGTTCCCAGCCACCTCCGGGGGCGTTCACGCCGCAACCCCGGGGCGGCGCACCTGCATGCCGGGGTCGAGGTGCCGCAGCTCACCGAACACTGTCTCGACCACGTCGCGGTGCGAATCGACATCCTCCGCGGCATCGCTCGGCCACCGATTGAAACGCAACTCGCCGCTGACGCCGAAGGTCTCCGGCTGGTAGATCACCTCGATGTCGTAGTGATTGGGCAGGATCGAGTTGGTGATCCCGAACTTGGCCCGACCCTGTTCCTTCAATAGGTAGAACGGGGCGAAGTGTGCCGGGGCTTTGTCCGGGATGCCGGGCAGGTTCTCGAGGGTGTGCTGCACGCGGTCGACCGGGGCGCGGAGTCGGAACTGGTGGGGGACCGACAACTCCCGCGAGACCTTGTTGTAGCTGGACTTGTCCATCATCTTCTCCACTGGGGAGAAGGCTGCATCGACCACCGCGCTGGACGCGGAGCCGACGAGGTGGTTGATCAACAGGTACCCGCCGACGAAAACGATGATGAGACCGATTCCGATGAGACCGTCCACGAGCTTCTCCTTTCTGTCAGTTGGGGGACAGTTCCGCGCGCACCATGTGTTCCCGGATCTCGGGCCCCCCTGCGCGGTAGTCGTCACCGTGTCGGATCATTCGGAAGCGTGGGAACGGGACGACTGCCTGTCGCTCGGACTTGTCGATGACGGAGTGTGCGAGTTGCCCGACGTACTCTTTTTCCGTCTCTCCGGGGCCGAGGCGTCTGTCAGGGTCCACGAGGTCCAGACGCAGGTACTGCCGCGCGGTCCGCCGCAGGACGTCCTGGGTCAGCTGTCGCACATCTGTGACTTTCGAGAACCGCAGGACTAGGCTGACGCTGGCCGGAGAGTGATCCCCGGCCATTCCGGTCAGGATGAGCATCGAGGGCGAGAGTCCCTTACCCAGGTCCCATTCGACCGTCGAACAGCACACGAGACGGAACTGGGTGACCAGTCGCCGGTCCGGGGGGCCGTCGGCCCCTGGGCGACCCAAGACGAGAACCCGGGAATCGGTGATCGCGATGAGCGGGTCGCGGATGAGCGGGGAGTCGTTTATCCCATTCGGCCCCGCGGTCATCGCGAACCATTTGGCATCCTTGATCTGGAAGGGGCCCGCCGGGGTTCCGTCATCGGGAAAGAACACCGGGTCGAGACCCGGGGTGAGGTGCGGCCAGAAGTCGTCCGTCGGCGGGTTGTCGCTCGGATGGCCCGGTACGACCAGCGGCTCGTCCATGTCACGGCTCCTTGCCAGGTGGGGGCGTACCAACCCACACCACACCCGTTTTGGCGCGTGACCCACGGGAACCGTGGTTCTTCATACGTTCGCACGACAAACTGGTCCGACGAACCCGTGCGTTCACACGCTCGGGCCGGCGTTCATCTAGGAAGTGCGGGCGCCCCCGACCTGGCGTGCGGCTACCGCCGGCGCGGCCCTACCCGGTATCGATGTTGCGGATCGGGTCGCTCGCCTGGCCCACGGTGCTGCAGTAGAGCTTGGCCGACTCCTGGGTCAGCGTCACCTCCATGCCGGCGGGATCCTCCTGCCCCTTCTCGTCGAGGAAGGTGGTGATCACCTCGCGCTGGTCCTCGGGCGGCATCTCCATGTAGTCGCCGCAGGTCGTGTCGCCACCCTGGTTCGCGCCCATCGCGTTGCAGCCGGTCAGTGACGCCAGGGCGAGGGCGACGGTGGCGGCCAGCGTCGCGGGTCGGGTTCGGGTGGACACGGGAGACCTCCGGGGGATGACGACGACGATGAGGTGAGCGTAGGCCCACCGGGCCGGGCTCACCTGCGATATCGGGGATCGCCCGGGATCAGTGGCAGCCCACCAGGTGGAGCGCGAACCGGTCGCCGCGGCCGAGATGCATCTGGGGGTCGGGCCCGGGCCTCTCGGCCATGATCTCGGGATGGTGCCGGGCGGCGTGATCGACCCCCACCGCGTGCATGAGTTCGTGCATCGTCAGTGCTCGGGACCACGGGTCGCCCTCGGCGGGACTTATCTGGTCGGGCCGGAGGGTGACCGAGCCCTGCAGTATCAGACCCTTGGGCCAGACGGCCGGGCCGCCGACTCCCGCCACCTCGGTGTCCTGGAACATCGGATGATCCCCGTAGGTCACCGAGATGGCTCCCCGACTCTCCCTGTCCTCCTCCGAGCCCGGTCCCGCGTACCGGAGGTCCAGGCCGCTGGCCGAGGCGAGGGTCTCGACCGCCCAGGCCAGGTCCGCCTCGCTGCCTGGTGGCGCCTCGAAGGACCACACGGGGATGTCGTGTCGGCAGGGCCAGTGGGCGATGTATGAGTCGTCGACGATCTCGACCGCGAAGTCGAGTCCGGGGACCAGTCCATCCGGTGCCGGGTAGTCGTCGGCCAGCCGTGGCGACCACTCTCCCTCGTGGGCCACCGGGGCGCCCGGGATCGTGTAGCGGGACTCTCCGATCTCCGCCGCCGGCTGGAACAGGCCACCTCCCTCGCCCGACAGCCTCGCCGCACCTGCGCCGAAGGCGGCCACCGTCTCACGGTGTTCCTCCGGGACGACCCTGGCCAGCAGGTACGGGGAGGATCCGACGACCGCCAGTCCCAGGACCACGGGTACGGCGAGCGCCAGGAGGTAGACGAGGAGGGTGAGACCCGGAGGGACGGTTCGATGGGTCTTCACGGGCCTGCCTGGGGGTTCTCGTGCGACGGTCAGATGGGAGGGGCCACCCGGATTCGTAAGAGCGTACTCATATGGTGTCGACGCTCACACCGGAAACTGCCGACTTGAGTGGAATAGACTCAACTGTCCGATAGTTGTACAGACTGTCCGGCCCATACCGGGCCGAATTTGATCCGAGTACGCTCAATAACACGTCGAAGAAAGGACCGGTTGATGAGCCAGTTCAACCCCACGACCAAGACCCAGGCGGCTCTGTCGGCCGCAGTCCAATCCGCCTCGGCGGCAGGGAACCCGGATGTCCGTCCGGGTCACCTCCTCGTGGCGCTGCTCGAACAACAGGACGGGATCGCGGGGCCCCTGCTCCAGGCTTGCGGGGTGGACCCGCAACTGGCGCTCACCCAGGCCAAGAGCCTCACCGCGAGCTACCCCAGCGCGTCCGGCTCGGGACTGGCCGCCCCCAACTTCAACCGCGACGCCCTCGCCGTCATCAGTTCCTCCCAGACCCTCGCGTCCGAGATGGGCGACGACTACGTCTCCACCGAGCACGTCCTGGTCGGCATCGCCTCCGGCCACACCGGGGGCGACGCCGCCAAGCTCCTGAACGAGCTCGGCGCCACCGAGGACGCGCTGAAGCAGGCGTTCGCCGCGGTCCGAGGCAACACGCGCGTGACCACCGAGAACCCCGAGGACCAGTACCAGGCGCTGGAGAAGTACTCCACGGATCTCACGGCACGGGCACGTGAGGGCAAGATCGACCCGGTCATCGGGCGCGATTCGGAGATCCGGCGCGTGGTCCAGGTCCTGAGCCGTCGCACCAAGAACAACCCGGTGCTCATCGGCGAGCCCGGCGTGGGCAAGACCGCCATCGTCGAGGGGCTGGCCCGGCGGATCGTGGACGGCGACGTCCCCGAGTCGCTCAGGGGCAAGACCCTGCTCTCGTTGGACCTGGGTTCGATGGTCGCGGGCGCCAAGTACCGCGGCGAGTTCGAGGAGCGGCTCAAGGCGGTGCTCGACGAGATCACGGCCTCCGAGGGCCAGATCATCACCTTCATCGACGAGGTCCACACCATCGTCGGCGCCGGCGCGACCGGCGAGGGATCGATGGATGCCGGGAACATGATCAAGCCGATGCTCGCCCGGGGCGAGCTACGGCTGGTCGGTGCCACCACGCTCGACGAGTACCGCAAGTACATCGAGAAGGACGCCGCCCTCGAGCGCCGCTTCCAGCAGGTCTACGTGGGGGAGCCGAGCGTCGAGGACACGGTCGGCATCCTGCGCGGGCTCAAGGAGCGGTACGAGGTGCACCACGGCGTGCGCATCACCGACTCCGCGCTCGTCTCCGCGGCCGCGCTCTCGGATCGGTACATCACCCAGCGGTTCCTGCCCGACAAGGCGATCGACCTGGTCGACGAGGCCGCGAGCCGGCTCAAGATGGAGATCGACTCCCGGCCGGAGGAGATCGACGCCGCCGAGCGGATCGTGCGCCGACTCGAGATCGAGGAGGTGGCGCTGCAGAAGGAGACCGACGCCGCGTCCAAGGACCGGCTCGTCGCGCTCCAGGCCGAGCTCGCCGACTCCAAGGAGAAGCTCGCCGAACTCACCGCCCGGTGGCAGAACGAGAAGACCGCCATCCAGGGCGTGCAGAAGGTCAAGGAGGAGCTCGACGCGCTGCGCACCGAGTCCGAGAAGGCCGAGCGCGACGGCGACTACGCACGGGTCGCCGAGATCCGTTACGGCCGGCTTCCCGAGCTGGAGAAGCAACTCGCCGACGCGGAGGGCAGCGACGCCGCCTCCAACGCCATGCTCAAGGAGGAGGTCGGGCCCGAGGACGTGGCCGAGGTGGTGTCGGCGTGGACCGGGATCCCCGTGGGCAAGATGCTCCAGGGCGAGACCGAGAAGCTCCTGCGCATGGAGGACGATATCGCCCGGCGCGTGGTGGGACAGCGCGATGCGGTCCAGGCCGTGTCCGACGCGGTCCGCCGGTCGCGAGCGGGGGTCGCCGACCCCGACCGCCCCACCGGTTCCTTCCTCTTCCTGGGCCCCACGGGCGTGGGAAAGACGGAGCTGGCCAAGGCACTCGCCGAGTTCCTGTTCGACGACGAGCGGGCCATGGTTCGGATCGACATGAGCGAGTACTCGGAGAAGCACAGCGTCTCCCGCCTGGTCGGTGCCCCTCCGGGGTACGTCGGCTACGAGGCCGGCGGGCAGCTCACCGAGGCCGTACGGCGGCGCCCGTACACGATCGTGCTGCTCGACGAGGTCGAGAAGGCGCACCCGGACGTGTTCGACATCCTCCTGCAGGTGCTCGACGACGGCCGGCTCACCGACGGGCAGGGTCGTACGGTCGACTTCCGCAACACGATCCTCGTGCTCACGTCCAACCTGGGCGCGGGCGGATCGCGGGAGCAGACGATGGACGCGGTCAAGCGTGCCTTCAAGCCGGAGTTCATCAACCGGCTCGACGACGTGGTGATGTTCGACTCGCTCAGCGAGGAGCAACTCGAGCACATCGTCGACATCCAGATCGACGAGCTCGCCCGGCGCCTCAAGGGTCGGCGACTGGTCCTGGAGGTCGACGACGCGGCCAAGGGCTGGCTGGCCCGGCGCGGCTACGACCCGGCCTACGGCGCTCGTCCGCTGCGCAGGCTCGTGCAGCAGGCGATCGGGGACAAGCTGGCCCGGGCCCTGCTCGGCGGCGACATCCGCGACGGCGACACCGTGCGCGTCTCGCTGGCGGAGGACGGCGAGTCGCTGAGCCTGGGCTGACGCCCGGCTACTGACGGAGCGTCAGCCAATTTGGTTGGCGGACACAGGTTGGCGGACAGGAGACGCGACCGGGAACGTTCCAGACGCGAATCCCGTCCGCCAACTCGTGCGTCTGGCTCGGTCAAGCTAAGTCCGCGCGTCCATCACGAAGGGAAGGCCGGCTGAGAGGATCGCCGCATCCGCCGTGAGCAAGCGCAGTCCGTCCACCTGCGCTTGCGCCACGAGCAACTGGTCGAAGGGGTCTCGGTGGGGAAGCGACACCGCGCTGACCGCGGCGGCGTGTGTGGCGTCGATCGGCAGGTGGGTCATGCCCATCGAGGGGATCTGGTCCTCGAACCCGTCCACCACGTCCAGCTTGCCCTTTGACTTCTTGAGGGCGATCTCCCAGATTGACACCGCCGAGCAGTACCTGGTCGACGACGAACTGAGGAGCGACCTCGTTCGTGGCCCCACCCCGGGGGATCCCGACATCCACCACAGGATCAGATGGGTGTCGAGAAGAACTGTCACAGGTGATCCTTGAACAGCTCGAGGGTTTCGGGATCTTCGCCCATGAAGTCTGCGTCGTCGAAGACGATTTGCCCCTTGAGTGCTCCCCACACGATGTCGTTCCGGCGGTGCGGCACGAGGTCCGCGACCGGCCGGCCTGCGCGCGCGATCGTGATGGTCTCGCCCGCCTCGATGCGTTCCAACAGTTTGGACAGGTGGGTCTTCGCCTCGTGGATGTTCACGGTCACCATGACGCACAGTATACGAACTAAGTCGGACTAAGTCCATAAGTTGAGCCCTCCGAGAGCTGCCCTGACGTGAGTCAAGTCAACGCCCAGTGCCGCGAGGGAACCACGTCGTCGTCATCGGGACTATCCTCGAACCGTGACCAGTAACCCCGCCCCCGTCCCCGACACCCAGGTCAGTCCCCTTCTCGTCACGGCGCGTGAGTTGATCAGCGACGTGGCCAGTCTTCCCACCCCCGTGATCCTCGACGTGCGCTGGCGGCTCGGCGACGCCCGCGGCCGGGAGCACTACTACTCCGGTCACATCCCCGGTGCGCAGTACATCGACCTCCCCACGGAACTCGCGGGCCAGCGCAACGTCCGGGAGGGCCGCCATCCGCTGCCCTCGCAGGACGATTTCGAGGAGGCACTGCGCCGTGCCGGGGTGCACAACGACAGTCGCGTGGTGATCTACGACGACTCCGGGAACACCTCCGCGGCGCGCGCCTGGTGGCTGATGCGCTGGGCCGGCAAGGAGAACGTCTACCTCCTCGACGGCGGCCTCAAGGCATGGATCGCCGAGGGCGAGGACCTGGCCGTGGGGCCGGGCAACCCGGTCGAGCGCGGCGACTTCACCTTCACACTCGACCACATGCGCACCGCTGATATCGACGAGACGGAGGCCAGCCCCTCCGAGGGCGTTCTGATCGACGTCCGGGCGGCCGAGCGCTACGCCGGCCACACCGAGCCGATGGACTCGCGGGCCGGCCACATCCCGGGCGCCGTCAACCTGCCCACCGCGTCGTTCCTCGACGAGAGCGGCCGGTTCCTGCCCGCCGACCGGATCCGTCAGATGTTCGCCGACGTCGGCGTGACCAGCGGGAAGGACACGGTGGTGTACTGCGGTTCCGGCATCCACGCGTGCCATGCGCTCGCGGCGATGGAGGTCGCCGGGATCGAGGCGGGGCGATTGTTCCCGGGCTCGTGGTCGCAGTGGTCGGCGGACCGCAAGCGGCCGATCGCGCTGGGCGAGAACCCCCGGTAGCCCGGACCCCGTCCGGCGGACGGGCACCGGCGCGCGCAGTCGGGTTCGGCTCACCGGGCGTGTCCAGGTCACGCAGCGCCGCAGCGCCTGGCGGGTAACCCCACCAGCGCTGACTACGCTCTGTTGACATGGTCGTGTTCTGGTTCCTCTTGGCCCTCGTGCTGCTCGCGGCGGCGCTCATCCTCCTACGTCTGGACGCCAGGCAACGCGGGGGTTCCGCGTCGCGCGAGACTCCGCCGGCGGTCGGAGACGGGTCGGTGGGGGAGGGCGCCCTATCCGACGACGACGACGACGAGGTCCCGCCCGTCACCCCGCCGGCGGGCGAGGTCGACGAGTCCCGGGCGGAGCAGGTGGACGAGTCCGGGGTTCCGCAGCTGGCGCCGTTCCAGCGGGAGTCGGAACGAGGTGTCGGGGGGCCTGATTCCGGTGGCGGAACGGATCTGGGGGAGGCACAGGGGGCCGACGGGCCGGACTCCGGGCTCGCCGCCATCGCGGCCGCTCCTCCCGAGGCAGCGGACCGCGCCGCCGAGTCCGACACCGAGCGCGCCGTCCAGCTCAACGACGAGCCCGCCGCCGAGCCCGAGACCGGACCCGCTGTCGAGCTCGCGCCCGAACGTACTGCCGAGCCCAGCGCCCAGTCGTCACCACGTCTGCTCGATCGGGTCAGGGGCTTCCTCCCGGCACGCCGACAGAGTGGGCGCCCTCCCGAGCCGGCAGTAGTGCCCGCGGCCGACCTGCTCGCCGACTCGCCCGTGGTGCGGTGGCTTGAGGACCGCGAGTTCGAGCCGACCCCCACCCCTGCGCCGGAGTTCCGGCACGGGGACTTCGCGGGCGGCCTCAGCGCACTGGGCACCGTCTCGCACGGGATGTTCCGCGGTCGCAGGGCGATCATGGGCGTCACCGGCGGTCGGACGGTCCTGGCGCTGCGGCGCGACACGGCCTCCGACGTGGTGCTGGATCTGAGCCGTGCGGACGTCGATGCCGAGCCCGGATTCCATGACGCCGGTGAGGTGGCGTCCCTGGAGGCCCGGAGCTCCGACTACGGCCGGCTTGACCTGATCGACCGCGATCGTCTGACCGGTGCTGTCAGTGAGGTCCCGGCCGACGTGCGCCGCATCTGGGCCGAAGGGGAGTGGGTGGCGGCGACCATCGACGGTGTCGACGACCCGTCCACCTGGGACGACGTCGTGGTGGCCCTGCATGCCGCAGCCGATGTGCTGGCCCCGTTCCCGCCCATCGGTGGCCGGGCCCGCGCCTTGCCCGTCGAGATTGACCCGGGTGCACCGGGGGCGGCGGACGGCCCGGAGGCGGACCCCACGGTGGGCATGGACGGCGAGGTCGGGACCGGAACGCATGGCACTGCGGCTCCGGTCCCCGCGCACGCAGAGGCCCCCGAGGACCGGGATGAGCAGTCCCCGGACCGGGACGACTCACCGGAACAGGACCACCCGCCGGCGCGACCCGAGCCTCGTCGGGCCGGGCACCTGCGGCTGGTGCCCGAGCGCAAGGGCGCGCGCGATCTCGCCGATGCCCCCGTGGTGGCCGACCGCGGAGATGCCGACGCCGGTCCGGTGGACGAGACCGGGCCCGATGTCGAGGAGGTTCCCGCGACGGACCCCGTGTCGGAGGAGCCCGACCCCTTCGCGGAGATCATGGAGCCCGCAGGGCCGGTTCCGGCCCGCGGCGACGTGGCCGCAGATCATCTGGCCCCGCGTCCGCCCCTGTCCCGGCCGACCCGTGGCGCCGGTCAGGCCTACCCCGAGTACGCCTCGGTCCCGCCGCTCGCCTCGGGCGTCGCCTCGGGCGTCGCCTCGGGCGGGTCGGGCATCAAGCCGCTCGGCTCTGAGGACGACGAGGACGAGATCCGTACCGAGGTGGAGCGGTTCGACGCGGCCCGCATCGACGGCGGGTCCGATCTGGACTCGGGGGCCGGTGGCCGCCACGCCCAGCCGGCGGACGACCAGACCCCCGTGTGGCTGCGGCCCGAGGTGACGCCCGCGCCCCCTAGGGCCGGCAGCGGCAAGCATCGCCGCGCGGAGCCGGAGGAGGACCGGGCTCCCGGGACGGATTCACCGGCGGCGGACTCGACCGCCACGGGCTCATCTGGCACCGGCACCGGTCAAGAGAGGCCGGGAGTGGAACCGGACGTCGAACAGACCACCCGGATCCAGATGCCGCCGGACATCCGGGACTGAACTGCAACGAAGAAAGGACCCGTCCGCGCTGGATGCGCGGACGGGTCCTTTCGGTTGAGCGGGTGTGTCAGCTGCCGGAGCTCAGCGTTGCCGAGAGGTCGGGCAGGACCACCGAGACCGGAGCGACGTCGTACCCGACGGAGTCGGAGAGGCTGCCTTCCGCCATGTTGGTGAGTGAACCGAAGTCGAGCGACCCGAAGTCGAGTGAACCGCCGCCACCCGTCCCGCCGCCGGTGCCGTTGACGATCACGGGCACCGAGGCGACACTCGCGCCGACCCAGGTGTCACCGAGGGCGTCCGTGCTCTCGAGGATCTCCGCCGTGTAGCGGTAGATCTCCGTGTTCGCTCCACGAGGGATGTCGTCCTGCCAGGAAACGGTGGTCCCGGTTTCCGGCATAGGGACGTCACCGACCGCCTCACCGTCGCGGAACAGGCGGACCATGGTGTCCTCGGGGAAGTCATTCGCGGGGCGCTGGAACGAGGCGGTGACGTTGACGGGGAGCGAGTCCTCGTCGATCGTTCCGACCTGGGCCTGGAGTGTCAGGTCCGTCTCCCACTCGAACGGAACCCAGGGCGCGTCGGTGACGATGGTCTCCGTGAGCTCCGCGGCGTTGGCGCTCGCGGCGCACACCACCGCGGCGCCTCCGGTGCCGGTGCCGGTGGCACTGGTGGCACGGGAGTACTGGAACTGCGCGAACTCTCCTCCGCCTGCACCGGTGGACGCTGTCCCCCCGGCGCCGGGGAGCCCGAAGTTGATCTCCTCACCCGGGGTGCCCGGTGCACGCATGCTGAAGGTGACCTCGGGAAGCTGGAACGGGTTCGCGAAGGCGCTGTTCTTCTGGAGGCCCGCGCTCACCGTCGTGCCGGTGGACGTGCCGAACTGGGCCGACGCCCCGCCCCAGATCCGGAAGACATCGGTGCCGGCCTGTGTCACCTTGGTGACCGGGTTGACCGAGGCGAGCGCGGGGGTCCCCGCGGCGAGGCCGGTCGCCTGACCCGAGAGAGCCTGGGTGCGGTAGTCGACGTTGTCGGGCGCTTGGATGTCATACGTGATGCGCCCGAGCCGGTTGGTGTTGGACTGCATCGGTCCCGGTTGGATCGAGACGTCGAAGAACTCGCCCGGCGACACCGTCTCGGGGTACGTGACCTCGACCTGGTTCGTCCAGGTACCCGTCCCTCCGATGTTCAAAACGTTGGCGGGGGTGCAGGTGTAGGTGACCTCGATGGTCTCCGTCACGGTCGGGGAGTCCTGGGCGGTTGCGACCGGAGCGAGGGCAACGGCGGTAGCCAGCGGCAGGGCGGCACCGGCCACCATCGCCGTAGCGCGTCTTAACAACATGAGGCGTCCTTTTCTAGAGGGAGCACTGGTGCCGGACTGCGGAGAACGTTCTCTCACGGTTCGGCGAGCCCGGAACGGGCATGCGGGTTGTCTGTCCGTCAGCTGAGCGAACATCATGACAAGATGAGTGTGACATAAACCACTGAGACGTTCCAGTAGTGAGCCCAGAGAACTTGGACGGTCTTCTCGTAGGGCCCCTTGGCGGCGGGCGTCGCCGAGCGATCTCCACTTGCGCAGGTGGGCCCCTATGTCTATGCGAATCAACGGCGCCTGTTACTGATGGGGCATCTGTGAAGTTTGATTCATAGAGTAGCTAAACGTTATCAAATCTAAATATTTTCGTCGGTGTGAGTTTCCTGTGGGGCATGTCACACTGGTCCGGTCTACACAATCTGAGGCGAGGGTCGGATCGCCCGACGATCCCGGGCCCGACCTAATCCAGATCTACGCCAACGTTAAGGAGATCGATCCATGTCACGCACGTGGGCACCCTCATCCCGCTACGCGGCGCTCGGCATCGCCGCGGCGCTCGTCGTCGCTGCCGCCCCCGCGGCATCGGCCCAACTCCCCGGGGTGGACAACAACACCCAGGTGTTCCCGCTCGACGACGACCGAATCTCGATCGTGGTCGACCCGGTGGACCTCGACGCCGGAACGGTTCGGGTCTTCATCCAGAACAACTCCACCTCGAACCTGACCTGCACGGGGATCGAGGACGGCCCGGCCGCGACGGTCACCACCGCCGAGGTCGTCGCCCAGGCCATCGACTTCTACACCGAGTTCCCCTACGTGGAGCTCTCGGATATCGACATCTCCTTCCCGAGCGCGCTGGGCAGCATCGCGGACGCCCCCGAGATCGGGGTGGGCAGTATCCAGGGTCTGATCCCGGGTAGCGCCCAGGGCTTCATCAATCCTGCATGGGCGGCGGCGAACAGTACCCAGTCCGCGCTCACCCAGGCGCGTCTCGCGGGGCAGTACGCCCCTCTCGGCACCTCGCTCTCGTTCCCCGCTGGCACCGCGCAAGAGGTCAACGCCACGCTGCAGAACCCGAGCGGCGGAACCCGTGCCGACTTCCAGACCGGTGTGATCCTGACCTGCGTCCTGGCGGGACAGCGCTTCGTCTTCCACGCCTACGAGGGCAACCAGCGGCCCAACGTCGGGGGTACCGGTTCGGCCGGTTCGGCCGGTTCGACCGGCAGCCTCGGCAGCGCCGGCCTCGGCAGCTGACCCGTTCCACATCCACCTCCCCCTGTCGGGGGAGGACAGACAGGAGTAACAACCCATGAACCTCTCCACCCGCTCAGTCACACGCGGGGCCGTCGCGGCAGCGGCGGTCGCGGCCCTCACCGTGGGCACCTCCGTGGCCGGCGCCCAGATCCCCGGCGGCGGCCACCAGGGCGTGGTCGTCAACACCGACAGCAACGCACTCGTCGTCTCCGTCAACGACAAGGGCGAGAACCCCACGACGGTGACCGGATCTATCCAGAACACCACCGCCAACAATTTCCGGTGTGCCACCCCCGGTTACGACCTCACCGGTGAGTTCCCGGGACAGGTCACCACGGCAGAGGTGGTCGAGGAGACGATCGGCTTCTACCGGTCGAACATCTACTCGGGTCCGGACGGTTTCGCTGCTCCCGGCGGCGGCGCCCCCATCAGCCTCGGAAGCATCCAGGAACTTCTCCCCACGGGGAGTGATATCGGTTCCTCCACGGTCGACACCCGTGCAGCGCAGCAGGCCGCCCGCGTCGCCGGCCGGACCGGTAACCCCCAGGTCGGATCGGCGACCGCGTTCAACGTCAACGCCGGACAGACGGTCAACTGGTCGGCTGCGCTCGGCGTCCCCTCCACGGGCGACCGTGGTGAATGGCGGGCCGCGGCGATGTTCTACTGCATCGATCAGGTGACCGGCTCGCACTACATCTTCTACGGCTACGAGCCACTCCCCGAGCCCGAAGAGCCCGTGGATCCCGAGGCGCCGGAAGAGCAGGTCGTCGCCGAGACCGGCGGCATCAGCTCCGGGTCCCTCGGCAGCTGAGTCCGGTCAGAACCCGCCACCACACGTCAATTAGGAGAACCATGTCTTCCTCCACAACTCTCAAGGGCCTCGCGGCGGTGGCCGCGAGTGCATCCCTGGTCCTCGGCGGCAGCGGTGTCGCGGCCGCGCAGACCGTCATCCCAGGCGACGGGGGTGGCGGCCGAACGGTGATCGTCAACAACCCCAACGCCACACTCACCATCGACAATGTCGACCGCCAGGCCGGTACGGCCACCGTGACGTTCGTCAACAACACCGGAGTCAGCCTCCGCTGCGAGGCGCCCAACCAGAACCCCGCGGACCGGCCCGGTACCGCCGTGTCCACCGCGGGCGTCGTCGAGAACTCGGCCACCTTCTACGAGCGCTACCAGTGGATCCCTGCGGGGGAGCTCACGGTGCCCGCGAGCTTCCTCGGCAACATCACGGTCCGGCTCTGGCCGCTGCTGCAGGGTCTGCCGACCGGCAGCATCACGCAGTTCATGAGTGACCGGGCGATGCTCCAGGCGGAGATCATCAACGGTCATGACGCCGCCAGGCAGGCGGGTCTCACCGGTAACTCCGGGGCCTTCACTATCGCCAACGGTGCCACCTCGGTGCAGTCGGTGAACTTGAACATCCCGGCGTTCAGCCCGCGTGGTACCGACCGGTTGGGCGTGATGACGGTGTGTGGCCCCGGTGGCACCCAGACCACTCAGCAGCTCTACGCCTGGACGGCGTTCGAGGAGGGCTGGGAGCCGCCGGCTCCCGACAACACCGGCAGCCTCGGAAGCGGCTCACTCGGTTCGCTGGGCAGCAGTGGCACCGATCCGGTCGATCCGGAGCCCCCGATCGACGATGAGGACGAGGACAACGGCGAGGGCACTACTGAGGAGTAAGAACTCGTCATCCTGATGTACGAGGACGGGCCGGTCGCATCACGC